>NZ_JAUSOO010000060.1 GCF_030656115.1 Hydrogenophaga sp.
ACCATGCCGGCGCCCGAACGCACCAAAAGCGGGTCACCGGCGAGTTCGCGCAGCCGCTTGAGCGCCGCACTCACCGCCGGCTGGTACATGCCCAGGCGCAGCGCCGCGCGCGACACACTGCGCTCGGTGAGCACGGTGTGCAGCACGCGGATCAGGTGCAGATCAATCTTGTCGAACATGGACACGTATTTCATACCCTTGTCATAGACCGGTGAATGGTGTTTTGGGCATCTGGGCCATACGCCTGAGCATATGTTGTGCCATGGGCGTGGCGCTATGCTGGCGCGCATGACCACTGAAACTGTTGCTCCCCTGACGTTCATTCGGCGCGGCCAGCCCGTGACGCTGCGCAATGTACCACCCGACCGCACCCTGCTGGAGGTGCTGCGCGAGGACCTGCACCTCAGCGCCACCAAGGAGGGCTGTGGCGAAGGCGACTGCGGTGCCTGCACCGTGGTGCTGGGTGAGGCGGTGGGCGGCCAGCTCCAGTACAAAGCCGTGAACAGCTGCATTCGGCTGGCCCATTCGGTGGCCGGCATGGCGGTGTTCACCGCCGACGACCTGGCCGCCCCCAACGGAGCACTGCACCCGGTGCAAGAAGCCCTGGTGCAGTGCCACGGCAGCCAGTGCGGTTTTTGCACGCCGGGCTTTGTGATGAGCCTCTTTGGCATGTACCAGAACAGCGCGGGCCAGCCCATTGGCCGCGAACAGGCCCAGGTCGATCTGTCGGGCAACCTGTGCCGCTGCACCGGTTACCGGCCCATTCTGGACGCCGCCGAAACCATGCACAGCCTGCCCCTGCCCGCCGGCTGCGCGGTGGACGGGCCCACCACCCTGGCCGCGCTGCAAGCGCTCAAGCCCCAGCCCAGCGAAGACGCGGCCTACCTGCGCCCCACCACGCTGGCCAGCCTGTTGCAGCAACGGGCGCGGTTTCCCCAAGCCCAGGTGGTGGCCGGCTGCACCGACGTGGGCCTGTGGGTCACCAAGCTGCACAAGCGCTTTGAGCGTGTGCTGGACGTGACCGCCACCCACGAACTGCGGCAGATACACACCCACCCGGACCACATCGCCATCGGTGCCGCGGTGTCGCTGACCGACGCCTTTGCCGCCCTGGTGCACGAGCGCCCGCAGCTCAAAACCTTCAGCCAGCGCTTTGCCGGCCTGCCGGTGCGCAACGCCGGCACGCTCGGCGGCAACGTGGCCAACGGCTCGCCCATTGGCGACAGCATGCCGCTGCTGATTGCACTGGGCGCCCGCGTGGAGCTGATGCGCTGGCAAGCCACGCCCGAAGGCGGCGAAATAGCCCCACGCGAACTGCCGCTGGAAGACCTGTACACCGGCTACCGCACCAACGTGATGCAGGCCGACGAGCTGCTGTGCTGGATCAAGGTACCCAGGCCGGGGAGCCCCGCCTTCATGCGCGTCTACAAAATCAGCAAGCGCTTCGACGACGACATCTCCGCCGTCTGCCTGGCCATCCAGATGACGCTGCAAGACGGCGCCGTGCAACACATCTCCATCGGCGCCGGTGGCGTGGCCGCCACGCCCGCCCGCGCCCGCCAAACCGAAGCCGCCTTGCGCGGCCAGCCCTGGAACGCCGACACCGTGATGACCGCCATGGCCGCGCTGCGCGCCGAGTTCCAGCCCATCAGCGACATGCGCGCCAGCGCCACCTACCGCCACACCGTGCTGGGCAACCTGCTGCAGCGCTTCTGGCTGGAAAGCCAAGGCATGACCGCCATCAACCTTGAAAACATCCAGACGCTGGAGGCACTGGCATGAACGCACCCGACCTGAAACTTGTGGTGAACAAGACCGACCCCACCGCCGGGCAGCCCCAAGGCGGGGAGAGCCCCCTCGGGGGGCAACGACCCGCGTCAGCGGCGGCGTGTGGGGGCTCACGTTTCCATGAAAGCGCCCGCGCCCAGGTGGCCGGTGCCGCCACCTACATCGACGACATCCCCGAGGTGCGCGGCACGCTGCACGCCGCGCCGGTGTGCTCGCCCGTGGCCCACGGCACGCTGCTGGGGCTGGACGCCAGCGCCGCCCTGGCCGTGCCGGGCGTGCGCGCCTTCATCAGCGCGCAAGACATTCCCGGCGACACCACCCTGGCCGCGTTTGCCCACGACGAACCGGTGTTTGCCCAAGGCACGGTGCAGTTTCTCGGCCAGGTGGGCGGGCTGATCGTGGCCGACACGGTGATGGCCGCCCGCCGCGCCGCGCGGCTGGTGAAGTGGAACGTGCAAACCCTGCCCGCCGTGCTCAGCGTGTTGGAAGCGCACGCGCAACAAAGCTACGTGTTGCCGCCGGTGCATGTGAAGCGCGGCGACGCACAGGCCGCGCTGCAACGCGCGCCGCACCAACTGGAAGGCACCTTTGAAGTGGGTGGCCAGGAACACTTTTACCTGGAAGGCCAGATCGCCTACGTGCTGCCGCTGGAGCAAAACCAATGGTGGGTGTACAGCAGCACCCAGCACCCCGGCGAGGTGCAGCACTGGGTGTCGCACGCATTGGGCCTGCACAACCACGCCGTCACCGTGGAATGCCGGCGCATGGGCGGCGGCTTTGGCGGCAAGGAAACGCAGGCCGGGCACCTCGCGGTGTGGGCCGCCATTGCAGCCAACCAACTGAAATGCCCGGTGAAGCTGCGGCTGGACCGCGACGACGATTTCATGATCACCGGCAAACGCCACCCCTTCGCTTACCACTACCGCGCCGGTTTTGACGACACCGGCCTGCTCTGCGGGCTGCAACTGGAGATGCTGGCCAACTGCGGCTTCAGTGCCGACCTGTCGGGCCCGGTGGCCGACCGCGCCATCTTCCACGCCGACAACGCGTACTTTTTAGAAGACGTGGCGGTGTCCAGCTACCGCTGCAAAACCAACACCCAGAGCCACACCGCGTTTCGCGGCTTCGGCGGCCCGCAAGGCGTGATCGTGATCGAGCGCATCTTGAGCGACATCGCCCGCACGCTCGGCCTGGACCCGCTGGACGTGCGGCTGCGCAACCTGTACGGCATCGAGGAACGCAACACCACCCACTACCAAATGAAGGTGGAAGACAACATCCTGCAGCCGCTGATTTCGCAACTCGCGCTCACCAGCCGCTACCGCGAACGGCGCGAGCAGATCGCGGCTTGGAACGCCCAAAGCCCGGTCATCAAAAAAGGCATCGCGCTCACGCCGGTCAAGTTCGGCATCAGCTTCACCGCCACGCTGTTCAACCAGGCCGGCGCGCTGGTGCATGTGTACACCGACGGCAGCGTCCAGGTGAACCACGGCGGCACCGAAATGGGCCAGGGGCTGAACACCAAGGTGGCGCAGATCGTGGCCGACGAACTGGGCGTGCCGTTCGAGCGCGTGCTGTGCACGGCGGCCGACACCAGCAAAGTGCCCAACGCCAGCGCCACCGCCGCCAGCAGCGGCACCGACCTGAACGGCCGCGCCGCCCAGTTCGCCGCACGCACCGTGCGCAACAACCTCGCCGCCTTCGTGGCCGGGCTCGACGGTGTGGGCGCAGGCTCGGTGCGTTTCGAAGGCGGCCAGGTCATCACCGAGCAGTCCACCCGCCGGTTTGAAGACGTGGTGGGCGCCGCCTACGCCAACCGCATCCAACTCTGGAGCGACGGCTTCTACCGCACGCCCAAAATCCATTACGACAAAACCACCCTCACCGGCCGGCCTTTCTATTACTTCTCCTACGGCGCCGCCGTGAGCGAAGTCGCCATCGACACCCTCACCGGCGAAAGCCGCGTGCTGAAGGTGGACATCCTGCACGACGTGGGCCACAGCATCAACCCGGCCATTGACATCGGCCAGATCGAGGGCGGCTTCATCCAGGGCATGGGCTGGCTCACCACCGAGCAGTTGGTCTGGAACGACAAGGGTTACCTGCAAACCCACGCCCCCAGCACCTACAAAATCCCCGCCACCGGCGACATTCCGGCCCATTTCAAAGTAGACCTCTGGCCCGAAGCCAACCGGGAAGACAACGTGCACGGCAGCAAAGCCGTGGGCGAACCACCGTTCATGCTCGGCATCAGCGTGTTGGAAGCGCTGCGCGACGCGGTGGCGCAAGCGGGCGGGCAGCCCGAGGCCATGAACGCACCGGCCACGGCCGAAGAGGTGTTGCGGGCGGTCGCTCCGTAACCGGGGCACCTGCCCAGGTTCACGGCACAGCCGCCGGGCGCCCGGGCAGCGACAGGCGCGCCGTGGCGGGTGCCGTCTCTGACAACAGCACCCCTTGGCGCCACACCTTCAGCCGCGTGGCGCGCAGGCGGATCGCGTCCACCGGGTCGCGCGCCTGCAGCAACACAAAGCTGGCATCACAACCCACGGCCAGGCCGTAGCCTCTGAGGTCCATCACCTTCGCCGCGTTGACGGTGACCGCGTCGAAGCACTGCCGCATGCCGGCCTGGCTGGTCATCTGCGCCACATGCAGGCCCATGTGCGCCACCTCCAGCATGTCGCCGCTGCCCAGGCTGTACCACGGGTCCATCACGCAGTCGTGGCCAAACGCCACCGTCACACCAGCGGCCATCAGCTCGGGCACGCGCGTCATGCCGCGCCGCTTGGGGTAGGTGTCGTGCCGGCCCTGCAGGGTGATGTTGATCAGCGGGTTGGCCACCGCGCTCACGCCGGCCTCGGCGATCAGCGGTATCAGCTTGCTGACGTAGTAGTTGTCCATGCTGTGCATGGATGTGAGGTGCGAGCCGTTGACGCGGCCCTGCAGACCCAGGCGCTGGGTTTCATACGCCAGCGTTTCGATGTGGCGCGACAGCGGATCGTCCGACTCGTCGCAATGCATGTCCACCGGCAGGCCGCGCTGTGCCGCCAGTTCGCACAACAGCCTCACACTGGCCGCGCCCTCCGCCATGGTGCGCTCGAAATGCGGAATGCCGCCCACCACGTCCACGCCCAGGTCCAGTGCGCGCTTCAGGTTGTCCAGGCCACCCGGGGCGCGCAACACGCCGTCTTGCGGAAAGGCCACCAATTGCAAGTCCAGGTAAGGCGCCACGCGCTTTTTCACCTCCAACATAGCGCGCACCGGCAACAGGCTGGCGTCGCTCGTGTCCACATGGCTGCGAATCGCCAACAGGCCTTTGGCCACAGCCCAATCGCAGTAAGTCAGCGCCCGCTCCACCAGCGCGTCTTCGGTCAACAGCGGCTTGAGTTCACCCCACAGCGCAATGCCTTCCAGCAAGGTGCCGCTCTGGTTCACCCGTGGCAGGCCATAGCTGAGCGTCGCGTCCATGTGAAAGTGCGGATCGCAAAACGGCGGACTCAGCAACTGCCCGGCGGCATCCACGGTTTCGCGCGCAGGCGCCAGAAGCCCGGCGGCCACCTCGACAATGCGGCCGTCTTGCACCGCAACAGACATGTTGGTTCGCCCGTCGGGCAGCGTGGCACGGGTGATCAGCAGGGTGAGCATGGGGCATTGTGTCGGTAAAGCATCGGCGTGGACGGGCCCTGATTTATTTGCATGGTGCGCCAATGGAGTCAGCGATTGTGGGGCAGCGCGCGACTATAGTGATGAACCCGAATGGATTACCGCAGCGGCTTGGGCTGACGGACAGAAGAACGACAAGAAGTGCACCGGGTTTGCTTGCTTTTTTATCCTTGTGTGGAACGCAAGAAGCAAGAGCCAAGTGCTTGATTTATTTGCGTTTTTAGGGGGAAGACGTGACCAGAATATTCCGCACCGTCCAGTTTATTCCGCAGGTATTGCGGTATACATTACGTTGGGCGTCAGAATCATGACCTGGACGGCTGTTGACTCCAATGCGGATCTCAGAGAACTCGCGGACAGCAATTGCTGGGAGGACTCCGAAACCCTCGAGTTCTACGCAACCACAGCCTGCGAACGTTACTTTCCAACCGATGTATCCCGCTCCGGCTACATCAACATGAACATCCATGTCCTCCTATCAGCCTGCTCACCACGGGGGGAAATCCTTGAAATCGTGTTCATTGACGCCGATTGGTCATCCTTGAACTACCTGACTCACGTATTCATTGGTGGTCGAATCGACCCACTGAAGCGAGTCAACATTGAAGACGCAAACGGCAGCTTGGAGATGCGATGCTCCCGGATCATTTATCGGTATCTGCAACAAGACCCTGTTCATCGTAGCGGGCACTATTTCGTGGCACACCACCAGGGTAGCGACACCGAATGACGCCCAATCGGGTAGCCGGGAGTCTCTAACTCCCGGCCCCCACACCACCCACCGTGCGGGTCCGCAGTGGGCGGTTCAACAAGTCGGCTCGCTCGACGAAGCCTTCCCTCTTTTCTTCTTTGCCGTATAGCCCTGTGCCTTGCACCACAGTTCTTTCACGCTGAGCAAACCTTGCTC
>NZ_JAUSOO010000070.1 GCF_030656115.1 Hydrogenophaga sp.
TGCACCAGCAGCGCCGCTACCCACCAGGAGACCTCACATGCAGAAAGTCCTGCACATCAACCCGGACAAATGCACCGGATGCTTGCAGTGCGAAATGGCCTGTTCTTTCGAGAACTACGGCACCTACGCCACGTCGAAATCCCGCATCAAGGTGTTTGACTTTCACCATACTGGCAAGAAGGTGCCCTACACCTGTACCCAGTGCGACGAAGCCTGGTGCCTGCACGCGTGCCCGGTCGAAGCCATCACGGTGGACAAGGTGACTGGCGCCAAGGTGGTGAACGAAACCACCTGCGTGGGCTGCAAGGTCTGCACCATCGCCTGCCCGTTCGGCACCATCAACTACGTGCAGGAAACCGGCAAGGTACAGAAATGCGACCTGTGCGGTGGCGACCCGGCCTGCGTCGAGGCCTGCCCCACCAGCGCCATCACCTTCATCGATGCCAACTGGACCGGCATCGACAAAATGAAACAGTGGGCCGACAAGCTGGGCAACCAGCCCTCGGCAGCCTGAGCCTGCCGCTCGACCCACACACTCACAGGAGACTCACTATGTCATGGGCTGGAAAAATCCTTCGTGTCAACCTGACCGAAGGCACCGTGAAATCCGAACCGCTGAACATGGCGTGGGCGCGTGCCTACATCGGTTCGCGCGGGCTGGGCAGCAAATACCTCATCAGCGAGGTCGATCCCAAAGTGGACCCGCTGTCGCCCGACAACAAGATCATCTGGGCCACCGGCCCGTTGACCGGCACCATGGCCTCCACCGGGGGCCGTTACACCGTCATCACCAAGGGTCCGCTGACCGGCGCCATTGCCTGCTCCAACTCGGGTGGCTACTGGGGCGCCGAGTTCAAGATGGCCGGCTGGGACATGGTCATCTTCGAAGGCCGCTCGGAAAAGCCGGTGTACCTGTACATCAACGACGACGACGTCGAGCTGCGCGACGCCAGCCACCTCTGGGGCCAGAGCGTCTGGAAGACCGAGGAAATCCTCAAGTCCAGTCTGCAAGACCCGCTGGTGCGCGTCTCCAGCATCGGCAAGGCCGGTGAAAACGGCGTGTTGTACGCGGCCGTGGTGAACGATCTGCACCGCGCCGCCGGCCGCTCGGGTGTGGGCGCTGTGATGGGCAGCAAGAACCTGAAGGCGATTGCCGTGCGCGGCACCAAGGGCGTGGGCAACATCCGCGACCCGAAGGCTTTCATGAAGACCACCTTCGAAAAGAAGAAGATCCTGGCCGACAACGCGGTCACCGGCCAGGGCCTGCCGGCCTACGGCACCCAGGTGCTGATGAACGTGATCAACGAAATGGGCGCGCTGCCCACGCGCAACCACCGCGATGTGCAGTTCGAAGGCGCCAAAGACATCTCCGCCGAAGCCATGGCCACACCGCGCGAGAGCGACGGCAAGAAGCACCTGGTGACCAACCAGGCCTGTTTCGGCTGCACCATCGCCTGTGGGCGCATCAGCAAGATGGACGAGGGCCACTTCACCGTGGCCAACAAGCCGCAGTACTGGGGCGCCAACGGTGGCCTGGAATACGAAGCGGCCTGGGCGCTGGGCGCGGCCAACGGTGTGAACGATCTGGAAGCGCTGCAATACGCCAACATGCTGTGCAACGAAGAAGGTTTTGACCCGATCAGCTTCGGCGCCACCGTGGGCGCGGTCATGGAACTGTATGAAATGGGTGTGCTGACGGCAGAGCAACTGGGCATCGACGCCAAGTTCGGATCGGCGCAAGCGCTGGCCCACTTCGCCGAGATCACCGCCAAGGGCGAAGGCTTCGGCAAGGAAATCGGCATGGGTTCCAAGCGCCTGACCGAAAAGTACGGCCACCCCGATCTGTCCATGAGCGTGAAGGGCCAGGAATTCCCGGCCTACGACGGTCGCGCCATCCAGGGCATTGGCCTGGCCTACGCCACCAGCAACCGCGGCGCCTGCCACCTGCGTGGCTACACCATCGCGTCGGAAGTGCTGGGTATCCCGGTCAAGACCGATCCGGTCGAGAGCGAAGGCAAACCCGAGCTGGTGAAAGCGTTCCAGGACGCCACCGCCGCGTTCGACTCGTCGGGCCTGTGCGTGTTCACCACCTTTGCCTGGGGCGTGGCCGATCTGGCACCGCAGCTGCAGGCCGCGTGTAACGAAGAGTTCACCACCGAAGAGCTGGAGAAGATCGGTGAGCGCATCTGGAACATGGAGCGCGAATTCAACAACGCCGCCGGCTTCACCGCCAAGGACGACAACCTGCCCAAGCGCCTGCTGACCGAAGCGGCCAAGACCGGTGCCTCCAAAGGCATGGTCAGCAAGCTGCCCGAGATGCTGCCCAAGTACTACGCCGCGCGCGGCTGGGACACCGAAGGCCGTCCGACCGCCGAGACCAAGGCTCGTTTGAGCCTCTAAGATCGGTTTCCGGGTCGCCGCCGCGGTCCGTCAACACAGCGGGGGCAGCCAAAACAGCTGCCCCTTTTTGTTTCGCAGGAGAACCAGATGCACCACGTCATCCTCGGCGCCGGCCCGGCCGGTGTCATTGCAGCCGAAACCATTCGCAAGCACACGCCCCACGACACGATCACCGTTATCGGTGATGAAAACGAAGCGCCGTATTCGCGCATGGCCATTCCCTATTTGCTCATCGGCAAGGTGGGTGAGCCCGGCACGCACCTGCGCCACACCCCAGGCCATTTCGCGGCGCTGAACATCACTGTGTTGCGCGGTGTGCGTGCCAAAGTGCTGAACGCTGACCAGCGCACGCTGGAGCTGAGCGACGGCAACATCCTGGGCTTTGACAAGCTGTTGATCGCCACCGGTTCATCGCCCGCCACGCCCCCCATTCCCGGCATCGATGGTCCCGGCGTGCACAGCTGCTGGACGCTGGCCGATGCCCGCGCCATTGCCCGCCTGGCACAGCCCGGTGCCAAGGTGCTGCAGATGGGCGCAGGCTTCATCGGCTGCATCATCATGGAAGCCCTGCAGCAGCGCGGGGTGGACCTGTCGGTGGTGGAAATGGGCG
The DNA here is from genome assembly GCF_030656115.1 of Hydrogenophaga sp. Classification (GTDB taxonomy): domain Bacteria; phylum Pseudomonadota; class Gammaproteobacteria; order Burkholderiales; family Burkholderiaceae_C; genus Hydrogenophaga. The sequence goes on from NZ_JAUSOO010000070.1 coordinate 3,011, forward strand.
ACCGCATGGTGCCGCGCATGATGGGCCCCACGGCGGGCGGCATGATCAAGGACTGGTGTGGGAAAAAAGGGGTGAAGGTGTACACCGGTGCGCGGGTCGAATCCATTGAGCGCGACAGCGGTGCCGAGCCCGGTCTGCTGGGCAAGATCGCTGAAATGGTCGGCATAGGTTCGACCGGAAAAGCCAGCGGCACGATGCGCGTGCGCCTGTCAACCGGTGAGCAGCTGGAGGCCGATCTGGTCATCAGTGCCACCGGCGTCAAGCCCAATATCGGTTTCCTGGAAAACAGCGGTGTGCGCTGCCTGGTGGGTGTGCTGACCGACGAAACCCTGCAAACCAATGTGCCCGGCATTTACGCGGCGGGCGACTGCGCCGAGGCCTTCGACAAGGTGAGCGGCAAAACCATCGTCAGTGCCATCCAGCCCAACGCCGCCGAACAGGCCCGCGTGGCCGCGCTCAACATGGTGGGGCAAAAAGCCGAGCTCAAAGGCGTGACGCAGATCAACGTGCTGGACACGCTGGGCATGATTTCCACCAGCTTCGGCAACTGGGAGGGTGTGCCCGGTGGCGAACATGCCGAGCTGACCGACCCCACGTCGGGCCGCCACCTGAGCCTGCAGTTCAAGGACGACGTGATGGTGGGCTGCAATTCGGTGGGCTGGACCGACCACGTGGGCGTGATGCGCGGGCTGGTGGAAGGCCAGGTGCGCCTGGGCGAGTGGAAAGACAAACTCATGCACGACCCGACCCGGCTGATGGACGCCTACCTGGCCAGTGCGCAGGGTCAGGGGCACTGGAGCGGTGCCGCCGACGAACGCCGGCGCTGACCGTTCCCCGCGCGCCGCTGTGCCATGGCACGGTGTGCGGTCTTGCGGTGGGTGTTGCCCCGGCATTGGGTTGACCGAAGAAAATGGCTTCCATGAAAATCACGTTCAAACTGTTTGCAACGCTCACCGACTATTTGCCCGCCGAGGCCCGGCGCAGCAACCAGGTGTTGCTGGACATTGACCCGGCATCGCCCATCAGCAAAATCATCGAGCCTTTTGGCTTGCCACCCAAGCTGGTGCACCTGGTGCTGGTGAACGGCAAGTACATTGAGCCCGAAAAGCGCATGACGGCGACGCTGGTGGACGGCGATGTGTTGGCCATCTGGCCACCCATTGCCGGGGGATGAATCACCCCCGCCGCGCTGCGCGCGACCCCCTCAAGGGGGCGACACCAGCCGTCTGGCAAAGCCAGCCCGGCGGTGTCCTTGACGGTGCCCCATGCATGCGTGTCGTCGCGACGACACGGTTTCGGAGCCAGTGACATGCAATCCCACTACGCCGAAACGTTTGAGCGCGACATGGGTTGCACCGAAGCCGAGTGGCTGGGCTGGCTGCCCGCTGCCATTGGCAGCTGCGCCTGGCAGCAGGATGGGCAGTCGGCCCGAGTGAGCATTGCACCCGGCGCCTTGCAGCTGCGCTGGCAGCCCATGCCGCCCCGTGTGATCGCGCTCATGCGCATGCCCGTGTTGCGTGTGGGTTTCGCGTTCAGCGGGTTGGACAGTGCCCAGCGCTATGTCTTCATGAAGCGGTTTGACCTGTACATGCAGCGCGGCGGCGGCTGACCACCCGGGCGCAAAAAAGCCGCAAGGGGCACACCAAGCCGCTTGTGGTTTCTTGATGCGGATTTCAAGCTCAGTGAGCCGGGCGCCTCGGTGACATCCAGCCCAGCACCGTGTAGGCCAGCACCACCGTGGCCACCAGGCCCACGCCATACACCAGCGCAATCAGGAACCAGTCGGCCGGGCCGCCCGCGTCGGTGAAGCCCGACGAAGACACTTTGGCCATGATCACCAGCGCCACGGCACCGCCGAAGATGCCCAGCACCTCGGACAGCACCAGGCGGCGCGATACCAGGCCGCGCTCGCGCACCAGCAAGGCGACAAACGCCACCACGCCCACCACCGCAGCGGCCAGCATGATCCACAGCCAGAAGCCGAGCATTTCTTGAAAAACGGACAGGAAAACCAGCGGGTCAAGTTCTTTCATGGGGGTCTCCTTGGGGGTCAGGCGCGGCCGCGCAGCATGCTGATGTAGGTGGGTTTGAGCGCCATGGTCTTCATGACCCAGCTGATCCACAGTTCTTCCAGCGGCGCAATGACGCCGGGGAACGACATGATGAGGTTGTCCTTGTAGTCAAACTCGATCAGCATGGCCTGGCCCAGGCGCGTGATCAGTGGGCACGAGGTGTAGCCGTTGTAGACCTCGGTGGAGGCCTTGCCGGTGATGTCACCGATCAGGTGGTCAATGGCCACGGGCACCTGCCATTTCACGCTGGCCGCTGTTTTGCCTTTGGGCACGCCCGCAATGTCGCCCACGCCGAACACATTCGGGTAGCGCTTGTGGCGCAGGGTGTCGCGGTCCACTTCCATCCATCCGTCGGCGGCAAAAGGGCCTTCGGTCCACGGCAGCGGGCTGTTGCGCACCGCTTCAGGGGCCCGCATGGGCGGTACCACATTGATGAAGTCGTAAGCCTGCTCGGCCGTTCCGGTGGGGGTTTTGTAGGTGGCCAGGCGCTTGTCCAGGTCGATGGACTGGAGCACATGTTCGTGGTTGACCTTGACCCCACGGTCCTGAAACAGCATGCGCACCTTTTCAGCCACGATGGGCACGCCAAACAGCGACTTGCTCTGGGCCATGTAGATCAGCTCGGCCTTGCCGCGGTTGCCCCGGCGGCGCAGGTGGTCGTCTGAAATAAAGGTGTACTTCAGCGGTGCGCCGGCGCATTTCATTTCACCCGCCGGGCGGCCAAACAGGCCCACGCCACCGGTGTCGGCAAACTGGCTCAGGGCCTGCCAGGTGGCCGAAGCAGCTTGCGGGCTGTGGTAGATGCTGCCCAGACCGTTTTGCCCAATGCGCGCCGTGTCCATGCCTGCGATGCCTGCGTAGTGCAGCTCCAGCCCAGTGGCCACGATCAGGAAGTCGTAGGGCACCGCCTTGCCGCTCTCGGTGACCACTTTGTTGCCCTCAGGGTCGATTTCGGCCACGCGCTCGTTCACCCATTCCACGCCTTTGGGGATGTAGCTGCTGGTTGGCGAGGTCACATAGTCTTGCGGCTTGATGCCGGCGGCCACCAGGGTGAAACCCGGTTGGTAATAATGTTCCTTGCGCGAATCCACCACGGTGATGCTGGCGCCCTGCAACGCAGCCGCCAGGCGAGACGCCGCTGTGAGGCCCGCCGCACCGCCGCCGGCAATCACGATGCGGGCGCTGGTTTTCACCGTGTTGGCCTGGGCTGCCGTGCTGGTCTGTGCCACCGCGGCGGCCAGTGGCAGCGCAGCGAGACCCGAGAGAAAGCGCCGCCTGGCTGGCTCGGGCAGCAGTGGCATCGTGGCCTTGGGGGATTCTGGGGGCATGTTTGTCTCCTGTTAGGTGGAACCTGTGAGCCGGTTGCCCAGCGTTTGGGCTTGGGGTCTCTGATATCTGTGAGCATACCCCTGGGGGTTTGTTACTATAGGTTCAGATGCCGTCGAAGAACCTTGATATTGATCAATGTTCCATGGTGTCCCTGGTCTGTTTTACCCTATTGAGGCGGGTCAATGACCTGTCTTTTCACCCACAGGAGTTTCCATGAGCGAGCAAGCCATCGTCACCATCACCCGGCAATCGGGTTACCAGTTTCTGGTGGATTTCGGCCCCAACATCGCCACGATGCTGGCCGACGAGCCCGAGCCGCTGGGGCAGGGCAGCGGGCCGGCGCCCAGCCACATGCTGCTGGCGGCCGTGGCCAACTGCCTGAGTGCCAGCCTGGTGTTTGCGCTGCAGAAGTTCAAACAAGACCCGGGCGAGCTCAAGGCCACGGCCACGCCCGAAATGGGCCGCGACGCCGACAAGCGCCTGCGCATCGTGGGCATCCACGTCAGGCTGGAGCTGGGCCGGCCTGCGGCCGAGCTGGAGCATCTGGAGCGCGTGCTGGCCCAGTTTGAAGCGTTTTGCACCGTGTCCATGAGCGTGCGCCAGGGCATTGCCATTCACGTGCAGGTGCAGGACGCCACCGGCGCCGTGCTGAAGTGATTCGGTTGCGCCGCATCAGGTCGCGCTGAACCACAGGCTGGCGGTGCGCATACCGGCCCAGGTGAGCAGCAGCGAGCCCAGCAGGTGCAGGCTGGTGGTGCTGACTGCGAGCAGCCAGCGGCCGTGCTGCAGCATGCTGACCACCTCCACCGAAAAAGTGGAAAACGTGGTGAGCGCGCCCAACAGGCCGGTGACGATGGCGAGGCGCCAGGCCGGGTCCAGCTGGGTCTGGCTTTGAAACACCACCACCGCAAAGCCCACCAGGTAGGCGCCCACCCAGTTGGCCGCCAGCGTACCCCAGGGCAGCAGGGCGGAGCCCTGGTTGAGCCACAGGCTCAGGCGCCAGCGGGCGAGTGCGCCCACGCAGGCGCCCAGGCAAATGGCAATCACGCTGTGCATGGCTTGGGTGCGGTGTCAGGGGGAGTTGGTTGGTGTCAGGTCAGAACGGTGGGTCGCCGTCGTCGCCGACGGCTGTCACGGCGGCGTGACCGCTGCTGGTCGCTGTTGGCGCATCGGCGGGCGCCGCGCCAAAGGCCATTTCACCGCCCAGCGCGTCAATCAGCGCGGGGATCAGCTGGGTGAGTTCGCCTGTGGTCAGCGCCACGTCGGTGTCAAAACCGCTGTCGTCGCTGCTGGCCCGGTCGTCAAACACACCTTCCAGAAACGCCAGTTTTTTCAGCTGCAGCGATTCGGTCAGCACGAAGCCAATGCGGCCTTCCCAGCTCATGGCCAGGCGCGTGGGCAGTTTGCCCTCGGTGATGTGCTGGCGCACCTCGTCGGTGGCCAGGTTGTGGCGTGTGAACTTCACCACGCTCTTTTCCTCGTCGCCCGATTTCAGTTCGCACTCGCGTTCCACGCTGAACCCGCCCGGCCATTCGTCGGGCGAAGTGGCCGACAGCCACTGCGTCATGGCGGTCTGCGGCGTTACCTGGGTTTGCAGCAGCGTCACGCTCAGGTCGCTGAACGCGTTGACCAGGGCCGTCACCAGCTCGTCGAGCTTGCCCTGACTGCTGGCGTCGGTCACCAGCCAGCCGTTGGCCAGGTCGATCCATACCCAGGTGGCGCCCCGGCGTGGAAAGGCCTGGGGCAGCAGCGCCAGCAGCGCGTCTTCGCGCAGCGCCTTGGTCTCTTTTTTGCCGGGTTTGCGGCCGGTGGCGGCTTCTATGTGGTCGGCTTCTTCTTGCGCCTTTTCGCGCACCACCGAGCCCGGCACGCTTTTGGTCTCGATCATCAGTTTCAAAATGCGTTGCCCAGCCACAGACTCCACCAGCGGGCCATGCGGCTCGCCGCGGGGTTCCACCCAGCCCACCGACTTGTCTTGCGAAGCTCCGCAGGGCACAAAACGCGCCGCGTCCAGCGCGGCTTCCATCGCTTCCAGCGTCACGTCCCAGCCGGGCGCGATGCGGTAGATCGTCACATTCTTGAACACAGCACTCTTTCCATCAGTGGCTCACGCGGCATTGCGTGGCCTTGGGTCTGATGATACCCAGCCTGCCGAGGCGCTCATGCGGCACACGGGCTGCCAGTGGTGTTCAGGCCAGCGCGTTCAGCGGAGCCAGCCGGTAGCCCGCCGCTTCCAGCGCCAGCCGCAGCTGCTGAGCGCAGGCCACGGCGTCGGGCCCGTCGCCGTGCACGCAGATGCTGTCGATGCGGGTGGGCAGATGCTGGCCGTCGGCGGTGACGATGCCTTGGGCGTCGAGCATGCGCAGCACGTGCTGCACGCAGGCTTGGGCGCCGTGCAGCACCGCGCCGGGCTGTGCGCGCGGCGTGAGCTGGCCGTCGGCCTGGTAGGTGCGGTCGGCAAACACCTCGCGGCCCACGCGCAGGCCTGCGGCAACGCCTGCGGCCTCCAGTGCCGACAGCGCGGGCGCCAGCAGCATGAGCTCGCGGTCCAGCGCCCGCACGGTGCGCGCCACGGTGGCGGCCACGGTGGCGTCGGCGCAGGCGATGTTGTTCAACGCGCCGTGCGGCTTGACATGCGTCACCCGGCCACCTTCGGCCGCGGCCATGGCTTGCAGCGCACCCACCTGGTAGAGGATGGTGGCTTCCAGTTCTTTCGCCGACAGCTGCATGGCGCGCCGCCCGAAGCCTTGCAGGTCGGGGAATGCCGGGTGCGCGCCCAGGCTCACGCCGTTGGCCAGCGCGAGGCGCACCGTGTCGCGCATCACCACCGGGTCGCCCGCGTGAAAGCCGCAGGCGATGTTGGCGCTGCCAATCACCTGCAGCAGCGCCGCGTCGTCGCCCATGCGCCAGGCGCCGAAGCTTTCACCCAGGTCGGCGTTGAGGTTGATGGTGGGTTGCGTCATGGGGCTCCTTGTCAGAGGGTGGCGTTCAACACGCCACTGATCAGATTGGCGCCGTACAGAGCGGCTTCGTCCACGGTACCGGGCGGCAGGTAGGTCTCGCGGCTGGTGAGCCAGCGTTGCCAGCGGTCGCGCTCGTCCTGCCGTGCGCGGTGCGCCGTGTCCAGGGTGACGCTCTCAAAGCGCACGTGTGCGCCGGGTCGCAGGTGCGCCAGCCGGGGCAGGTCGGCACTGATCACGGTCGCTATTTTGGGGTAACCACCCACGGTCTGGCCGTCGGCCAGCAACACGATGGGTTGGCCATTGGCAGGCACCTGGATGGCGCCAGGGGCCACGCCGTCGGACACGATGTCGGCCGCCGCCGCGTTGACGTGCGCCAGCGGCTGGCCCGCAAACCGCAGCCCCATGCGGTCCTGCGCAGCGGTGGCTTCCCAGTCCTGGCTCAGCAACTGCGCGATGGCGTCCGCCGTGAAATGGTCTTGCTGCGGACCGAGCAGCACCCGCACCGGGCCTTCGTGGTGGCTCCAGGGCGAGCGGCTGCGCCACTCCCTGGGGTCGGCCACGCTCCACGGTCCGCAGAGCAGCAGGTCGCCCGGGCGAAAGGCGTGGCCCAGCACGCCCGCCAGTCCTGCGCGCCAGTAACTGGAACGGCTGCCCAGCTGGGGTTGCAGCAGCAGGCCGCCGGCCACGGCGAGGTAAGCGCAGCCGCTCTCGGCCGCTCCCAGCCGCAGCAAGTCGCCTTCCAACAAGGTGGCGCTGTGCCAGGCGGGCAGGACGCTGCGGCTGCCGTCGCGGCGCAGGCAGACTGCGCCGATACGGCCCGCCAGCGCCACGCGCACGGGGCCCGATGGGACGCGCAACACCGTGCCCATGCCGCGCAGCTCCAGCACGGCCGCGTCCAGGCGGTTGCCCAGCAGCGCGTTGGCGGCTTGCGCCAAGGGCGCGTCGAGCCAGCCGGCGAGCGGCATACCCTGGTGCCGGTGGCCGACCCGACCACCGTCTTGCACGGTGGTGCCGATGCCGGGTTGCACGATCTCGAGCACACTGCTCATGGTGGGGGCGCTTGCAGAAAGGCTTCGCGCGGCAGGCCCTGGGCGATCTCGGTGGTGAGGGCATCGTGTGCTTCTCGGTCCACGGCGTACCAGCGCACCTCATCGCCCGCGGCGAGCATGGCCGGTTGGTCGGCGTGGTGCAGGTCGAACAGCACCACCGGCGTGCGCCCGATCAGATTCCAGCCGCCGGGGCTTTCCCAGGGGTAGATGCAGCACATTTCGCCCGCTACGGCCACAGATTGCGCCGCGACCTTCTGGCGCGGTGCGGGCAGGCGGGGCATGTGCAGCGCGGTTGGCACACCGCCCATGTAAGGGAAGCCGGGCTGAAAGCCCAGCATGTATACCCGAAAAGTGGCCGCCAACAGACGCTGAATCACCGCATCGGTCGTCAGCCCTTTGGCCTCAGCCAGCCGGGCGAGGTCGGGCGACAAGTCGACATCGAAACAAACGGGAAGGTGCCAGAGACGCCCCTGCCGCACGTCCTGGGGAGCTTCCTGCGTCAGAGCCAGCAGGCGCTCGCCCAGCGCGGTGGCGTCGGCCTCCCTAGGGTCGAAGTGCACCGTCAACGAGCGGAAAGTGGGCACCACATCGGTCACACACGACAGGATCTGGTCCGTGGATCGAATCTGTGCGATCAGATTGGCCAGGCCCATCACGCGGGCGTTGATGGCCGGGTGGATGGTGCTGCCGAACTCCAGCGTCCAGGCGCTGTCGCCGAGGGCGAGGAGACGGGGTTCAGGTCCAGACGGTTTGGCCACGGTGGCAGTGGCTGCAGTTTGCTACAGCTCTTCGACGCGGCGGGCCGGGTAACTGTCCCAAGCCTGACAACCCGGGCACTGCCAGAAATGCTGGCGTGCTTCAAACCCACAAGCCGCGCAGCGGTAGCGCTTGAGCGGTGCGGTGGCCAGTTCCAGCGCCGCCTGAACGCGGACTTTCGCCTCTGGCGATGAAAGGGTTTCTTCAGAGAGCCACTGGGTGGCGATCACAAGCGAGGGCTCGCGCTCCAGGTGACTGAGGTAGCGGGAGCGGGCCGTTTGCGGATCTGTACTCAGGCTGGCCAGTGCTTCGGTCACGTCCAGCGAAGGTGCCCGGTCGTTGCACGCCTGCAGCAGCGTCAATGCCTGGGTTTTTCGATCGGTTTGCTGGCCGAGGTCGGCCAATGCGCGAGCCGCCAGAGGCATACCCTGTGGGGCTTGTTGGCTGAGCTGAACGAGGGCATCAAATGCGGCCGTGGGCTCGCCGGTACGGAGCTTCAGGCCAGACAGCGCCATCCACCCCCGAGCCAGTTGAGGGGCTTTTTTCACAGCGTCGCCCAGCAACTGTGCCGCCAATGTGGTGTTGCCGCTGCGCTGCGCCTGTTCCGCCTCTTCGCACAGGTAGTGCGCCAAACGGGTGGTGAAGCTGCCTTGCCCAGCAGTTTCGAGCCGTTGCGCGACGCGTTTGGCTTGCGGCCAGTCGCGCGAGCGTTCGTAGATGGCCAGCAGGGCCAGCAGGGCTTCGCCTTCAAAGGCAGAACGTTCGAGTTTGTGCAGGGCGGTTTCTGCCCGGTCCAGCAGCCCCGCTTTCAAGAAATCCAAAGCCAGGGCGTGCTGTGCGCGATCCCGGTCTTTGCGGCTGAGGTCGGCGCGGGCCAGCAGGTGTTCGTGTACCCGCACGGCGCGGTCGTAGTCGCCGCGACGGCGAAACAGATTGCCCAAGGCAAAGTGCAGTTCGGCGGTATCAGGGTCACCTTGCACGGCTTCAATGAAGGCGTCAATGGCCTGGTCCTGCTGCTCATTGAGCAGGTGGTTGAGACCGCGAAAGTAGGCCTTGGGTGCCTGTCGGCTCTCTATGCGCCATTGGCGCAGATCCAGCCGGGAGGCACCCCAGCCCAGGGTGAACGCCAGTGGCAGACCCCAGAGCAGCCAGGTCAGGTCAAAGTCCATGTCGTGGGTCGTTCAGGCTGCTCATCAGGGTGGAATCGGTGTCTGAGGTGGTACCGGTAGCGGCGTGCCGCTGCCGGGCCTTTTTGGCCCGCAGCCACAGGGGCAGCATGACGGCCACACCCATAAAAACGCCTAACACCAAGACCATCAGCAAAACAAGGACCAGTGGCGCTTGCCAGCTGGCCCCGAAAAACAGGCGCAGCGTGACGGGTTCCTGGTTGTTCAGCGCGAAGGCGAACAGAACAAAAAAAATGGCTGCGTTGAGCAGCCACATCAGGTATTTCAAATCATCCCCTTTGTGGAGGATTGATTGTAGCGAGCAGGTCGCTGTACAGGCCGGTTGCCTTCATGCAGGCTCTTGGGGTTCGCGTCCCAGTATCTCAGCAGTTTTCGCGTCTACCTGCTCGCGCAGGGCTTTGCCTGGCTTGAAATGCGGTACACGTTTTTCAGGAATCATGACGCTCTCGCCCGAACGCGGATTGCGTCCGATGCGGGGTGAGCGGCGGTTGACTGAAAAGCTGCCAAAACCCCGAATTTCGATCCGGTGGCCCTTGACGAGTGCGTCGCCCATCGCGTCGAGAATCGTCTTGACGGCGAATTCCGCATCGCGGTGGGTGAGTTGGCCAAAACGGCCAGCCAAGGCTTCAACGAGGTCGCTTCGGGTCATATTTGGAAAAAAACTCGATCAGGCTGTTGGGCTGAAGTGGGTGGATGCTTGCGCACCCACCCAAGTTCAGTCGGTTCAGTTGTTGCTGTCGAGCTTGGCGCGCAGCAGGGCACCCAGGCTGGTGGTGCCGGCGTTTTCGCGTGAAGACTGCTGGCTCAGCGTGGCCATGGCTTCGTTCTGGTCGGCCATGTCTTTCGCTTTGATCGACAACTGGATGTTGCGGGTCTTGCGGTCGATGTTCACCACCACGGTGGTGACTTCGTCGCCTTCTTTCAGCACGTTGCGCGCGTCTTCCACGCGGTCACGGCTGATTTCGGAGGCGCGCAGGTAACCCAGAACGTCTTCACCCAGGTCGATTTCAGCGCCCTTGGCGTCCACGGTCTTGACCTTGCCGGTCACCACGGAGCCCTTGTCGTTCACCGACACGAAGGTGGTGAACGGGTCGCCGTCGAGCTGCTTGATGCCCAGGGAGATGCGCTCGCGTTCCACGTCGATGGCCAGCACGATGGCTTCCACTTCCTGGCCCTTCTTGAAATTGCGCACGGCGGCTTCGCCGGTTTCGTTCCAGGACAGGTCGGACAGGTGAACCAGACCGTCGATGCCAGCGGCCAGACCGACGAACACGCCGAAGTCGGTGATCGACTTGATCGGGCCCTTGACGCGGTCACCGCGCTTGGTCTGCTCGGCAAACTCGTGCCATGGGTTGGCGCGGCACTGCTTCATGCCCAGGGAGATGCGGCGCTTGTCTTCGTCGATGTCGAGCACCATGACTTCGACTTCGTCGCCCAGCGACACCAGCTTGGACGGGGCCACGTTCTTGTTGGTCCAGTCCATTTCGGACACGTGCACCAGACCTTCGATGCCTGGCTCCAGTTCAACAAATGCGCCGTAGTCGGCGATGTTGGTGATCTTGCCGAACATGCGGGTGCTTTGTG
>NZ_JAUSOO010000079.1 GCF_030656115.1 Hydrogenophaga sp.
GGGCGCGCAGGTGTTTTTTCACGGTCAGCGGGTAGTAGGTGCCGCCCTTCACCGTCGCGTCGTTGCAGACGATCATGCAGTCCACACCGCTGACCCGACCAATGCCGGCGATGACCCCGGCGCAGGGCGCGCTGTCGCTGCCGTCGCGGTCCGGGTACATGCCCATCGCGGCCAGCGGGCTCAGCTCCAGGAACGGTGTGCCCGGGTCCAGCAGCATCTGCACCCGGTCGCGTGGCAGCAGCTTGCCGCGCGCGGTGTGCTTGGCGCGGGCAGCGGTGCCGCCGCCGAGCGTGGCTTTTTCAATCTGGGCTTTCAGGTCGTCCACCACCGCGCGCATGGCGGCGGCGTTGGCCTGAAAGTCGGCGGAGCGGGCGTTGAGCTGGGTGTCTAGGACGGTCATGGTGTTGTTTCGGGAAGGTTTGTGTAGGAGGCTTGCGGCGCAGCAGGCGCCCACCTCAGGCTGTGGTGGGTTCGGCCAGTCCCAGCTGGTCCTTCATGGCATCGCGGATCTTGTACTTCTGGATCTTGCCGGTCACGGTCATGGGGAAGCTGTCCACAAAACGGATGTAGCGTGGCACTTTGTAGTGCGCAATCTGCCCTTTGCAGAAGGCCCGCACCGTGTCTTCGTCCAGCGCCTGGCCGGGCTTGGCGATGATCCAGGCGCACAGCTCTTCGCCGTATTTCGGATCGGGCACGCCCACCACCTGCACGTCCTGCACGGCCGGGTGGCGGTACAAAAACTCTTCGATCTCACGCGGGTACACGTTCTCGCCGCCACGGATCACCAAGTCCTTGATGCGGCCGACGATGTTCACATAACCCTCTGCGTCCATGGTGGCCAGGTCGCCGGTGTGCATCCAGCCCTCGGCGTCGATGGCCTCGGCCGTCTTGGCCGGGTCGTCCCAGTAGCCGTGCATCACCGAATAACCGCGCGTGCACAGCTCGCCCGACTGACCGGGCGACACCACCTCGCCGCTGTCGGGGTTGACGATCTTCACTTCCAGGTGCGGCTGCACCGTGCCCACGGTGGACACGCGCTTGCTCAACGGCGTGTCGGTGCTGCTCTGGCAGCTCACCGGGCTGGTCTCGGTCATGCCGTAGGCAATGGTGATTTGCGAGAGGTGCATGTCGCTCACCACGCGCTGCATCACGGCGGTGGGGCAGGGCGAGCCGGCCATGATGCCGGTGCGCAGGGTGGACAAATCAAACTCGTTGAAGCGCGGGTGGTCCAGTTCGGCAATGAACATGGTGGGCACGCCGTGCAGGCCGGTGCAGCGTTCGTCCTGCACCGTCTGCAGCACGGTCAGGGGGTCGAAACCGTCGTTCGGGTAGACCACGGTGGCGCCGTGCGTGAAGCAGGCCAGGTTGCCCAGCACCATGCCAAAGCAGTGGTACAGCGGCACGGGGATGCACAGCCGGTCGGCGGGCGTGAGCCGCATGCACTCGCCGATGAAGAAGCCGTTGTTCAGGATGTTGCGGTGCGTCAGCGTGGCGCCCTTGGGAAAGCCGGTGGTGCCGCTGGTGAACTGGATGTTGATCGGGTCGGTGGCCTGGAGCGTGGCCGCCACCTGCGCCACACGTGGGTCGGCGGCGTCGCCCTGTGCCAGCAGCGCAGAAAAGCGCAACAGCCCCGGCTCTTCAGCGCCCTGCTCCGGCTCGTCGATCCACACCACGGTGCGCAGGTGCGGCAGCTGCTGCGCTTGCAGCGCGCCCGGCTGGCCGTGCGCCCACTCGGGCGCCAGCTCGCGCAACATGCCCAGGTAGTCGCTGGTCTTGAAGCGCGCCATGGTGACGAGCAGCTTGCAGCCCACCTTGTTCAGCGCGTATTCCACTTCAGACGTGCGGTAGGCCGGGTTGATGTTCACCAGCACCAGGCCCACCTGCGCCGTGGCCAGCTGCATCAGCACCCACTCGGCGTTGTTGTGCGACCAGATGCCCACCCGGTCACCCGGCTGCAGGCCTTGGCGCAGCAAGGCGCTGGCGAGCTGGTGCGCCGCTTCGTTCAGTTCGCGGTAGGTGTAACGCTGGCGCTGGTGCACGCTCACCAGCGCTTCGTGCTCGGGCTGGCGCGCCACCATTGCGTCAAAAAACGCGCCAATGGTCTGCTCGATCAGCGGCACGTCGGTCGCGCCCTGCGCCTGGCTGCGCACCAGCGGTGCGGTAGAACGGGTCTCGCTCATGGGGAATGTCTCCTCGGGGGCTGTGCCGCGAACGGTCCGTGATCGCGTCGCGCACAAAGCGCAAGCATAGGCGCCGGGCGCGCCAACGGCTTGCCAGAATGGTTGCAAATCGTGCCACGATCCGGGCACACTGACACCCATGGCAAACCCGCACCACCCGGCCCCGCTGGCACCCACACCCGCCGCGCACCCGCGCCCCGCCCGAGCGGCCACACCCATGGCTTTTGTGCAGGCCATTGCGCAGGCCTATGCGCAACAGGGAAAAAGCCCGGCACAGGCGCTGGCGCTGGCACAGATTGCGCCAGCGCTGCTGACCGATGCGGGCGCACGCATCACCACGGCGCAAATGGAGGCCGTGTCGGGTGCGGCCATGCGCGAACTCAACGACGAAGCCCTGGGCTGGTTTGCCCGCCCGCTGCCCTGGGGCAGCTACGGCCTGCTGGCGCGCGCCTCACTGTCGGCCCCCACGCTGGGCCTGGCGCTCAAGCGCTGGTGCCGCCACCACCGCCTGCTGACCGATGACATCACGCTCGCGCTGGACACGGCCGGGCCGGTGGCCCGCATCGGCATCACCGAACACCGCACCGCAGGCCCGATCGCCCCGGGCGGCGCGCTGCGCGAGTTTTGCCTGGTCTCGCTGCTGCGCAACATCCACGGCCTGGCCTGCTGGCTCATCGACTCGCGCCTGCCGCTGCTGGGCGCCCAGTTCCCGTTTGCGCCACCGGCCCACGCAGCCGCCTACGGCGTGCTGTTCGACGGCCCCACCGACTTCAACGCCGGCCCGGCCAGCATCCGCTTTGACGCCCGCTACCTGGCCCTGCCGATCAAACGCGACGAAGCCGCCATGAACCAGATGTTGCAGCGCGCCCTGCCCCTGACCGTGCGCCCCTACCGGCGCGACCGCCTGCTGGTGCAGCGCGTGCGCCAGGTGCTGACAAACCAACCGCTGAACGCCCACAACGCCCACGACCTGGCCGAACAGCTCGGCCTGTCGGCCCGCACGCTGCACCGCCAGCTGAAAGATGAAGGCGCCTCGCTGCAAGCGCTGAAAGACGAGGTGCGGTGCGCGCGCGCCGTGGACTTGCTGCAACGCACGTCAAAACCCGTCAAGCAGGTGGCCGAAGCGGCCGGTTTTCAAAATGAAAAGAGCTTTATCCGCGCTTTCAAAGGCTGGACCGGCCTGGCGCCGAGCGAGTGGCGCACGCACGGCTGATGCCACGGCGCCACCATCCAGGCTTGTCGGACGCATTCAAAAGCCCATCCCCACCTACCCACACCTAGGCATGCGCAGGATAAGATGCGCACATACCCTGCGCATGGAGAGTTCAATGTCCGCCACCACCAGCACCCACCACCGCTCAGAAAAAAGCGGTAAGCGCGCCACCAACCTGAGCCTGAGCACCGACGTGCTGGATACGGCCAGGCGCCTCAACATCAACATCTCGCAAGTCTGCGACCAGCACCTGCGCGAGGTGGTGCGCCGCGAGCAAGAGCGCCGATGGCGCGAGGCGCATGCAGACTTCATTGCCGCCTTCAACGCCACCCTCGACAACGAGGGCCTGCCGCTCGACGAGTGGCGGAGCTTTTGATGGCCCGCTTTGATGTGTACGCCAACACCGGCACCCACGCCCACACCACGCCCTACCTGCTGGATGTGCAAAGCCCGCTGCTCGATGGCTTGGGCACCCGGGTGGTGATTCCCCTGCGCAGCCTGCGGCACTTTCCGGCGGTCCAACGCCCAGACCGGTTGACACCCGTGCTGAGCATCCACGGCGAGGATTTCTTGCTGGAAACCCCCAAGCTGGCCGCCGTGCCGCTGCGGGTGCTGAAAGCACCCGTGACCTCGCTGGCCGAACGGCAGGCCGACATCACAGCGGCGCTGGATTTTTTGTTTCAGGGGTATTGAGTTTTTGTGGCGGGTGCGTAGAGTGCCCTGCCAGGAGCTCAGGCTAGACCCTATGGTAATGAGCTGAAACACCTCAGGACCAGCCTAAAACCCTGATCGCGATCGCGGTCACCAAGGGGCCACCTATAGCGAGTGGCAGATCTGGAGCGACCGGGGTGAAAAATCCACGAACCTCCGCGCACAACATGGGCTAATGGGGGGGTCAGGCCCTTGTTACCGTCTAAGCGCTCGCGCCAGGGCGACGAAGTCCACTCCCACACATTGCCGTGCATGTCGTACAAGCCCCAAGGGTTGGGCGGGTAGCGGCCTACCGGAGTCGTGCCTTCGTTGGTGTTCCAATTCTTCTTGCCCGTGTGGTTGACGTTTGCGTGCTCTGGGTCAAAGGTGTCACCCCACCAATATGCCGTCAAGGTATCGGCGCGGCAGGCGTATTCCCATTCCTCTTCGCTGGGGAGCGCCGCCCTGGGTTCGGGCAAGCGCTGGTTCAGAGCCTGAAGAAAAGCACTCACCCCAGGGCCTTCTAGGTCATCGTCAAAAGGGACCCTTTCCACAGGGCGGCGCGCCACATCATCCACCTCATGAAAGTAACTCGGATTCTTACTGCCCATCACCGCAAGCCAAAAGGCCTGCGTACAGGGTGTATCGGCAAGCCAGAACCCCTGAGCCACAAACACACGGCGGGGTTCACTTTCGCGCTCATTGGCCCATAGGCGCACGCGTTTGTCCGGGATCGCATCGCGTTC
The DNA here is from genome assembly GCF_030656115.1 of Hydrogenophaga sp. Lineage (GTDB taxonomy): Bacteria > Pseudomonadota > Gammaproteobacteria > Burkholderiales > Burkholderiaceae_C > Hydrogenophaga. Next base: position 4,830 of record NZ_JAUSOO010000079.1, read on the forward strand.
TTTCTGCGGCGAACCCATCCAGAACCCACCGGGCATGGAGGGCTCAATCCAGCGCATGCGCTGCGCCACGCCGCCCACCACCAAGTCGGCCCACAGCCCGTACCGGTCGTCGCCCCAGGCGCTGGCCCAGGCGGGGGGAAAGTCGTGCAGCGGGGCGCGGTGTTCCACGTCTTTCGGCCAGTAGCTCATGGGGTGCCCTCCGGGGCTAGGCTAGAAGACCTCAGGAGAAAACGGAAACCCTGAAAATGGTCGTGGTCGCCGCGACCCCTCGCACTGCGGGAAGCGGAATGGGCGAATCCAGGGCGGAAAAACCACGAACCGCCGCGCACAGATCGGATCTGGGTCTGTATAGAGCCGATGGGATTCACCGCCAGTTCGTCCGTATAGCCACGCCGATCATCGGCACACCACTCCCACACATTGCCATGCATATCGCACAAGCCCCAAGGATTGGGTGGGTGGTGGTTGACCGGGGTAGTGCCTTGGTTGATACGGTTCCAGTTGGCCAGGCTGTCATCGGGCTCATTGCCCCACCAGTAGTCCGTCTGTGTGCCAGCACGACAGGCGTACTCCCACTGAGCTTCGGTAGGCAAGGCGGGCTGCACGCCCTTAGGCAACATAACTTTGAGCTTTTTCAAAAAGGCGTTTACGTTAATAAAAGACACGTTTTCCACCGGACGCTTTGCGGCATCGGTGCCTCCTTGAAAGTGGCTTGGATTTCGATCCATTACCGCTGTCCATAGCGCCTGAGTGCAGGGCGTGTCGGCCAGCCAGAAGCCTTGCGTCAGGGTGACCGGGTGTTGGGGGTGCTCGTCGCTGTAGCCAACGCCTTCGGGCGAGCCCATGAGGAAGGTGCCGGGGGGAAGGTAGCGAAAACCCATGACCACAGGTTGCGGCACGCCTTGCTCCAGACTGATCTCCAGTCGAATGCCGTGTGTGTCTTGGCTCAGCACCGCCCTCACACTCTGCCCCCGCAGATCACTCCACACCCTGCGCGGGAATGCGGCAGAAAACTCGGCCCGCTCGCCCCACGGCAGAGTGACCGCTGCTTTTGCGCCTTGCCCGCTTTGGCTCCAGGCATCAATGCCCACAAATCTGGGCTGCCGCCGCACATGGGTTTGATTTCCGCCAAGCCACAGGCGTGCATTTTGTTCGGGCGCTGGCAAGGGCATAGGGTTGCTAGACAGCTTGAGCGCAACGCTGAGGGTGTTGGTCTGCCACAGCACGCTTTGCCCTGGCGCGGCTTGCCCCAGGTTTTGAACCAGCACCACGCCGGGTGGGGTGGCAGCCTGTTGCGGCACCAGCCACAGGCCTGGGCCGCGCTGCATCAGCACCCAGGCCATGGGTTCATGGCCGGGGACGTCAACGCTCTGCGACAAGCGGTGCAGCAAATCGCCCGCCAGGTCGTGGCAGGCATCGTCTGCGTTGCGCAGCAAATAGGCCACGGTTTGCTGCACGGCGGCGTCCGGGCCTTGTTGTGTCGAGGCCAAGAGACGGTCCAGAAAATGCCGCACCTCATCAAGTGCGGGGGAAAACCCGGAGTGGTCTCGAGAACAGGCCAGCCAGCGCAGCGTTTCCACCGCCGCCAGGGCGCGCGGCCAGTGGGCGTGGTGCTGCTGGGCAAGCGCATGCACCAGGCTTTTGTGTTCGGCGGGGCTGCGCGTGAAGGCTTCGCGGTAATGCGCTTCGTGGCTGCGGCCAATGGCGGCCCAGTGTCCTGCGGAAACATGGGGGTGCGCCCACAACCGGCCTTCCAAGGAGGCGTTTTGTGCCGATGCGTGCAGGCGGCTGCGCAGCGCACGCAGCAGGGGCGGATCGACACGCCGGAAGGCGGCCACGCTGGCCAGCAGCTCGGCCAATGCGGCATCCAGGGCGGCAGCGTGCTGGGGCTGGGGCTGGCCGGTGCGCAGGCTTTCGGGCTGCAAGCGGCTGTCGGGGCTCCAGCGCAGCACACGGGCCGTGCCCGCCGCGTGCGCCAGCCCATCGCCTGCCGCCCAAGGGGCCAACACCACCGGGCACACGCTGGCCCGCTTCAACCAGGCCTGCCACGGGTTTTCTGCGGTGCTGGCACTCAGCAGGCCCAAGTCTGACAGCAGCAGCAGGGCTTCACCCTGTTTGGGCCACGGAAAAGCCGATGCTTTGGCCCGTGCGGCTGCGGCTGGCGCTGCGGTTTGCATGGGGTAGGGTCGCCAAGCGCCGTGGGGGCCGCATTCACCAACCCACACGCGCAGGGCTGTTTGGGAAAAGTGCCGCCGCAGCAAGGCCACCACCCGGTGCATGTCGTGCCGGTACGGGTAGAGCGCCATGCTGAAGTCAAGCGCCACGATCAGCTCGGGACACCAGCGCGACCTGGGCTGCAAGGGCAAGCGGTTGGGCCACTGCCGCTGCGCCGCCGCCTGCACCAGCGCAGGCAGGTGCAGGCTACGGTGTTGCAGCTGGGACAAGGCTTTTTCCAGCGCGCCAAGCAAGCGGGGCAGCGGCACCAGGTCTTGGTACGCCACCTGCGGTTCATCGGGCGGCAGCAGTTCAGCGCTGTCGATGGGGCGTGCGGCTTCGGTTGCATCGTCGTCTTCTTCCTCTTCTTCCTCTCTTTCGTGCAGGGTCGCCAGCCAGACCTCGGGCATGCGCAGCGGGTTGCGAAAGGGTGGCGCGGGTGCAGCAGGTGAACCGACCGTCATTTGGCCCGTTACGGTGCCCATCGGGACATGTAGCTCCGCTGTGCATGGGCTTGCTTCGCGCGCAAAGAAACCCCAGCAATGCTGGTCGTCGTGCATCAGCGGCAGTGGCCCCGTGCAGCCCAGGTGCAGGGCACGGAGCAGGTCGGCTCGTCCGGTTTGCGCGCGCATGGTTTCAGTCGGGCTGGGTGTGGGTTGGGTTTTTCGGCGCTGCAACCGGCGGGCGACGCTGTCCGGGGTCGGTGGTGGCGTTTTTCACCAAGGCGTAGGCGCTGAGCCGGTCAAGCCAATGGTTTTGTTCGGCCTCGCGCTGTTCTTCTGGCACATGGGCGGTGATGTTTGCCAGCGCGGTCAGCAAGTCCAAGGCTTCGGCCAACCCCACCGGGGGATAACCGGCACGGCGGGCATCGGCCCGGTCGGCCAGCACCTGGCGCAGCGCACGGTCAACCACCGTGGGTGCCAGATTCTGGAGCACCGGCTTGTGCACATCGACCCGCGCTTTCAACCACGCCAGCAAACCCGCATCGTCCGAAGGCGGGTTCAGGTTGAGCACCACGCAACGCCGGACAAAGGCAGCGGGCAGTTCCCGCTCTTCGTTGGTGGTGATGATGATGAGCGGCATGACCCCCGGTGCGGGTTTGGGTGTCGGCTTGTCGGGCGCTTCGTCCACCCTGAAGCTGCGATGCCCCAGCACATCGAGCAGGCTGTTGGGCACATCGGCATCGGCCTTGTCGATTTCGTCAATCAAGAGCGTCACCCTGGCATCAGGCTGCTGGGCTTTTTCAAAAGCGCGCCACAAAACGCCTTCTTTCACATAGTCACCGTCGGGTTTAAGGCCGCACGGCGCGTTGGCATCGGACAGGCGGCGCAAAGTGTCGTAGCGGTAGAGCAAATCGCGCGGTTCAAACCGGGGGTGAATCACTTGCACCAAAGGCGGGCCAGCTTGCTGCAACGCGGCAGCCGCACGCGCCAACTGGCTTTTGCCACTGCCGGGCTCACCGCGCACCAGCAGCGGTCTGCGCGCAGCCCAGGCCAGCGCCAGCGCATCCAGTTCGGGCTGGCTCCAACGGTGAAAGGCTTCGTCAAACTGGTCATCCGCTTTCAGTTGCGTTTCGTGGCCCTTGAACTGGGTGAATGGGTTGCTGGGTGTGGTGTGCGATGTCATTGAAAGTACTCCAGAAACTTGATGGCCCGTACGACCAGATCAGAAAAACCGTCACCCACTTTGTTAAGCCCTTCGACAGTACGCCTCGTACTGGCCAACAAATCCCGGCTGGGCTTCGTGCCCGTCGTGCGGGCGGTTTCCAGCTCGGCGAGTTGATTTTGAAGTGTGGTTGCGTCGGTGCTGCCTTTCGTTTGCGCTACCAACTGCTGTAGCAAGGCCAGCATCTCCTGCCAAGGGGGCTGGGCCGCATGGCCTGCGGATGGACTGGCGGGGCGGATGTCGGAGCCCACATCTTTCCAAAGCGCCTTGAGCTGTGAAATCAGCTTCGCGGGGGGCATTCCCAGCACCTGAATCGCCACCTCATCAGCGGTATGAAACAGCGGGACTTGTAAATCTTCTGCCAGACGAAAACGGTGCCCGGGTTTGGGTGGCGAACCCAAAACCACCAGCGTAAGGGCTTGCAACTCGGTGCCCACATTGCGAATGTCTTCCAATGCCTGCTGCAAATCGGCGTATTCCTGTTGAGTGAGCGGTCCGGTCTTGAGCCCAGCGTTGGTGGCGTCAGCGCTCAGAACAACGGTGGCGTACAGGGCGCGCTCCAACTCGTCATCAGACGAAAAGCCCTGTAGCCGGGCCGAAAACGTACCTTCGGCCAGCGGGATTCCATTGGCCGCAGCAGATTGAAGGCGCAAGCGCCCCCCGGCCAACACCACCGACACGATGCTGGCCATGAGTTTGACGGCCGCTTCATCGTCTTCCATGCCCGGCACCGGCACCAGTTGCTCGCGGGTATCAATGGCAACCATGCGGCACACACAAAGCAGGTACAGGGCTGCGGTGGCCGAGGCTGCTGCGTTTTTGCTGGCTTCGTCTTTGCATGCCTTAGCAGCTTTTGCGTAGCAGTTGCGCAGCTCCCTCATCGTTCGAGACAGGTCTTCGATGGGTAACTGCATGATCCACTCGACCAGCTTTTCAGGGCTGTCAAGGCTTGCTGGTTTCGCCCATTCCTTCAGGTTGTCCGAGGCGCTGGTGGCCGCTTGCAATTCGGTGGACGCGGCCAACAGTTCAATGCTGTGTGCCTTTTGGTGCGCCAGCGGATTCGGTGCTTGGATTGCGGAGGCTGCGACGGATTCGGTAGGCGCGTGCTGGGTCATGACAGGCGCGGGTATAGGCTGCGGCTGAGCCTTGGCCGAGACATGGCTCATCAACATGTCGCGATCCTTCGGCCATTCGTAATCGGAGCAGTCGTATTGCAGATCATCCGGAATGCAGGCTCTTTGCGCTCCGTCTTTCCTGACCGTGGCAATCCATCCATGGTTGCGGCTTTTCTGGAAATAGAGCTTGTTGTTCATGCGGATTGATTCGTGCGCCACCCCAAAACCGCCCATAGCGGCTTCGTCGCGCTTCCACAAAGCCGCGTATTTTTCAGAGGCAAGACACAAAACGTGGTGCGAGTCCTCCAAGGCGCTGTTCATCCAGTCGCGCCACTCGGCAAGCGAAAGTTTTCGGCCTTGGCTCGCCTGATGTCGCACATCCCAAACGACCTTGGCCCCAACGGCATCAATGGCCCGAGCCAACTCAAGAACCGAAGCTTGGTCCCACACGGGATCGTCGGCTGCGTAGCTGATAAAGATGTTCTTCATGGTTTTCCCTTCTCCCGTTCAAATCCAGTCTAGCCCGGATATTTCACGCATCACTTCGACATGAAGCAATGGCATGTGACCGTCGCGCTTCCGGAGAGCCACGGTGGCTACTGACCTTGGAACGCATGCAGGCGGTGCGGGTTTGCAAGCGGCGCCAAGTTTGGGTTGCGGGCCACGTTGGCCTGCTAGGCGCTCACCATGGGAAGCGCTTTATCCGCGCATTCACAGGCTGGACAGGCCGTACGCCTGCGGAGTGTCGCCTGCACGACTCCCAGAGACCCCTGGGGAGTGAAACTTCTTCAACCGACTGACAAAAATCATTCACGCCCGGGGCTCAAGATCGGATGACCTGCAGGGTCTGTCAAACCGGCGTTTTTCACTCTTGTGGACCCGCCGAAAGCGGTCTCAAAACAGCCTGGAAATGCGCGCCGAAAACGCCCGGCTGATGCGCTGCTACAGGCGCCAAAACCCGCTCAAAACGCCCGCCTAGGGTAAATCCTTAGCCGCTGCGCACCCAAAACATTTGGTCAAGCGGTTCTACTAACTGGCCTCAGGCGGGTTTGTGTGGGTTGGGTCGTTTGCGCGGCAAACAGCCCACACCGGGGCTTGAGCCCATGCGAAAGTCAGATCGCCTGGCGGCTGAAAAGCCACTGCGGTTTGCTCTTGTGTCCATCGAAAACTGAACGGAGACCTTCACCATGAAATACCCCTTGAAAGCCCTGGCACTCGCTGCCTCCATGGTCGCCATGACCCTGCCCGCCACCGCACAGGAAACCGTGCGCTGGGGTATTCCCATGGCCTTTGGATCCAACCTGACCGCACTCGGCGACACCATGCCCTGGGTGTCGGAGCAACTGAAAAAAGTGTCCGGCGGTACCGTCAACCTGCAAGTGTTTGAGCCCGGCAAGCTGGTGCCTGCGCTGGGTATTTTTGATGCGGTTTCATCTGGCAAGGTGGAAGCGGGCTACAGCTTCATGGGCTACGAGCTGGGCAAGGTGCCGGTGTCGGCCATCTTCGGCGCCCTGCCTTTCGGCATGGAAACGCCCCAGTTTTCGGCCTGGATGTACTTCGGTGGCGGCGATGCGCTGCTCAAAGAAGCCTTCAAGCCGCACAACGTCTACCCCATCTTTTGCGGCTCCATCAGCCCCGAAGCGGCAGGCTGGTTCCGCAAGGAAATCAACTCGCCCGACGACCTCAAGGGCCTGAAGTTCCGCGCTGCCGCACTGGGCGGCAAGATCTACCAGAAACTGGGCGCTTCGGTGACCATGCTGCCCGGTGGCGAGCTGTTCCAGGCGCTGGAAAAAGGCGTGCTCGACGGCACCGAGTTCTCACTGCCCACGGTGGACGACCAGCTGGGCTTCTCCAAAGTGGCCAAACATTACTACCTGCCGGGCTGGCACCAGCCGTCCACCAACCAGTTCCTGTACGTGAACATGGCGGCCTGGAACAAGCTCAAGCCGCAGACCCAGGCCCAGATCGAAACCACCTGCACGGCGGGCGTGACCATGGCCATCTCCAAAGCCGAAGCCCTGCAAGGCGAAGCCCTGGCCAAGTTCGAGCGCGAAGGCGTGAAGCTGCACCAGTTCAACAAGACCATGCTGGACGCGTTTGCCAAAGCCTCGAAGGACGTGCTGGCCGAAGAGTCCGCCAAGGACCCGATGTTCAAGAAGGTGTACGACAGCATGTCGGCCTTCCAGAACAAGAACCGCGCCTGGCACAACCTGGGCTACCTGCCCCGCGACCACAAGTAAGGCACGGATGAGACGGGCAGCGTTGATCGCTTAGAAGGACATTGAAATGAAGAACATGACGCACAACGCTGCCCCGCTGGAAGCAGGGCCTTCGGGCCTTGCCCTGCCCACCACCGCCTTTTCACGGGCGGCCGACCGGGTCGTGACCTGGTTCGGCGAACTCGCCTCCGCCTTGTGGCTGATCCTGGTGCTCGTCATCGTGATCCAGGTGGTGGCCCGTTACGTGTTTGGCGCCGGTTCGATCATGATGGAAGAGTTGCAATGGCACCTCTACGCCATTGGCTTCATGCTGGGCATTTCGTTCACCGAGGTGAAGGAACGCAATGTACGCATCGACGTGCTGGCCGAGCGTTTCACGCAGCGCACCCGCCAATGGATCGAGCTCTTCGGCCTGGCCGGCCTGCTGGTTTTTTGCTGTGTGGTGATCTGGTATTCCATTCCGTTTTTCTGGTCTTCTTACCAACTCAATGAAGTGTCTGCCGCAGCCGGCGGCCTGCCCTACCGCTGGTTCATCAAGTCCTTCCTGGTCACCGCGTTTGTTTTGCTCGCCCTGGCCGCGGTGAGTCGGCTGACCCGGGTATGGGCCGCGCTCTTCACCACCCACAACGCATAAAAGAGAGAAGACCCGTGCTGCCTTTCTACGAATTCCTCGCCATCGGCCTGATGGTGACCTTCATCCTGGCGCTGTTCACCGGTTACCCGGTGGCCTGGCTGCTGGGCATTCTGTCGCTGGGTTTTGCCGCGCTGGGCATCTTTCTGGGCGATCAGTTCGGGCTGGACACCTTCCTCATGACGAGCTGGGCCAAGTTCTCGGGCATCGTGGACCGGTTCGACGCCATCATGTCGAACTGGGTGCTGGTCTCGCTGCCCATGTTTGTTTACATGGGCCTCATGCTCGACCGCTCGGGCGTGGCCGACACCATGATGCGCAACTTCGTGAAGGTGTTTGGCGGCATCAAAGGCGGTTTGGGCCTGACGGTGATCGTCATCGGCATTCTGCTGGCGGCGTCCACCGGCATTGTGGGCGCGTCGGTGGTGCTGCTGGCCGTGTTGTCCATGCCCATCATGCTGCAGAACAACTACAACAAGGCACTGGCCTCGGGCGTGGTGGCGGCTTCGGGCACGCTGGGCATTCTGATTCCGCCGTCCATCATGCTGGTGCTCATGGCCGACCAGGTGTCGGTCTCGGTGGGCGACCTGTTCATGGGCGCACTCATTCCCGGTGTGGCGCTGGGCCTGCTGTACATGGTGTTCGTGATCATCGTCGGCTTTGTGCGCCCCGACCTGGTGCCGCCGCGCCCGGCCGATGCCGAGAAGCTCACAGCCCGCCAGGTGGGCATTGCCTTCCTGTCCACGCTGCCCACGTTTGGCCTGATCCTGCTGGTGCTGGGTTCCATTTTCTTTGGTGTGGCCACACCCACCGAAGCCTCGGGCCTGGGTGCCTTTGGCGCCATCTTGCTGGCTGCGGCCAACCGCAAACTCAGCTGGTCGGTGATCCGCCAGGTGGGCATTGAGACCACGCTCACCACCTGCTTCATCTTCGCCATCTTCATCGGCGCCACGGTGTTTGCCTATGTGTTGCGCCTGATCGGTGGCGACGAGCTGATCGCCGAGTTCTTCAAGGGCCTGGGTCTGGGCCCCACCGGCCTGGTGCTGGTGGTGCTGCTGGTGGTGTTTGTGGCCGGCTTCTTCCTGGACTGGTTCGAGATCGTGCTGATCATCTTGCCGCTGCTGGCCCCGGTGATCAAACTCGCCGGGCTGGACATGACCTGGTTCCTGATTCTGGTGGCGCTGATGCTGCAAACCTCGTTCCTCACGCCGCCGGTGGGCTTCTCGCTCTTCTACCTCAAGGGTGCGGTGCCCAAGGGCGTGACCATCCGCGATATTTACATCGGCGTGATTCCGTTCGTGTTGCTGCAGATGGCCATGGTGGCGCTGTGCTTCATGTTCCCGCAGGTCATTCTGTGGCTGCCCCAGCAGATGTACGGTGGCGGTTGAGAACACGCCCGCGCGGGATCGGCATAGGGGGCAGCCATTATCGGCTGCACCCCTGCCACACCACCCGGCATGCGGGTCCGCACCGGGCGGTTCGAGAGTTTGAGGTCAGGACAGTCTTGGTAACCCCAGCCCGTCAAAGTACGCAACGGTCAGCACGG
>NZ_JAUSOO010000080.1 GCF_030656115.1 Hydrogenophaga sp.
CTTCATCGCCATTGCTTACCTGCGTATGTCCAAACTGGTCCATTTGCCAGCGAATCCGTTTGAGGCTGCAAAACCACGTAGCCAGAGGCTCATCATGCGGTGCGTCTGATGTCAAGTTCCACTCAAAACGTCATAGAGCCCCTTGATGCTGCCCACGTAGACGCAAGCAGTCGTCGGCGTAGCGCGCCAGGCTGTGGCCTCGCGCCTCCAACGCCTTGTCCACTTCGTCGAACAGTACGTTGGCCAGCAGCGGGGAGAGTGGCCCACCTTGCGGCGTGCCCAGGTGGCGATCCACCACCACCCCACCATCCATGATCCCGGCGTTCAGATACGACCGAATCAGCCGGATCACGCCAGGTAGGCATCCACCACACGGATCAACGTCCCTATTTTTCGCCCATTCGACGAAAAATTAAACAAAAAATTCCGTCAACGCAGCTTGCTTGCATTGTCGGCAACCGATCTGAGCAATTTGCCCAAGGCTTCATCGGCAGCTCGCTTTGCGGACAACGAAAAATCGCTCTTGAACTCGTCGAATTCCGCCCTTCCTTCGCCCATGGCTCGCAATTCGGTCACGAGCCGCCCTTCTCCATCGGTCACTTTGCAGACCAGTTCAATCGTGAAAATGGTTGGCGGCCAAGTAACGATGCTGGGCGAATACGACGTGGTGTTGATCTGAGGCGTAATCACGAAGCGCAAACCTTCGGACTTCACTTTCGGGTCCTGTTGTCCGCTAACCCGAACGACCTTGGTAAAACTTTCCGAAAGAGCGATGTATATCCCGGTTTCCAGATCGCGATAAGGCAGATAGCTGACCTTGTCGCCACCACCACCAGGGGTAATGACTTCGCGCTTGCGGTCTTCCTCGCTAATGGCCAGACCTACCGCATGATCAAGCTTGACCTTACCAGCTCCAATCAGGGCATCCGTGTTGCCCATCAGCGAGATGGGATGTGCACAACCCGATGCGATGACCACCAGCAACAGGGCAATCAGGGTGCCGAAAAAACGGCGCAAGATCAATCCTGTGCTCATTTCAGAGACTCCTGAAAGTTGGCATCACCCCACAGCAAAGCCAGAAGCTTCTGCACGATCAGCGGATACTGCTGCTGAGCCTTTGGGATAGCGATGTAACCCAGCAGGGATGAATCCCAGCTCAAGTCGGCACGCTTGACTTGGTCATAACGCTGCACCCCATCGTTTTTCACCACGAACCGTGCCTCAATCTCGCCACTGTTGGTAAGAATGCCGGCCGCTGCGATATCGTTCTTCAACAGTTGTCCGCTGATCTCGAGCTTGGAGTTTGGATCGAGCTTGCCCGCAAGTTTCAACTCCTTTTGCAGAGCGTCAGCAAGGTAAGCCGCATAGTCGGATCCTACAGGGGAGTCCATCTGATTGCCGCGCAAACCGATTGATCCACTGGTACCGGACTGGACAGTAAAGCTACCCACCTTGACGGAGGCCGGTGCTTTTTTGAGTTGCTCAATGTTGTCCAGCGAGGCGTTGTACTGGGGGGCTTTGATGGCGCACCCGGTAGAAAGGAGCAAGGCGGCAATGGCAACACAACTCAGGAGCGAGCGAGATGAAAACATCGGATGTACTGATAGTAAAAGGGACCAAAGTTTAACCATGAAAATAAGGATCCGAGTTCATCACGCCATGCAAGGATGAACAAGGAAAAGACAATGAGCACAATGGGTGGCGTAATCATCTCCGCTCGCTCGGAGTCCAAAGACTGAAATGCAACAACGCAAAAGAGGCTCCCGAAGGAGCCTCTTTTGCGTCAGACGGAGCCCATGGCCCGAAGGCCATTCGCTCCAGACCGGATTCAGACAGCCTTGGCGGCTTTTTTCACCATGTCGGTGGTCTGCTTGGTTGCGACAGCAAAGTTCGACTGAGCGGCTTCGGTGGCTTTCTTGATGCTGGCCTGGGCCGACTCGACGGCTTTCTGGCTGTTGCTCAAGGCGTTCTGGAAAGCGGCCACAGCAGCTTCAGAGCCAGCAGGGGCGCTCTTGACGAGCTGTTCCACCGAGGCGCCAAAGGCCTTTTGTGCTTCGGCCATCTTGGCTTCGATCTGCTTGGTGACGTCGGCGCTGCCTTCGGTGGCAATGCTTTGCACGTGCTGGAAGTAGGCGGTGGACTTTTCGGCCATGGGCTGAACGAAGCCGGTTTGCAGGGTCATGAATTCCTGGGGCGTCTTGACAGCCATGGAGGCTTTGGCGTGGCTGAAGGACTCGCTCATGATGGCTTTGGAAGCGGCCATATTGAGTTCAACCAGTTTTTCAGCACCGGTGAAGGCTTTTTTGAAGGCAGCTTCGAAGGCTTCCATGTTGGCTTTGTTGGCGGCCATGATCTGTTCAGCGGGGTTGTTCATTTCGGTTTCCTTGAGGTGGAGTGGAGGGATTGAGCCTTGAACACGGATCGGGTGACCGATTTATGTTGCAGTGCAGCATGGTTTGAATTCTACGGGTATTCCCGAAGATGGCAAGCATTTTTGCTGCACTGCAGCAAAGTTAGAGACATTCCCCCAACATCTACCATGGGCGGTGGGAACGAAAGCCGCTCAGGCCGAGGCTGGTTCACCCGGTGCCGGGAAACCGTTGCGCCCTGGGAACTCGGGCGCCAGGGCGCGGGCGTTGGGCATCTTGAGCCACAGCCGCAGCATTTTGCGGTGCCGTGCGGGGTCGGCATCGTCCTGAAAGTCGTTGCGCGAATGCAGCACGGCGTAGTTGTTGGCGAACTGCAGGTCGCCGGGCTCCAGCATCATGTCCAGGCGGATGCTGGGCTGGTGCATGACGGTATCGAACAGGTCCAGCGCCTCGATCTCCACCCTCGACAGCGGCTGTTGGCGGATCTCGTGGCCCAGCTCGATGTACTGGCGCAGGTAGCGGCAGCTGAGCTTGCCCTGGTGGTGGCTGAAGATGGGCGACAGGCTGGGCAGCGGCTCGCACAGGTGGGCGAAGTACAGGGGGCGGTAATACAAGCCCAGGTACTCGGGGTGCTTTTCCAGGATCTCGTTGTAAATGGCGGCCACGCTCACCAGGCTGCTCAGACCGCCGGCTTTGGCCTTGCGCACGCAGAGCAGGCCCACCACGTCGGACGGGTCGGAGTGGTAGGGCAAATACAGGTTGGTTTCGTAGACGCGGGTATTTTTGTCGCTGGCATCGCCCACGTTCATCACCGTGCCGATCCGTTCACCGCGTGGGTTTTGGCATACCGGCTGGCCCAGGTGCAAACCGAGGCCGTAGTACACGGTGTTGATGTCGTCGTCGGTGTAACGCTCGACCGGCAGGCCGCGCAGCGCCAGGAAACCACGGCCGTTTTCCAGCTCGTCGGCCCAGCGCTGGAGTTCGGGCTCCAGGGCTTTCAACGGAAAGTCTTCTTTGCCAAAGTGGGGGAAACGCAGGCCTTGGGCTTTGACGTGGGCAAGCGCGGCGTCGATTTCGGCAACCGATTCGCGGCTGAGTGGGTGGAGCCAGGTGGTGTCACCGGCGAGATCGGCGCCGCGCCAGGCGGCGGGGCCGGTGATGGGTTGTTTCAGGATGAGGCTCACAGAAAGGCTCCTTCAAGCAGGGAGAAACAAGAAAACCCACACGCGGGCCACAGGCAGCGCCCCGTCAAAACACGGTGGTCACCGCGTCCACCACGCGGTAGGTGTCGTCCACCACCGGCAGCCAGCGCCATTTGTCGAACGTGGTGCAGGGGTGCGAGATGCCGCTGGCCACGGTTTCGCCCAGGCGGGGCCATTCGGCCTCGGGCGCCATCGGGTCGAAGCGCAGGTAGGCGTGCTGGTCGTTCAAGGCGTCTGTGCGCCAGTGGCTGGGCACGGCCTGTGGTGCACCGCCTTGGGCGTCTGAGCGCCAGATGGGCTGCGGCAGGTCCAGGTCGTAAGACACGTCGCGCTTGCCCATGCTCAACAGCGCCAGGCCGGGCTCGGGCTGGCTCTGGACGCACGCCAGCACCTCCAGCGCGGGCTTGAGCGTTTCCCGCAGGTTCAACCGCTCGCCCACGCAGCACAGGTAGCGCGTGTAGCGTTGGTGGTCGTGCGTGAGGTAGCAGCCCGAACGCAGCACGCCGCGCACCGGGCGGCCCAGCTGGGGCGTGAGCCGTTCAGCCACCAGGTCAAAAATGGCGGAGCCACCGGCGCTGAGGATGATTTCTTCGTGCGCAAACCAGCCTTGCGCGATGGCTTCTCGCGCGATCGCGGCGACACGGTCCATGAGCTGCTGCACGGTGGCGCGGTCTTGGGCGTGGTTGCAGGTGGCGGTGGTGCCTTCGTAGCACTCAATACCGGCCAACTGCAGCACCGGACTGGCGTGGATGCGCTGGGCAAGTTGCCGCGCCCCGTCTGCGGTGCGGCAGCCGGTGCGCTGGCCGGCCATGCCCAGCTCCAGCAGCACCTCCAACCGGCCCTGGAAACCCCGGGCTGCCGCCCAGGCTTCAATGTGGTCCACCTGGCCGAGCGAGTCCACCAGAAACAGCGTGCGCAGCGTGGGCTGCTCAGCGTGCAGCAGCGCCAGCGCGTCCAGCTCGGCACGCTGGATCACCTGGTTGGCGATCAGCAGCACCGGCACACCGTGGCGCGCACCCACCGCCGCCTGAAACACGGTGGCGAAGCTGATGCCCCAGGCGCCCGCGTCCAGTTGCATGCGCCACAGCTCGGGCGACATGCTGGTTTTGCCGTGCGGCGCGATGAACAGGCCGCGCTGCGCGCAGAAATCGCGCATCCAGTGCAGGTTGTGCTGCAGCGCGCTCTGTTTGAGCACGGCCAGCGGCAAGGCCAGGTCGCCGTGCAGCAGCTGCCAGTCTTGCTGACCGATCTGCTCACGCGACAGTGGCGCCTGGCCCGCAGGAAAGCCCTTGAGGTGGGGGCCAAAGGTGGGTGTGTCAGGCATGGTGCTTTACTGGCGCTTCTTTACTGGCGGTTTTTGCGCGCCTGGGCACGCCGCACCTGGCGGCTTTGTCCGGCCAGCTGTTGCTGGGCCTGCTGGGCGGCGCGGCGGGAACGGATGCGTTTGCCCAGCGCGCGGGCCACGATGAAGGCCAGCACAGCGCTGGCCACGATGATGAACAGGGCGGTGAGGTCCATGCCGTTCACGCCACCCGCGTGATGCGGTTGGGCTTGAAGCCCAGATCGGCCGCCTTGCCTTTGCGGCCCCGAACGGCACGCGCGTTATTCAGGCTGCGAATTTCCAGCGTTTCGTCGCGCTCTTTGCCGCCACGGCCCATGCCTTCAATCTTCACGCTGCGGGTGTACGGCGCCGCACCGGCCAGGGTGTCTTTGTCTTCCAGGTCGATCAGCATGAGACCGCGCCCGCCTTTTTCCATGGCCTTGAGCTCGGTGATTTCAAAGGTGAGGATGCGCCCGCCGGTGGAGGCGCAGGCCACGTGCGTGGCGGGCAACAGCGGCTGGCCGCCCGAGGTGTGGGCGGCGTGCGATGGCGCGCAAATGGTTTCGCCGTCACCCAAGCTGATGAAGGCCTTGCCGGCTTTCTGGCGCGACACCAGATTCTCCACCGTGGCCAGGAAACCATAGCCGCCGGTGCTGGCGAGCAGCAGCGTGGCGTTGGCCGGGCCGGCGAAGTAGTGCAGCGGCTGCGTGCCGCTCTCCAGCTCGATGAGGGTGGTGATGGGCTGGCCGTCGCCCCGGGCGCCGGGCAGGCTGGCCACGGGCACGCTGTAAACACGGCCGTTGTTACCGAACACGATCAGCGTGTCCACCGTGCGGCATTCAAAGGTGCCATACAAGCCGTCGCCCGCCTTGAACGCAAAGCTGCCAGCCTCGTGGCCGTGGCCAGTGCGCGCCCGCACCCAGCCTTTGCTGGAGATCACGACAGTGACCGGCTCGTCCACCACCTTGATCTCGGCCACGGCCTTTTTCTCGGCCTGAATGAGTGTGCGGCGCGCATCGGCAAAGGTTTTTGCGTCGGCTTCGATCTCTTTGACCATCAGGCGTTTCAAGCTGCCGGGATTGCCCAGAATGTCTTCGAGCTTGCCCTGCTCTTGGCGAAGGGTGCTGAGCTCTTGTTCAATTTTGATGGCTTCAAGCCGGGCCAGCTGGCGCAGGCGAATTTCCAGAATGTCTGCGGCCTGGCGCTCGCTGAGCTTGTAGGCTGCGATGAGCGCGGGCTTGGGCGCATCGCTGTGGCGAATGATGCGGATCACCTCGTCGATGTTCAGCAACACCAGCTGCCGGCCTTCCAAGATGTGGATGCGGTCGAGCACCCTGTTCAGCCGGTGCTGCGAGCGGCGCACGATGGTGGTCTGGCGGAACGCGATCCACTCGTTCAGCATGAGCCGCAGGCTCTTTTGCGTGGGCCGTCCGTCCAGGCCGATCATGGTGAGGTTGATGGGCGACGAGCTTTCCAGGCTGGTGTGGGCCAGCAGCGCGGTGATGAGTTCTTGCTGCTGGATGCGGCTGCTCTTGGGCTCAAACACCAGGCGCACAGGCGCGTCTTTGCTCGACTCGTCGCGCACCACATCCAGCACCATCAGCATGCTGGCTTTGAGCTGCGTCTGGTCCTGGCTCAGTGCCTTTTTACCGGCCTTGACCTTGGGGTTGGTGATCTCTTCAATCTCTTCCAGCACGCGCTGGCTGCTCACGCCCGGTGGCAGCTCGTTCACCACCAATTGCCACTGGCCGCGCGCCAGATCTTCAATTTTCCAGCGCGCGCGCACCTTGAGGCTGCCACGGCCGGTGCGGTAGGCGTCGGCAATGTCGCCCGCCGGGCTGATGATTTGCCCGCCACCGGGGTAGTCGGGCCCGGGCAGGATGGTCAGCAAGTCTTCTTCGCTGAGCTGCGGGTTTTTGATGAGCGCCACGCAGGCGTCGGCCACCTCGCGCAGGTTGTGGCTGGGAATTTCGGTGGCCAGGCCCACGGCAATGCCGCTGGCGCCGTTGAGCAGGTTGAACGGAAGTCGGGCCGGCAACTGCTTGGGCTCCACGGTGGATCCGTCGTAGTTGGCGATGAAGTCCACCGTGCCTTCGTCGATCTCGTCCAGCAGCAAGCCGGTGATTTTGGCCAGGCGCGCTTCGGTGTAGCGCATGGCAGCAGCGCCGTCGCCGTCGCGGCTGCCAAAGTTGCCCTGGCCGTCGATCAGCGGGTAGCGCTGCGCGAAGTCTTGCGCCATGCGCACCAGCGCATCGTAGGCGGCACTGTCGCCGTGCGGGTGGTAGCGGCCCAGCACATCGCCCACCACACGGGCGCACTTCACCGGTTTGGCGGCGGGGTTGTGGTTGGTGCCGCTGTAGCCCAGGCCCATGCGGTCCATGGCGTACAAAATGCGGCGCTGCACCGGCTTCTGGCCATCGCACACATCGGGCAGCGCTCGGCCCTTGACGACGGACAGCGCGTACTCCAGGTAAGCGCGCTGGGCGTAAGTGGCCAGGTTGTCTTCGCCGGGCAACTCTGCCGGTGCGAGATCGAGTTCAGGGGTGTCGTTCATGTGGTTTCAGCTGTCTTGATGAGGAACCGCTGCGCGAGAAATGCCTGCCGTCCAGAACATCGCGGAACCGGCTTTGCCGGGCCGCGGATGTTGCCTCCCAGGGGGGGTGACGCCGCAGGCGGCGCGGGGGGTATCCAATATCTATTTCCACCGAGTCGCCGTGCAATTCCATGAGTTCGCGGCGCGAAGCGGCTTCGCCCTTGCCCATGAGTTTGGTGATGAGCGCTTCGGTGGCGGCAAAGTCCATAGACCCGAGGTTGACCTGCATCAGGCGGCGGGTGTCGGGGTTGAGCGTGGTGTCCCACAGCTGCTCGGCATTCATTTCGCCCAGACCTTTGAAGCGGCTGATCTGGCACTTGTCGCGCGGCACGCCGTCTTTTTCGGCCTTGTCCAGGATGGCGTGCAGCTCGCCCTCGTCCAGCGCGTACTGTTTGAGCGCCGGCTTCTTGCCGCGCGCAGGCACGTCCACCCGGAACAGCGGCGGTCGCGCCACGTACACGTGGCCGGTCTCGATGAGCTTGGGAAAATGCCGGAAAAACAGCGTCAGCAGCAGCACCTGGATGTGCGAACCATCCACGTCGGCGTCGGACAGGATGCACACCTTGCCGTAGCGCAAACCGCTCATGTCGGGTGTGTCCAGCGGGCCGTGCGGGTCGATGCCGATGGCCACCGAAATATCGTGGATTTCGTTGTTGGCAAACAGGCGGTCGCGCTCCACCTCCCAGGTGTTGAGCACCTTGCCGCGCAGCGGCAGAATGGCTTGGCTTTCCTTGTCACGGCCCATCTTGGCGCTGCCACCGGCCGAATCGCCCTCGACCAAAAAAACCTCGTTCTGCGCCAGGTCTTTGCTTTCGCAGTCGGTCAGCTTGCCAGGCAACACGGCCACGCCCGAGCCCTTGCGTTTTTCCACCTTCTGGCCGGCCTTCTGTCGCGACTGCGCGGCCTTGATGGCGAGTTCGGCCAGCTTCTTGCCGTAGTCCACGTGCTGGTTGAGCCAGAGTTCAAGCGCCGGGCGCACAAAGCTGCCGACCAGGCGCACCGCGTCGCGCGAGTTCAGGCGCTCCTTGATCTGGCCTTGAAACTGCGGGTCGAGCACCTTGGCTGAGAGGACATAGCTGGCGCGGGCAAACACGTCTTCGGGCAGCAGCTTCACGCCTTTGGGCAGCAGTGCGTGCAGTTCAATGAAGCCCTTCACCGCCTGAAACAGGCCGTCGCGCAGACCACTTTCGTGCGTACCGCCCGCGCTGGTGGGGATCAGGTTCACATAACTTTCGCGCACCGGCTGGCCGTCTTCGGTGAAGGCCACGCACCAGTTGGCGCCCTCGCCTTCGGCAAAGCTGTCGTGCCCGCTGTCGGCGAAGCCCTCGCCCTCAAACAGCGGAATCACCGGCTCGCCGTGCAGCGTTTGCTGCAGATAGTCGCGCAGGCCGCCTTTGTAGAGCCACACCTGCGAGTCTTTGGTTTTCTCGTTCACCAGGGTCACCGTCACGCCCGGCATCAGCACCGCCTTGCTGCGCAGCAGGTGGGTGAGTTCGTTCATGGGCAGCGCGGCGGATTCGAAATACTTGGCATCGGGCCAGGCGCGCACCGTGGTGCCTTGTTTGCGATCGCCCTCCCCTTTGGGCGCGATCACGAGTTGTTCGATCACATCGCCCGCCGAGAACGCCAGCTTGGCCACCTTGCCTTCGCGGTAGCTGGTCACTTCCAGCCGGGTCGAGAGCGCGTTGGTGACCGACACGCCCACGCCGTGCAAGCCGCCCGAGAAACTGTAGGCGCCACCGCTGCCTTTGTCGAACTTGCCACCGGCGTGCAGCCGGGTGAACACCAGTTCCACCACCGGCGCTTTTTCTTCCGGGTGCAAGCCAAAGGGTATGCCCCGGCCATCGTCTTCCACGCTCACCGAGCTGTCGGCGTGCAGCGTGACCTTGATTTTTTTGCCGTGCCCGGCCAACGCTTCGTCGGCCGCGTTGTCCAGCACTTCCTGAATGATGTGCAGCGGGTTGTCGGTGCGGGTGTACATGCCCGGACGTTGCTTGACCGGCTCCAGTCCCTTGAGGACGCGGATCGAACCTTCGGAATAAGCATCGCTGGCGGCGACGGACTTGGGTGCAGCGGGTTTCTCTGTCATGCGCGGCATTGTAGAGCGCCGCACCATTTGGCCTAGAAACCACAATTGATCGCTTATGTGAACGTGTAAGTTATTGATATTAAAAACATTATTGATATTCAGACCAGTCACCCATCTGGTGAAAATGTGGATCGCCCGGTGGCGCCACCCTGGTGCAGGCTGGCGGCATTGTTCCTCCTGGCTGGCAGCCGCCAGCAGCGGCGCCGCGCCTTGCCAGCACGCCCCAGACAGCCCTCTCGGGCGCGTCCAACTGCGGCTTTCCGGAGCTTGTCGAACTTGGGAGTCGCCGGCTGCACATCGACCACAGCGGCCCACGTACCCGCTTCTTGACCCACAGCGGTGCTATGGGCCTGCGAATCGGGCAAAAACGTTCCGCACGGGGGCTGTTTTTTGCTTTCGGCGCTTCAGGTCCGACCGGCTCCTCGCTCGACGCAAGCGCAGTTTTCTGATGGCCATGGCTGAGTGCACGGTCAATTTCCCCAAGGTGGCAGCGGACGTGGGGCAAATTCGCTACATTCGCCGGATGTCCATTGCCTCAAAAAACCCCTCCGGAGCCATGCCTACCCCGGGCCCCGCCGGTCTGTCCACCCTGCAGGTGCTCGCCTGCGGTGCTTTCATCGTCACGCTGTCCATGGGCATCCGCCACGGTTTTGGTCTGTGGCTGCAGCCTGTGACCCAGTCCCAGGGCTGGACACGCGAAACCTTTGCCTTTGCCTTGGCGGTGCAAAACCTGTCCTGGGGGGTGTTCGGTATTTTTGCCGGCATGGCGGCCGACCGCTTCGGCGCCTTCAAGGTGCTGGTGATGGGCGCGGTGCTGTATGCGTTGGGCCTGGTCGGCATGGCCATGTCCACCACCTCGGTGGGCTTTGCGCTCACGGCAGGCATTTTGATTGGCGCGGCTCAGGCCGGCACCACCTACGCGGTGATTTACGGCGTGATCGGGCGGCAAATACCGGCTGAAAAACGCTCGTGGGCCATGGGCGTGGCGGCGGCGGCAGGCTCGTTTGGGCAGTTCCTCATGGTGCCGGTGGAAGGCTGGCTCATCAGCAGCTTCGGCTGGCAAGAGGCTCTCATGGTGCTGGGCGCAGCGGTGCTGCTGATCATGCCGCTGGCCTGGGGCCTGCGTGAGCCGGGCTTCGCGGGCGGCACCATGCCCAAGCGCGAGCAATCCATTGTGCAAGCGCTGCGCGAGGCGTTCAAATACCGCAGCTTCCAGCTGCTCATGGCGGGCTACTTTGTGTGCGGCTTCCAGGTGGTGTTCATTGGTGTGCACATGCCCAGCTATTTGAAAGACAACGGGCTGTCGCCCCAGGTGGCGAGCTACGCGCTGGCGCTGATTGGCCTGTTCAACGTGATCGGCACCTACGCGGCGGGCGCGTTGGGCCAGCGCATGCCCAAGCGCTACATCCTGGCGTTCATTTACCTGGCGCGTGCAGTGGCTATCAGCATCTTCTTGATCGTGCCGCTGTCTCCCGCCAGCGTGTATGTGTTTTCTGCCGTCATGGGCGTGCTGTGGCTGTCCACCGTACCACCCACCAACGCGGTGGTGGCACAAATCTTTGGTGTCGCCCACCTGTCCATGCTCGGCGGGTTTGTGTTTTTCAGCCACCAGATTGGCAGCTTCATGGGCGTGTGGCTGGGCGGTGTGCTGTACGACCGCACCGGCAGTTACAACATCGTCTGGTACATCTCGATTGCCTTGGGTGTGATGGCCGCGCTGATCAACCTGCCGGTGCGGGAGTCTGCCATCGTGCGCGGAACCCAACGCGTGGGGGCCGCAGCGTGAAAACCACCGGCTGGAACGGTCTTTGGGCCAAGACAGCCCTCTGGGTGGGCATCGGTGCGGCGCTGCTGGTCACCCTGTCGCTGTACAACCAGCCCGACTTTCTGTTGAACCTGGCCGACCAGCTTTGGAGTTGCTTCTGATGCCCCGTACCGCCGATCCATCGCCAGGCCCCGCTGTGTTGCACGGCAACGAAGCCCCCTCCAGCTGGGTGCGCCGCTGGACGCACCTGATCGCCACGGGCGGCACGGTGCTGGACGTGGCCTGCGGTCATGGCCGCCACCTGCGCTGGCTGGCCGCGCAGGGCCACAGTGTGACGGGCGTGGACCGCTCGCCCGAGGCCATCGCCGCCGTGGCACCGCTGGGGCGCGCCGTGCTGGCCGACATTGAAAACGGACCCTGGCCGTTTGCTGGCGAAACGTTTGACGCGGTGGTGGTCACCCACTACCTGTGGCGTCCGCTGCTGGCGCAAATCGTGGCCAGCGTGGCGCCGGGTGGGGTGCTGCTGTACGAGACCTTTGCCATCGGCCACGAAACCGTGGGACGGCCGGCGCGGCCCGACTTTCTGCTGCAACCGGGCGAACTGCTGCAGGCCTGTAGCGGGCTGCGGGTGGTGGCCTTTGAGGACGGCTTTTGCAGCACGCCCGAACGCTTCGTCCAGCGCATCGCGGCGGTGCGCGAAACCAAGGCCGCCGGGGGCCTGCCAGCGCGTCATCGGCTCGACATCCCTGAGTAGAATGCAAGATTCCGTGCCCATCGCGGGCCGGCCCGTCCTGACGCTGGGTCAGGGTGCATTCTTTCGAGCCTGAAGCTTATGAAAACCATCACCGGCAGCATCGTGGCCCTGGTCACGCCCCTGTTAGAAGACGGCAGCGTGGACTACCCCACCCTGCGCAAACTGATCGACTGGCACATTGCCGAGGGCACCGACTGCATCGGCGTGGTCGGCACCACCGGCGAGTCGCCCACGGTCACCGTGGAAGAGCACTGCGAGATCATCCGCGTATCGGTAGAGCAGGCGGCCAAACGCGTGCCCATCATGGCCGGCTGCGGCGCCAACTCCACCGCCGAGGCCATTGAACTGGCCAAATTTGCCCAAAAAGTGGGCGCCGACTGCCAGCTGCAGGTGGTGCCCTACTACAACAAGCCCACCCAGGAAGGCCAGTACCAGCACTTCAAGGCCATCGCCGAAGCCACGGGCGACCTGCCCATCGTGCTGTACAACGTGCCCGGTCGCAGCGTGGCCGACATGTCGGTCGAAACCGCCCTGCGCCTGGCGCAAGTGCCGGGCGTGGTTGGTATCAAGGAAGCCACCGGCAACATTGAGCGCGCACAGTGGCTCATTCGCGAAGCACCCGAAGGCTTTGCCATTTACTCGGGCGACGACCCCACCGCCGTGGCGCTGATGCTGTGCGGTGGCCAGGGCAATGTGAGCGTGACCGCCAACATTGCCCCGCGCCTGATGCACGAACTGTGTGTGGCCGCCATCGCGGGCGACGTGAAGCGCGCCATGGACATCCAGTTCCGCCTGATGCCGGTGCACAAAAACCTGTTCGTGGAAGCCAACCCAATCCCGCTCAAGTGGGCCATGGCCCGCATGGGCCTGTGCCTTGAAACCATGCGTCTGCCGCTCACGCCCATGTCGCGCGCGCTGGTGCCGGTGGTCGAGAACGCCCTGCAGGACAGCGGGCTGATTGCCTGAAGCCCCCGCTTGCTGCGGCCGCCAACCTTGCCCTTACATATTCCCCTCTCACCAAGCTCCCCAACATGCCCACTCCCGCACCGTTTGACACAGCATCCCACCCGGCCGCCCGGGTTCACACCGGCGTGCGGATGGCCCGCCTGAGCCTGCTGGCCGCTGCAGCCGTGCTGGCCACGGGCTGCTCCATCTTGCAAGAAGACAAGATCGACTACAAAAGCGCTGAGCGCGGTGTTTCGTTGGATGTGCCTCCCGACCTGACCCAGCTGAGCCGCGATTCGCGCTACAACGTGCCCGGTTCCGTGGTCACGGCCAGCGGCTACCTGACCGCGCAACCCGCACAAGCTTCAAGCAGTACCACTGCGGTCAACACCGTGGGCGACGTGCGCATTGAACGTGCTGGCAACCAACGCTGGCTGGTGATCGACCGTCCGGCCGACAAGCTCTGGAGTCCGGTGCGCGACTTCTGGCAAGAGAACGGTTTCCTGCTCGAACTTGACCAGGAGAACCTGGGCATCATGGAAACCGACTGGGCCGAGAACCGCGCCAAACTGCCGCAAGACATCATTCGCCGCACCATTGGCAAAGTGTTTGAAAACCTGTATTCCACCGGGGAACGCGACAAATTCCGCACCCGTCTGGAACGCAACACCGCAGGCGGCACCGAGATCTACATCAGCCACCGCGGCATGATCGAGGTGTATTCCAGCGCACAAAAAGACCAGACGGTGTGGCAACCCCGCCCTGTCGACAGCGAACTCGAAACCGAATTCCTGCGCCGCCTGATGGTGAAGCTGGGCATGAGCGAAGCGCAGGCCAAAGCGGCCACTGAAACCGAACCGGCACAGGCTGCGGCGCGGGTCACCACAGTCAACAACCTTCCCGTGGTTCAGATCGATGATGGTTTCGACCGCGCCTGGCGCCGGGTCGGCTTGTCGCTCGACCGCACCGGCTTCACCGTGGAAGACCGCGATCGCACGCAGGGCATTTACTTCGTCCGCTACGTGCCGGCACAGGCCACCGACGCGGCCAAGCCTGGCTTCTTTGGCCGTCTGTTTGGTGGCTCCGCATCGCAAGCTGCGCCCGTCAAATACCGTGTGGTGGTGCGCAGCAGCGGCGAGAACACCACGGTGTCGGTGCTGGACGCCCAGGGCCAACCTGAGAACTCGGCCAATGCGCAAAACATCCTTCAATTGCTGGCCAACGACCTGAAGTAACCCAAAGTGCTGCAGGTCGAATCACACCTGCAGCGCACCCAAACAAAAAAGCCGCCCGTGGGCGGCTTTTTTGTGCCCGGGCACCAGGCCCGGGTGCAGCAATTACTGCGCAGGCTTGGCAGCGGCTTTGGCGGCTTCAGCAGCAGCGTCGGCAGCGGCTTTGGCTGCATCGGCAGCACCAGCGGCAGCGGCGTCAGCGGCTGCACCGGCGGCGGCTTCAACTGCACCAGCAACGGTAGGCGCTGCAGCTGCATCGGTAGCGGCAGGCGCTGCGTCGGCTGGAGCCGCTGCAGGCGCAGCCTCCACAGGTGCTGGTGCAGCAGCAGGTGCCGGCGCCTCAACAGGTGCTTCTTCTTTTTTGCCGCAAGCGGTCAGGGCAACGGCGGCCAGCAGGCTGGCGATCAGGATGGTTTTTTTCATGAAAATTTCCAATGGATGTGTACAAAACGAAGCAAAACGATTGAACCGACCAAAAAAAAACCCGAACGTTGATTCGAGTTGGATCGATTCAGCCTGGCGCCCATTTTTGAATGTGTGTCCCGGCTGGGTCGGAATCATACGATGGAAAAATCAACCGTATTTACCCTGGTCAACTTTTTCTTTTTCTCATCAAAAAGTGTTGCAAAAAAGATAATTGAATACTATTTATCTACAATCCAAGAATGCTCGGCGGCAAAGAAGGGCTTCCTTTTTGCCACCAGTGGTCAAGCCTTTCCGCCAACGCTACATGGTCTCGGGCTTCGCGGCTCGCCACCATGACGCCGTGGGTCGCATCGATGCGCTCCAGCGTCCAGGCGGGCGACCAGATCGCGCTGGGCCATTCATCGGCCGATGCACTGTTGCAGGCACGAACCTCAATGACATGAGCCCACGCCACCCGCCATTGCACAAAGCGTGGATGTTGCAAGCGCAAGGGACCAAAGTCCCGCCCCAGCATCTGCAGTACCCGGCCACGCCGAGCCCAGGCCTGCAGCGAAGCCACCACAGCCCGCTCACCCAAGGGCCAATCGGAAAAATCGGGGTCGCAGAGCACCAAACGAGGCCAGCCTTCGGCGGCGGCTGTGGCCAGTGACTGGCGCACCAAGTCGGCAAACAATGGCCGGCCCTGCAAACGCCCTTCGGGCAAGGGCTGCAAGGTGGTGGGTACATCGGGCGCACGGAAAGTGTCGGTCATGGCAGGCTCCTGGTGAGCTTGAACGAAAGTTTTCAGCCTTTCAGGCCAGCGTGCAGCCAACCGGCCTCAAACCAGTCTTGCAGCAGCGCGAGCGCGTCGGCGCTGGCACGTTGCACCTGCGCTGCGCTGAGGCGGCGCTCGTCCGCCAACGTGCGCATGAGTCGCGCATCGGCACCGCCAGCGCGCAGGCTTTCGCCGTTGATGAACACGTGGCGCTCGTCGTACATCATGCGGGTGCGTCGGTCCAGCTGTAGGGCACCGGGCACCCAGCCGGCCTCGGGCTCTTCAAACCATACCCGCGGCTTGGGCTCGGTCATGACCTCACCCAATGCGCAAGCCAGCGACTGACGCTCGGCCAGCAAACGCTGCAGCGCATCCACCGCAAACGCTTCCAGCGCGGGCGGCATGGCGGCGGGTGTGGCGGTGGCGGGTTGGCTGGGATCGCGGTAGAGCGTGGCATCTTCAAAGTCGTCGGCCATGCGCTGGAGCAGTTCGCCGGCCAGCCCCCCGCGCTGGGGCACGCGAAAGCCCACCGAATAGGTCATGCAGCCGTCACCCACCGCCACGCCGTCGTGCGCCCAACGCGGGGGCAGGTACAGCATGTCGCCGGGGTTCAGCAGATGCTCTTCTTCGGGTTCGAAGTGGCTCAAAATTTTCAGCGGCACCCCCTCTTCCAGCGTCAGGTCTTTTTGCCGGCCAATGCGCCAGTGGCGCTGGCCACTGGCCTGCAGCAAAAACACGTCGTAGCTGTCGAAATGCGGGCCCACCCCGCCGCCATCGCTGGCCCACGAGATCATCAGGTCGTCGAGCCGGGCGTCGGGCACAAAACGGAAGCGCTGCAGCAGTTCGTGCGCAGCATTCACATGCAGATCGACCCCTTGCACCAGCAGCGTCCAACGAGGCTGTTTGATGGGCGGCAAAGCGGTGCGTGCCAGCGGCCCGTGCTTGAGCGTCCAGCCTTGGGCCTGGTGCACGATCAGGCGCGACTCAACCGCTTCGTCAGCAGCCATGGCAAACAATTGTGGCCGGGTGAGAAAGGGCTTGAAGCCGGGCACAGCATTGCGAATCAGCAACGGCTTTTTTTGCCAGTAACGGCGCATGAACTGCGCGGGCGACAGGCCGCCCAGCAGCGTGCTGGGTGCGTCGGGTTGGGGGTGCGCGGGCGCCACTGGGGCGCCGGTCAGACTGGATGGGTTGGCTTTGAACATGGGACAATTGTCCAATGAAAAGCCCTATGACCATCACCGAACAATGCGTTGTGGCCCTGACCTGGACGCTGAAAGACACGCTGGGCGAAGAACTGGATGTGCTCGACGAGCCGATTGAGTTCTTTGTCGGCGGCAGCGACTTGCTGGCCAAGATTGAAGAAGCCCTGCAAGGCCATGAGGTCGGCGACACGCTGGACCTGCACCTGGAGCCGCAAGACGCCTTTGGCGACTACGACGACCGGCTGCTGTTTCTGGAGCCTCGCCACCTGTTCCCCTGCGAACTTGAAGATGGCATGGGCTTTGATGGCCTGCCCGCAGGATGCTACCCCAGCGCCCCACAAGACCGCATCTATTTTGTCAGCGACATTTACCCTGAACATGTGGTGTTGGATGCCAACCACCCACTGGCAGGCATTGCGTTGCGCATCTCGCTCAAGGTGCACGCTGTGCGCGAAGCCGAAGAACGCGAAGTCGGCTCAGGTTCACTGGGCACCGGCTTCTTCAGCATGCAGGTCACCCCAGCGCCAGAGGTCGGCACATCCGACGACGACACTTCCACACTGCACTGAACCCAGACTGGGTGCACACCAACGAAAGAGGGCTCCATATCTGGAGCCCTTTTCGTTGCAACCGCGGCGCTCAAGACCGTCCGGTTGATCCGTAGCCCCCTGCCCCGCGTTCGCTCGCGGCGGTGAATTCAGACACCACGTTGAATTGGGCCTGCATTACCGGCACGATGACCATTTGCGCAATGCGCTCCATGGGCTCAATGGTGAAGGCCACGTCGCTGCGGTTCCAGGCGCTCACCATGAGCTGGCCCTGGTAGTCGCTGTCGATCAGACCCACCAGATTGCCCAGCACAATGCCGTGCTTGTGACCCAGACCGGAGCGCGGCAGGATCATGGCGGCAAAGCCCGGGTCGGCCAGGTGAATGGCCAGACCCGTGGGAACCAGTTGCCAGGCGTTGGGCGGCAGGGTCAACGGTGCGTCCAGGCAGGCGCGCAGGTCCAGACCTGCGCTGCCACGGGTGGCATAGGCGGGGAGCTGTTCCGCCATGCGCGGGTCCAACACTTTCACATCAATCTGCACGGGAGGTGTCCTCACTCATTCGGCTTTTTTCATCGCGTCTTCGAGCGCCTTGGCCGGATCCACTTCGCCTTCATCCTCCGCTGCGGCGGGTTCAGACGCCTCGGCGTCCCCTTCGCTACCACCGCTCATGTTGGGCTCATCGTCATCGTCGGTCTGCAGATCTTGCATGTTGTTCAACATGTCGCTCACAGCAGCGTCATCCACCACGATGGCCTTGCCCAGGTTGCCGGTCACGATGCCCGGGTTGAACAGAATCACAGCGACCATGATGACCTGCAACACGATGAAAGCAATGGAGCCTTTGTAGATCTGGGCGGTGGTCACCGCCTTGATGCGCTTGCCGGTGACCAGATCGTCGTAGTCGTTGCGCGCAGCCACACTGCGCAGATAGAACAGCGCAAAACCAAACGGCGGCGTGAGGAACGAGGTTTGCAGGTTCATGGCCAGGATGATGCCGAACCAGATCAGGTCGATGCCCAGCTTGTCGGCCACCGGCGCCAGCAACGGAACCACGATGAACGCGATCTCGAAGAAGTCGATGAACATGCCCAGGATGAACACCATGAAGTTCACCACGATCAGGAAGCCGAGTTGGCCGCCGGGCAACTTGTCAAACAGGTGTTCGACCCAGATGTGACCATCGGCAGCGTTGAACGTGAAGCTGAAGACCGTGGAGCCGATCAGGATGAACATCACGAAGATGGCCAGCTTGGTGCTGTTTTCCATCGCCTGCTTGAGCAGGTTGAACGACAGTGTGCCCCGCGCACCGGCCATGATCAGCGCGCCAATGGCACCCATCGCGCCGCCTTCGGTCGGGGTCGCCACGCCCAGAAAGATGGTGCCCAACACCAGAAAGATCAACACCAGCGGCGGGATCAGAACAAACGTAACACGCTCGGTCAGGCGCGACAGCAGGCCCAGTTTGAACAACCGATTCAGCAGTGCGAGCCCCAGTGCCAGAAACGCACCGATGGCGGTTGAGAGGATGAACACTTCGTCACCCGGTGCGGCGTTTTCGCGTCCCAGCCAGGGGTTCATGATGGACTCATGAACCTGCGACCACAGCACACTGGCCACAGCACAAATCACCAGCAGCAAGAGCAGCGACATATGGCCGCTGGACCCATTGGGCTCGTTGTAAATGCGCGCCTCGGGCGGCAAAGCGGGTACCCAACCGGGCTTGACCAATGCGACGACCACGATGAACAGCAGGTACAAACCCACCAGCATCAGGCCGGGAACCAAGGCTCCGGCATACATGTCACCCACCGAGCGGCCGAGCTGGTCGGCCAGCACGATCAACACCAGCGACGGCGGCAGCGCCTGTGCCAGCGTGCCCGAGGCGGTGATGGTGCCGGTGGCAATGGTGCGGTTGTAGCCGTAGCGCAGCATGATGGGCATGGCAATCAGGCCCATGGAAATCACCGAAGCAGCCACCACACCCGTGGTGGCTGCCAGCAGCGCACCGACCAACACCACGGCAATACCCACACCACCACGCAACGGACCGAACACCTGACCCACCGTTTCCAGCAGGTCTTCGGCCATGCGGCTGCGCTCCAGCACGATGCCCATGAGTGTGAAGAACGGTATGGCCAGCAACGTGTCGTTCTGCATGATGCCGAACACCCGCAGCGGCAACGCCTGGAACAGGTTGGAGGGAAACAGCTCCAACTCCATGCCGATCAGGCCAAAGAACAACCCGGTGGCAGCCAATGAGAAAGCGACAGGAAAACCGATCAGCAAAAACACGAGCAGCCCGACGAACATCACCGGGACAAAATTGGAGGACAAAAATTCAACCATGGTGCAACCCGATCAGTGCTTGTTGGCCGAAGCGAGAGACGCTTCCAGCTTGTGTTTTTCTGCATCGGCAATTTCTTTTGCCAACAGCTCGGTTTCACTGGGGCCCGTGTGGCTCAGCGGGTCGGGACCCTGGCCCGTCAGAAAGGCAAAACGTTTGACCAGCTCGCTCAAACCTTGCAACATCAGCAAGGCAAAACCCAAGGGAATGAAGAGGTACACCGGCCAGCGAATCAGACCGCCGGAGTTGGACGACATTTCACCCGACGTCCAGGCATTCACAAACAGCGGCCAGCCCTCGACGATCATGAGGTAACACAAAGGGAACAAAAAGATAACGATGCCGCCAACGTCAATCCAGTTGCGGGTGCGGTCGCTGAACTTGGTGGAAATGAAGTCGATGCGCACATGGGCATTGCGCAAGAAAGCGTAGCCGCCGCCCAGCATGAACACCGCAGCAAACAAATACCACTGGATTTCAAGCCAGGCGTTGGAACTGGTGCCAAAGGTCTTGCGTATGACCGCATTGCCGGCACTGATGAGCGTGGCCGCCAGAATCAGCCACATGGCCAGCTTGCCAATGAGATCGCTGAGGCCGTCGACCAGACGGGATAGTTTGAGCAAAAGAGGCATGAATATTCCCCAATGGGTTACTGGTGAGGGTGTGTACAAAAAGCGGTTGCGTCTGTTGAAACAAACAAATCGCCACGGCGGTGGCGTGGCGAAATTGGCCGGACACCAAGGCACCCTGGGTAGGATGACTTGGTGTCCGATCAAAAAACCCCGCAAAGGCGGGGTTTTTGTCGGACTCGAAAACCGATTACAGCTTGGCCGACTGCATGTAGCGGTCAAACTGGGCTTCGGTGAAGCGGAACCAGAGGTTTTGCTCTTTGCGGAAATTGGAGTAATCCGTGTAGATTTTTTTCCAGTTCGGGTTGCTCGCGCTAAGTTCTGAATACAGCGCCATCGACTGTTTGAAGGACTCGTCCATCACCACTTTAGGGAACGGCAGCAACTTCGCGCCACCGGCCACCAGGCGCTTCAAAGCAGCTGGATTGCGTGCGTCGTACATGGCTTGCATGGTCGTGTGCGCATGCGAAGCTGCGCACTCAACGATGGCCTTGTTTTCGGTCGACAAGGCGTTGAACGCGGCCTTGTTGATGTAGAAGTCGAGCTGTGCGCCACCTTCCCACCAGCCAGGGTAGTAGTAGTTCTTGGCCACTTTCTGGAAGCCGAGCTTTTCATCGTCGTAAGGTCCGATCCACTCGGTCGCATCGATGGTGCCTTTTTCCAGGGCCTGGTAAATTTCGCCGCCGGGAATGTTTTGCGGCACAGCGCCCATGCGGGTCATCACCTTGCCGGCAAAGCCACCCACACGCATTTTCAGGCCCTTGATGTCAGCCAGCGTCTTGATCTCCTTGCGGAACCAGCCACCCATCTGGGCGCCCGTGTTGCCACCGGGAAAGTTCACGATGTTGTATTGGTCGTAGAACTCGCGGAACAGTTTCAGACCGTTGCCGTCGTAGTACCAAGCGGTGAGCTGGCGGCTGTTCAGACCAAACGGAATGGCTGTGCCCATGGCAAAGGTGTCGTCTTTGCCGAAGTAGTAGTAAGGCGCGGTGTGACCGGCTTCTACCGTACCGGCTTGAACCGCATCCACCACACCGAAGGCCGGCACCAGTTCACCAGGGGCGTGCACCGTGACGGAGAACTTGCCGCCCGACATTTCGTTGACTTTTTTGGCGAACACGTCGGCCGCGCCGTGAATGGTGTCCAGTGCCTTGGGAAAGCTGGAGGTCAGTCGCCAGCGGATGGCGGCTTGCGCGTGAACGGCGGGTGCTGCACCGGCGGCAAGCACGCCGGCAATGCCTGCGTGCTTGATGATGGAACGACGATCCATATTGGGTAACTCCATGGTTGTTGAAATCTCACTGACTTGCGCGACTGCACAAGCCTTCGACGTTAAAGCCGACATTATTTTAAGAGCGGCGCAGGCTGCATTGTCGGGGGTTTTCCCTTGAGGAGGTCCCGAAATCGCAGGTTTTCAACATCATTTTTGAACGCCATGGATCGCATGCAATTCAGCTCAAAAGGCGTGTGAAAAAACATCCCAAAAATAGCGAACCGTGCCGATTCAAGACTGCCGTTTGTCACGCGAAACGCGCGCGTGCACGTCGTGTGCATGGATCGACTCGAAGTTGGTGACATCGACCGAGTAGGCATCGATGCGGGCGTCACGCTCCAGCGCCAGCGCCACATCGCGCACCAGATCTTCCACAAACTTCGGTTGCGCGTAAGCCCGCTCGGTCACCCACTTTTCGTCGGTGCGCTTGAGCAGGCCCCAGAGCTCACAGGAGGCGTTGTCTTCTGCAAAACGCACCAGATCTGTCCAGGCCATGGGTGCATTGAGCAGCACCTCCATCCGGATGTGCGAACGCTGGTTGTGGGCGCCATCGTCGCTGACCTCTTTGGAGCAGGGGCACAACGATTTGACAGGCACGGTGGCGATCATGCGAATTTCGGTAATTGCGCCAGCGGTGCGCCCGACCGACCATCCGCCGTCGTACTCCATCAGACTTTGCAGACCTGAAACAGGTGCCGCTTTGCGAATGAAGAATGGAAAGCGCACATCAAAACCGCCAGAGGTGGTTTCCAGCAGCGACAGCAACCCGGGCATCGCCGTTTGCAGCCGCTCAAAGGTGACGGGCAACGCAGCGCCATCGGCTGGCTGGGTGAACCCATCCAGCCAGGCCAGCAGACGCGACATGTGAGCGCCTTTTTGCTCGGCACGCAGCCCCACATGCACATGCCAGGTGCCTACGCTGTGCTGCATGCGATCCGACACCAGCAACACAATGGGGTAGCGCAAATTTTTCACACCCACTTGGGCAATGGGCATGGCGCGCGGGTCGTGCCGACCTTGCACGTCAGGCATGCGCATATCAGCGGTTCGACAGTCCATTACGCCACCGCTTTCAAACCAACTTCTGTTTCCAGCAGATCGCCAAAGCGCTGACGCACCGAGCGCTCAATGCCGGTCGCATCCAAGCCCAGCATGGACAGGAGTTTGGTCGGGTCACCGTGTTCAATGAATTCGTCGGGCAGGCCCAGTTGCAATACCGGCAGGTTCCAGCCCTCGGCTTGCAAGACTTCAAGCACGGCACTGCCGGCGCCCCCTTGAAGACACCCCTCTTCCAGCGTCACCAGGGCTTGGTGATTCTGCGCAAGCTCGCGCAGCAAATCCAGGTCGATCGGCTTGGCCCAGCGCATGTTGGCCACGCTGGCACCCAACTGGTTGGCGGCTGCCAGGGCGGGGTGCAACAAGGTACCAAACGCCAAAATAGCCACACCACGGCCTTTGCGGGTCCATTCACCGCGACCGTAAGGCAGGCCATCCAGCCCGGCGGGCTGTACAGCGCCCACACCGGCACCGCGCGGATAGCGCACCGCCACCGGGTGGTTTTGTTCAAACGCGGTGCTGAGCAACTGCCGGCATTCGGCCTCGTCTGCAGGACAGGCCACCGCCATATTGGGAATGCAGCGCAAATAGGCAATGTCGTAGGCACCGGCGTGGGTGGCGCCGTCGGCACCCACCAGACCAGCGCGGTCCAGCGCGAACACCACGGGCAGGTTTTGCAGCGCCACATCGTGAATCAGCTGGTCGTACCCGCGTTGCAAAAAGGTGGAATAAATGGCCACCACCGGCTTCAGGCCTTCGCAGGCCAGACCGGCAGCAAAGGTGACGGCGTGCTGCTCGGCAATGCCGACGTCGAAATAACGGGCCGGAAAGCGGCGCTCGAATTCGACCATGCCAGAGCCCTCGCGCATGGCCGGCGTGATGCCCACCAGGCGCGGGTCGGCTGCAGCCATGTCGCACAACCACTGACCGAACACCTGGGTGAAGGTGGTTTTCGGTGGCGTGACGGGCTGGGTAAGGCCCACCGCCGGATCGAACTTACCGGGGCCGTGGTAAGCCACAGGGTCGGCTTCGGCCAATTTATAGCCTTGGCCTTTTTTGGTGACCACGTGCAGAAATTGCGGGCCGCTGTCGGTGTCGAGCAGGTGGCGGATGTTTTCCAGCGTGGGAATCAGCGAGTCGAGGTCGTGACCGTCGATGGGACCGATGTAGTTGAAACCGAACTTTTCGAACAACGTGGCCGGCACCACCATGCCTTTGGCATGTTCTTCCAGGCGCTTGGCCAGTTCAAACAGCGGAGGGGCATTTTTCAGCACCTGTTTGCCCACGTTTTTCGCAGCCGCATAAAACTGACCGCTCATCAGCTGTGCGAGGTAGCGGTTGAGCGCCCCCACGGGCGGTGAGATCGACATGTCGTTGTCGTTCAGCACCACGAGCAGACGGCCCTCGGCCACGCCGGCGTTGTTCAGCGCTTCAAAGGCCATACCGGCGGTCATGGCGCCGTCGCCAATGATGGCCACAGCGTTGCGGTTTTCGCCCTTGATCTTGGCGGCCAGCGCCATGCCCAAAGCCGCTGAAATGCTGGTGGACGAGTGCGCGGTACCGAAGGTGTCGTATTCGCTTTCTTCGCGGCGCGGAAAACCGCTGATGCCGCCCTGCTGGCGCAGGCTGTGCATGCGGTCGCGCCGGCCGGTCAGGATCTTGTGCGGGTAGGTCTGGTGACCCACGTCCCAGACCAACCGGTCTTCGGGTGTGTTGAACACGTAATGCAGCGCCACCGTCAACTCAACGGTGCCCAGGTTGGAACTCAGGTGCCCACCGGTGCGGGCCACGCTGTCCAGCAAAAAGGCCCGGAGCTCATCGGCCAGCGGGTGCAACTGGGTGCGCGACAGGCGCCGCAGGTCGGCAGGTGACTGGATGTGGGACAGCAAAGAACTCATGGATTGGGTCACGTAAGTCGCTCTCAAGGGGCTCTGTGGGCCGTTGTGATTCAGTGGGCGCGTTGCCCTACCCAGTCGGCCAGGGCATGCAAGGTGTCCAAATGGGGCAGACCGGTCTGGTCCAGCGCACTGTGCGCCTGGTCCAGCACCCGGTCGGCGTAGGCCTGGGCTTGTTCAAGCCCCAGCAGAGACACGAAGGTGGGCTTGTCGCAGGCAGCATCTTTGCCCGCTGTCTTGCCCAGGGTGGCGGAGTCGGCCGTCACATCCAGAATGTCGTCAACCACCTGAAAGGCCAGGCCCAGACTGGCACCGTACTGCGCCAACGCGGTCAACACGCCCGCGCTGACATGCCCAGTGGCGGCACCCATCATGACGCTGGCCTGCAACAAGGCACCGGTTTTCTGTCGGTGCATGGCTTCCAGGGCCGCCTGGTCCAAGGCCAGCCCCACACTGGCCAGGTCCACCGCCTGCCCGCCGGCCATGCCCGAAGAACCGGCAGAGCGCGCCAGCAAGCGGCACAGCAGAGCGGCCATACCGGGCGCTACGCTGCCGTCGTCGGGCACCAGCAATTCAAAGGCCAGCGCCTGCAAGGCATCGCCTGCCAACAGGGCCTGCGCTTCGCCAAAGCGCACATGCACCGTGGGCTTGCCACGGCGCAGCACGTCGTTGTCCATGCAGGGCATGTCGTCGTGCACCAGCGAATAGGCGTGTATCAACTCCACCGCACAAGCCGCGCGCATGGCCGCAGCGGGCGAGCCGCCCATGGCGGCACTGGTGGCCAACACCAGCAACGGGCGCAGGCGCTTGCCCCCGTCCAACACAGCGTAACGCATGGCTTCGCCCAGACCCGCAGGCGCGTGCGGCGACACCCACAAAGACAGGGCTTGCTCGACAGCGGCCTGCTGCGACGCGCGCCAAGCCACAAAAGAAGGGTTTTCAGGCAACAAAACGGTCATTCAGCGACTTCCGGGGGGCGGGTTGCATGGCAAACGCGGCATTCATGCGGCGTCCCAGGGCTTCAGCTCATCGCCGTCGAGCACCTTGATCTGGTTCTCCACGGCTTCAAGCCGTGCACGGCAATAGGCCAGCAACTCAGCGCCACGCTGGTACTGCGTGAGCAGCTGGTCCAGTGGCAGCTGACCCGCGTCCAAGCGAGCCACGAGCTGTTCCAGCTCGTCGAGTGCAGCCTCGTAGCTGGTGGCCACGGGGCTGGCCGAGCGGGCGCGCGCCAGGGATTTGGTGGGTGGGGATGGTGTGGGTGAGGTCATGGAACTGCAACAAAACAGACCGCCTCGCCGTCGGGACTGACCACAGCCAGCACCCGGCCAGCCAGACCGTCGATCGAAGATTTTAGCCGTGAGTCCTGGGCCTGCTGCTGCTGGGGAAAACCGGCGCCCAGCGGCGCGAGGCCAAACCACAGGCCGGCAGAGACCCCGGGGTACAATCCTCGCTCATTTTTTCATCACTGACGGACAAGCTTTGTCCGGAGGGACGCACCACTCCACCCATCCCGCGCGAATTCGATTTTCGACCAGCGCTTACCCTGCCCCTTCATAGGGGGAGTCTCTAGGTCAAGACCACCATGTCTGATTTAAGTCTTCAACTCCAGCAGGCCAGAAGCCAACTCCCGGTTTCCAGCTACTTCAACCAGACGCTTTTTGAGCGCGAACTGGAAACCCTCTTTCAGCGCGGGCCCCGGTATGTGGGGCACGAACTCGCTGTACCCAACGTAGGGGACTACCACGCCCTGCCCCAGGAAGCGGGTGGCCGCGCCTTGGTGCGTACACCGAACGGCGTGGAACTGGTGTCCAACGTATGCCGCCACCGCCAGGCGGTGATGCTCAAGGGCCGAGGCAATCTGAACACCGCCCAGCCTGGCAGCGCAGGCGGCAATATCGTGTGCCCGCTGCACCGCTGGACCTACAGCGGCGGCCAGGGCAGCGCGCCTGCCGGCAACCTGCTGGGCGCACCCCATTTTGCGCAAGACCCCTGCTTGAACCTGAACAACTACAAGCTGCGCACATGGAATGGCCTGCTGTTTGAAGACAACGGCCGTGACATCACCGCCGACCTGGCCCACATGGGCCCGCGTGCGGCGCTGAATTTTGACGGCATGGTGCTGGACCATGTGGAACTGCACACTTGCAACTACAACTGGAAGACCTTCATCGAGGTCTATCTGGAGGACTACCACGTCGGTCCGTTCCACCCGGGCCTGGGCAACTTTGTGACCTGCGACGACCTGCGCTGGGAATTCAAGCCCGAATACTCGGTGCAAACCGTGGGCGCAGCCAACCTGCTGGGCAAGGCGGGCAGCCCGGTGTACCAACGCTGGCAGCAGCAGCTGATGCAGTACCGACAGGGCCAGATGCCCGAACACGGCGCCATCTGGCTCACCTACTACCCGCACATCATGGTGGAGTGGTACCCACATGTGCTGACGGTTTCGACCCTGTTCCCCCTCAGCGTGGACAAGACGCTGAACATGGTGGAGTTCTATTACCCCGAAGAAATTGCGGCCTTTGAGCGCGAATTTGTGGAGGCCCAACGCGCGGCCTACATGGAAACCTGCATCGAAGACGACGAAATCGCCGAGCGCATGGACGCTGGGCGCCAAGCGCTGCTCGCGCGTGGCGACAACGAAGTCGGCCCCTACCAGAGCCCCATGGAAGACGGCATGCAGCATTTTCACGAGTGGTACCGGCGCCAGATGCGCGGCGCTGCCCTGGACTGAATCGAGCCCGTCCATCACCGCCAGCAACCCCCTTCACCGCACCAGCGCCTGAACCATGCAGGCGCTCTGGATGCTGCTCGCGTCGCTGTTTTTTGCCACCATGGGGGTGTGCATCAAGTTCGCATCCGAGCACTTCAACAGTTTTGAGATCGTGTGCTACCGGGGCATGGTTGGGGTTGTCTTTCTGATCGGAATGACCCGCGTGCGGGGCGTTTCTTTGCGCACCAGCGTGCCCATGATGCATTTCTGGAGGAGCGTGGTGGGCGTCACCGCGCTCACGTCCTGGTTCTACGCCATTGCCGCCCTGCCGTTGGCCACGGCCGTCACGCTCAATTACATGAGCAGTGTGTGGATTGCGGCCTTTTTGCTGGGCGGCGCGCTGCTGGTGCAGGGCCGCAACGCGCCCATCAAACAGCAAGGGCCGCTGTTTCTGGCGGTACTGGCCGGTTTTGGCGGGGTGGCCATGATGCTGCGCCCGACCCTGAACGAAGACCAGTTTGTGGGTGCCTTCGTGGGCTTGCTGTCGGGCATTTTTTCGGCCTTTGCCTACCTGCAGGTGGCCGCCCTGTCGCGCGCGGGTGAGCCCGAAAGCCGCACCGTATTTTATTTTTCCATCGGTGCGGTGCTGGCCGGGGCGCTGGGCATGGTGTTCGTGGGTGCCAGCGCATGGCACTGGCCCAGCGCGCTGTGGCTGCTGCCCATTGGCTTGCTGGCGGTGTTGGGCCAACTGTGCATGACGCGCGCCTACGCCAGCGGCGCCACGCTGGTGGTGGCCAACCTGCAATATTCGGGCATTGTGTTTGCGGGCATTTACAGTCTGACCATTTTTGGCGACCAACTGCCGCTGATCGGCTGGCTGGGCATGGGCTTGATCATCGTCAGCGGCATCACCGCCACCGTGCTGCGCGCCCGAGCGGTACCGCATGCGCCCGTCGAAGAGCATTGACACACCAGAACGGACTCAGGACTCACGCCCACGCTCAACCCCCTGCCCAACCCCATGCCCATGCACACCACCCTCATCTCTGCCGCCGATCTGAAACAGCTGCTCAACGCCGCCACGCCTGTGCAGGTGTACGACTGCAGCGCCGACCTGATGAACCCCGCCACTGGCCGGGCGCAATACGAGGCCGAACACATACCCGGTGCGTGTTTCGTGGGTCTGGACGAGCACCTGAGCGACAAAACCAGCCGCGCCAGCGGCGGGCGCCACCCGTTGCCCTCGCGCGAACGATTCGCCACCTGGCTGGGCCGCACCGGCCTCACATCGTCCCACACCCAGGTGGTGGTGTACGACCGGCAAAACGCCAACTACTGCGGCCGCCTGTGGTGGATGCTGAAGTGGTGCGGGCACGACAACGTGGCCGTGCTCGATGGCGGTTGGGCTGCTTGGCAGTCTTTGGGGGCTTCGGTTGAAAACGGCGCTGGTCCCACACTGGCAGCAGAAGCCCCGGCCTACCCGCTGAGTACAGCGCGCGCCACCATGGTCGACACCACCACCATTGCGCAACGCCTGGGCAACCCCGGCCTGACCTTGATCGATGCCCGTGCAGCGGCCCGGTTTCGGGGCGAAGTAGAGCCGCTGGACCCGGTGGCTGGCCACATTCCTGGCGCTCTGAACCGACCCTTCACCGAGAACATCGGCCCCGACGGCCGCTTCAAACCCGCAGCCCAATTGCGAGCCGAATTCGAACAGCTGCTGGCGGGTCGCGACCTGGCCAGCGTGGTGCACCACTGCGGCAGCGGCGTCAGCGCCATTCCCAACCTGCTGGCCATGGAAGTGGCCGGTTTGGGCCGCACCGCGCTCTACCCCGGCAGTTGGAGCGAGTGGTGCAACACGCCTGGCGTGCCGTGTGCGGTGGGTTGACATCGACAGCACACCCACAGCGACGCCCACGGTGCCCAGATCGGTAGCCGGAGCTTCCAGCTCCGGTTCCTCTGACACTCTGGAGCGGGAAGCTCCAGCGACTTCGCTTGCTCAGTGCGCGTGCGCCAGGCGGCTGACCACCGTCACCAACCCAATCCCCACCAACAACCAAGCCACCTGGGCCGCTGTCTCGCGCAGGCTCAGCCGCTTTTGCAGTTGCGGAATCAAATCCGCCAGCGCCACATAGACAAAACTGCTGGATGCCGCCACCAGGAAATAAGGCAAAAACTGGTCCAGCGTTGAGAGCAAAAAGTAGCCCACCAAGCCGCCAATGGCGGTGACGGTGCCGGCCAGCGACACCTTCACCAGCGCGGCACGCGAGGTGCCCGAGGTGTGCCGCAGCACCACCAAATCGCCCATGTGGTGTGGCACCTCGTGCGCCAGCACCGCCAACGAAGCTACCACCCCCAGCTTCATATCGGCCATGAAGGCCGATGCAATCAGAATGCCGTCGCCAAAAGCGTGCACGCTGTCGCCAGCGAGCACCGCCCAGCCCCCCGAACGCGGCCCATGGTGGTGGTGGCCGCCCCCATGGGCTGCCGCGCTGGCGTGGCTGTGGTGGGAATGGCCGTGCCCGTGAACAGGCTCATGTGCAGGCTCGGCGTCCTGGTGGTGCTCGTGCCCGTGGTGCCACAGCTCGGCCTTGTCGAGCAAAAAGAAAAACACCAACCCCGCCAGCAACATGGAAAACAGCTCGTGCGCGCTGGCCTGACTCTCAAAAGCCTCCGGCAACAGGTGCATGAAGGCGGTGGCCATCAGCGCACCCGCGGCCAGGCTCAGCATGTGCTGCGTGTAACGCGCCAGCATGGCCAAGCCGAGCAAGGCGGCCAGCCACACACTGCCCACACCCGCCAGAATGGTGCCCACCAGAATCGCTAACAAAGTCATCTTGTTCTGCTCAATTCGCCAGAGGAAAAATTCCACCACACGGTGCCACCGCAACAAAAAAGCCGCTTTTCAGCGGCCCGTGTTGGCTCAAACACCTACGCCACACCGTGTTGCTTGAACCAGGCCAGCAACCGCTTCCAGCCGTCTTCGGCGGCTTCCTGGCGGAAACTGGGCCTGTAATCGGCATGGAACGCGTGCGGTGCGTCGGGGTACACCACGAAGGTGGACGCCTTGGCCGCTGCGTTGCCCGCCGCCAACGCCGTCTTCATCTTATCCACCGTGTCCAACGGAATGCCGGTGTCGGCCGCGCCGTACAAACCCAGCACCGGCCCATGCAGCCCCGCAGCCACGTCCACCGGGTGCCTGGGGTTGAGTTCACTGGTCTGGCCCACCAACCGGCCGTACCAAGCCACACCCGCCTTCACCGCCGGGTTGTGTGCGGCGTACAACCAAGTTTGGCGTCCACCCCAGCAAAACCCGGTCACACCCAGTTTGCGGGCATCACCGCCGTGGGCTGCAGCCCATTTCACGGTGGCGTCCAGGTCGGCCAAGACTTGCGCGTCGGGCACTTTGGAAATCACCTCGGCGATCAGCTTGGCCATTTCACCGTAGCTCTGGGCGTCGCCCTGGCGCACAAACAGCTCGGGGGCAATGGCCATGTAGCCGGCCCGGGCAAAGCGCCGCGCCGTGTCGGCAATGTACTCGTGTACGCCAAAAATTTCGGACAGCACCAGCACCACCGGCAAACCGGTTTTGCCTGCGGGCGCAGCCCGGTAGGCCGGCATGGCGTAGCCGTTCACGTCGATCATCACCTCGCCCGTGGTCAGGCCATCGGCCGGGGTTTTGATGGCGGTTTGGGCCATGACAGGCAAGGCTGCGGCGGCGTAACCCACACCCAGCGCGGCTTTCAGCGCGGTGCGGCGTGTGGCGCCCTGCTCGGTGGATTGGCCGGGCAACAGCGCGCCGAGGTCTTGGATCTGCGATTCGTTGAGCATGGAGCGTCTCCTGGTCGGGTTGAGGAAGAAAAAGCAGGACTTGCGCAAAACCGTCAGGGCTAAGCGCAAAGCCGCAGACAGTACACCCGGTACGGCAAGGCTTTGCAACAACGCCATCGCGGTTGTGCACAAGTCCTGGAACGATTATTTCCACATGGACAAAGTTCTGCCCTGTGTGGGAATGGTGCGCTCGTGCAGGCCGTCTGGCCGATCGCGGGCACCCCCATGTTCAGCCTCTCAGCGCTTAGCTGCCAGCAAACGCCCGTTCAATCACAAATTCCCCAGGGCGGCTGGTGCTGCCTTCTTCAAAACCGTATTTTTCAGCCAGACCTTTCAGATCGCGCAGCATTTCGGGGCTGCCGCAGATCATGATGCGGTCTTCAGTCCGGTTGAGCTGGGGCAGGCCCAGGTCTTTGGCCAGCGTGCCGTTTTCAATGAGCGTGGGAATGCGGCCCTGGTGCACAAAGGGCTCGCGGGTCACCGTGGGGTAATACAGAAACTTCTGCGCCACCATTTCGCCCAGAAACTCGTCCTGCTTCAGGGTTTCTGACAGCAGCTCACGGTAAGCCAGTTCTTTCACCTCGCGCACGCCGTGCACCAGCACCACTTGCTCAAAGCGCTCGTAGGTTTCGGGGTCGCGGATCACGCTCAGGAACGGCGCCAGACCGGTGCCGGTGGCAAACATGTACAGGCGCTTGGCGGGCAACAGGTAGTCGATCAGCAGCGTGCCCGTGGGTTTGCGTCCCACCAGCACGGTGTCACCCACCTGGATGTGCTGCAGTTGCGAGGTGAGCGGGCCGTCGGGCACCTTGATGCTCAGAAACTCCAGATGCTCCGCGTAATTGGGGCTGGCAATGCTGTAAGCGCGCACCAGCGGCTTGCCGTTGATGCGCAGGCCAATCATGGTGAAGTGGCCGTTGGAAAAACGCAGGGACGAACCCCGGGTGGTGGTGAAGCTGAACAGGCGGTCGGTCCAGTGGTGAACGCTCAACACGCGCTCTTCGTCAAATGCACTCATGGGGTCCGGGAGGTTGGTGAGAAAACAGGATGCGGGCCGTGCACACGGCGGCTGCCGCGCAGGGTCCTGATGCAGTGAATGCCGCAAGCCACCCCTGATCGGCAACTCTGGGGCATCCCTGAATTGTAAAACGTGTGGAAACCGTGCCACCGGCACCCCCATGAACGCGGCACCCCTGCCCGCGCTCCCACCCAACAAAAGTGCCCTATGGAACCGATAAAAATGATCGAATGGTCTTTTTCAATAGGTTTTGACAAACTACTCCACACAGACGATTGAACGCATCCCACCAAGGCAAGGAGCACAACACCATGGCAACACTCATCAGACACGTTCGCCCTGTCTGGGCACAAATACAGCGCTTTGAACGGCCTGTGCCACCGCACGCCTTGTTGCACAGCCTGCTGGCGCTGGGCGCTGGCCTGCTGCTGATGGCGGGGGTGGTGTCGCTCAGCACGTTCTGGGCACCCACCCGCGCCTGGTGGGACGCCGCCCACAACGGCAGCGCCATGGCCGCAGGCGTACAGGCTTCGTTGATCGCGGCACTGGCCACCGCCGTGGGTGCGTTGCCGGTGTTTCTGGTGCAGCGCGTGAGCAAGCTGCAAGAAGCGGCGCTGATGTCGTTTTCTGCCGGGGTGATGCTGGCTGCCGCCATTTTTGCGCTGCTGTTGCCTTCGCTGGCCGCTGGCCAGGCCTTGCTGGAGGGTGCTCCCGGCAGCGCCACCGGTGCGGCCGCACTCAGCGGTGTGGGCCTGGCGCTGGGCATGGGCCTCATGCTGGCCATTGACCGCTTCACACCGCACGAACACGCGGTGTTGCCGCCCGCAGCCCCAGGCCATGCCGGTCAGTGGTCCACCGCCGGCGCGGTGGACCAGGCCGCCGCGCAGCGTGCCTGGCTCATGGTGTTGGCCATCCTCATTCACAACGTGCCCGAAGGCCTGGCGGTGGGTGCCGCTTA
Organism: Hydrogenophaga sp.; assembly: GCF_030656115.1. Classification (GTDB taxonomy): domain Bacteria; phylum Pseudomonadota; class Gammaproteobacteria; order Burkholderiales; family Burkholderiaceae_C; genus Hydrogenophaga. The sequence continues at coordinate 32,925 of NZ_JAUSOO010000080.1, forward strand.
TTCCGGCGCTGCCTTGGGCGTTGAGACCGGTGGTACGGCGCAAGCCGGCGCCTCGGTGGCGCTGGCCATTGGCCTGCAAAACATGCCCGAGGGCCTGATTGTGGCCATGGCCCTGCGCACGCTGGGCCGCAGCGCGGGCCAGGCCTGGGGCGTGGCCGCCCTCACCGGGCTGGCCGAGCCGCTGGGCGCCATCCTGGGCCTGTGGGTGCTGGGCAGCGTGCCGGCGCTTTACCCAGTTGGGCTGGCGCTGGCGGCGGGTGCCATGCTGTTTGTGGTCAGCCACGAGATCATTCCCGAAACGCACCGCAACGGGTTTGAAACCCTGGCCACATCCACCCTGCTGGGTGGCTTCATCTTTATGCTCTTGCTCGACGCGGCTCTGGGCAGCTGAATGACCGCAGCTTGACGCCTCGCTGGTCGGAGGTAGGATGCGCCCATGAACGTACACATTCGCTTTCTGGGTGCGGCCGGCACCGTCACCGGCTCCAAATACCTGGTCGAGCATGGCGGCCACAGCGTGCTGGTGGACTGCGGCCTGTTTCAGGGTTACAAGCAGTTGCGCTTGCGCAACCGCGACCCGCTGCCGGTGATGCCCAACCACATCAACGCGGTGGTCTTGACCCACGCCCACCTGGACCACAGCGGCTACTTGCCCGTGCTGGCCAAAGAAGGCTTTCACGGCAAGGTGTGGGCCACGCCCGCCACGCGCGATCTGGCCAAGATACTGTTGCCCGACAGCGGCCACATTCAGGAAGAAGACGCCGCGTTTGCCAACCGCCACGGTTTTTCCAAACACGCGCCTGCCCTGCCGCTGTACACCGAAGACGACGCCCATGAAAGCCTGAAGCTCTTCAAGACCGTGCCCATGGGCCAAAGCTTTGAACCTGTGCGCGGCTGGACGGCCCAGTTCTTCGGTGCCGGGCACATTTTGGGCGCGGCCAGCCTGCTGCTGGAAGTGGGCGGGCGGCGCATCCTGTTTTCAGGCGACCTGGGCCGCCCCGACGACATGCTGATGAAGCCCCCTGAAAGGCCTCCAGCGGCCGACGTGGTGGTGATCGAGTCCACCTACGGCGACCGCGAACACCCCGAAGAAGACGTGCTGGCCGAACTGGGGCCGGCCCTGCAGCGCGTGGCCGCACGCGGCGGCACCGCCGTCATTCCTGTGTTTGCTGTGGGCCGCGCCCAAGAGCTGTTGCACGCCATTGCCCTGCTCAAAGCCCATGGTGTGCTGCCGCACAGCCTGCCCATTTACCTGGACAGCCCCATGGCCATCCACAGCACCGACCTGTTTTCGCAACACTTGGGCGAACACCGGCTCAGCGCGGCCCAGTGCGAAACCATGGAGCGCGTGGCCAAAATGACGCGCTCGGTTGAAGAATCCAAGGCCATTGCCCTGCAACACGGGCCCAAAGTGGTGCTCTCGGCCAGTGGCATGGCCACCGGCGGGCGCGTGCTGCACCACCTGGCCCAGTACCTCGGGCACCACCGCAACATGGTCGTGCTGGCCGGTTATCAGGCGCCTGGCACCCGTGGCGCCACGCTGGCCGGGGTTGCCAGCCAGGAAGGCGGCACGCGTGGCGCACCGGCTCCCCACAGCCACCTGCGCATCCACGGGCAAGACATTCCCGTGCGCGCCGAAGTGGTGCAACTCGGCTCGGCCTCCGCCCACGCCGATGCCAGCCAACTCATCGACTGGCTGCGCGCCCTGCCCACACCACCGCACCGCGTATTCGTGACACACGGCGACATGGACGCGTCGGACCGGCTGCGCCACCGCATTGAGACCGAACTGCGCTGGTCAGCGCGGGTGCCCGAACACGGCAGCACCTGGGGTGTTTGACCGGCCGCTTCGAGCGTGCCTGACAATGCAACGAATGAAGACAACCGCTGCCATCCCCACCCTCTTGACCGCCTGCCTGCTGCTGGCCACCCCAGCCAGGGCCCAGGCCCCCAACGCCGAATTCGACGCCTGCCTGAACAACCTGCGCGCACCCGCCCGGGCTGCAGGCGTGCAAGACGCCACCTTTGCCCAGCACACCCAGGGCCTCGCGCCCGACATGAGCGTGATCGACAAGCTGAACTTTCAGCCCGAATTCCGCATGCCCATCTGGGACTACCTGGCCGGCCTGGTGGACGAAGAGCGCGTGTCCGAAGGCCAGGCGCTGCTGGCGCAACACGCCGACACGCTGGCGCGCGTGCAACAGCGCTACGGCGTGGACCCGGCCACCGTGGTGGCGGTGTGGGGCGTGGAAAGCAATTTCGGCCAAACCTTTGGCAAATACCCGCTGGTGCAAGCGCTGGGCACGCTGTCGTGTTTTGGTCGGCGCCAGGCCTTTTTTCGGGGCGAGTTTTACGCCACGCTGCGCATCTTGCAGGCTGGGCACATCGCACCCGAGCGGCTGGTGGGCTCGTGGGCCGGCGCTTTCGGCCACACCCAGTTCATGCCCACCACCTTCGAGCGGCTGGCTGTGGACTTTGACGGCGACGGCAAGCGCGACCTGATGGACAGCACCGCCGACGCCTTGGCGTCCACCGCCAATTTCCTGGCCAAAGCCGGCTGGCAAACCGGGCAGTCCTGGGGCTTTGAAGTGCAGCTGCCTGCCGACTTGAGCACCAGCGGCGAAGGCCGACGCAGCAAACGCCCCATGGCCGAATGGACTGCACGCGGCCTGCGCAAGGTAGATGGCGCGCCACTGCCCAATGGCCTCGGATCGGCCGGGCTCATGACCCCCGCAGGCCCACAAGGCCCGGCGTTTCTGGTGCTGCGCAACTTCGACGCGCTCTACAGCTACAACGCCGCCGAGAGCTACGGCCTGGCCATTGCCCACCTGAGCGACCGCCTGCGCGGCGCCAGCCCCTTCAGCACCGCCTGGCCCACCGACGATCCCGGCATTTCGCGCGCCGCGCGCCGCGAACTGCAAGGCCTGCTGATTTTGCGCGGGCACGACATTGGCGAGGTAGATGGCATGCTGGGCGACAAAAGCCGTGCCGCCATTCGCATCGAACAAGCGCGGCTGGGGCACGAAGTGAACGGGCGCGGCGGGTTGAAGTTGCTGCGGGCGCTGCGTGGGTGGTGATGCTGCGGGCCCATTCGGAGCTTTTCAGCTCTTTTCTTTGAGCGCTGGCACGTAGGGAATAAACCCTTTGTCGAATGCGATTTGTTGCACTTCTAGGGGCATGCGGCGCACATCCACCATGAAGCCGTTGACTTCCAGCATCCAGAGCATAGGGTTTTGCTCCATCCGGCTCGGCAGCGTCCAGTCGGACGACATGGGATGCATGCCGAGGGCTTCTCGCACTTCTTTGGATTTGCTGGAGCCGTTGCTGCTGGAGATGCCGAAGTGATCAAACAGATCGGCGGCTTTGCAGTGCGGGGTTTGCGTGGAGTCGAACAAAAAATTGACCGTGCCCAAGGCGTGCAACACCGCAGCGGCCCAGGTGGGTTCGCGGCTTTTGAGCAGGGGCGAGGGCCGCTTGCGGCTGAGCGCGGCCAGCACCAGGCGGGCCAGGTCGCGGTATTCGCCGTTCAGGTGCTGGGCACAAAACCCATCGGTGAGCTGGGCAATGGCATCGAACTTGGCCTGCATGGCGGCAGGCACGCGGGTAGACGGGGTGGTCATGGCGGTGCACGGTGAAACAGGAGGTTGGCAAATGAATGAGCGGCTGTCAGCGCCCGTCACACCCAGCCGAACTGCGCCCGCACATCGCGCGCGGTCAGGTTCACTGGTGCGGTGGGGGCGGCGGTGTATTGGCGCAGGTTGGGTGCACGCACGCCACCGGCGTTTTGGCCCAGCACGGCCACGGCTTTGATGCGCCAGCCGCGCTCGCGCAGTGCGGCCACGTAGGCTTGGGCGTCGGGGTATTCGAGGGTGTCGGTTTTGTGGGCCTCGGGCGAGAGGCAGAACAACACGGCTTCGGCACGGGCTCGGGTCACTTCCGCCACGTACTGTTCCACCGTTACCCGCGTGTCTTGCAGGGTGCCGACACGGGCATAGAAGCGCAGCGGTTTTTTGCTGCCTTGGAGTTGGATGTCGCGCACGCTGCGGTTGAAGCAACCGGTGAGGCTGCGCACCAGCGAGGCTTTGCGGGTGTTGCTGTTGCCGATGATGATGTAAGCGTCCATGGGGTGTTTCAGGCCTTCGCGTCAGAGTTTCACCGCCGTGCCGCTCACGGCCACCATCATCATGCCGTTGGTCTCGCCCAGCACTTCGTAGTCGAAGTCGATGCCAATGACGCCGTTGGCGCCCATCTCTTTGGCGGCCTCCACCAGGCTTTCCATAGCGGCATCACGGGCACCGCTCAGGGCGCGCTCATAGCCACTGGCCCGGCCACCCACCACATCGCGCACCGAGGCGAACATGTCGCGAAAAATATTGGCGCCGATGATGGCTTCGCCGTTGACCACGCCCAGGTACTGGCTCTGCGCGATGCCGTCGGGGGTGGTGGTGCTGAGGAAAAATTTGTCGGTGCTTTTGGAAAACCAGCCCATGGTGATCGCCTCGGTTGCGCACCGCCTGTTGGGTGCGGGTTCATTGTGCCAGCGGGTGCGATCCATCCCCGAGCAAGGCACGAAGCATCTGCAAGAGCACGGGAATGTCGTCTGTGGCGGTGCGTCAGAGCACATTCAGATCCACATCAAAGTCTGCGTGAATCAGGCGGTTGCGAATATCTACCGCTTCACGCCAAGGAATGCCGGGCGCCATTTGCCGTGTTTCGGCAGACACTTTGCCCGCTGCCTCGCCAATGATTTCAATGGCACGAACCAACGCGAAGCACAGCATTTCATCCTGATCAAGGTTGGCGCGCTCTTTTTCGTGCACAAACCGTGTGACAGACAAGCAAGCGTCGCGCATGTGCATGATGCGAATGCGGTCTTCAGGCCGCATATTGCACCTGGGCACTTTCAATAACTTCTTGCCGAAAATACCGCGACAAATCGCCTGCGGTGCGCAAGTCCACGGTTTGGCCGAGCATGGCGCTGAGCTGTGCCTGCATGCGCACCATGCCAAACAGAGATGGCGTGTGTTCGGGTTCGAACTCCACCAACAAGTCCACATCGCTGTCGGGGCGCTGCGAGCCCTTGAGCCGGGAACCAAACAGCGACAGGCGCCGAACATGGTGTTGTCGGCAAAAGTCGCGAAGCACTGGGTCGGGCAGATTCAACATGCATTCATGATAGCCCGGGCATGCTGTGCGCTGCGCTCAACTCACCACAAAGCCACCAGCCGCCCGCCCTGCACGCCCCAGGCGTGTTGCGCCATGGCGCGGGCTTCGTGTTCGTCGTGGGTGACCAAAATGGCCGACATGCCAGCGGCCTGGATGCGTTCGCGGAATTCGGCGCGCAGTTGCTCGCGCAAGCTGGCATCCAGCGCGGAAAAGGGTTCGTCCAGCAGCAGCACACGCGGGCGGGTGATGAGGGCGCGGGCCAGGGCCACGCGCTGTTGCTCGCCGCCGGAGAGTGTCCAGACCCGGGCCGTGGCGTGGTCGGCCAGGCCAAAACGGGCCAGCATGTCGCGGGCTTGTTCGCGGGCGGCGGCCTTGCCCACGCCCTGTTCGCGCAGGCCAAAGGCCACGTTGTCTTGCACGTTCAGGTGCGGGAACAGCGCAAAGTCTTGAAACATGAGGGCAAAGCGGCGCTGTTCGGGCGGCTGGTGGGTGATGTCTTGGCCCTCAAACCACACGCTGCCGCGCTCAGCCGCCTCCAGCCCGGCCACGATTTTGAGCAGTGTGCTTTTGCCGCTGCCCGACGCGCCCAGCAGGGCCACGGTTTCGCCGCTGTTCACCTTCAGGTTCACGCCGTCGAGCAGCGGGCGGTGGTCCCATTGTTTGGCGATGTCGCGCAGTTCAAGCATGGGGCAGTTTGTCCTTGTTGCCCTCAATACCGGCAAAGGCCAGCAGCGCCAGCGCCATGAGCAGGCAGGCCAGCACCAGCGCGGCATCGAGGTTGCCCGCGCCGGGGCGGCCCAGGCGTTGGTAAATGAGGGTGGTGAGGGTGGTCCATTCGGGCCTCGACAAAAACAGCGACACCGCAAATTCGCCCAGCGCGGTGGCCGCTGCAAAGGCCATGCCCCGGCGCAGCGCGCCCGACACCAGCGGCAGCGTGACGCGCCAAAACACCCGCCAGTGGCTCGCGCCCAGCGTGGCCGCGGCTTGGGCGTAGCTGGCGGGCAGGTTGTCCAGCGCGGTACTGAGCGACTTGGCCACAAACGGGTAGGCCAGCAGCGCGTAAGCCGACACCAGCAGGCCCAGGCTGGCGGTCCACTGCGGGTACAGCAGCAGCAAGCCAAACCCCACCGTGACCGGCGACACCATAAACGGCAAAAAAGCCGCTGCCCGCCAACCCAGGGCCAGCAAACCCCGGGCGCTGTGGGCACCGTGGGCGGCCCCGGCCACGTCCAGCGCCCGCACCGCCAGCGCGTGGCACAGGCCCAGCGCGGTGGCCAGCGCCAGCGCCAGGGCGGAAAAGCGCAGCGTGTTCCACAGGGCTTGGGCGGTTTCGGGCTCCAGCAGCACCGCCCCGCCCTGCCCCCACAGCAGCGCCCGCGCCGCCTGCCCCACGATGGCCAGCAAGGGCGCGGCGCACACCAGCCCCAGCACGGCCCAAGTACCCACCACCGCAGCCCACGGGCCCCGCCCTTGCGGACGCTGGCGGGCCACCGGCGTGGTGCGTCCAGGCGCGGCCAGCCGCTTTTCCATCCAGGCATACGCCAGCGCCACGGCACCGGTGAGCAGCAGCATCCACACCGCCAGCACACCGGCTTGGCCCAGTTCCAGCTCGTGCGCTACCAGGGTGTAAATCTCCACCTCCACCGTGGCGTAGCGCTGTCCGCCCAACATGAGCGCCAGGCCAAAACCCGAAAAGCAGTACAAAAAGACGAGGCACAGCGCCGACGCCATCCAGGGCGCGACAGCGGGCCATTCCACCCGCCAAAAAGCCCGCCAGGGCGTGGCCCCCAGGCTGCGGGCAGCGGCGATGCGGGTGGCGCTCACCTGCTCCAGCGCGTCCACACCGGCGCGCACCACCAGGCAGAGGTTGAAAAACAGGTTGCCGTAGAGCAGCAAAAAAGGGCTGTTTTCCAGGTCAACCCCGGCGTTGGCCAGCGGCTCGCCCAGCCAGCCACGCGGGCCCCACAGTGCCAGCACGCCCATGGCGGCCACCAGCGTGGGCACGACGAAAGGCAGCATCAAGGCGCGCAGCAGGGTGGCGCGCCCGGCAAATTCCAGCCGCGCCAGCACCCAGGCCAGCGGCAGACCGAGCAACAAGGCCAGCGCGCAGGTGATGGCGGCCTGCGCAAACGACCACAACAAACGCCAGCGCAGGTGGTCGTCTTGCCACAGCGCCCACCACGACAGGGCCTCGCTCGCGGTGGCGGTGGCCCCCAACCCTTCGGCCAGCAGCCGCACCACGGGCGCGGCCAACACCAGCGCCAAAAAAACCAGCGGCACGGCGGGGAGCAGCCAGCGCATGGGCCGGGGTGGCGCGGTTTTCATGGGGTGGCGCGGCGGTGTAAACGGGCGGGATGCGCCGTCTCACGCGTGCCCCCACCCCAACATTCCCCCAGCGGGGGAAGGAGCCATTCGGGGACAGCCCACTCTGCGCTTTGGGGATTGGCTCCCTCCCCCGCTGGGGGAGGGCTGGGGTGGGGGCGCTCCCGGATTGGGGTGGGCGAAACGCGATACGGCATGCCGTTGGCCTAAAGGCCCAACCGCCTTACTTCAACACCACCTTCGTCCAGCGCTGCAACCAGGCTTTGCTTTGTGCCATCTGGGCGGCTGGGGGGTTGTCGAAGCGGGTGGGTTCGCTGGCGTGTTGTTGCATCACATCCACCCGCGCCGCACCGGCCTCGGCGGGAAACATCCACATGCTGGTTTGCAAGGCTTGCTGCACCGGGGCCGAGCGCATGAATTCGATGAACCGGCCAGCGGCCTCGCGCGCGGCGGGGTTGCCGCCTTTCACCAAAGCCACGCCCTCCACCTGACGGAACACGCCGCCTTTTAAAAACAGGTTGGCGGTGGGCGATTCGCTGAGCTTTTCTTTGGCGTAAAACACCTCGGCGGCGGGGCTGCTGGCGTAGCTGACCACGATGGGGCGCGTGCCGCCATTGCGGGTGAAGTCGGTGTAATAGGCCTCGGTCCAGCCCTTGGACACCTTCACGCCGTTGGCGCGCATGCTGGCCCACCAGTCAAATGCGGCTTGTTCGCCCAAACCGGCGATGGTGGCCCACAAAAACGCTTGGCCGGGGCTGGAGGTGGCGGGGTTTTGCACCACCAGCAGCTTGCGGTAGGCGGGCAGGGTCAGGTCTTGCAACGAAGTGGGCAGGGCCAGCTTGTTCTGGGCAAACCAGGCTTTGTCGATGTTGAGGGTGACGTAGCCAACGTCCACCGGCACCACACCGGCCACCACACCGCTGGGGCCTGCGTCTTCGCCCATGCCGGCCGCAGCGGCACGCTGGGCGGCGGGGCCGCTGTAGGCGTCGAGCACGTTGGCGGCCTGTGCGCGCGGCAGCAAGGTGTTGTCGATGCCAAACACCACATCCGCCAGCGGTTTGGCGCGGGTCAGGATGAGTTTGTTGACCATCTCGCCTGCGTCGCCCGCTTTCACGATTTGCAGCTTCACGCCCGCGTCTTTTTCAAACTGGGCCAGCAGCTCTTTGGGCAGGTCAAACGAGCTGTGGGTGAGCACGCGCAGAGGCGTGGCCGGTGCGGTTTGCGCCAGGGTGGCCGTGGCCACGAGTGACAGAGAAAACAGAAGCCCAGAAAAAATCCGCCGTTGCATGCGATGCCGCCTTGTCAAAAAACGCCACGCCGGGCGCCTGAAAAGAACGGACCACAGCACGCGGCGGACCGGCTCATCACGCTCCCTACGCTGGCACAACCCAGATCAGGTGAGAGGGGTATTTCTCAGCCGCCGCTTGCATGGCTGCAAGTTGGGCACCCCCGGTGAAGTGGCGGATTGTAGTCCTGCACGGCTTGGGCTGACCCGCGTGTTACTGTGCGTGGGCCGAACCCGCAAGGGCAAAGCCCACCGCGAGAGTGCCTCTTCGGCCCGCATGCTTTTCTTCTGGAAACGTTGTGCCCGTTCGATCTGAACTGTTTCACCACGTCACACACCATGAGAAACCCACCCCATGCCCGGCTACCAGGTCAAAACAGAGACCGTCACCTTGGGCGGCGTCGGTTGGCGCATTCGCTGCCTGATGGACACCCAGCAATACGCAGACCCCATCAACACCTCGGGTGATTTGGGCATTCCGCCCGCAGGCTGGTCGCTGTTTGGTCAGGTGTGGCCTTCGGCCCGCGTGCTGGCTCTGGCCATGCAAACGCATGCGCTGCATGGCCAGCGGATACTGGAGATGGGCGCAGGGCTGGCACTCTCCAGCCTGGTGATGCACCGCCGGGGCGCCCATGTGACCGTGAGCGACTGGCACCCGCTGACCGAACCTTTTTTGAAAGAAAACCTGCTGCTCAACGGGCTGAGGCCCCTGAATTACCAAGCCGGCAACTGGGCAACCGACAACCCACAACTGGGGCAGTTCGACCTGCTGGTAGGCAGCGACCTGCTGTATGAACGCCAACAACCGGCCCAGTTGGCGAGCTTCATCCACCGCCATGCAGCACCCACTTCGCAGGTCATCATCGTGGACCCGGACCGCGGCAACCGAGCAGCTTTTGGGCGGGAGATGGGCGTTCTGGGGTTCACACTGGACATGCGGGTGGCCGACCGGCGGCTGGAGGATGGCACCGCCTATAAAGGCCGGTTTCTGACGTTTCAACGCTCGGGCTGAGTGCCCAGCGCCCACAGGCAGAGCCCCCATGCAAAAAGCCCGCTTTCGCGGGCTTTTTGCATGGGGGCTGACCCGCGAAGGCCAGCAACCGATCAGCCGCCTTTTTTGGAGCGCTTGCCCGGGTTTTTCTTGCTGCGCGTCGCCACGCCACGCTCCAGGCTCACGCGCTGACCACGGCCAGGGCTGGTGAGCGACACGCCAGCGACGGGCGTGGGACGGGGGGTAGCTTTGCGGTCGGCTTCGGTGACGATTTTGTTGCCCATGTCGGTTCCAGAGAGAAATTGGTTGAAAACCCCTCTATTAGGCCACAGGCCGCAGCCCCTTGGCCCGAACGGGGGCGCCAAAGCGGCGGTCAAACGGTGCAAAGCCCCTCAACGGATCACATCCACCATGTTCCAGGTGAAGGCCGAATCGGTGGACAGGCCTTCTTCGCGGCGCACCGGCAACTGCCAGCCGTTTTGCGGATTGACTTGGGCGGAAATGTCGATGCGGGGCGCTTGCGCCACCACAGGGCCGAATATCGTGGCAAACGAGGCGTCGGCCGCATCGCGCCCGGTGCCGATGCGCACGAAGCCCATGGGAATGGCGGTGCCCGAGGGGTCGAAGGTGTACCAGCGGTGGCCCAGGTAGACCTCGACATAGGCGTGAAAGTCGGTCGGGCCCAGGGCCGGGTCGGCGCCGTAATCGATGGCGGTGGTGAAACGCGCCGGAATGTTCAGCGCGCGGCACATGGTGATCATGAGGTGGGCGAAGTCGCGGCACACGCCTTTGTGGTCGTTCAGCGTGTCCAGCGCCGAGGTCATGGAGTTGCTGGTGTTGGACTGGAACGTGACCTGACTTTGTACCCATTTCTGAACCGCCTCAACCCGCCGGTAGCCCTGCGGCATCTGCCCAAACAGGCTGTTGGCCAGCGCGGTCACGCAGTCCGACTGGCAGTAGCGGCTGGGGTAGAGGTAGATCAGCGCTTCGGGCGGCAACTGGGCCACAGGGGTTTCAAACACGCTGTCGGGCGCAGCCACGTGGTGGGTGATGTCCAGCGTGGCGCGGTAGCGCAACTTCAGATCACCCGGTCCGGCGGTCAGGCGCAGGGTGCGGCTGCGGGTGGCCGGGTCGGTGTGACTGACCAGCGGCACCGGCTGGCTCACCTGCAGTTCTTCCCAGACCACGGTTTGCTGCGGTGTGTGAGCAGCCTGCACATTGAAAATAAAGTCGGCAGAAGGAGGGTTGATCGCGTACTGCAGATCAATCGCGAGGTGGATGCGAACCATGGGTTTCACCGTAAAAAAAGAGGGTTGGCCAAAAATGGCAGTCCGAAGGACGGTGGATTTGAGAAGCCTGAAATGGACCATCCTACGCGCATGCAAGCATCGGGCCAGCTGAGAAGCTGAACGCTGGGGTCGCAGGCACCATGCCGGGAGCGCAGCAGCCCGGCGCAGGGGCATTCGGCATTGCATTAAGCTGCCCGGCTTATGCGCGCTTTGCTCACCACGTTTTCCTGGCAAGAACTGCGGTACCACCCGTGGCGCAACGCGTCGGCGGTGGTGGCCGTCATGCTGGGTGTGGCGCTGGCGTTGGCGGTGCACCTCATCAACGCCTCGGCACTGGCCGAGTTTTCCAGCGCGGTGGGTTCGGTCAACGGCCAGCCCGATCTGGAACTGCGTGCCCGCCAGGGCACCCTGCCCGACGAGCTGCTGGAGCGCGTGGCCGCACACCCGGGTGTGGCGCTGGCCAGCCCGGTGCTGGAGGTCAACACCGCGGTGCACCTGCCCAGCGGCGACAAGCTGCCGGTGAAGCTGCTGGGTGTGGACGCGCTCAGCGTGGCCAGCATGTCGCCCGCGCTCATGCCCCGGCCTGCGGGCGGTGGCGACAACAGCCGCCGGTTTGAGCTGTTTGCGCCCGATGCGGCGTTTTTGAACCCCGCCGCGCGCCAAGCCTTGCAAACGGAAGGCCAGGCACCCACACAGCTGCGACTGCAAAGCGGCCTGGCACTGCGCACGGTGCGGGTGGCGGGCACGGTGAACGCGCCGGGCTTGCCGCTGCTGGTGATGGACGTGGCCGCCGCCCAAGCGCTGATGGACCGGCCCGGCGAGCTCAGCCGCATCGACCTGCGCCTGCAACCCGGTAGCCAGCCCGATGCGGTGCTGACCGCGCTGCAACTGCCCGACCATGTGGTGGCGCAGCGCCCCGAGCAGGCGGGCGAGCGGGTGAGCAACCTGTCGCGCGCTTACCGTGTCAACCTCACGGTGTTGGCCTTGGTGGCGCTGTTCACCGGTGCTTTTTTGGTGTTTTCGGTGCTGTCGCTGTCGGTGGCGCGGCGCCAGCAGCAGTTTGCTTTGCTGGGCGTTCTGGGCCTGTCGGCCACCGAGCGTTTGCGGCTGGTGCTGGCCGAATCGGCCGTGCTGGGCCTGCTGGGCAGTGCGCTGGGTGTGGCCTTGGGCACCGGCCTGGCGGTGCTGGCGCTGCGGGTGCTGGGTGGCGACCTGGGCGGTGGCTACTTTGCGGGCGTGGCACCCAGCTTGCAATGGAGCACCAGCGCCGCCTTGCTGTACGGTGCGCTGGGTGTGGCCGCTGCGCTGGCCGGGGGTTGGTGGCCCGCACGCGCCACCGCCGGCATGGCCCCTGCGCTGGCGCTCAAGGGTTTGGGCGCTGCGGGCAGCGTGCGCCCGCACCACCCCGGCTGGGCGCTGGGCCTCATGCTGCTGGCCGTTGCCTTGGCTTTTGCACCGCCGCTGGGCGGTCTGCCGTTGGCGGCTTATTTTTCGGTGGGCTTGTTGCTGGTGGGCGGCATTGCCGCTTTGCCACTGGCGGTGGGCGCTGTGTTGAACCGGGTGGCGCCGTGGGTGGCGCGGCACGCCCTGCCGCTGCTGGCGGTGGAGCGTTCGCGCCGTCTGCGCGAAACCGCCGCCGTGGCCACCAGCGGCGTCGTGGCCAGTTTGGCGCTGTCGGTGGCGCTCACGGTGATGGTGGCGAGCTTTCGCGATTCGGTTACCCAGTGGCTCGACGGCGTATTGCCCGCGCCGCTGTATGTGCGCGCAGGCAGCAGCCAGGGCGAAGGCAACACCCTGCCCGACGACTTTGTACAGGCCGTGGCGCGCCTGCCCGGCGTGGCTCGGGTGGAGCCGCTGCGTGCCACCCAGCTGCAGCTCTCGCCCAACTTGCCGCCGGTGACCCTGCTGGCGCGCCCCCTGGCCGTGGTCGGCAACGCCGGGTTGCCCGGCCAGAGCCTGCCGCTGGTGGGCAATCCGCTGTCGCCACCCGACACCCGCAGTGCGGGCGCAAACGCAGGCGCGGTGGTCACGGTGTACGTGAGCGAGGCCATGCAAGACCTGCACGGCGCTGTGCCTGGCGGCTGGCTACCGTCGCTGGCGCTGGCGTTCCCAAACGCCGCACCGGGCACACGCTACTTTGTGGCCGGTGTGTGGCGCGACTACGCCCGCCAACACGGCAGCGTGGTGCTGGACCGGACCGACTTTGTGCGCCTCTCAGGCGACGCCCGGGTCAACGACCTGGCGCTGTACCTGGCCGACGGTGCGGGCGAAGACACGGTCAGCGAGCGCGTTCGCGAACTGGCCGAGTCGCTGGGTACGGCCGACCTGATTGAGCTGGCCTCTGCCGGACAAATCCGCGCCATTTCACTGGGTATTTTTGACCGCAGCTTCGCCGTGACCTACTGGCTCCAAGCGGTGGCCATTGGCATTGGCCTGTTCGGTGTGGCCGCCAGCTTCAGTGCGCAGGTGCTGGCGCGGCGGCGCGAATTTGGCCTGCTGGCCCACTTGGGCCTGACGCGGCGCCAAATTTTGGGCGTGGTGGCCCTCGAAGGCCTGGCCTGGACGGTGCTCGGCGCGCTGGCAGGTTTAGCGCTGGGCCTGGGCGTGAGCCTGGTGCTGGTGTATGTGGTCAACCCGCAAAGTTTTCACTGGACCATGGACCTCGCCCTGCCCTGGGCAAGACTGCTGATTTTGTGCGCCGCCGTGGTGCTGGCGGGCACGGCCACCGCCTGGCTGGCCGGACGCGCTGCCGCCAGCCGCGACGCGGTGCAGGCTGTCAAAGAAGACTGGTGAAGGCATGCCCCAAGAAAAACACAACCCCCAACGCCGCAGCGTTTTCATGGGCGGCACCAGCCTGCTGGCCGCGCCCTGGCTGGCCCTCGCCCCAGCGGCCACCGCATCCACCCCAAGCCCAAGCCCAGCCCTGGTGCTGCGCCCGCGCCCCCTGGTGTTCCCGCGCGACCACGGCACGCACAACGACACCCGCACCGAATGGTGGTACCTCACCGGCCACGCCCAAGACGCAGCGGGCCGGGCCTTCGGCTTTCAGGTCACGTTTTTTCGCAGCCGGGTAGACGGCACCCACACCCTGCCCGGGCGGCTGGCCGCGCGGCAGTTGCTGTTTGCCCATGCCGCCATCACCGACGTGCAAGCCGGCAAACTGTGGCACGACCAGCGCATCGCCCGCTGGAACGGCGAGCCCCCCGCCCCCGGCCTGCCCACCGAACGCGGTGTGTTCGCCAGCGCCCAAGACACCCACGTGGTGCTGCGCGACTGGTCCATCCAACGCCAGCCCAACGGTGCCTACGCCACCCGCATCCAGAGCGACCAACTGCGCATCGACCTGCACGCCACGCCCACCCAGCCCCTGCTGCTGCAAGGCGACAACGGCTTTTCGCGCAAAGGGCCCGACCCGGCCCAAGCCAGCTTCTACGTCACCCAGCCCCAACTGGCGGTGCAAGGCCAGCTGGCCTTTGGTCTCCAGCGCTTTCAGGTGCAAGGCACCGCCTGGCTCGACCACGAATGGAGCGAAGCCCTGCTGCACCCCGACGCCGTGGGCTGGGACTGGATCGGCATGAACCTGTTCAACGGCGACAGCCTCACCGCCTTTCGGCTGCGCCGCGCCGACGGCAGCGCGCTGTGGGCAGGCGGCTCTTGGCGCAGCGCAACGGCATCCACTGCCAGCAGCTTTGAGCCTCACCAAGTCAAATTCACCCCCCTGCGCCACTGGATCAGCCCCCGCACCCGTGCCCGCTACCCGGTGGAATGGCGCATCCAGACACCGGATGCGCTCTACACCGTCAAAGCCGTGATCGACCCGCAAGAGCTGGACAGCAGCGCCAGCACCGGCACGGTGTACTGGGAAGGTCTGTCCGACCTGCTGGACCAACAAGGCCAGCCCGTGGGCCGAGGTTATTTGGAGATGACGGGCTACGCCCAGCGTCTGGTTTTGTAATGCACACACCATAATTTGCCCATGAAACAAAACACCCTCCTGGCCTGTACCGTGGCCAGCCTCGCCAGCCTGAGCAGCTGGGGTGCTACCTCTGCGACTGCCCCCGATGCGCCAGCCACCGCCGTCGCACCAGCGCCCGCGGGCCTGCCGCTCTGGGAAGCCGGCCTGGCCGCCGGCGCAGGCTACGTGCCCGATTACCCCGGCGCCGACCGCTACCGCACCCGCGCCGCTGTGCTGCCCGTGTTCATTTACCGAGGCCCCGTGCTGCGCATTGACGGCGGCAGTGTCAGCGGACGTCTTGCGCGTTCCTCAGACTGGGAACTGGACCTGAGTGCCAACGGCGCTTTCAACGCCAACAACAACGCCCTGCGCCAAGGCATGCCCGACCTGGACTATCTGTTTGGCGTCGGCCCGCAAGCCATCTACAAAGGTCTGAAAACCTGGCCCGGCAAACCCACGCTGCACCTGAAACTGCGCGCCATCCTGTCCACCGACTTCAGCCGCGTGGACTCGCGAGGCATCAGCTTCGACCCCCAACTGCGCTGGCGCCTGCCCCAAGTGGCCGGCACGCCCGCCACGCTGAGCCTGTCGCTGCAACCCAGCTGGGCCAGCCGGTCGCTGCAATCGTATTTTTACCAAGTGAACCCCAGCGAAGCCACCGCCATCCGCCCGGCCTACAACGCCCGCGCAGGCTACATGGGCACCGAAGCCGGTATCACACTGAGCCACCGCCCCCTGCGCGACGTGTCGTGGTTCGTCACCGCCCGCCTCCTGTCGCTGCACGGCGCCGCCAACACAGCAAGCCCGCTGTTGCGCGACAAGCGCAACGTCTCGGTGGGCGCGGGTGTGGTGTGGACGCCTTGGCGCAGTGGCCGCACCGCCGCAGACTAAAAAACGTGTTCACCATCGGGTCGGACAAATAACAGATCACTTCCAGAGCAGCTTCACCCGCGCATCGCGGCCACAAGACAAGCGGTAATAGCTGTAGCGCACCGTGTTTTTCTTGTAATCGTCTTGGTGGTAATCCTCTGCCAGATAGAACACGTTGGCGGGTGCCAACTCGGTGTGGATGGTCTTGAAACGGCCCGACTTCTGCAGCGCATCGCGGCTGTCCAGCACCGCCTGCCGCTCGGCTGCATTGCCCCAATAAATGCCGCTGCGGTACTGGTCGCCCAGGTCACAAAATTGGCGGTCCTTCACCGTGGGGTCAATCTGGCGCCAGAAATAGTCCACCAGTTGCGGGTAGCTCACGCGGGCCGGGTCGTAGGTCACACGCACGGCTTCCGCGTGCCCGGTGTGACCCCGAGCCACCGTTTCGTAAGTGGGGTTGGTGGTTTTGCCAGCGGTGTAGCCCGACTCCACCGCCACCACGCCTGCGAGCTTTTCAAAATCGGCCTCCAGGCACCAGAAGCAACCGCCGGCAAAGAGCGCCGTGGCTGTGGCCGCCTGCGCGCTGGTCACAGCACCCGACAGCAGCCACGCCACCCAAACCCGCCGCATGGGCATCGTGGTTCACAGCCGTAGAGCACACTCTCTAAACACGCACGCTTTTCAAAATGTAAGTTTCGAGTCAGTTTGCAGGATAATGCTGCACTGCAACATGAACACATCTTCTGCACCTCTTCAACTCGGGCTTGAGGATCTCCTCGGGGAACTGCAGTACGCCCGTCGAAACGGAGACCTGGGTCGGCTGGCCTTGCTGGCCTACTGCGAAGTGCGGCGCTGGGCTCGTGCAGCCGGTGAAGAAGCGCTGGCCGAACATGCCACGGTCTTGGTCACACACAGCCCCAAAGTCAGCCGCGAGGCGTTCATGAACGATGTCGATGGGCTCATCGTTCAGCTTGAAGAAGCCCACAGCCGTGTATCGAACCGGTCCGCTGCCTTGCGCGACTGACCCGGGCACCTGCTCTGCGGCTTGAACTACCGACAGCCGCAAGCCCGCGAAACCGGCACACTTGGGCCCCATGAGCGCACCCCAACCCACCGAACGCCCCCAAGGCACCACCCCCACGTCACTCAGCGGCCTGCTACCGTTCATGCGGCCTTACCGGCTGCAAATGGGGCTGGCGGTGCTGTTCCTCATTGGGGCTGCTGCGGCCACGCTGCTGTTTCCCGTGGCACTGAGACACCTGATTGACGGCGGCTTGGTGTCGGCCGACCGCAGCGCGCAGGCCATGGGCTTGCGGGGCCATTTCTTGCAACTGTTTGGTGTGGCGGTGGCGTTGGGCTTTTTCTCAGCGGCACGGTTTTATCTGGTGAGCTGGCTGGGCGAGCGCGTGACCGCCGATTTGCGCAACGCGGTGTACAGCCATGTGCTGCGCCAGAGTCCGCAATTTTTTGAAACCACCCAGACCGGCGAGGTGCTCAGCCGCCTGACCACCGACACCACGCTGGTTCAAACGGTGGTGGGTTCGTCGCTCTCCATGGGACTGCGCAATGCCTTCATGGGTGCGGGCGCGCTGATCATGCTGGTGTGGACCAACCCGTATGTGATGACGCAGGTGTTGCTGATTTTGCTGTTGGTGGTGTTGCCCAGCATGTGGTTTGGGCGGCGGGTGCGCAAACTTTCGCGCGCCAGCCAAGACCGTGTGGCCGACTCCAGCGCCATCGCGGCCGAGGTGTTGAACGCCATTCCCATCGTGCAGAGCTACACCGCCGAAAACCGCGAGGCACAGCGCTTTGCCACGGCCACCGAATTCGCCTTCAGCACCGCCGTGCGGCGCAGCCGCGCTCGCTCGGGGTTGGTGGCGTTCATCATCATCAGCACGGCGGCGCTGTTGTTGTGGGGGCTGTACCAGGGCACGCAAGCGGTGATGGCGGGCGAAATCAGCGCTGGCCATTTGGGCCAAACGGTGGTGTATATCGTCATCCTGGCCGGCGCGGTAGCGGTGCTGGGCGAGGTGTATGGCGACCTGTTGCGTGCCGCCGGAGCCAGCGAACGGCTGATGGAGTTGCTGGCCAGCGAGTCGCCGGTGCAGTCGCCACCGCAGCCTTTGCACAGCCCATGGCCTGTGGGTGGCAGCACGCTGGAATTTCACCAGGTGGGGTTCAACTATCCTTCGCGCCCACAGCAGGCGGCGCTGACCCACTTCAGTTTGCAGGTGCGGCCGGGGCAAACGGTGGCCCTGGTGGGCGCCAGCGGCGCGGGAAAAAGCACGGTGTTTGGGCTGGTGTTGCGCTTTTACGATCCGCAGCACGGCCACATGGTGCTGGACGGTGTTCCCATTGACCAACTGAGCCTGCAGGCACTGCGCGAGCGGGTGGGCATCGTGCCGCAGGACCCGGTGATTTTTTCGACCAGCGCGCGGGAAAACATCCGCTACGGCAAGCCCGGCGCCAGCGATGCCGAGGTGCATGCCGCGGCGGTGGCGGCGTTTGCCGACGAGTTCATTGCCCAGTTGCCCGAGGGCTACGACACGTTTTTGGGCGAGCGCGGCGTGCGCCTCTCGGGCGGGCAACGCCAGCGCATTGCCATTGCCCGCGCTTTGCTGAAAAACCCGCCGCTGTTGCTGCTGGATGAGGCCACCAGCGCGCTGGATGCGCAAAGCGAGCGCATGGTGCAAGCTGCGCTGGAGTCGGCCATGCGCAACCGCACCACCTTGGTGATTGCGCACCGCCTGGCCACGGTGCAAAAGGCCGACCACATCGTGGTGCTGGAACATGGCCATTTGGTGGAACAAGGCACACACGCCGAACTGGTGGCGCGCGGCGGCGTGTACGCAGGGCTGGCGGCACTGCAGTTCAACGCCTGAACTCGCGAAGTGAGTGTTATGCATTCGGCGCATAGATAGCCGAAAACTTGGCCTTGGACAGGCACGCAGAGGCTTCGTACAGTGGCGACCGCTGGCCCGCAAAAACAAAGGCCAGCGCAAACCCACAGGAACCATCGCACCACATGTCACAAGCACCGCACCCCACAGGCGCTGTCGCCAACAGCCCAGCCGCCCTCACCAACGCCCTGCCCTCGTACCTCGACCCGAACAACCTGGGGCCTTGGGGGATTTACCTGCAACAGGTGGACCGCGTCACGCCCTACCTGGGTAACCTGGCGCGCTGGGTCGACACGCTCAAGCGCCCCAAGCGCACGCTGATCGTGGACGTGCCGATCCACCTGGACGACGGCTCGGTGGCCCACTTTGAGGGCTACCGCGTGCAGCACAACACCAGCCGTGGCCCGGGCAAAGGTGGTGTGCGCTTTCACCAGAATGTGACGCTGTCCGAAGTGATGGCGCTGTCAGCCTGGATGTCGATCAAAAACGCAGCGGTCAACGTGCCCTACGGCGGCGCCAAAGGCGGCATACGCGTGGACCCGCGCCAACTCACCATCGGCGAACTGGAGCGCGTAACACGCCGCTACACCAGCGAAATAGGCATCATCATCGGCCCGACCAAAGACATTCCGGCGCCCGATGTGAACACCAACGAGCAGATCATGGCGTGGATGATGGACACCTATTCCATGAACGAGGGCTCCACCGCCACAGGTGTCGTGACCGGCAAGCCAGTGGACCTGGGCGGCTCACTGGGCCGGCGCGAAGCCACTGGGCGCGGCGTGTTCACGGTGGGCGTAGAAGCGGCCAAACACACCGGCATGGACATCAGCACCGCACGGGTGGCCGTACAGGGCTTTGGCAACGTGGGTGGTGTGGCGGGCAAGTTGTTTGCCGAGGCTGGCGCCAAGGTGGTGGCGGTACAAGACCACGGCGGCACCATCTACCGTGAAGCGGGCCTGGACGTGCCCGGTTTGCTGGCGCATGTGGCGCGCACCGGTTCGGTGGCCGGTTTCGAGCAGGCCGAGGCGATGGCCGACGATGCCTTTTGGGACGTGCCCTGCGACATCCTCATTCCGGCCGCGCTGGAACAACAGATCACACATGCCAACGCGGGTCGCATTCAGGCGAAGATGGTGATTGAAGGCGCCAATGGCCCGACCACCCCACAGGCCGACGACATCCTGCACGATCGCGGCGTTCTGGTGGTACCCGATGTGATAGCCAACGCGGGCGGCGTGACCGTGAGCTACTTTGAATGGGTACAAGACTTCTCCAGCTTTTTCTGGAGCGAGGACGAGATCAACGCCCGTTTGGTGAAGATCATGCAAGACGCGTTTGCGGCTGTCTGGCAAGTGGCCGACGCGAACAAAGTGAGCCTGCGCACGGCCACCTTCATCGTGGCCTGCAAGCGCATCCTGCATGCGCGGGATCTGCGCGGCCTGTACCCCTGATCAATCGCCCTGGCCTTGGCGCCAGGTGCTGATGCTCACAGGCCGACGACGGTGCGCCAATAGGTCAACACCCCTGTGCGGCGCAGGGCACATCCTGCGCCGCACAACGGTCAACCGGCAACGCGCAGCGGGCGCAAGTGTGCGCGGCTCTGATCGATTGAACGAGCCCATCGAACGCGTTCAGGGACAAGGATCACATCTACATGTCAATGCAAATGGCGGGGTTTGCGTGGTCCACCATGGCCGGACGCCCCACCAAACCCACGGGGAGGACGGCCGAGCTGCATGGAGTTCACCAGTGCGTCAAAACGTTCAGTGAACAGCTTGTCAATGGCCACGACCACGTCACCGAGTTCCGCGGCATCAAAGTGGCGCTCCATGATATGGACCACGTCCTGCACGAGCAAATCTCGCTGAACCTGCATGATGGCAGCAGGCGTCGGGCCCACAAAGCACATCATGAAGTCATCACGAGCATCCTCTTCAGACGATCCGTCTTCTTCATCGTATTCGGTATCGTAGAAAGACACCTCAAGAGGTGCTCCAGCAGAGGCAATTTCGTTGAGGCCCATACACGCCTCTTCAATCACCTGCCGAAAATCTTCGTCTCCTGGAACGGTCCAGCACATCTGCAACACATGTGCCGTGGCATCGAAGCGTATACCAGGCTCGTCTTCATACGCGCTCTCAGCCGCTGCAGCCAGCGAGCGAGCGCCAGCATAGTGCCACAGGGGCTTCAAAGCATCCTGAATCTGGCTGAAGACCACATCGTCACGCAGTGGCACATCTCCATGCACATGGATTTCGAAAGGTGCGTTGTATCGTGTCATGGAAAACTCACTGTACCGGTGAAACCAGAAAAACTAGCGTTGGTGCCTCGAACCGGGGTCGAACCGGTACAGCCGATTAAAGCCGGCGGATTTTAAGTCCGCTGTGTCTACCTATTTCACCATCGAGGCCGGCCTGCCATTGTCGCAGGTTCAACGCTTAAATTTCGCAGAGGCACGAGCCAGACACAGGGCAAAAATCCTGAACATCCCACATGCATTCCTATAAGAGGAACGCGTAGATTTCTCAAGGAATCGCCTGTATATGGTTGGAACCGGATGGGGAGGCACCACCGACTGATTCCGATCAGCCAACAAAAAAGGAAGCATAGCTTCCTTTTTTGAACTGGAGCGGGATAAGAGACTCGAACTCTCGACCTATACCTTGGCAAGGTATCGCTCTACCAACTGAGCTAATCCCGCAAAACTGTGACATGCTCCAATGACTGGAGGCGCGACCCGGAGTCGAACCGGGCTAGACGGATTTGCAATCCGTTGCATAACCGATTTGCTATCGCGCCATCTGCACCATGTAAGTACACTCAATGCATCATTTGCCGACGAAAAGGGGAAGCACAGCTTCCCCTTTTCTAAGATGGAGCGGGATAAGAGACTCGAACTCTCGACCTATACCTTGGCAAGGTATCGCTCTACCAACTGAGCTAATCCCGCATGTTTCTCTAAAACTTGTCAGAAGCTGGTATTCTAGTGCAAAAAACCACCAGTTTTCACGCCTCTGCAATTTTTTGATCAGTGTTTGACCGCATCTGGAGCCACCGCAGCCGGCCGTACCGACGCAGCCGCCACCTGAGCCGCCACCTCTTCGTCGGTCAGCGGCACCGGCAAACGCTCCAGCGCAATAGCCAACACTTTGTCAATCCACTTCACCGGCACGATCTCCAAGCCCTGCTTCACGTTGTCTGGAATTTCAGCCAGATCCTTGACGTTGTCTTCCGGGATGATGACGGTCTTGATCCCCCCGCGCAGGGCCGCCAACAGCTTCTCTTTCAAACCACCAATCGCGGTGACTTCACCGCGCAGGGTAATCTCACCTGTCATGGCCACATCCGCACGGACGGGAATGCCAGTAAGCGATGACACCAGTGCCGTGGTCATGGCAGCACCAGCGCTAGGACCGTCCTTGGGTGTAGCACCGTCTGGCACGTGAATGTGGATATCGCGCTTGTCGAACTGCTCATCTTTGATACCCAAAGAGCGGGAACGGCTGCGCACCACGGTACGCGCCGCCTCAACCGACTCTTTCATCACATCGCCCA
Organism: Hydrogenophaga sp.; assembly: GCF_030656115.1. Lineage (GTDB taxonomy): Bacteria > Pseudomonadota > Gammaproteobacteria > Burkholderiales > Burkholderiaceae_C > Hydrogenophaga. The sequence continues at coordinate 55,261 of NZ_JAUSOO010000080.1, forward strand.
GGGATCCAGTACGGGTGATGACCCCCTTGCCCGGCATGATCGCCACTTCGATGGTGAGCAGGTCACCACCGACCTCGGTCCATGCCAAGCCAACCACCTGACCCACTTGGTTCTGCGCTTCCGCACGGCCATAGCTGTACTTGCGAACACCCAGAAATTCATTGAGATTTTCCGAACTCACAACCACGGTAGGCATGTATTTCTTCAGCAACAGCCCTTTGACCACCTTGCGGCAGATTTTGCCAAGTTCACGCTCAAGCGAGCGCACACCAGCTTCGCGGGTGTAATAGCGCACGATGTCGCGTACGGCGGCTTCCTGCACATCCATTTCACCGTCTCGGATGCCGTTGTTTTTCAGTTGCTTGGGCAGAAGGTAACGTATGGCAATGTTGGTCTTCTCGTCCTCGGTGTAACCAGACAGGCGGATCACCTCCATACGGTCCAGCAACGCCGGCGGGATATTCATCGAGTTCGACGTCGCCACAAACATCACGTCGGACAGATCGAAATCCACTTCGACATAGTGATCACCAAAAGTGTGGTTTTGCTCGGGATCCAACACCTCCAACAAAGCGCTGGATGGATCGCCACGGAAATCCGTGCCCAGTTTGTCAATTTCATCCAGCAGGAACAGCGGGTTGCGCGTACCCACTTTGCTCAGGCTCTGCAGCACCTTGCCGGGCATCGCACCGATATAGGTACGGCGGTGACCACGGATCTCTGCTTCGTCGCGCATGCCACCCAAGGCCATGCGCACGTACTTGCGGCCTGTTGCCTTGGCCACCGACTGCCCCAAAGAGGTCTTGCCAACACCGGGAGGACCCACCAAGCACAGGATCGGCGCCTTGACCTTGTCGACACGCTGCTGCACAGCAAGGTACTCAAGAATACGGTCTTTGACCTTGTCGAGGCCGTAGTGGTCTTCATTCAGGACCGCTTCGGCGTGCGCCAGGTCGTGCTTGATCTTGGTCTTCTTGCTCCAAGGCAAGGCCACCAGTGCATCAATGTAATTGCGCACCACAGTGGCTTCGGCCGACATAGGCGACATCAACTTGAGCTTTTTGAACTCTGCATCAGCTTTCTTGCGCGCTTCGGCAGGCATTTTGGCCAGTTTGATCTTCTTTTCGATTTCCTCGATGTCAGCGCCTTCTTCACCTTCGCCAAGCTCTTTTTGAATCGCCTTGACCTGCTCATTGAGGTAGAAGTCGCGTTGGTTCTTTTCCATCTGCCGCTTGACACGACCACGGATTTTTTTGTCCACATTCAGGATATCGACTTCGCGTTCAAGCTGCTCAAACAGATTTTCCAGCCGCTTGTTCACCGGGTCCAGATCCAGTACCACCTGCTTGGACTCCAGCTTGAGCGGCAAATGGGCTGCAATGGTGTCGGCCAATCGGCCAGCATCATCGATGCTGGCGATTGAGGTCAGGATTTCAGACGGGATTTTTTTGTTCAGCTTGACGTACTGATCAAACTGCTGCATCACCGCACGACGCAAAGCCTCCAGTTCGGTGGACTGCATGTCAGCACGCTCCAAAGCCGGGTCGACGGGAGCGACATGGGCCACAAAGTGCGTATCACTATCTCGAATGTCGAGCACCTTGGCGCGCTGCAACCCTTCAACCAGCACCTTGACGGTACCGTCGGGCAATTTGAGCATTTGCAATATGGTGGCCACGCAGCCCATCTCGAACATGTCGTCGGTGGACGGTTCGTCTTTCGCTGCGGCTTTTTGTGCCACCAACATGATGCGGCGCTCTGCCTCCATGGCCGCTTCAAGCGCTTTGATACTTTTCGGGCGACCCACGAACAATGGAATCACCATATGAGGGAAGACCACCACATCGCGCAGAGGCAAAAGGGGCAGGTCAACCGGTGAACTGGGCAAAGGGGTATGTCCGGACATTTCAACCTCAACAAAACAATCAGGTGGGGTTCATGCGGGCGATATCAACCAAACGCATCGGTAATTTCAGGCCTCAGGAAGCGTGCATCTTCTACTGGGAATGGCATTCAGGCTTGCTTAGCTGCTTCGCGGTACACCAACAACGGTGGCTTGTTCTCGTCAATGGTGGCCTCATCGACCACCACTTTCTCAACATTGCTCATGCCAGGCAACTCAAACATGGTGTCGATCAACGCACTTTCCAGGATGGAGCGCAACCCCCGAGCGCCCGTCTTGCGGGCCAACGCCTTGCGGGCAATCGCCTTGAGGGCTGCAGGACGCACCTCCAGATCGGCGCCCTCCATGGACAATAAACGGGCAAACTGCTTCACCACAGCATTCTTGGGCTCGGTCAATATTTCGACCAAAGCATCTTCACTGAGTTCTGTGAGTGCGGCAATAACGGGCACGCGGCCAACCAGCTCGGGAATCAGGCCGAACTTGATCAGGTCTTCTGGTTCGATCTCTTTGAAGGATTCGGTCAGGCTGCGCTGCTGCTTGCTCTTGACTAGCGCACCAAAGCCCATGCCCGAAGCTTCGGTTCGGTTTTCAATGATCTTTTCAAGTCCGGCAAATGCACCGCCGCAGATGAACAGGATGTTGGTGGTATCGACCTGCAAGAAGTCCTGGTTGGGATGTTTGCGACCACCTTGCGGAGGCACCGAGGCCATGGTGCCCTCGATGAGCTTTAGCAAAGCCTGCTGAACACCCTCACCTGAGACGTCACGGGTGATGGAAGGATTGTCGGACTTGCGGGTAATTTTGTCGATTTCGTCGATGTAGACAATGCCCTGCTGCGCGCGTTCCACGTCGTAGTTGCAGCTCTGCAAGAGCTTGGCAACAATATTCTCCACATCTTCACCCACATAACCGGCTTCGGTCAGGGTGGTCGCGTCGGCCATGACGAAGGGCACATTGAGCATGCGCGCCATGGTTTGGGCCAGCAGCGTTTTGCCTGAACCTGTTGGACCGATCAACAGAATGTTGCTCTTGGCCAGCTCCACATCGTCCTTGCGAGCCGTGAGCTTGTGGCGAAGGCGCTTGTAATGGTTGTACACCGCAACCGCCAAAGCGCGTTTGGCCGAGTTTTGACCGATCACGTAATTGTCCAAATTGGACTTGAGCTCGGCGGGCGTGGGTACTTCATCTCCTGCAGCCTTTACCGATTCCAGCCCGGGCAACTCGTCACGGATGATGTCGTTGCAAAGATCAATGCACTCATCGCAGATGAAGACCGAAGGGCCAGCGATCAGCTTCTTGACCTCGTGCTGGCTCTTGCCACAAAACGAGCAGTAGAGCGCTTTTTCGCTGGAGGTGGCTTTTTTGTCGGCCATATGTCTTTAAGGTCGTTTGAAACGGTAAGTACAGTCAACAACGATGATAATTCAAGGCTGCCAAGGGGATAAAGAAGGAAGAGTGCTGGATTGAGCACATCCCCTTCCGTGCGGCGCGTGCCAAGTTGGCGACAACGCCAATAAAAATCAGACGGCGCCAGGGCGCTTGTCGATCACCTTGTCGATCAGACCGTATTCAGCAGATTCGGCAGCTGACAGGTAATAGTCGCGCTCGGTGTCTCGCTCAATTTTTTCCAGCGGCTGACCGGTGCGTTCGGCCAGGATTTTGTTCAGCTGGTCGCGCGTCTTTAAAATTTCACGGGCGTGTATCTCGATTTCGGTAGCCTGGCCCTGGGTTCCGCCCAGCGGCTGGTGAATCATGATCTTGGAGTTGGGCAGAGCAAAGCGCTTGCCCTTGGCTCCTGCCGCCAGCAAGAACGCGCCCATGCTCGCAGCCATGCCGATACACAGCGTCGACACATCGGACTTGATGAAATTCATGGTGTCAAAAATCGCCATGCCGGCGCTCACCGAGCCACCGGGTGAGTTGATGTAGAACGAAATATCCTTGTCCGGATTTTCGCTTTCCAAAAACAACAGCTGTGCTACCACCAAATTGGCGGACTGGTCATTCACTGGGCCCACCAGGAAAATCACGCGTTCCTTGAGCAAGCGTGAGTAGATGTCGTAGGCACGCTCACCGCGGCCCGACTGCTCGATCACCATGGGCACCATGCCCAAGCCTTGAATATCCATTGTGCTCATGCGTTTCTCCGTGTATTGATTGGTCGCGATGCCACTACTGTAACCAACCTGCGAAGGTCGTTACCCGGTCACGGTCTTGACCAGACGTTGCATATGGCATGCAGATTGCAAAAGGCAAGCGGGGGTCGAAAAAAAGGGCGGAAAACTCCGCCCTAGGCATTCCCGGCACAGGAACCACATCGCCTTGCTGCGCATCGCTCACGCGCTGGCAGCAAAGCCACCCGATCAGGCCTGGCCCATCAGCTCTTCAAAGCTGACCGACTTGTCGATGACCTTGGCTTGGGACAGAACGAATTCGGTCACATTGTTTTCGATCACGATGGACTCGACCTCGGCCATGCGGCGGTTGTCGCTGGTGTACCAGCGCACGACGTCGGCGGGCTTTTCGTAAGAAGCCGCCAGCTCTTCGATGTGGGCTTTGATCTGCTCGGGCTTGGCATGCAGGCCGTTGGCACGCACTAGTTCGCTCACCACCAGGCCCAGGCGCACACGGCGCTCGGCTTGGGGACGGACCAGGTCATCAGGAATCGGTGCCTTGTCGGCGTCCTTCACACCACGCTGCTTGAGGTCGGCGCGTGCGCCTTCGACCAGACGGTCCAGCTCGGCCTGCACGACGGACTTGGGCAGGTCCAGCTCGGCCTTGGCGGCCAGAGCGTCCATGGCTGCTTGTTTGTTGCGCGCCTGCAGGCGGAACTTCACTTCGCGCTCCAGGTTTTTCTTGATGTCGGCGCGCAGGCCATCCACCGTACCGTCGGCAATACCCAGCGAAGCTGCCAAGGCGTCGTCCACCTCGGGGAGATGAGCGGCCTCAATCGTGTTGACTGTCACCAAGAAATCGGCAGTTTTGCCAGCGACGTCTTTGCCGTGATAGTCCTCGGGAAAAGCCAGGGGGAAGGTTTTGGACTCGCCCGACTTCATGCCGCGCACAGCGTCTTCGAATTCCTTGAGCATCTGACCATCGCCCACGATGAACTGGAATGCTTCGGCCTTGCCGCCTTCAAACGGCTCGCCGTCGATCTTGCCGGCGAAATCGATGGTGACGCGGTCGCCGTCTTGGGCGGCCTGGTCTTGTGCACGCTGGGCAAAGGTGCGGCGCTGCTTGCGCAGGATATCCAGGGTGCGGTCGATGGCTGCGTCGTTGACGTCGGCACTGACTTTTTCCACTTCAGCGGTGCTCAGATCGTCGATTTTGACTTCTGGGTACACCTCGAAAACCGCGTCAAAAGCCAGCTGGCCTTCGGGCGCTTCTTCTTTTTCGGTGATCTTGGGCTGACCAGCCACACGCAACTGGGCTTCGTTGGCCGCGGTGGCGAAGGCTTCCCCCACTTTGTCGTTCATGACTTCGTAGTGCACCGAATAGCCGTAGCGCTGTGCCACGACGTTCATGGGCACTTTGCCGGGACGGAAACCGTCCATCTTGACGTCGCGTGCCAGACGCTTGAGGCGCTTGGCTACTTCGCTCTGGATCACTTCGGCCGGCAGCGTCAGCGTGATCTTGCGCTCGAGCTTCTCAAGGGTTTCAACGTTCACGGTCATGGTTTTCTCCAAAAGGGTGTCGGTCAACCAGCCTGCCTGGCCAACCCGGGATGTCTGTTCGTCTGTGAGGTGGTGCGCGGGGGGGGACTCGAACCCCCACATCCTTGCGGACGTCAGGACCTAAACCTGGTGCGTCTACCAATTTCGCCACCCGCGCGTCCTGTGAGCGGTGTTACTTGCATGGCCCTCATGGCCGCAGTGTGCGAGTTACCCGCTTTACGGTAACCCTAGATTGTAGCCTCTGCAAATGCTCAAACTTGGCTTAGACCAACAGCCGTTGGCGCAGAGCTCGAACAGCACTGCCTGGCGTGGTGAATACCGGCAAACCCACCGCCTGCTGCACGGCCACTTGCGCCCGAGCCATGCTGAACTGGGCCAGTGCGATGACCTGGCAACCCTGGCTGGCGAGCACTTGGGCAACCTGCACCACCAGCGCATCGTGGCGCGCCGTGTTGCCTTCGTTCAGAGCGTGCATGGCGCCTTCGGCCAACGTGGTGCGCAAGTCTGTGCCAGTGGGAAACTCGGATGGCATGGAAGCCAGTGTGGGCGCGAAAGATGCGATCAGACCCACACGAGCGCCCTGCCCCACCACTTCGGCCACCATGGCCTCGTTGGGCTTGAGCACCGGCATGTGGGGCCGGCGCGCGGCCACCGCTTCAATACAAGACCCGAAGGCCGAGCAGGTGAACAGAATGGCCTGTGCGCCCGTGCCCTCGGCGTAGGCTGCCAGCGCTTCGAAGCGCTGGTGCATGGCGGCGTCCAGACCTTGCCCTGAGCGCGCAAGGTCGGCGGACAGGCTGTCGTCCAGCAGATTCATGCGCTGCGCCTGCGGCCATTCGCGCTCCAGTTCGTCGTTGATGGGCGCCACCGAATGCGCCAAGGCATGAATGAGCGCGATGCGTGTCATACCGTGACGCCTTCACGGGTTCGGCGGGCGCGCTGCAGTCCGATCACCAGCAGCAGCAAGGCCAACGCCGGGATAAACAGCCACTCTTTGGCCGGTCGGTCTGAAGGCACTTCGGCCGACACAATGCGGTAGCCCTGCTCGATACCCAGCTTGGCTGCGGGGCTACCGAACTTCACCGCCGCAATCAGCAGGTCGTCGCCCTGGGCCATCACGGTCAGACCCGAACTGGCCAGGCGCTCGCGGGCGGTACCCGGCTCGCCCAAGGGCAGCAGCACCCCCTTGCGGATGTCTTTGCCGTCCATGTTCATGCCTTCGATCCAGATGCGCTTGCCGGAGCGGGCGGGGGCCTGCTCGATGAGCGCGGTCATCTGGGCGGCTGGCACTTCGTCAAATGGCGGGTAAAGCATGTCCCACCAGAAACCGGGGCGAAACAAGGTGAAGGTGATGAGCAACAAGGCCAGGGTTTCGTACCAACGAGACTTCACCAGAAAGAAACCTTGTGTGGCGGCAGCAAACACCAGCATGGCCACGGTGGCACTGACCACGGTGAGCACGAGATGCAGCGGACCGGTCAACCCCATCAACAACAACTGGGTGTTGAAGATGAAGAGAAACGGCAGGATGGCCGTGCGCATGCTGTAGTAGAAGGCGGTGATGCCGGTCTTGATGGGGTCGGCACGCGCAATGGCGGCTGCGGCAAACGAGGCCAGGCCCACCGGTGGTGTCACGTCGGCCATGAGACCAAAATAGAACACGAACAGGTGTACCGCAATCAGGGGCACGATGAGGCCGCTTTGCGCCCCCAGCTCCACCACCACCGGCGCCATCAGGGTGGAGACCACGATGTAGTTAGCCGTGGTGGGCAGGCCCATGCCCAGAATCAGGCTGATGAGGGCCACGAGCACCAGCATGAGCATGAGGTTACCGCCCGAAAGCAACTCCACCAGCTCGGTCATGACCAAACCCACGCCGGTGAGCGACACCGTGCCCACGATGATGCCGGCCGCCGCCGTGGCCACACCAATGCCGATCATGTTGCGCGCACCGGTGGCCAGGCCATCAATCAGATCGACAAAACCTTGGCGGGTGGCGACACCCAGACCGCCCTGCCCGCGAAAGGCCGCAATGATGGGCTTTTGCGTGACCATGACGAAAATCATGAACAGCGTGGCCCAAAAAGCCGACAGGCCGGGCGACATCTGTTCGACCATCAGGCACCAGATGAGCACCACCACGGCCAGCAGGTAATGCAAGCCCGACTTCACGGTGGGCCCGGTTTCGGGCAGTTCAAACACCGGTGCATTCGGATCGTCCAGCTCCAGCGCAGGCTGACGGGCACCGAACCACAACAGACCCACATACGCGGCCAGCAAGCCGGCACCGACCACCCAGACGGCGGCGTCGCCCATGACAGTCTTGATCCAGCCAATACCCCAGTACACCGCGCCCGACAGCACAATGAAACCGGCCACCGTCATGGCAAACGACATCAGGCGTGAGCCCGCCGTGGCGTTGCCTCGGCGCGGCAGGCCGACCATGTTGGCCTTGAGCGCCTCCAGGTGCACGATGTAGAGCAGCGCAATGTAGGAAATGATGGCTGGCAAAAAGGCGTGCTTCATCACCTCAATGTAGGGAATGCCCACGTATTCCACCATCAGGAAAGCGGCAGCGCCCATCACGGGCGGCATGATCTGGCCATTCACCGAACTCGACACCTCCACCGCACCGGCCTGGTCGGGCCGGTAGCCCACGCGCTTCATGAGGGGAATGGTGAAGGTACCGGTGGTCACCACGTTGGCGATGGACGAACCGGAAATGATGCCGGTGGCCGCCGACGACAGCACCGCCGCCTTGGCCGGGCCGCCGCGCATGTGGCCCAGCAAGGCAAAGGCCGACTTGATGAAGTAGTTGCCGGCGCCGGCTTTGTCCAGCAGCGAGCCAAACAGCACAAACAGAAAGATGAAGCCGCTGGACACGCCCAGCGCCACGCCGAACACGCCTTCGGTGGTCAGCCACTGGTGGCTCATGGCGCGGTTGAGCGAGAAACCGCGGTGGGCGATCATGTCGGGCATGTAGGCGCCGCCAAAGGTGTACCCCAGAAACACCAGCGCCACGATCACCATCGGCAGACCCAACACGCGCCGGGTGGCTTCCAGCAACAGAACGATACCCACCGCACCGGTGTACACGTCCATGGGCGTGGGCTGGCCCGGGCGGGTGGCCAACTCGCTGTAGAAAAAGAAAAGGTAGGTGGCGCAGAAGGTGCCCACCAGCGCAAAGATCCAGTCGGTGATGGGCACATAGGCGCGCGGCGAGCGCCTGAACGCCGGGTATGCCATATAGGACAAAAATACCGCAAAGCCCAGGTGGATGGCGCGGGTTTCGGTGTCGTTGAACACCAGAATGCCGAGGCTGAACGGCAGCGGTGAAGCGATCCAGAGCTGGAACACGGACCATGCCAGGGCCACGGCGAGCAGCATGCGGCTCATCCAGGGGCCGGGTGCGCGGCCACCGGTGTCGTTGTCGGCAACCAGTTGGTTGACGTCAACCTCGGGTGCGGTATGGGTTTTCATGCAGACCTGTGCGTTGTGTTTTTGTGAGGTGCCAACAAAAAAGCCCTGACGGGTCAGAGCTTTTTTGCGGCATCAGCCCGTTGGGACCTGGGCGGTCAGCGGGACCTTACATCCAGCCTTTTTCCTTGTAATACTTCACGGCACCAGGGTGCAGCGGAGCCGACAGACCGTCCTTGATCATGTTCTTGGGATCGAGGCCGACAAACGCAGGGTGCAGCTTCTTGAACTCGTCGAAGTTCTCAAAGACGGCCTTGACCAGCTCGTACACCGCCGCATCAGACACCTTGGCCGACGTCACAAACGAAGCCAGTACGCCGTAGGTGGGGGTGGGGTTGGGGTGGCCGGCGTAGAGGCCGCCGGGAATGTTGACCTTGGCGTAGTAGCTGTTGGCCGCCACCAGTTTGTCCACGGCAGGGCCGGTCAGCGGTACCAGTTTGGCACCGCAGGTGGTGATCGGATCCTGGATGTTGGCGCTGGGGTGACCCACACCGTAGAAGAAGCCGTCGATCTTGTTGTCGCACAGGGCGGCACCGTGTTCGTCGGCCTTGAGCTCGGCGGCCAAGCCAAAGTCGCTGAGTTTGCCACCGCTGCTGGCCAGGTACTCGTCCATGGCAGCGCGCGTGCCCGAGCCCGGATTGCCAACGTTGAAACGCTTGCCCTTCAGGTCGTCAAACTTGGTGATGTTGGCCTCTTTGCGGGACAACACGGTGAAGGGCTCGGGGTGGATGGAGAACACCGCGCGCAGGTCGGTGTGCTTGCCGTCTTTTTCGAACTGTTTGGCGCCGTTGAAGGCGTTGTATTGCACGTCCGACTGGGACACGCCGAAATCCAGCTCGCCGGCCTTGATGGTGTTGATGTTCACCACGGAGCCGCCGGTGGACTCCACAGAGCAGCGGAAACCGTGCTTGGCGCGGTCTTTGTTCACCAGACGGCAAATGGCTCCGCCCGCAGCGTAGTAAACACCGGTCACGCCACCGGTGCCAATCGTCATGAATTTCTGCTGGGCCTGGGCTTGGCCCATGGGTGCCAGCAAAGCGGTTGCTGCGGCAACAGCGCTCAAATAAGCGGTGATTTTCTTCATCTGGAACTACTCCTGCAGCGGACTGCGTGATTGCGAAAAAATGGGCGTCACCCCAAGATTGGCCATGTTATCGCAAGCTCCTCGTCAGTTTCAACAGTAGCCCCATGTGTTTACCCTGAATAGGAGCATCCCAAACCAGGGGGTGCAGCCGTCACACTGAGGTTGCAATTTGCCGCAGCGCCTGCTCAAACACCGCTGCGGGCTGGCCGCCTGAAATGAGGTGGCGGTCGTTGATGATCACCGCGGGTACCGAATGGATGCCATTCGCGGTGTAAAACTGTTCGCGCTCACGCACATCCTGGGCAAAAGCCCCACTGTCCAGCACAGCCTGGGCGCGGTCGCGGTCCAGTCCCGCTTCGACCACACAAGCCAGCAGCACCGCGTGGTGGCCCATGGCTTCAGAGCGGGTGTGGCAGGCGGCCAGCAGGGCTTTTTTCAGCGCGTGTTGCTGGCCTGGCGCGCCATCCAGCGCGGCCCAGTGCAGTAGGCGGTGGGCGTCGAAGGTGTTCCAGATGCGGCCACGGCCCTCGGGGTTGAAGGCAAAACCCACCTCGGCGCCGCGCTGGCAAATGGTGTCCCGAATCTGTACCTGCTGTGCGGCGGTGCTGCCGTACTTTTGCGTCAGGTGCTCGGTGATGTCCTGGCCCTCTGGACCCATCTGCGGGTTCAGTTCGAAGGGCTGGAAATGCAGCTCGGCGCTGATGCTGCCCTGCACGGCGGCAAGGGCTTGCTCCAACGCACCCAGCCCCACGGCACACCAGGGGCAAGAAACGTCGGAAACGAAGTCGATTTTCAGGTAGGTGGTCATGTCGGGTGCTCCTTCAGGGTGGGGCGAAAATTGGTTTTTTCAGTTGGCGCCCAAGGGCTTGAGCAGCTCAGCCAGATCGCTCTCGCCAAACATCGGCTCGCGCCGGGCGGTGGCACCGCTGTACACGTCGTTGGCCAAGGCGGCTTTGCGCTCTTGCAGGGCCAGGATGCGCTCTTCTATGGTGCCCTGCGCCACCAGCTTGATCACCCACACGCTTTGCGTCTGACCAATGCGGTGGGCGCGGTCGGTGGCCTGGTTTTCCACGGCGGGGTTCCACCAGGGGTCGTAGTGGATCACGGTGTCGGCCTGGGGCAGGTTCAGGCCCACGCCGCCGGCCTTGAGGCTGATGAGGAACAGGGGCACCTGGCCACTGGTGAAGCGCTCAATGATTTCGTCGCGTTTCTGGCTTTGGCCGGTGAGCTTGACCCATTTCAGATCGCGCTTTTTCAGCTCGGCTTCAATCAGGGTGAGCATGCTGGTGAACTGCGAGAACAGCAACACGCGCCGCCCCTCCGCCAGCATCTCGGGCAGCACCTCCATGAGGTGTTCGAGCTTGGCGGAGTGCTGGACTTTTTTCGCCGCGTCAAGCTTGAGCAGTTGCGGGTCGCAACACACCTGGCGCAGCTTGAGCAGTGCATCCAGGATGGTGATTTGCGACTTGGCCAGGCCTTTGGTGTCGAGCGCCTCGCGCACGGTTTTCTCCATGCTCAGGCGGATGGTTTCGTACAGGTCGGCCTGTTTTCCGGTCAGTTCCACGCGGGCCACGGTTTCCACCTTGGGCGGCAGTTCGTGGGCCACCAGCGCCTTGGTGCGGCGCAGCATAAAGGGCGTGATGCGGGCGCGCAGCTGCGCCAGACGCTCGGTGTTGCCCTGGCGCTCAATGGGGTTGCGAAACTGCTCTTTGAAGCGCTGCTGAGCGCCCAGAAACCCCGGCATGAGAAAGTGAAACAGGCTCCAGATTTCACCCAGATGGTTTTCCATGGGCGTGCCCGAGAGGCACAGCCGGTGGCGGGTGACGAGCTCGCAGGCCACTTGGGCCGCGTGGGTGCTGGCATTTTTGATGTTCTGCGCTTCGTCCAGCGCCACCAGGTGCCAGGGCGTCTGCAACCACAGTTCGCGGTCACGCTGCAGCAGCGAATACGGCGCGATGACCACGTCAGCGTCTTGCAGATCAGCCACTTTGGCGTGGCGTTCTTGCCCGTGCAGGACGAGGCAGCGCAGGTCGGGGCAAAAGCGTTCGGCTTCGCGCTGCCAGTTGCCCAGCAGGCTGACCGGCGCAATGATGAGCGCGGGCCTGTCCAGCCGGCCGGCGTCTTTTTCGACCTGGATGTGGGCCAGCGTTTGCAGGGTTTTGCCCAGACCCATGTCGTCGGCCAAGATGCCGGCCAGCGCGTTTTCACGCAAAAACTGCAGCCAGTTCAGGCCTTGCTGCTGGTAGGGGCGCAGGCTGGCGCGCACGCTGTCAGGCAGCGGCACCGGTGGCAGGCTTTGCTGACCGCGCATGCGCTGCACCAAACCACGCAAGCTTTGCGCCCCGGCCCAGGCCACGCCTTCACCCAGAGCGGCACCGGCGCGCAGGGCTTCCAGGCGCGAGAGCTGTATTTTTTCAGCCCCAAAGTCCACCGTCCGGTCGCCCACGAGTTCGAACAAGGCGCCGAGCCAGGGGCGCAAGGGTGCGCTGGGCAGGCGCACAAAGCCTTGCTGGTTGGCTGCGCGCACATACAAAAACTCGGGCAGTTCGGGCTGGCCGGTTTCGGCATTCAGCGGCGCACTCGCCACCGCAGCCAGCAGCTCGGGCAACCAGGGCAACACGTTGTGGCGTTCTCCGTTGATTTCGATGCCCAGTGAGAGGTCAAACCACGGCGAAACGCTGTCGTCGTCGGACTCGCCACCCTGCGCGTCGATGCGCACCTGCAGATCATCGGCTCGCAACACCCAGTCGGTTAAGCCCTCATCCAGCACCAGCTCAAAACCGGCATCGCGCAGCTGGGCCCAGCCGCTGTCGGCCCAGCGCAGCCAGATGAGCTGGGAGGCGGTGGGCAACAGGTCCAGCAGCCCGTCGTTGCCCACCTGCAAACCCAGCGCGTGCAAGCGCTCCAGGGCTTGCTGCTCGGTGGCCAGGTCGCGGTGCAGCAGTTGGCGCGGGTCAACCCCAGAGGCTGGCAGCATCACCGTGGCTTGCGGGTGGCGCCAATACCCTTGGCGGCCCGCGTAGTTGAACCGCAACTGGCCACGCACCAGCCCATGGGCTTGCGCGTCTTGGGCGGGCACCGGGCTCAGGTGCAAACACGGCACGGGCACCACGCCCACCAGAGACTCCACATGGGGCACCACCGGTGGCAACGGCACGGCACCCAGTTGCAACACCATTTGTTCGGCGTGCTTTTGCAGGGCTGAAGTGCTCAGCACGGGGGCTTCCAGCAGCGCGGCCAGCCGCTCTGGCGCCACGCCCTCGGCCACCACAGCACCCACCCATCCGCGCTCGGCGTCCAGGTACAACGGCGGTTCGTTGACGCACAGCAGCAAGTCTTCCCGTGCCAACGCGCCTTGCAGGCGCCAGCCCGGCTGCGCTCCGCGCAGGGCCTCCACTTCAACCCAGCGCCATTGCAGGGGCTCAGGCTCACCCCAGCGCAACGCCCGATCGGCCAGGCCGTTGCTGGTTCGGGTGAACAGCCGGCCCGTGCTGGCGGCCTGGCGCAGCAAGATCAACCCGGCCTCGCCCGAAGGCCACACGGTGTCTGCGAAACCGTAGCCATAGGCGTAGCCGCCGCGCACACCCTTGCAGGCGCGCATGAGGTGCAAGATCTGGCGGTCGGTGGCGCTGGCCTGGTCGTACAGGGCGTAGCCCGGGCTGGGTTCGTAGCGCACCACGCTGGGCTTGGACCACCCGCCTTGCACTTTGGTGTAGGCGCTGGTCAGCGTCATCTGCAAACGGGAACCACCCGGTGCGCTCGTGCTGGACACCAGGTAGAGAAACCTGTCAACCCTGGGGTTGCCACTGCGGGCGTCGACCGGCGGGCTGCTGGCGTGCGTCCGGGTGGCGTCCACCTTGTGCAGCCAGCCCAGCAACTGCCGTTCGGCCATGGCCTCGGCGCTGGCCAGGGCCTGTTGCTGCAGGCGTTCTTTGGTGGCCTGCAGCAGGCTGTCGGTGATGGCCCGCAGTTGTGCATCGTCTTCGGCGGCCAAGGTGGCAGGGATCACCTTGTCACCGACCCGCAAGCCGTTGAACCCGGCCTTGATCGTCAAGGCCACAGCGTGTTTGCAGCCTTCGCCCACCGGGCAGCTGCAGGTGCCAAACCAGTCCACCAGGCGGTTCTGCGGGTCGAGCGTGATCTCGGCCTGCACCTCATAGGGATCGACCAGGGTGCCCTGCACCTCACCCGAAATGACCCAGGACACGCCGTCGGGCTGCACGTCAAAGGACAACACCTTGCCATGCAGAAACAAGGACTGGCCCCGCAACCAAGTCTGATAATCCACATGGTCTTGCAAGGCCTTGGCATCGAACCAGGAACTTCGCACTGCGCCGCTGTTTGCCATGACTTCCTACCGTCCAAAATACGTTGAATCTGCCTGAAAAAAACCCGTATCAAACCACACTTGAACCCACCCCATGAGTGAACCCCACGCCCCAGACCGCTATGCGGTGATCGGCCACCCCATTGCACACAGCAAGTCTCCGCTGATTCACGGCCTGTTTGCACAGGCCACCGGCCAGGTCATGGAATACACCGCCATTGAAGCGCCGCTGGACGGTTTTTCTACGGTGGTACAAGCTTTTCGCGCCCAAGGCGGGCGCGGCCTGAATGTGACCTTGCCGTTCAAGCTGCAAGCGTTTGAACTGGCCACCGACCCGCTGGAATCGGCCCGCCTCGCCGGGGCGGTGAACGCGCTCAAGTTCGAGGGCGACCGCATTTACGCCGACAACTTTGACGGCCTGGGCCTGGTCAACGACATCCAGCGCAACCTGGGCGTGTCGCTGGCGGGCAAGCGCGTGCTGCTGTGCGGTGCCGGTGGCGCCACGCGCGGCGCCATTGTGCCCATCGCCCTGCAAAAACCCGCGCTGCTGGCCGTGGCCAACCGCAGCGCCGACAAAGCCCATCAACTCAAACGCGACTTTGCCGCCCACGTGGCCCTGCAAACCGGTGGCTTTGAGGACCTGGCGGGCGAGTCGTTTGACGTGGTGCTCAACGCCACCTCCACCGGCCTCACGCAAGCCGCCTTGCCCCTGCCTGCCGGGGTTTTTGCCACCGGCGCCCTGGCTTATGAACTGGTGTACGGCAAAGGCTTGACACCGTTTTTGAAACAGGCACAGGCCGCTGGCGCCACCCACATCGCCGATGGCGTGGGCATGCTGGTGGAGCAAGCCGCCGAGGCCTTTGCCTGGTGGCGCGGCGTGCGGCCCGACACCCGCCCGGTGATTGACCGCCTGACCGTGCCGCTGGTCTGAACACCTGACACTTTTGCCAGGCACCGCCTGAAAAGGCGCAGCGCCCCGTTGCCCATGACTTCCACACGCTGGGCGCAAGCCCTGCCCTTGCTCGCCGTGCTCGGCTCCGTCACCGCGCTGGGCCTGGGCACGTCGCTGGCCAAGCAGTTGTTCCCCCAGGTGGGTTCGCTGGGCACCACCGCGCTGCGCGTGGGCTTCTCGGCCCTGCTCATGCTGCTCGTCTGGCGGCCCTGGCGCTGGGCGCTCAGCCGGGCCGACGCGCTGAGCCTGCTGCGCTACGGTGTGGCGCTGGGCTTCATGAACCTGCTGTTCTACCAGTCGCTCAAGACCATTCCTTTCGGCGTGGCCGTGGCCATCGAATTCAGCGGGCCGCTGGCCGTGGCCTGCTGGGGCTCGCGCCGCAGAATCGACTTTGCGTGGATCGCCCTGGCCATCGTCGGCCTGGGCCTGCTGCTGCCGCTGGGGCACAGCGTGAGCACGCTCGACCCCCTGGGCGTGGGCTACGCCCTGGCCGCTGCGGTCTGCTGGGCCACCTACATCGTGTTCGGCAAACGCGTGGGCCACCTCCACGCAGGCCATTCGGTGGCCCTGGGCCTGAGCGTGGCCGCCCTCACCGTGGTGCCCTTCGGCGTGGCCCATGCGGGCGCCGACCTGCTGCAGCCCGGCGTGCTGGCGCTGGGCCTGGCGGTCGCCGCCATCTCCAGCGCCCTACCGATTTCGCTGGAAATGGTGGCCCTGAAACGCCTCACACCCGCCGCCTTCGGCGTGATGATCAGCCTGGAGCCCGCCGTGGCCGCCCTGCTCGGCCTGCTGATCCTGCACGAACAGCTGACCGCGCTGCAGTGGCTGGCCATCGTGCTGGTGATGGGTGCAGCCGTGGGCAGCGCCGCCACCGCCAAGCCCGAAGCGCACCGAGGGGTGGCGGATGAGATCGTGCAGTGAACACTTCGGCGTCACGCACCGTCTTCCATCAACGGCACCCCTGATCGGCGAGCTGCATCCACCACCACATGCAACAACTGTCGCGTGCCCGGCTTGACCAGTGGCCACTGCTGCCGACGCTTCAGGGCCGTGGTGCCACCCGGAAACAGGCAGATGCAAGCGTGCTGCATGTGCTGCGCCGAGGCGTAAATCAGGCCTTGATGTCCAGCATTAAAGCAGTCAAGTGCCAAGGCCTGGGTCTGCTCAATACGCAGACTCAGCAGCAGCGGATAGGGCTCAGCCAGTGGACGCAGATCCACCAGCCGCAAAGGCTGCGTTGTGGTGAGCTGAAGCAAGGCGCGTTTGCGCAGTTCAACAAGGCTTTTGCTCTTGGTGTCGCGACGAAACTGCGCCTCGAACAGCGCGGTGTCTGCACTGTCAGCCAGATAGGCTGTGAGCTGATCGGGCAAGCAGAAACGCCCCGACAACACGCCAGCCGGCGGCAGCAGAAGCCCATTCGTTTTGACCGTACCGGGCCGTGCGCGTAGCAGTTGGACCCGAAAAAACGTCTGCCCGGCGGGCAGTTCAACAATAGGATGATTGAGTTCTTTGAGATTCATGGGCAGGGGGCATCAATGTCCCTCTGCTGTTGCAAGACCCAGCACGCGCTGCGCATCCACACCTTGCTCCAGGGCCACACGGGGCGTCTGGCCGTCCAGCGCAGGGTGTGGGCTTTCCAGGAAGGCCAGCAGTGGCCAGCCATCGGCGGTGCCCAGCGCTTGCGACAGCGGCTGGAGGTGCGGGAATACAAACGGCTCAAACTGCCAGCGTGGCAGCTTGAAGCCCCGCCGCAGATGCGAGACACCAATGCAGCGGCCAGCCTTGATCCAGGCGTTGATGGTCACGCGCGAGGTGCCCGCCAGTTCGGCAGCCTCGTCGGTGGTGATCATGTCGGCCGCCTGCATGCGCTCACGCCGGTAGGCCGCGCCCAAACGCAGCAGCGCGTCGGTCTGCGCTTCGCTGGCGTAGGGGTCGGCTGAAACGGCACGGTGGGTTGGGGTTTCAAGAGCAACAGAGAGGGGAAAAGTCAAAGTGTTCATGTGCGTTCACTGATGCCCACTGTTATGGCGCGTTGCGCTTGTCTGCCTTGCTGCTGCCGAAAAAACTGGATGACCGAACGCGGCCGGAATGGGTGGCTGGAGCTCGTCTTCCCGGCTTGCTTTGACCGCGATCACTTCTGTTCAATGTGATTGGAGTGAACGAGGAAGCCTTCGCGACAAACGCGTGCTCACCGAGCAGGTGACGCGACACGATCGCGTAGCAATGGTCCAAATAGTCCGAGGGTTCTGAAGCGGACATATCTGATGCGTTCTGGCGAATAGAAGCGCCAAAACGCAGGTAGCGGACCCCTGGATCTCGTCCGATGTTTCCAACCAGGATGACTTTGTTGACTGAAGCCAAATCGCACCTCTTTCGGTAACCAGCCCCACGAAACATTCATGGCGTACTGGAGCAAGGTGGTCAGATTTTAGTCAACTTCGAAAATTTGGTCAATTTCGTTAAGTTTGAAAAGTCCTACGACTGACTTTCTCGGGCCTTCACCGCCCGCCCATCCTCCATCCCACTCCCCGGATAAAGAATCACCGTCTCCCCCGCTTTCAGTCCGTCCGTCACCCACGCGCTGTCGGGGTTGCGGTCGCTGAACGTCACCGCCCTGGCGCGTGCCTTGCCCGCTTCCACCACGAACACCTGCCAGCCTTCGCCCTGCCGCACCAGTGCGGCTGAGGGCACGAGCAGGGCGCCGTCTTGGGCCAACACGGTGATGCGCGCGTCGACGCGGAAGCCGTCGCCGAGTTTCTCCAGGGCTTGCGGCGGGGCGTTCAGCGCCACCGTGACGTTGACGCGCTGTTCTTCGATGCCCAGGGCCGAGGTCTTGGTGAAGGCGACCGGGTCCACGCGGGCCACCTGCCCGGCCAGCGGCGGCTGGTTGCGGCCGGTGCTCAGTTGCACGGCGGCACCTGCGGTGATGCGCGGTGCGTCGCCAGAGAGCACGTCGATCACGGCTTCCATGGCGCTGGTGTCGCCAATTTCCAGCAGCGGCGCCCCGGCCTGCACCGGTTCGCTGCTGTCCTTGTGCAGCTGGATGACGCGGCCGTTGACCGGGCTCGTGAGCGACCACAGACCTTGTGGCGCGCTCCCCGAGGGTTCGGCGCGGCCCAGGGCGGCGCGGGCTTCGCTGGCGGCGTGTCCGGCGGCGGTTTGTTCGGCCTGCGCGGCCTTGAGGCTTTGGGCCGCCGCTTCACGCGCCAGGCGGCTCTGGTCGCGGGCGGACGGGGCGATGAAGTTGTCTTTGGCGAGCTGCGCGAAGCGTTCGGCTTCGAGCGTGGCCTGCGCCAGCGCGGCCTGGGCGCGCTGCACGTTGGCGCGGGCGGCGGCCACGGCGGCGTCGGCGCTGCCCACGCGCTGCTGCAGCATGCTGCGGGTGCGCGCGTCGATCAGGCCGGGCGCGGCGGGTGCGAGCACGGCGACCACGTCACCGGCCTTGACCGCGTCGCCCACCTTGAGCGTGGGCCGCTGCAGCTGCGCGGCGGTGGGCGCGGTGACGAGGTAGCGGTGCTGCAGGCGCAGCTGGCCGTCTTCTTCAATCACCTGTTCAAAACGGCCTTGGGCCACGGAGGCGGTTTCCACGTCCAGCGGGCGCGGCTGGTAGGCGGCCCAGAGCACGGCGGCCAGAGCAGCCACGGCGACCGCGCCCATGGCCCAGCGGCGTGTGGCCGCTCCGTTGTTCGACTTGTTCATTCGCGTACCTTCAAAACAGAAACCAGATCCAGCCGGTCGATCTGCCGGCGCACCAGCAAGGCGCTGGCCACCCCGGCGGCCAGCACGATGAGCGCGGCGGAAGCGTAGGTGGACGGTTCGATGACCACCGGAAAATCGATCGCGTCGCTGGCCATGAGCTGCATCATGAGCGAGGCCAGGCCCCAACCGGCCAGCGCGCCCAGCGGCAGGGCAATGAGCAGCTCGGCGGCCAGCTCGGCCAGCAGCAGCACCGAGACCTCGGCCCGCGTCATGCCCAGCACGCGCAGGCTGGCCAGTTCCCAGGCGCGTTCGGAGAGCGAGATGCGTGCCGCGTTGTAGATGATGCCCACCGCCATGGCCACGGCGAACAGCGTGAGGATGCCGCTGAAGACGCCCATGTTGCGTTCGGTGCGCTGGTTGAACTCGGTCATGGAGCTGGCTTTGTCGAACACCGAGTTGATGCCCGGCGCGGCCTTCACAGCCGCCCAGAAGGCGGGCATGGCGGCCGGGTCCACCTGCAGCGCCGCGTCGGCCACGCCGTCGCCGTCACCGGCCAGGCGGTTGAGGGTGTCCAGGTTCATGTAAAGCAGCTGGCCGAACATGGTGCGGGCGATGTCGACCACCTCCACCTCCACGCTGCGCCGATTCCACAAGCGGAACTGCAGCGTGATGCGGTCGCCCACCCGGGCGCCCATCTCACGCGCCAGCAGGCCCGAGAGCACCACGCCGTGCGCGGGCAGGGCCAGCGCGCCACGGTCTTCGTCCACCAGGCGCATCAGTTTCGCGTCGCCGCGCAGCGCCATCACCGCCGTGTCTTTGGTTTGCCCGCGCAGCGTCACTTTGACGGGTTCGGTGCGGTAGACCTCGGCGTCGAGCACACCGGGCAGACGCTGCAGCTCGCGCACCACGGTCACGGGCACCGGGCGGTGGAAGTTGACCAGCACGTCGCCCTGCTGCACCTGGCGGAACTGCACGTCCACGATGTGGGCGATGGCGTCGAGCCAGAAGGCGCCCGAGATTTGCAGCGCCACGGCCAGCGCGATGCCGGTGACGGTGAAGGCCGCGCGCAGCGGGCGCCGTTCCAGGTTGCGCACCACCATGCGCGCGCTGGTGGACAGGAAGCGACCCAGGCCCAGGCGTTCGATCAGCGTGGCGGTGTAGACCGGCGGCACGGGCGGCTGCATGGCCTGCGCCGGGCGCAGCCGGACCACGGCATGGATGGCGGTCCAGGTGCCGGCGGCGGCGGCCAGCGCGGCGATGGTGGCGGAGAGTAAAACCAGCGTGGTGTCGGTGGCGTAGGCCAGGCGGTTGAAGCGAAACACTTCGTCGTACAGGCCGAGCATGCCCCGGCCAATGAGCTGGCTCAGGCCAAGGCCCACCGCCACGCCCAGCCCGGCAATCACCAGTGCTAGCTGGATGTAGTGCCAGGCGATGGCGCCGTCGGTGTAGCCCAGGGCCTTGAGCGCGGCGATCTGGCTGCGCTGCGTGGCCACCTGGCGGCTGAGCACCACGTTGAGGATGAACATGGCCACGGCCAGGAAGATGGCGGGCAGCACCGTGCCCATGACCTTGAGCTGCGCCAGTTCGTCGCTGACGATCTTGGTGGACAGATGCCGGTCGCGCCCCACGGCGCCGATGCTGCCGTAGGGTTCGAGCAGGTGGTCCAGCTGCGCGAGCACGGCGCGCTCGGGCACGCCGGCTTCCAACCGCAACGCGGCCTGGTTGAACGCGCCCTGCATGTCGAACAGCTCGGTCATGCGGGCGCCGTCGATCCACCAGATGCCGAAGCCGGTGTCGTCGGGCGCGCCGCCCTGCGAGGCGAACACGTATTCGGGCGAGGCGGCCGTGCCCACCAGGTGGATACGCTCGCGCCGGCCATTGAGGATGGCGTGCACCACGTCGCCGGGTTTGAGTTGGCGGGCGGCGGCAAAGCGGTCGCTCACCAGGGCTTCGAGCGCCGCGCCGCGCTCGGGCCAGCGGCCCTGCTTGAGGCTGAGCGCGTTCAGGCCCTGGCGCCCGGCCTGCGCGGCCGACAGGTCCAGCCCGATGAAGCGGCCGGTGACCGGCTGCACCACCCCGGTCAAGTCCACCTGGGCATCGAACACCACGTCAAGCTTCACCTCGGCCACGCCGGGGATGGCTTCGATGCGCTGCCTCAACGACACCGGCGCACGCCGCACGCCAGCGAACAGGTCGGCCAGGCGGTTGTCGGCGTAGAAGGCGTCGCGCGAGGTCTTGAGCGAGTCGTGCACCGCGAACATGCCCACGAAACCGGCCACGCCGATGGCCACCACCACCGCGATGGTGAGCACCTGGGCGCGCAGCCGGGTCAGGTCGCGCCAGAGTTTGGTGTGGAGCGTGCTCACTGGAGCACCCTTCGGCCTGCGGCCTGTCCCGCCAGGCGGGAGCGAGCTTGCTTGGGGCGGCCCGGCGCTGCGCTCATTTTGCGTTTCACCACCGCAGGGTGGACGCGGCCACCTTGTGGGGGTTCACATGGCTTTCGACGATGCGGCCGTCGGCCAGGCGCAGCACGCGGTCGGCCATGTCGGCGATCGGCGCGTTGTGGGTGATGACCACCGTGGTCGTGCCCAGCTCGCGGTTCACGCGCTCGATGGCCTGCAAGACCATGACACCGGTGGCGCAGTCCAGCGCGCCGGTGGGCTCGTCGCACAGCAACACGGCCGGGCGCTTGGCGATGGCGCGGGCAATGGCCACGCGCTGCTGCTCGCCGCCCGAGAGCTGCGACACGAAGTGGTGCCGCCGCTCGGCCAGGCCCACCAGCGCCAGCGCCTCGGCCGGGTCCATGGGGTCGTCGGCCAGGTCGGTCACCAGCGCCACGTTTTCTTCGGCGGTCAGGCTGGGGATGAGGTTGTAGAACTGGAACACAAAGCCCACATGCTCGCGCCGGTAGCGCGTCAGCTCGGCGTCGCCCGCGCCGATGAGTTCGTGCACCTGGCCGGCGTGCGTCCAGCTGGCCGAGCCGCTGGTGGCCGTGTCCAGCCCACCCAGGATGTTGAGCAGCGTGGACTTGCCGCTGCCCGAGGCGCCCAGCAGCACCACGAACTCGCCGCGCACGATGTCCAGATCGACACCGCGCAGGGCGTGTACCGCCGTGTCGCCCTCGCCATAGGTTTTGGTGAGGGCGCGGGCGGTGAAAACGGCGGGGGCTTGGGAGGCAGCAGAAACCATGTGCCTATGGTGACGCAAAAGCGCGACAGCGCCATGACGTGTGTCAATCCCCTCGCTGCTGCCGCGACGTATCGCGTCAAACCATCGAGCCCATTGGCTGTTGCAGCCCGCAACGGGCCGTGCGGTACCGGCCACGGCGACCTGGGCACAAAGAACAACGCAGTCCAGCATGAACACCGTTTTTCTTCATCGTGTGAAAGATTGACAGATTGCCTTCATGGCTCAACCCAGGCAATCTTGGCGCATGACGTCGCTTCCCCTCTCCATTTCGCCGGTGTTTCCGGTGTTCCTGCAGGGCCTGGTCCTGAGCCTGGGGCTGATCGTGGCCATTGGGGCACAAAACGCTTTTGTGTTGCGCCAGGGGCTGCGGCGCGAGCATGTGGGCAGCGTGGTGCTGTTCTGCGCGCTGGCCGACGCTGTGCTCATCACCGCCGGGGTGTTGGGCATGGCGCAGGCGCTGGGGCGTCACCCCGCGCTGGCACTGGCCATGGCGCTGGCCGGCGCGGCGTTCCTGGCGTGGTATGGCTGGCAGGCGCTGCTGCGCGCGCGCCGTGCGAGCCAGCTCACCGCCTCGCAAGACGGCGCAGGCCTGAGCCACGGCGCCGCACTGGCACAGGCCGCTGCCTTCACCTTGCTCAACCCCCATGTCTACCTGGACACCGTGCTGCTGGTGGGCAGCATCGGCGCCCAGCAACCCGCCGGGCTGCAAGGCTGGTTTGTGGCGGGTGCCAGCATCGCCAGCCTGGGCTGGTTCACGGCGCTGGGTTTTGGCGCGCGCTGGCTGGCGCCGCTGTTTGCCCAGCCCCGCGCCTGGCAGGTGCTGGACGGCCTGATCGGCGCCACCATGTGGCTGCTGGCGCTGCTGCTGGTGCGCCATGCGTTCCAAAGCGTTTGAGGCCAACCCATGTACCTCGACGCCCCGCGCTGACGCCAACAGGGCCAGCCCTTTTCGACTTTCGAGCCTGGTCGCGATATAAAAGCAGCCTCCTGAACCCGCGCCCGCCAACACCTACCATGTACCTGCCCGCCCACTTCGAAGAACACCGCCCCGGCGAGCTGCAGCGCGTGCTGCGCGAGCACCCGCTGGGCGCGCTCATCACCCACAGCCCCCACGGGCTGGACGCCAACCACATCCCCTTCGAGCTGGACGAGGCCACCGGCCCACACGGCACGCTGCGCGCGCACGTGGCGCGGGCCAACCCGCTGTGGCGCGAGGTACCCGCCGACGGCGCCGAGGTGCTGGTGATTTTTCAGGCCAGCGACGCCTACATTTCGCCCAACTGGTACCCCAGCAAGCCCGAACACCACCACCATGTGCCCACCTGGAACTACCAGGTGGTGCATGCCCACGGCCGCTTGCGCGTGGTGGACGACGAGCGCTTTGTGCGTGGCCTGGTCGCCCGGCTCACACGCGAGCACGAGCTCCGCTCGCAGCAGGCCAGCCCCTGGAAGATGGGCGACTCGGCACCTGAGTTCATCACCGGCATGCTGCAGGCCATCGTCGGCATCGAGATTGAAATCACCCGTCTGGTGGGCAAGTCCAAGCTGGGTCAAAACCGCGAAGCACGCGACCGGCTGGGTGCGGCGGCGGGTGTGGAAGGTTTGGGGAACACGCCAGCGGCCATGGCCATGCGGCAAGCGAGTTGACGCCAAGCACCCGGTAGCACCTACCGGACAGACCGCCGCGCAAAAGCCTCGCACAATCGCTCGGTGAAAAACAAACACTTCGCCCAGCTCATCGGTCTGTCTGCCCTGTGGGGCGCCTCGTTTTTGTTTTTGCGCATCGCCAGCCCACTGCTGGGGCCCATGGTGCTGGCGGGTGGCCGGGTGGGCCTGGCGGCCATCACGCTGGCTGTCGTCATGCGCGCGCTGAACCACCGCTGGCCCTGGCAGCACTGGCGCGAACTGCTGTTGTTGGGCGTGCTGTCGGTCGCGGCGCCGTTTCTGCTGTTTTCATGGGCGGCGCTGCGCCTGCCGGCGGGCTACAGCGCCCTGCTCAACACCACGGCGGTGCTGTTTGGCACGCTGGCCGCCGCCTGGCTGAAAGAAGACACGCTGTCGGCGCGCAAGCTGCTGGGCTGCCTGTGCGGCTTTCTGGGGGTGGGGCTGATCGTGCGGCTGGGGCCGGTGCAGCCCGATGCCGCCACGCTGGCCGCCGCGCTCGCCTGCATCACGGCGGCGGCGTGTTACGGCTTGTCCACCCCGCTCATGAAACGCGCCACCACGCGCATGCAGCCCCTGGCCATTGCGGCCGGCATTCACGCCCTGTCGCTGGTGCTGCTGCTGCCCGGTGCGGCCTGGGCGCTGCCGCAGGCGCAGTTCACACCGGCTGCGCTGGGGGTGGTGCTGATGCTCGGTGTGGTGACCTCGGGCCTGGCTTACTGGGCCCACCTGCGCATCATTCGCCACGTGTCGCCAGTGGCGGCCATGAGCCCGGCCTTTCTCATTCCGGTGTTCGGCGTCACCTGGGGCCACATTTTTCTGGGCGAGGCCCTGTCACCGGGCATTTTTGCGGGTGGCGCCCTGGTGTTGCTGGCCACCGCGCTGGTGACGGGTTTCAACCCACTGCGGCGCACGGGGGTGGAGGATCCGATTCCTTGACGGCACAGACCGGATCCGGCACCGGGCGCTTTGGGGCTGAATTTACCGTTGCGCCTTCAGCGTTTCATAGGCATCGCTCACGCGCTTGAAAGCCGTCTCAGCCAGCTGGCGCACCAGCGGCGACACATGGCCCAGGCGGTCCGGGTGGTACTGCTGCAACAGCGAGCGGCGTGCCCGCTCCACCTGCTCCCACGGGCTGTTCGGCGCCAGACCCAGCACGGCCCAGGCGTCTGCCGGCTCCGTGGCGGGTTCGTTCACCGCTTCCGTGCGGTCTTCACTGTCTTCATCTTCGCCCGTGGCGGTATCGGCCAGCGCCTGCACCAGGCACACCAGGCCTTGCCAGTGCACCGTGTATTCGGTGCGGCAGCTGGGGCAACGGATTTCGCTCGGCTCGGGCAGGTGCGGAATGCGCAGGCGCTTCTGGCAGCGACTGCAACACAAAATGCCGGGTGCGGGTGCCGCGTCGGGCCGGGGTGTGGCCTCGGGTTCGGGCTGCGCCACGGTTTCACGCGCCACGGCAGCGCGCAACTGCTCTGTTTTTGAAAACGGCCGACTGGTCAGCTCGGTGCGCAGCAGCGCCACCACAGCGGGTGTGTCGGCGTGTTCGCGGTGCAACTCGGCCAGCTCGTCCACGGTCAGGGCTTGCAAGGGCCGCGCCCGGTTGGGCGGCGGCAGCAACACCCAGTCGGCGGGCTCGGTGCGGACCATTTGGCGGGCGTGCAGCAGGTCTTCTGCCGTGAGTTCAGCGCACGCCAACACATCGGCCGGCGCCAGCAGGCCCGCCAAGGCCTGGATGGTGAGTGGCGGCAGATCGAGCAAGGCCGAGCAGCCTTGGATCACATCTTCGTCCAGCGACTCGATGGCGCGAAAACCGATGCGCAACTGGCTCAGGCTCCAGTAGCTCACGCCCAGGGCGGTGGCCAATTCGCTCTGCGAGAGGTCGCGCTCGGCGGCGCACTGCATCAACGCGGCCGTGAGCAGGCCGCCGGGTCGGGACGATTCGGCCATATCCAGGCGACCGCTCCAGGCTTGGGGTGCGAAGGTCACCGGTTTTTTCCGAAAGGCCGATGCGGTGTCGCGGGTGGTGGTCGATGGCATGGCAAGGCGGCTCGGGTGGAACGGGTCAAAAAAACGGTGCGGCCATGGTACCCGGGAAAACCCTTGATTGTGTGTATCTGTCGGGTGCCGATGGGGCAAAACACCTCCGAACACCCCCCTTGCAGCAGGACCATCCTCCTATACTGGCGCAATGAACGAACCGGTACAAAACCCCCAACGATCGCGCGCGAAACCCAGCCAGGCGGGGGTGCGAGAGCCCGCAGGTCGCACCAACGACCCGGACCGCACCATGGCCAACATCATGGCGGTGGCCATGACCGAGTTCGCGGAAAAAGGGCTGGCGGGCGCGCGCATTGACGAGATTGCCGCAGCCACGCAAACCAGCAAGCGCATGATTTATTACTACTTCGGTAGCAAAGAAGGCCTGTACACGGCGGTGCTGGAGGCTTCGTACCGCGAGATGCGCACCCATGAGTCGGCTTTGAACCTGGACCACCTGGACCCCCTGGAGGCCTTGCGCAAGCTCGTGGCCTACACCTTCGACCACCACCGCCAGAGCGAAAACTACATACGCCTGGTGATGGGAGAAAACATCAACCGGGGCCAATACCTGGCGCAAAGTACCGCCATTCAGGCGCTCAACGTACCCGCCATTTCCGCTATCCAGACGCTGTACGACCGGGGGGTGTCCTCCGGTGTCTTCCGGCCCGGCCTCAGCGCACTCGACATCCACGCCTCCATCTCGGCCTTGACGTTTTTCAACGTCTCCAACCGCCACACCTTCGGACTGATTTTCCGATTCGATGCCGCCAGCCCCGACTGGATCGCGCAACGCCGCCACAGCGTGATCGAGATGGTCGAGCGCTTCGTGCGGGCCTACTGAGCGCGGGCGGTCCTGCCGGGATCGCTCGGGAACACCGTCGGAGGGCTTGCCGCCAGGCAAGCACAGCCCTGAGCACCCGCCGTCTGCGCCTTCCCTTGGCGCGGTCAGCGCCGCCCATTTGCGCCGTGGCCACGCTCCCAGCGGGCTTGCCAGCGCGCGCCGCCACCGGCCTGCGGCCCCGCCGGAAAACGCGCCAAACGCCCATTCAGGGAAAACACCTATGCGCACACCGTTGACTGAATTAACTGGTTCGTACATTATTCCCGGACGGTCTGAAATGCCCAACACAAGCCCGTTTCCCCCATCCATTCCAACCAGGAGACAACCATGAAGAACCCAATCAACCGCCGCGCGCTGCTCGGCGCCGCCACGGCTCTGTGTGCCGCAGCCCTGCCCACGCTGTCCATGGCCCAGGCCAAGATTGAGCTCATTTACTCCGACACGGTGACCGAGGCCGATCCGCGCGCCACCATCCTCAAAGACGTTTTCGGCAAAAGCCTGGGCCCGGAATTCGACTTCAAACCGTACTTTGGCGCCACGCTGTTCAAGCAGGGCACCGAACCTGTGGCCATGCAACGCGGCAACCTGCACCTGGCCAACCTCGCGGCTTTCGACGTGCAGAAGCAGATTCCGGCCTGGAGCATCGTGACCACGGCCTACGTGTTTCGCGACCACATCCACATGAAGAAGGTGTTCGACAGCGACGTGGGCAAAGAACTCTTCGCCATGATGGAAAAACAAATGGGCATCAAGGTGCTGTCTGTGCCCTACATCGGTACCCGCCATGTGGGCCTCAAGCCGAAGAAAAAAATCAACACCCCGGCCGACCTGGCCGGTATCAAACTGCGCATGCCGCCCGGCGAAGGCTGGCAGTTTGTGGGCACGGCCATGGGCGCCAACCCCACGCCGCTGGCCTTCACCGAGGTTTACACCGCGCTGCAGACCGGCGCCATTGACGGGCAGGACAACCCCATGGGCGCGGTCAAGAGCATGAAGTTCTACGAGGTCAGCTCGCAGATCGTCAAGACCGGCCACCTGATCGCCAACAACCTGTTCGCCATCAGCCTGGCCAAATGGAACAGCCTGGGCCCGGCCCAGCAGAAGACGGTGCAGGAAGCCGCCGACAAATTTGCCGCCGCGGTGACAGCCCAGGCCCTGAAAGACGACTCCGAACAGGAGGCCTTCATGAAACAACAGGGTTTGGACGTGTACAGCCCCGATGTGGCGGCCTTCCGCAAACACGTGCTGGACGTGTACAGCAAGAGCAAGTTCGCCGCCGACTGGCCCGCCGGCATGCTCGACCGCATCAACAAGCTGTGACCTGAACGCCCCGGAACCCCACCATGACCTCTTCCTCCACCAAGCGGCCCGTGCACCGGCTGCTGCGCTGGCTGCAGCTGGGCGCCAACCATGTGCTGGTGCTGATGATGGCCACCATGTTCGTGTCCTTCATCCTGCAAATTGGTTTTCGCTATGTGTCGAACAAACCGCTGGCGTGGACGGACGAGGTCTGCGTCTTGATGTGGCTCTGGGGCATTCTCTGGGGCGGTGCCTTCGTGATGCGCAACCGGGACGACATCCGCTTTGACGTGCTCACCGGCCATGTGCCGCGCGGTGTCAAACGGGTGCTCACCGTGGTGGCCAGCCTGTCGGCCGTGGCGATCTTGCTGATCTCGCTGCCGGCGTCGTGGAGCTACATCAGCTTCATGAAGGTGGAAGACTCTGCCGCGCTGGGCATCCGCATGGACTTCTTTTTCTCGATCTACATCGCCTTCGTGCTGGCCATGGTCGTGCGCCACACCCATCTGGGCATCGAAGCCCTGCGCAACCGGTTGCTCGACGACGAAACCACCGGCACCGAGACCTCCGGAGACGCCGCATGAATCTGTTTTCACCCTTCGCGATGACGGTCTACCTGATCATCGCCCTGAGCCTCATGGGGCTGCCGATCGGCCTGTCCATGCTGGCGAGCTCCATCATGTACCTGTTCATCACCGGGCAGGACATGGGCATCGCCGCCGAGCAGTTGCTTCAAGGCCTGAACAACTCCTACACCCTGCTCGCGATCCCGCTGTTCATCCTCGCAGCCGAGATCATGAACATGGGCTCGCTGACCGACAAGTTATTGGGTTTTTGCAACGCCATCGTCGGGCGGTTCCGCGGCGGTCTGGGCCATGTGAACATCCTGTCCTCGCTGATTTTTTCGGGCATGTCGGGCTCGGCCATTGCCGACGCCGCCGGCGTGGGCCGCATGGTCATCAGCATGATGACGCGCGGCGGCCGCTACACCCCCGCCTACGCTGCCGCCGTCACCGCCGCATCGGCCGTCATCGGCCCCATCATCCCGCCGTCGATCCCGCTGGTGCTCTACGGCCTGATCTCCGACGCCTCCATCGGCTTCCTGTTCATGGCCGGCATCGTGCCCGGCCTGCTGCTGGGCGTGGTGCTGATGGCCATGAACGCCTACCTGGCTCGGGTGCGCAATTTCCCGGTCGAAGAAGCCGTGCCGCTGCGCGAGCTGCCGGGCATCACCTTCCGCGCCCTGCCCGCGCTGATGATGCCGGTGGTGCTGCTGGGCGGCATCTACAGCGGCGTGATGACGCCCACCGAAGCCGCCGCCGTGGCCGCACTCTATGCGCTGGTGATCTCTGCCGTGCTCTACCGCTCGGTCACGCTCAAGGGCGCCTACGGCGCGCTGCTCTCCAGTGGCCGCTCCATGGCCACCATCGGCATCCTGATCTCGGGCGCCCTGGTGTTCAACTACGTCGTCACGCGCGAAAACATCCCAGTCACCGTGAGCCAGTTGCTCGTCGCGATGGACCTCAGCCCCATGGGCTTCCTGCTGATGGTCAATGTGATCCTGCTGGTGCTGGGCGCGCTGCTCGAAGGCGGCACCATCCTGCTGGTGATCGTGCCCATCCTGATTCCCACGGCCAAGCTGCTGGGCATCGACATGGTGCACTTCGGCATCGTCGTCACGGTCAACCTGATGATCGGCCTGATCACCCCGCCCTACGGCCTGCTGCTGTTCATCATGGGCAACATCACCGGCGAGTCCATCAAGAGCATCGTGCGCGAGACCCTGCCCTTCCTCGCGGTCATGCTGGGCGCGCTGCTGTTCATCACCTACGTGCCCGACGCCGTGCTCTGGCTGCCCCGCCTGTTTGGCTACCAAGGCTGACCCCTCTGACCGGAACCCTCCCATGATCCACACCGACATCCAACGTTTCCTCACAGACTGGGACGCCGCCTGGTCCACCCTGCCACCGGGTGCCGGCCCGACCGGGCGCCGCGCCCATTTCGAAGCCGTTGCGGCCCGCATGCGGGAGCCCCATCCCCCCGGCATCACCACCCAGGAACACGGGGTCGAGGTGCCCGAGACCGGCCAGCCGGTGCGCGTGCGGGTGTTCCGCCCCGAGGCATCCAGCGGCCCTGTGCCGGCCCTGGTGTACATGCACGGCGGCGCCTGGATGCAAGGCAGCCCCGAAACCCACTGGGACATCACCGCTGGCCTGGCGGCGGCCAACCAGCAGATCGTGATCAGCATCGACTACGCGCTGGCGCCCGAAAGGCCGTTCCCCAACGCCTTGCACGACACCGTGGCGGTGGTGCGCTGGGCCCAGGACCAGGCGCCCACGCTCGGCATCCGCCCCGATGCGATCGCCATCGGCGGTGACAGCGCGGGCGGCAACCTGGCCGCCGCCGCCACCCTGGTGCTGCGCGGCACACCGCACGCCCCGTGCGCCCAACTGCTGGTGTATCCGGCGGTGTCCTTCAACACCGACCGCCCCTCGCACACTGAAAACGCCAACGGCCCGCTGGTCACGGTGGCGTCCATGGCGGCGGTCAACGCCATGTACTGCCCCAACCCGGCCGACTTGCTCACGCCGCTGGCCGCACCGCTGCTGGCCCAGAGCCATGCCGGTCTGCCGCCAGCGTTCATCGCGGTCGCGCAATACGACCCGCTGCGCGACGAAGGCATTGCCTACGCCGAAGCCTTGCAGGCCGCCGGTGTGCCGGTCCACCTGGACCGGGGCGAGGGTCTGATCCACGGCTACTTGCGCGCCAAGGCCTATTGCGAACCGGTGCAGACCCGTTTTGCACACATGGCCGCCTGGCTGAAATCCACGGCAGGCTGAGCGCCATGTCTGCCCCCGTGCCGCCGCGTTTGCGCTACGTGTTCACCCTCGTGGCGCGCATCGGTGCCATCGGCCTGGGTGGCCCTGGCCCGCTGGGCGAGCGCCAGCACATTCCCATCGAAGGTGGCGAAGTCACGGGCCCGGCGCTGCAAGGCCGCATCCGCCCCGGCGGATCGGACTGGGCGCTGTTGCGTGCCGACGGGACTTCGGTCATCGACGCACGCTACACGCTGGAAGCCGCCGACGGTGCGCTGATTTATGTGCAAAGCCGCGGCCTGCGCGTGTCTTCGCCCGAGATCCTGGCGTTGATGCGCGCCGGCCAGCCCGTCGACCCCAGCGCGGTGTACTTTCGGGCTGCCCCGCACTTTGAGGCACCCGACGGCCCGCACGGGTGGCTCAACCACCACCTGTTTGTGGCCACGCTGGAACGCCAGGCCACCGCTGTGCGGCTCCAGGTCTTTCAGGTCGAATAAGCTCCCGAACCTCTCACTGCATTTGGAACACACCATGAAAAAAATCCTCATCCTCAACGGCCCCAACCTCAACCTGCTGGGCACCCGCGAACCTGCGCAATACGGCTACACCACGCTCTCAGACGTGGAGGGCTTTTGCAAGTTGCACGGCGAGAAGATCGGCTACGAAGTGGAGTGTTTTCAGAGCAACTGGGAAGGTGCGTTACTGGACAAAATCCATGCGTACGGTCAGCTCTACAAAGCTGACGAGGTGTTGGGCGTGGTGTTCAACCCCGGCGCACTGACCCACACCTCGATTGCCTTGTACGACGCGATCAAAGGCGTTGAACCCATGCCGGTGATCGAGTGCCACATCTCCAACGTGCACACCCGCGAAGCCTTCCGGCACCACTCCTGGGTATCGCCCGCAGCGGCCGGTATCGTGGTCGGTTTCGGCGTAGACGGCTACCTGATCGCCATGGACGGTCTGGTGCGCAAGTTCACCCAGACGTCGGCCAGACAACAGCACTGATCCGGCGACCGTCAGGCTGCGTCTGATGCCGTTCCGTTGGGGCCGGCAGGGGGCGGTTTTGCCTGTCGCCAGTCGAATCCCCCTTGAAAGACCCCGACCATGATCACCGGCCACACCGAACTCATCGCCCACATTGGCTTCCCGACGCACACCTTCAAGTCGCCGATGATCTACAACCCCTTTTTCGAAAAAGAGGGGATCAACGCGGTCGTGGTCCCGTTCGGCTGCAAACCCGAGCACTACCCGGCGCTGCTCAAGGCGGTCTTCAGCCTCACCAACATCCGCGGCGCGCTCATCACCATGCCGCACAAGGTGGTGACCGTGGGTTTGCTGGACGAGGTAACGCCCACCGTGAACGTCGCCGGGGCCTGCAATGCGGTCAAGCGCCTGCCCGACGGCCGTCTGGTGGGCGACATGTTTGACGGTGCGGGCTTTGTGCGCGGCGTCATGCGCAAGGGACTGCAGCTCGACGGCGCGCGCGCGCTGGTGGTGGGCTGCGGCGGGGTGGGCTGCGCCATTGCCGCCTCGCTGGCGGGTTCGGGCATCGCAGCAATCGGCCTTTTTGATGTCAACACCGCGTCGGCCGAAGCCCTGGGCCGGCGCATCCGAGACAACTACCCGGCCATCCAGGTCAGCACGGGCAGCAACGACCCGGCGGGTTACAACCTCGTGGTCAACGCCACCCCCATGGGCATGAACGAAGGCGACCCATTGCCACTCGACGTGTCGCGCCTCGACCC
Source organism: Hydrogenophaga sp. (assembly GCF_030656115.1). Taxonomy (GTDB): domain Bacteria; phylum Pseudomonadota; class Gammaproteobacteria; order Burkholderiales; family Burkholderiaceae_C; genus Hydrogenophaga. The sequence goes on from NZ_JAUSOO010000080.1 coordinate 87,975, forward strand.
ACGCACCTTCGTCGGTGAAGTGGTGATGCGTACCGAAATGACCGCCTTCCTCAGCGCGGCCCAAGCCAGGGGCTGTCCCATACAGGTGGGTTCAGACATGCTGTTTGAACAGATTCCCGCCTACCTGGAATACTTCGGTTTCCCCACCACCACCGCCGAGGTGCTGCGCTCGGTGGCTCGGCTGAGCTACTGATGGCGCGGTCCTGGTTGTCCGCCCCCCCAGCAACAGGCCAAGAATGGCCGTTCCGAGGTGGAACCTGCGTGCCGTTCAGGCTGGAGACGGCCCGCTGCAGTGGCGCAGCGCGGCCTGCAGCATGTCGACAAACGCGCGTGTTTTCGCGGGCATGAGCTTGCGCCCCGGGTACACCGCCCAGGCCGTACTGGTGGGCAAATGCCAGCCGCACAACACGCGTCGCAGTGCGCCGGCGCGCACATCGGCGGTCGCAAAATGATCGGGCACAGCGGCAATGCCGGCACCGGCGCGGGCCAGACGGATCAGCATCTCGGGTGAATTGGCGGTGACACGCCCAGCGGGCACACCGCTCCAGCGCTGTTCGCCCTGCACCAGCATCCAGCCCGCCGGTTCGCCGTTGCCTCGCATCAACCGCACCGCCGTATGTCGGGTCAGCTCGTCAGGGGTCTGCGGGTCGCCGTGTTCGGCCAGGTAGCCGGACGAGGCATACAGGCCGTGGGTGAACACCGCCAGCTTGCTCGCCACCAAGAGCGCGTCGTCGGGCAGATCGCCCATGCGCACCGCCACATCAAAACCCTCACCCAACAGATCCACCCGCCGGGGCGACAGGTCCAGCTCCAGCGAAATGGCGGGGTGCAACGCCAGAAAAGCGGCCAGACTGTCCACCAGCACCAGGTTGGCAAAGTCGCTCGGCATCGACACGCGCAGCCGCCCGCTGGGCGCGGCCTGGCGCTGCTCGCGCAACGCGCTCACGGCGTCCAGCTCGGCCACCACCTGGCGCGCGTGCTCCAGCAGTTGCAGGCCAAATTCGGTCACGGTTTGCCGCCGGGTGGTGCGCAGCAGCAAGCGCTCGCCCATGCGCTGCTCCAGCGCTGCCAAGCGGCGCGACACGGTGGATTTGGGCAAGCCCAGCCGTTCGGCCGCGCGGCTGAAACTGCCCAGCTCGGCCACCCGGGCAAAGATCAGCAGGTCGTTGGGATCGATGCCGATCTCGGCTTTTGATTGTTCCATCATGACAACAATCATATCCATTTCAAGGGATTTTCAAGTTGATTGATGCTCCTTAAAGTCACCCCATCGACCCAACCCCTTCAAAGAAATCACCATGAACATCCTGCAAATCAACGCCAGTGCCCGCCGCGAAGGCGCCAACTCCACCCAAGTCGCCAACCGCGTGGTGGAGCGCCTGCAAGCGGCCAACCCCGCCGCCACGCTCACCCTGCGCGATCTGGCCGTGACGCCGCACCCGGTGCTGGACGAAGCCGCCCTGGGCGCCCTGTTCACCCCGGCCGAGCAGCGCACCGCCGAACAAGCCGCCCGCGTGGCGCTGGACGACGCGCTGATCGCCGAGATCCAGGCGCACGACACCCTCGTGCTGGGCGTGCCCATGTACAACTTTGGCGTGCCGGTGCAGCTCAAGGCCTGGATCGACGCGATTGCCCGCGCCGGCACCACCTTCCGCTACACCGCGACCGGCCCCGAAGGTCTGCTCAAGGGCAAGACGGTGTATGTGGCCCTGGCGCGCGGCGGCCTGTACCGCGACACGCCCAACGACTCGCAGGTGCCGTACCTCAAGGCCGTGCTGGGCTTCCTGGGCATGACCGATGTGCGCTTTATCTACGCCGAAGGTCTGGCCATGGGCCCGGAAGCCGTTGCCAAGGGCTTTGCCCAAGCCGAAGCCGACCTGGAAGCCGCCCTGGCTTGAGGTTCGCCCCCGCCGTGCTGCGCGCGCCCTCTCCAAGGGGCAACGCGGTGCGGCCCGGCGGCGCCGGGACCAAAGCGCTCTGGGTTGGGGCGCTGCGCTTCGGAGATAGCTTCAAAGATATTCACCCAGCCCCATTTTACAAGGAGACTGCCATGACCGCCGCCACCCTCACCGCCCCCAGCGTTCAGCAACCGCGCCGCGTGGAGCGGCTGATCGCGGGGCAGCCCACGTCCGACGGCGCGGGCGTCAAGCTCACCCGCGTGCTCACGCAAGACCTGCAGCGCCGGCTGGACCCGTTCCTCATGCTCGATGCCTTTGGCAGCGACAACCCCGACGACTACATCGCTGGCTTCCCGGACCACCCGCACCGCGGCTTCGAGACCATCACCTACATGATTGCGGGCCGCATGCTGCACCGCGACAGCGCAGGCCACGAAGGCCTGCTGGAAAACGGCGGCGTGCAGTGGATGACCGCCGGCAAAGGCGTGATCCACTCCGAAATTCCACAGCAGGAAGCGGGCGTGATGGAAGGCTTTCAGCTCTGGCTGAACCTGCCCGGGCGCGACAAGATGAACGCGCCCTGGTACCGCGATTTCAAAAACGCCGAGTTGCCGCGGTTCACCACGCCCGAGGGTGTGGGCGTGACCGTGATCGCGGGTGAAAGCCACGGCGTGGCCGGCGCCGTGACGCGCGAGACCACCGCGCCGGTCTACCTCGACCTGCATTTCCAGACCGGCGCCACCTTCGCTCAAGCGCTGCCCGCCACGCACAACGCCTTCGTGTACGTGTACCGCGGTGAAGTCACGGTGGGCGGTCAGCGCGTGCCAGCGCAGCGCATGGCCCTGCTGGCCAACGAGCCCGGCAGCGACGGCGTGGTAATCACAGCCAGCGCCGACGCCAAAGCCCTGCTCATCGCCGGGCGCCCGCTGAACGAGCCCATCGCGCAATACGGCCCGTTCGTCATGAACACCAAGGAAGAGATCTACCAGGCGCTGAACGATTTTCGCGACGGACGGCTGGGCGAGGAAAGCCATCGGGCCTGAACCCGTTGAGTACCAAGGCCTACCAGAACCTGCAGAGGCAGCGCCCCCAAAAAGCAAAACCCCGCCCGAGATGCACAGGCGGGGTTTTGCTTTGGGGCACACCGTCGATCAAACACCCACCGACTTCAGCCGCATCTGGTTGGGCAGCGGCACCGAGCTGCGCAGCACATCGTCGGCCAGCCACAGGGCCGATCGGCGGCCGCGTTCGGCCACCATGGGCAGCGGCATTTGCTGGTAGTCGTCGTTGAACACTTCAAAGCTGTAGTCGCCGGCGTAGCCCAGGCGGTCCAGCTTTTGCACCAGGTCCACCAGCTGCTCGCTGTGCACGCCTTCGCCCGGGAACACGCGGAAGGTGCGCGCGGTGGTCATGCGCTCTTCAAAGGTCTTGGTTTCCTGCCACATGAAGTCGGCCAGCTGCACCAGGAAGATCCTGGACGGGTCGAGGTAGTCGATCTCGTCCAGCGGCGTCTTGGCGGCAAAGATGTGGAACGAGTCCAGCCCCAGGCCCAGGTTGGGGCAGTCGGCGCGGCAGACCACGTCCCAGGCGGTGGTGAACTCGTTGATGGTGCGGCCCCACGACAGGCCTTCGTACGCGATCTTGATGCCCAGCGGCAGCGCCAGCATGGCCAGCTTGCGCAGATCGCGGGCGATGTGGTCGAGGTCTTGCGTGGCGTGGGCCGAGGTGCTTGAGCACGCCAGCAACACCTTGCAGCCCAACGCGGCAGACATCTCCAGCATGGCCTTGGCGATGTCCACCTTGTAGTGGTGCAGGTGGCCGCTCAGGCCTTCAAAGTCGCGCAGCACCTGAAAACCGGTGCCGCGCAGGCCGCTGGCCTTGACGGCGGCCACTGCAGCGTCGATACCGCCCGGATGGCCATTGATGTCGTTGGCTTTGAGCATGACCTGCGAGAAGCCCGCAGCCTTCATGGCGGCCAGCTTGGCTTCGAGCGGGCCGGCCAGGGTGATGGTGTCCATGCCGAAACCCTGTATGGCTTCGGCAATGGCGGCTTGGGTGGGCTTCATGGACTTACGCTCCCTGGTGCGGTTCGTTGTGCACCAGCTCAAACACCACCGAGCCCAGGTAGGTCTTGGTGATCGCGCCGCGCTGCTCGGTGTGGGCAGCGGGTGTTTCCACAAACTCCACACCCAGCGCGCGCAAAGCTGTCACGGCGGCCAGCACATCGGGCACACCCAGGCCAATGCGCTGAAGCTTTTCATCGGAGTCGTGCACGTTCACCTCGGGCTCCACCAGCTGCAGCATGAAGCGCTTGGCCGGGTCCAGCGCGGGGGTGCGCAGCAACGTGCCCTTGGGCATGATGCCAAAGCGCTGCTCGTCGGGAATCAGCTCGGTGCCAAACAGCTCGCTGTAAAACGCAATCCAGTCGTTGCTGCGCTCGGAGCCGATGTACTGCACCACGCCAAAAAAACCGATACCGGCGGTGGCGGCCGGGCGCTGGTCGACCGACGGAATGGGTACAAAGTCCACGTCGTAAATGGAGAACTCTTTGTAGCGGTCCACGAAATAGATGCGGCTGCCACCCGCGCCGTGGATGGCCGGGATGTTGAGCTCCATCACCTCGGCGTGCGTGGTCACGGCCCAGGCGCCGCGCTCCAGCACATAGTGGTAGGCGGCACGGGCGTCGCGCACGCGCAGCGCCATGGCGGAAATGGAGGGCACATCGCTGCCGTGCGTGGCACCCCGGGCGTCGCTCGGATGGGCATTGACCACGATGTTCAGGTCGCCCTGGCGGTACAGCAGCACCTCGCGCGAGCGGTGGCGCGCCACCGGGCGAAAGCCCATCATTTCCAGCACCTGGCCCAGCGCCTGCGGCTTGGTGGTGGCGTATTCAACGAACTCGATACCGTCAAGCCCCAGGGGGTTGGCGGCGTCGCTGAAAGAGGCTTGCAGGGGCTCGCGGGAAACCGTGGTGTTGAGCAGCAGATCACTCATGAAAATGTCTCCGGGTGAGAAAGCGCCCAGCCGCTGTCGAACCTGCGTGGCGCGCTGCAAACTGTAGGGGCTGCGCTGCCCCGCCCCACACCCCAGCCCCCTCAAGTTGTTCGATAATCGAACGCCAACGTTCAACAATCGTTCGAAACCAGGGTTTTCCTTGGCTTTCTGAACCTTCGCGCAACAAGCCCACCACGTGAATCCACTCAGCACCGAAGCCCGACCTGCCATCGACAAACGCGACTGGATCGCTGGTCTAGAGAAGGGCCTGGCGGTAATTGAAGCGTTTGACGATCAAAACCCCCGACTCACGGCCAGCCAGGCCGGCGTGCGCTGCGGCCTCACGCGCACCGCCGCGCGCCGTTACCTGCTCACGCTGGCGCACCTGGGCTATGTGGGCACAGACGGCAAGTTGTTCTGGCTAACGCCGCGCATTCTGCGGCTGGGGCATGCGTACCTGGAATCGGCGCGCCTGCCGCGCCTGGTGCAGCCGTTTCTGCAGCGCATTGCGGGTGGCACGCAAGAGGTGGCTTACCTGGGTGTGCTCGACGGTGACGACACGGTCTACATTGCCCGCAGTGGCGCCCACCGGCTCATGAACACCGGCTACATGCTGGGCGCACGCATACAGACCCAACTGTCCACAGCGGGCATGGCCATCTTGGCGGGACTGGGTGAAGCGGCGTCGGATGCCTGGCTGGCACAACGCACGCTGCGGGCTTTCACGCCCTACACCACCGCATCCAAAGAGCAGCTTCGCAGCGAACTCGACCAGTTCCGACGCCAAGGCTGGGCACAGCTGGAACAGCAACTGGAGCTGAACTACCGCGGCATTGCCGTGCCCTTGCTCGACCGCCACAACGCGGTGCACGGCGCCATCAGCATCACGATGCCCATCAACCAGGAAAGCAGCGAAGACGCCACCAAACGGGTGCTGCCGGTGCTGCAAGAAGCCGCACGCAGCCTCAGGCCCTTGTTGTGAAACAGCGCAAACGTGTTTGCGATCGCAAACCACCGTGTTACTTGTAAAAAACCTCCACCCTGCCCTTGATCTTCATCAGCAGCGGCTGGCCTTTGCGATCCACGGTTTTGCCCGCGGGCACCTTCACCCAGCCCTCGCTGATGCAGTATTCGGCCACATCAAAGCGCTCGCGGTCGTTCAGGCGAATGCCGATGTCGTGTTCAAACACAGCCGCCACGTGGTGCGGGCTTCGGGGGTCGATGGAGAGGTGGTCAGGCAGCGCTGGGGCTTGGGTCGCGTCGGTCATGGAACGTGCTCAATCAATAAAAACAAACGATCAACGGCCATTTTCGCGGATTTGATCGGGCCTTGCGCCTGCTGGCTGCGGCGCCTGCGAGCCTGAGACGGCTCAACCACCCAGGCCGGCAAACACGTTTTGCACGTCTTCGTTCGCATCCAGCGCCGCCAGAAAGGTTTCCACCTCGTCCAGCTGCGCGGGGCTCAGGCTGCTCGGGTCGATCGGGTTCTTGGGCTTGTACCCCAGCTTGGCCGACAGCACGGTAAAGCCCTGCGCAGGCAGCGCACGGCTGACCAAGTCCAGGTCGGTCGGATCGGTCATGAACACGGTCACGCCGTCTTCGTCGCCCGGCTCAACATCTTGCGCACCCGCTTCAATGGCGGCCATCTCAGGATCGGCGCCTTGTATCGCCGGTTCGGCCTCAATGATGCCCACGTGCTCGAAGTCCCAAGACACCGAGCCGCTGGTGCCCTGCTGGCCTTTGCGGAACAGCACACGCATATCGGATGCGGCGCGGTTCACGTTGTCGGTCAGGCACTCCACCATCACCGGCACCCGGTGCGGCGCAAAACCTTCATACATGACGTGCTCGAAATGCACGGCTTCGCCGGTCAGCCCTGCGCCCTTCTTGATGGCGCGGTCCAGCGTTTCTTTGGGCATAGACACCTTGCGGGCCTGCTCCACCACCAAGCGCAGACGCGCGTTGGCGGCCGGGTCAGCCCCGTGCCGGGCTGCGATCATGATGTCTTTGGCCAACTTGCCAAACAGCCGGCCCTTCGCGTTGGCGGCCAAATCTTTGTGTTTTGCTTTCCACTGCGCGCCCATGGGTTTTCCTTGTGTTGCGGCTGACCAAAGTCGGCAAGTTTAGTGGACCCCGGCCAGCCACCCGGCGGGCGAAGGTGCTGCGCAGGCGCTTGTTGGTGGCGGCAAATTGAGCCACCCCATACGGCAGCCCCTGGCAATGACCATCCCTCCATGGGCATCACCGTGGAACGTTCCAGAGGGAAAGGCAGCCACGTAGCGCGCTCATCGGGCCGATTTGCCCGCCCATCGCGTCCAGTCTGGTGGGTCCAAACGCGTACCGCACCATACGTTTGTTTACGCTAGTACGCGCCCTTCCTGCGTACACCGCATCACCAAACCCTTCCATCAATGCCACGCTCCGCATCCGACGGTTTTTCCCTGATTGAGCTGATGATCGTTGTGGCGATCACCGCCATTTTGGCGTCTGTCGCCATACCCAGCTACAACGAATACACCCTGCGTGGAAGGCTGGTCGAAGCGCACGGCACATTGAGCACCGCCCGCACGGACGTAGAACAATTTTTTCAGGACAACCGTACGTTCGTCGGCGCACCTTGTCCAGCGAACAATACCCGTATTGGCTTCAATTACACCTGCACGCTGGCAGCCACCACCTACAGCCTTTCGGCCACAGGCACCGGTGCATCGACCGGATTCACATTCACCGTCAACCAAGCCAACGTGCGCGCCACCTCCGCAGCCCCCACCGGCTGGCCCACGAACACCAGTTGCTGGGTAACGCGCAAAGCGGGCTGCTGAACACGATGCAGAGGAGTGGCATGCTACGCCCCTACTCACCCGCAGCCATGGACGCTGCCAGCACCCACCACATGCGCGGAATCACACTGGTGGAGTTGCTCACCGTCGTGAGTATATTGGGCATTCTGCTGGCGATTGCCATGCCCAACATGAGCATCTGGATGGCCAACCAGCGGGTACGCACAGAGGCTCAAACCCTGCTCGCAGGCCTGCAGCTTGCCCGTTCCGAAGCCATTCTCAACAACACCCGCGTGCTGTTTCGTCTGGAAGGCACGGCGGGCGGCTGGCTCGTGCGCCGCGCCACCACCGGTTGCAACTTCGAACCCCCCGACCCCGACGACCGACTGGTGCAACGCCATGTGCCCAGCGGTGCGAGTTCCGCTTTGACCATCAGCCCGTTCTCAGACGCTGGCGCCCAAACCGCTGCGGCCGGCGCTACCGACTTTGTCTTCGGTCCCGGAGGCATGCAGGCTTGTGTCGGCACGCTGAGCCTCACCCCGTTCCGTGCACTGGGGGTGGCTGCAACAGGCGCGACGGATCTGCGCCGCATCGTCACCTCCAGCGCAGGTCGCGCCCTGTTGTGCGACCCCGATGTCCGCCTGTCTTCGACCGACCCGCGTCGCTGCCCATGATTGCCATGAAGCCCTTCATCTCCGCCTCTTTGCGGTCTCCATCGCGCATGCGCTCCAGCCGCCAGCGAGGCGTTTCGATGATCGAGGTTCTGGTTGCTGTCCTGCTGGTCAGTCTGGGGGTGCTGGGTGTGATCGGCCTGCAAAGTCGCAGCGTGTCCGTCCTGAGCGAGACCCGCTACCGCGTCGAGGCGGCCGGGCTGGCCGACGAACTGATCGCCCGTGTCTGGTCCGAAACCACCAACGCTGGAGCCGGCAACCTATTGCCAGCCTATGTGGGCGACCCCGAGGACTTGCCGGAGGAATGGCTCGACCGCGTGAGCACCCTACCGGGCAACGAGGGTCCAGAGCAAGACCCACCGCTGATCAGCGCCGATGCAACCATCACCAACCAGGTGGTGGTGACCATTTGCTGGCGAGCACCCAACGCCAGCCGGCGCAGTTGCCATGCCGTCGTGACCGTGGTGGACCGCAATGCCTGATTGCACAAAACCCTTGCGCAAATCGCGCCAACGCGGTCTCTCGCTGATTGAACTGATGGTGTCGCTCGCCATCGGTATGGCCATCGTGCTGCTGCTGACGACCCTGACCATCGATTTCGAACGCCAAAAGCGCATCTCGGTGGGTTCGGGCGGCACCGGCGACGCCGCCGCCGTGGCCATCGGACTGATGCGCACCGCCATCGGTTCGGCGGGACACAGCATCAACTTTCCCAACGCCATCGGCTGCCAATTCCGGCTGTTCCGCGAAGCCGACAACACCGCTGTGGTATTTGACACCACCACCGCACTGCCCAGCCCGCCGGGCCTGTTTCCCGTGTTCATCGGTCAAGGGGCTGCAGGCGCATCAGACATGCTGACCGTCGCCTCGGGCAATTCGCGCCAGTTCGCCGAAACTTTTTTGCAAACAACCCATCCGGGCGACAACAGCGGCCTCATCACCGCCAGCAGTCTGGGCTTTTTCCCACCGCCACTGGCCACACCCGGGCGAGGCGATGTGGTGTTGCTGACACAGACACAAAACGGCCCTTGCCGCATTCGCGAGGTGTCTGGGCGCAGCGGCTCCACACTGCTCAACGCAGCAGGCTCGGTACGGTTCAATGAGCCCGCCGGTCTTGGCCAGGTATTCAACGCAGGCGGACCTGCCAACGGCGGCGCCAAACTGACCAACCTGGGACCCAACCCCAGCCTGCAGCAATTCACCGTGACCAATCAGCGCTTCATGGTGGCCGACCAGTTCGCAGGCACCAACGACGTGATGTTTGACCACGCGATCACCCTGCAAGCCCAATACGGCTTTTTTAACGCAACCACCAGCACGACCGATTGGTGCGATGTGCGAGGCGGCCCCGGCTGTGCGGGCGCAACTTGGGCGCAACTCACGGCGGTACGGCTCGCACTGGTCTTGCGCAGCCCCAACCTCGACTGCACCGCCAACTCGCCAACCACACTGACCTGGGGCTCCACCGACTCGCCAGACGGCACGGCCTGGACCTGGGGTTCCTTCGACGTCTCTGCCTTGCCCAACGCAAGCTGCTACCGCTACCAGGTGGTGCAATCGGTGGTGTCGGTCCGCAACATGATCTGGAGCCACACCCAATGAGTGCAGCCCGCTGTCCCCAGGCCCGGCGCGAACGTGGGCTGGCCCTGCCGCTGTCGTTGATCATGCTGGTGATTCTGCTCATCAGCGCTGCCGCGCTGGTGCGCACCGTAGACACCGCCGTGCTGGTGGCCGGCAACCTGGCGTTCAAACAGGGCGCCACACTGGCCACCGAGCGTGGCATGCGCGCCGCTGCGGCCTGGTTAGATACCCGTACCGTGGTTCAGCGCCAATCCGACGTGGCCGCCCAAGGCTACTGCGCACGCATGCACGTGCTCGACGTCAACCGAGAAGCCAACACAACGGCCGACGGCTGGGATCCCACGCTCCCGACCAACAGCACCACGCAAAACGGCTGGCACACGGGCTGCACCACACCCAACAACGTGCAGCCCGTGCAGCTCGCTGCCGATGCCGCCGGCAACACCGTGCAATACATGATCCACCGGCTGTGCCTGTGGGGCGACGGTGCCACCTCGCAGGCGGGCCCCGTGGCCGGTGTGCCCGGTGCAGTCCAGTCTTGCGCCACCTCGGCCGGCCGCGCCCAAGGCAACCAGGAAACCAGCAGCCGCCGCTCCGGCAGTGAACTCATTGGCGCTTCGGTGCGCACCGTCGCTTACCGCATCACCGTGCGGGCCACCGGTCTGAGAGGCGCGCAATCCTTCGCGCAGACCACCGTGCTGCTGGCCGAACAATGAGTGTGGCCACCCAGCCCCGTGACACCCAGGAGATCACCATGACCCCCTCGTTTGAACGACAGACCCCCAAGGCCTACCGCCGAGTCACAGCGCCTTGGTGGGTCGCGCCGCTGCTGGCCTTGGTGGCCCTGACGGCGCATGCAGAACTGACCGACCTCAGCGACTCCCCCTTGGCCAATGTGTCAAGCACCACGCAGATCAAGCCCAACATCCTGTTCGTCATGGACGACTCGGGCAGCATGGCCTGGCATTTTTCGCCCGACTATGTGACCAGTGCGTCGAGCACCTCGCTGGCGCCACGGTACACCGGCTTTTTGGGCGACCCGCCCTACATGAGCGCACAGTACAACCTGCAGTACTACAACCCACGCATCCGTTACCTCCCCCCCATTGGCTATGACGGTGGCGCTACCCAGGGAAGCCTGAGCTTTCCTTCGCAAACCCGCAGCCAGACCACCAACTGGACCCAGGTGCGAACGGACGGTTTCAACCAGCAAAATTACTCCATCCTGCACACCAACGGCAACAACAAAAACCTCAACCAAGGCGTTACCAGCACACAGACCAATTTCAACCTGGCCGAAGGCTTTCCAGACCGGGTCTACTGCACCGCAGCAGGGGACAGCGTCAACGACAACGACCTGTGCAAGACCAACAACCCGGGTTTCCTCTACGCCCACGGCCACAGCAACCTGGCGACAGGGTCTTACTCGGTGGGGGAGTCGTCATCGGGCACGCCCAAGTACCGTTTTGGCGGTCCTTATTACTACAACATACTGCCCTGGGAATACTGCGCCGACGCCGAACTGACCGATTGCGTGCAGGTCACGCCCGGTGCCGCCGCGCCCACCGGCTACCCGTTTGAGGCCCGGGTGCGCTGGTGCAGCAGCGCCACCAACGCCATGAAGACCACCACCACCGCCAGCGAGTGCCGCGGGCGGCGCGGTCCAGGCTTCCAGACTCCGCGTTTCTCACCCCAGGCCAACGCCAGCGTGGCCTACGGGCTGATCACGGTCGATGGCAATTGGTGTTCGGGCACCAGCAACTCCACCGCCTGCAATGCCTTCACCGCCAGCATCGAGGAAATTACCATCGGAGGTACCACCACCGGCGGTACCACAGTCACGCCAACCACCATTATTGGCAACACCGATCCCAGCTACGTGGGCTCATCCAGCACCCGGCACGAGATCATGGCTCGCGCCATCACCGCCGCCATCAACCAGCACACCGGGAACCCCGAATACATTGCCTGCGTGGGCGGCGGCACATCGGCCACCGACGCCCCGCGCTGCAACCAGGCGCCTTACAGCCAACTCAACTTGGGCACGCTGGGCAACAACACCGTGGTCGTGATCGCGGTCAACACACTGGATGGCGATGTCACGGACGCGGTGACCGACGAGTCACGCGCCGGTCTGAACATTGCAGTGACGCCCAATGCCGCTGAAGGCACCATGCCGGCCTGGGGGCGTATCAACGTCAGCGAATCGGGCGACGGCACAGGCAACATCTCCAGTGTGCGCGTGGGTCCAGAGGGCGGGCCCTACACAGAGATCCTCAGCGGGCCACTGGCGTCCAACTTCACCAGCAGCACGTCGGGCAACAACACCCAGAAAACCAATGCCAGGCGTGCGGCGGCGCAGGCCATCTGCAACCGCATCAATGCATTGACCGCCACCACCGGCTACCGGGCCAATACGCGTGACACGGTGCCTTCCAGCCCAACCAGCTCCATCAACACCACCTGCGACACGAGTCGGCAGACCGTTACCATCATCGCGCCCACGGAGCAGGGCGAAACCCCGAACGGTTGGGAAATCCTGACAACCCCCACCGGCACCAACACCGTGATTCTGCCGGTCACCGTCAGCGGTACCGCTCTTTTGCGTGCCGGGTACACCACACCGGTGATCGCCACCACCGCCGGGAGCATCGGCGCCGGCGCCTGGCCGGTGTCGGCCTTTCAGCGTGTGAGCATCGTGTCGACCCGCACCACCTACCCCAAGGACCCGGCGCGCACCGACTGCACCACCACCACCGGCGTGTGCACCTACGACGAAGAGATGACCAACTTCGCCAACTGGTTCACCTATTACCGCACCCGCAACCAGATGATGAAGGCCGCCACAGGCCACGCCTTCCTGAGCCTGGGCGAGAGCTACCGACTGGGCTTCAACACCATCAACAACAGTTCCTTCAACAACACCTCGGGCACGCGCTGGGCCAGCGTTCAAAACCTCAACTCGACCCAGAAAAGCCTGTTTTACGACAAGGTGTACGGCAACTCCCTCTCTGGCGGCACACCCCTGCGCCAAGCCCTGGGCCGAGCGGGCGAATACTATGCCGGCACGCTCAGCGGCGCCAACAGCCCGGTTCAATACTCCTGTCAGCGCAACTACTCGATTCTGACCACCGACGGCTACTGGAACGGCAGCACGGCCGATAGCAAGGTCAACGACGCCGACAACGTCAACAACGCCTTGCTCTACTGCACCCGGGCCAACGGGTGTTACGACGGAGGGCTGACCTCCGACCGCCAGACCCTCTCAGACGTGGCCGCCTACTACTACCGCACCGACCTGCGCGACGACCTGGTCAACAATGTGCCCGTCACGGCCGACGACCCCAACCCGGCCCAGCACATGACCACCTTCACGCTGGGCATCGGCGTGGACGGTCTGATGCGCTACCGCAAAGACTATGACACCGCCACCGATGGCGATTTCTACAAAATCCGCACCGGTGCCACCGGCTGCGAATGGCAGAGCGCCAGCGCCGTGTGCAACTGGCCGATCCCCACCAACGACAACGACACGGCGGTGGACGACCTGTGGCACGCCGCCGTGTCTGGTCACGGCAGGTACTTCAGCGCCAAAGACCCGACCTCGCTTTCCGAGGCACTGGCCGGTACGCTCAACGCGCTGCAGATCAAGACCGGCGCAGCCGCTGCGTCCTCGACCTCCACCCCCAACATCACGCAAGAAGACAACCTGGAGTTCAGCGCCACCTTCCGCACCGTGAAATGGGACGGTGAACTGGTGGCCCAGTACATCAACGTATCCGACGGCAGCACCCAGGAAGATGTGATCTGGTCGGCACGCACCCGGCTGCAAGGGCGCACCGCGGCCACCAGCGACAGCCGCATCCTGTTCACCACCAGCGACACGTCCACGCCGGCCTACCGCGACCTCGCCTGGGACAACCTGTCGGCGACCGAAAAGGCCTGGTTCGAGAACAAGTGCAGCGGCACCGGGCTGCTGAGCCAATGCGTGTCCTTGACCACCGAGCAGAAAACACTGCTCAACAACGGCGAAGCCATGCTCAAGTACCTGCGGGGCCAGCGCAGCCTGGAAAACGTAGAGATATCCACCGACAATTTCGTCGAGGTGCTTCGCCGGCGCGACTACGTGCTGGCCGACATCGCCGGCTCTCGCCCGTCCTACGTCGCCAGGCCCAAGCGCAACTACGGCGACGACGGTTATGCCAGCTTCAAGTCCACCCAAAGCGATCGGGAAGGCGTGGTCTATGTGGGCAGCAACGGTGGCATGTTGCATGCCTTCAACGTCAGTGACGGCCAGGAGCGCTGGGGCTATATGCCACGGATGGTCATGCCCAACCTCTACCAACTCGCCAGCACCGGCTACGGCACCGACCACCGCTTCTTTGTCGACGGCAGTCCCACCGTGGCCGACGTGCGCAGCTCGACCACCTCCGGCGGTGTGACCACGCATACGTGGCGCACCATTCTGGTGGGCGGAATGAACAAGGGCGGGCGCGGCTACTACGCGCTCGACATCACCGACCCCGGCGATCCGCAACCCCTGTGGGAAATTTGCCACGACGCCACACTCTGCCCGCAGCGCAACGATGCCGATATGGGCTACTCTTTCTCCGAGCCCATCGTCACCAAACTGCCCGCAGGCAGCCCCAACGCCGGTAAGTGGGTGGTGATCGTCAGCTCCGGCTACAACAACGTGTCGCCAGGTACCGGGCGCGGCTTTCTGTTTGTGCTTGACGCCCTGACGGGTGCGGTGCTGCACAAAATCGCTACCGGCGAAGGCACCACCACCACCCCCAGTGGCCTGGGCAAGGTGGCCGACTTTGTCACCAACCCCGACGTGGACAACACCGTCCTGTTGGCCTATGCCGGCGACTTGCTGGGCAACCTCTGGCGCTTCGATTTGGCCACCAACACGGCCGTCAAGCAGGCCGAACTCACCGATGCCTCCGGCACCAGCCAGCCCATCACGGCACGGCCTGAAACCGGCCAATGCGGCGACCGCAAGATGGTGTTCGTTGGTACCGGCAAGTACTTGGGCGCCTCGGACGTGGAAACGACCCAGCTGCAAACCATGTGGGGCATCAGGGACAGCAGCACGGCGCTGGGCGTGCTGCGCAGCAGCGACACCATGGTGCAGCAGACCCTCTCGGGCTCCGGCAGCACCTACACCGTCAGCAACAACCCAGTCAACCTGGCTGAGAAGAACGGCTGGTACGTCAACTTCGACCGCAACAGCGGTGAGCGCGTCAACCTCGATCCACTGCTGGTCAACAAAAACCTGCTGGTACTGACCAACCAACCGGTCTCCGACGGTTCAGCCGCCTGCGGCACCGGTGGCAAGGGTTTCCTTTATCAATTCTCGTACTGCACCGGCAGCTACCTCGCCAGCCCCAACGCACCGCAAGTGGGGGAACATATCAGCGACTCCATCGTCGTGGGCTTCACGCCCATTGGCTTGCCATCGGGCACGGTACCGGTCAAGGTCATCACCGCCGAAGGGATCAAGTTGCCACCGATCCCGATCACGCAAGAAGGTGGCGCTGGCGGTGCCATGCGGCGTATCAGCTGGCGTGAGCTCATCGACTGAACGCCGCCCGGCTTCGGCCTGGCGACGTTTGCCGATGCGGCTACCGCTGGCTCTGGCCGTCTCGGTCTGGCTGCATGCGGCGTTGGTGGTGGTGTGGCTGGACTGGGCTCCCGCAAGCCTGCCGGGTGCTGCGGTGGTGTCGGGGGTTATTGCTCCCGTTGCGATAAACGAAAGTGCTCCGGTGTTGCGGATTCGGCTGCTGAACCCGCCCACCGAAAACGTATCGGTGGTGAGCCCCGAAGTTGAAAAACCGATGGATCCGTTGGCCGAGCCACCGTCCCGTCGGTCTTCACCGCAAGCGGTCCCTGAACCTGCGTCGCAGCACACATCGTCTGGTAAACCGGACGCTGGGGTCGACACCCTGCCTGCCGTCAGCAGCGCCATATCTGAGCTGGATGGCTTTGGCCGGATGACCGGGCGGTTTCTGGAGCGCAGCGAACTCAACCGCTTTCCGGTACTGAAAAGCCCGATACGCTTTGACACCTCGGGTCTTCGCCCTGAGGACTTGGGCTGGGGCCACGCTGACCTATGGCTCTACATCTCGGCCAAAGGACGGGTGGTCGCGGTGCGGGTAGACGGCAACAGCCTCAGCCCGGCTGCACTGAAGGTGGCATTTCACGGCGTTCGCGAGGCGAGCTTCATGCCAGGTTACGTGAACGGCCGACCGGTAGCGGCCAAAATCAAATGGCGTGTGATGGTCACCGCCGAAGGCGATGTACAGGGGGCCGCAGGCCCCCCATCATGAACAAGACGGCAGCATTTCTCTCACAGTCCGTGGCCTGCCCGCGCTGTTGATGATGATTCGTGAAGACATTGCAGCGGCGGTTGTTTTTCGGCAAATGGTGATGCTTCCGGCCTGAAAAGCGCCACTCATGAGATGACTCGATCCTGCGCCTGAATACGAAACGTATTTCGCAACCGGTGTATTGCCGGCAACAACCCAGTTTTCAGGCAAAGCAGCCTCGATCAGCAGCACATGCTCACCTGGGTCAATTTGCGCATTGTTATTGGGATCAGAAAACACGATCCACCCCTGTGACCACGGGCCCTCGGAACTGCACGATTGTCCGTCTCGCGATTTGCAGATTGCCACCCGGGCATTTCGCTTGATTGCCTCACTTCTGGCCAACAACAATGTTGCCAAGAAATGGTTTGAGTAAGCCGAAAGACGGGTTCCATGACCAAAACCCGACAAACTGGGCACGGCCACTGCCAACAGAATGCCCAGTACGGCGATGACAAAAAGAGACTCCACCAGCGTGAACCCATGCAACCGACTTGTTTTCACACCCATCACCTCGGAAAACGTGGAACAAAAAATCCGGATTTGAAAATCAAACGTTCGCACAACCCATTTTCGACGCCCTTTCCCACAGAACAGCAACAAACAACCCGCTTTGACTTTGAAGCAGCAAAGATTATTAATCCGAAGAAGCCAAAAACTCTTAGGCTCAGACACAACATCCCACAACTGTAGGATGCATTGGCAGCAATAAAGAAACCGAAGCGACCACGGCAGGAATTCTGGTTAAACTGGAAATGGGATCATTCAAGAGGCAGACCACAGCCGGCGTATGCTGAAGCTGCCCACCAACCAGAGCATTTTTTTATTCGACTTCAACCGCTGGGATGAAAATCCAACACCCGCTTTCCATGAACACCCGACGCTTCAGACAGTGCTGTGGTTTTACCCTGATTGAGCTGATGATCACCGTCGCGGTCGTTGGCATCCTGGCCTCTATCGCCTTGCCCAGCTACCAGGATTACGTGCGCAAATCGCGCCGGGCCGATGCGCAGGCTTTCATGTACGAAGTCGCATCGCGCCAGCAACACCATCTGTTGGACCGGCGAATGTACGCCAGCACACTGACCACCTTGGGCCTGGTGGTTCCCCCCTCCGTTAGCGCTCATTACAGCATCGCATTGCCGACGGTGATGAACGACGCTCAACCCATGGGTTTCGTGCTTCAGGCCGCCACAAAAGGTGCCCAAGTCAACGACGCTTGCGGCACGTTGACGCTGAATGCACAAGGCGCTAAAGGCGCGGACAAAGATGGATGCTGGTGAGCACAGGATCACCCCTCCCTTGCGCGCAGAGAACCGTTTCAGAACGCTCCATGAAAAAGGCCGGACCGCTGTGACTTTGCACCCAAGACTTCAAACGCCAGCCCTTGCACAACGGGGCTTCCTGCTCATTGAAATTCTGGTTTCGCTGGTCATTGTTGCGTTTGGGTTGCTGGCTCTCGCCAGCTTCGTCGTTAAGGCCACAGCCCTTGCGGTCGACTCGGCACAACGCACACGGGCCGCAACGCTGCTCAGCGACATGGCGGGACGCATGGTTTCAAACAAAAACCACGCCAGCAGTTACATAGCCGCATCGCAACCGGGCTCCGGCTACGGCACCCCTGGCACCACCACCGTCTGTCCGGGTACAGGCATGGCAGGCGCCGACCTGTGCAACTGGCACAACCTGCTGCAGGGTACCCACGACGCCCAGACCGGTGGCAATGCCGCTGCGCTGGGATTCCGAGGCTGCCTGAGCATGGATCCAGCGGCCCCCATCTTCACCATCACGGTCGCATGGGGCGCCACCACGCCCGCCGGGCGACCGAACAGCGAGTGCGGCAAAGACCAGTTCGGGGCCGATGAATACCGCCGGATTCTGCGCACGACCATCAGAATTCCGAATCTGACCAGCTGATGCGAGCCATGAGACCCCACCACCCTGCGCAGTACGGGCTCACGATCCGCATACGCTGCACAAGCGGTTTCACACTGATCGAGTTGATGATCGGCATGACCATCGGCCTGATCGTTTTGCTCGGACTGTCGGTCTTTTTCTCCTACAACTCGCGCAATCAGCACGATCTGGATCGCAGCATCATGCGCCTGGAAAATGCACGTTTTGCCTTGGATACCCTCACAGAAGACCTGCTGCATGCAGGTTACTACGCCCGGCATGTCCCTGGAGACAGTCTTCACTTCAATGCCATCGTGCCCTGTCCGGCCTCGACCGCCCATCTGGGTTGGAACGCTGCTGCTACCGATATGCCTCCCGCCGTGGCAGGACTGACGGCAGACCCGGCGGATACCGCGCAGAAATGCCTGACGGGTCTGCGTGCCGGCACGGGCGTGATCACCGTGACCCACGCTGCAACCGGGGCATCAATGGCACCTCACAGCACGGTGGCGACCAACCTCTACATACAAACCACCAGTTGCGCAGCCGACGTGGCTCGGGTCACGATCAACACGGGGCCCGCCAGCAACTTCACGCTGCGGAATACGGCTTGCAGCGCAGCCAACAACGTACAACGCCTGTCGCAGCGCACCTATTTTTTGTCAACCTGCAGCAACTGCACCGGCAAAGACGGAATTCCGTCCCTCAAACGCGGTGAACTCATCGGCAACAGCTTCCTTGTTAACACCGTGGCCGAGGGGGTTGAGCAGCTCCAGTTTGAATACGGTGTAGACACCGACAACAACGGACAAGTTGACGAGATGCTGAGCCATACGGACATCACGGGTGTTGCACCTTATGAATGGCGCAATGTGGTGTCCGTACGGATTCATATGCTCACACGGTCCACCCTGCCCGATCCCGGTCACATTGAGCAACGAACCTTCCTGATGGGCCCATTGACCCTTGCACCAGCCGATCTGCCAAGCGGCTTCAAGCGCACCCTGCTCTCAACCACCGTGCCATTGGTCAACGTGGCGGGCCGCCGAGAATGATGAAGGGCCGTCGTCAGAAGCAGCGTTCGGACACAGAGCAAGGCGTGGTGTTGCTGGTCACCATGGTCTTCCTGTTGCTGTTTGCCATTGTTGCTGCAGCGGTGTTTCGCGGCTCCCAGACCAGCATCCAGGCGGTGGGCAATATGCAGTGGCGCGCTGAAGCCGTCAACGCATCCAACGAAGCGGTGGCCAGTATTCTCAGCGATTACAAAGGCTTCATCTTGCCCGCGCTGACACGCATGAACGCCGCAGGCAGACCCATTGGAACGTTTTTTTCCGATGTCAACGGTGACGGCAAAGCCGATATTTTGGTGAATGTGGATGCTGTCGAGTGCAACTACGTGATCGAGGTGAAGCCGGACGACCTGGACCCCGACAAGCCAGAAGACCTGGCTTGCATGAACAGCTCCAACTTGGGTAGCACCTCGTTTTGCTCAGAAGTGCAGTTCTTTGTGACGTTGACAGCGACCGATTCGGTGAGTGCGGCCAACGTACAGATGGAGCAAGGTGTTGGCGTGCGGGTAAGCAGCGTTGAACTGTGCAAGTTCTGAGCCCCATGCATCCGCAGGCCCGCACCACATCGTGGAACGAACCGCGAAACAACAACCAGCGATGGCAAGAAACCCGGCGCAAATGACACACCCTACACGCATCAGGATACCCGTACCCAGGCTTCATGCTGGCACAGTGCTGCTATCGCTTGTGGCCGTGACAGCAGTATGGGCAGCGGACACCGACATTTATGGCCCTTCATCAAGCGCATCCCGAGCGCCCAACGTGCTGATTCACCTCGACAACACGGCAAACTGGTCGGCACAAAACAACGCTTGGAAGCCCGGTAGCGTGTACGGCAAATGCAAGGTGAACGACACGGATGGCAAGACCCCCTGCAAGGAGGCAATCCGTGAGATTTTCAAAGAAAACAAAGTGGGTGATCTCAAATGGCCGTGGGAGACCCACTTCAAGGAGTGGGAGAACAACGAATCCCCCACCCAGGGACAGGTGCAGTTGCGAGCCTTGAAGTACGTGTTGAACAATCTGGTTTGCGACCCGGCCACACCCAAAACCACCATCCGTGTCGGTATTTCACTGTTTAACGGGGAAAAGGGCTCTGTGCGAAACAGCGGCGACCCCGTCGCGGTCATCCACCACGCGGTTCAGCCACTGGCGAGGTCTCCCACAGACACCTGCGCCACACTGCTGGCAAAAATCGATAAGCTGGCGGCCAACATCAACGGCTCCGACTACAAAGCCCCAGCCGACGCCAACTACAGTGCGGCGGTGTACGAAGCCTTCAAGTACTTCGGCGGGTATACCAACCCCAACCTGGTGGCGACCGACACGGCAGGCAGTCCGGTGAGCCGCTCAGGGTATGGCCCTGGCCGCTTTGGGGCCGGCAAGACGCCTCTCGATGACCCGGCGGCCTTTACCGACAACGAACACACAACGTACAACCCGCCCACATCGAACTGCAGCGGCAACTATTTGCTGCTGGTCGGCAACAGCTACCCCAACGACGAACCGCAGAGCGGCCCCTTGAGATTCAGCGGCATGGGCTACAGCCCAGTCACCCTATCGGCGACCCGTTCCGACACCAGTCGCCTGGCCGACGAATGGGCCTTTTTTGCCGCCCATACAGACACCCACCCGGCACTTGGTGTACAGCCCTTGAACACCTACGCGATGAACGTGTTCCATGCCAAACCCGATGCCAGACAAACCAAACTGCTGAAGTCCATGGCCGCAGTGGGCAGCCCGGACAACGCTTATGTCGAGGTCGGCGGGGACCTGCTGAAACTCATTTCCGCATTTGAAGAGGTGTTTCTGAGGGTCTCAACCCAGGACAGCGTATTTGCTTCAACGGCACTCCCGGTGGCCAGCAGCGTCCAAGGCACCTTCTTGAACCAGGTGTACGTGGGCATGTTTCGCCCAGATGGCAACTTTCGCCCCCGTTGGGTCGGCAACATGCGCCAGTACCACATGGGATTCAACAACCATGCACTCACCCTGCTGGACGCCAACAACAAACCCGCCACCTCTGGCGGTTTCTTCGCCTCTACGGCCAGGAGTTTCTGGACCGACAACAGCGTATTCTTTGACCTGAACCCCTTGGGAACACCGGCGAGCAGCAGCGACAACCCCGACGGCGCAGTCACTGAAAAAGGCGGTGCGGCGCAAATGCTGCGCCAAACCAACATACACAACGCAAGCGCGCGCAAGGTCTACACCTTACCCGCCGTCCCAACCCGTGGGGCGTCCCTGTCCTCCTCGCCTTTTGACACCCACAACACGGGGCTATCGGCGGAGCTGGTCAACTGGGCACGTGGGGAAAACAATGTTCCCACCGGAGCGGACGGGCTGCATGCAGAGCAATTCAACGGCTCCTACCTGAACGGCACCACCGCAACACCGCTGAGCAACACCGGTGCGCGCCACAGCATGCACGGCGATGTGCTGCACACGACACCCACGGCGCTGAACTACGGCGGCGGCGATGTGGTGGTTTACTACGGCACCAACGACGGTCACTTCCACGCCGTTGACGGCCGCAAGAGCGGCACCGGTGCAGGCTCGGAACTGTGGTCCTTCGTCCCTCGGGAGCATTACGAGTTGATGGAGCGCCTGCGCAACGGGGTACCTCGGGTTCAAACCCCGGAAAACAACGACTTGGGCGAACGCCTTTCGGCAGGTGACAAGCAACCGCGAACCTATGGCATGGACGGCCCTATCGGCAGCTATGTCCGCTACACCGGCAACACACTGACCGAAGCCATCATTTACCCCAGCATGCGACGCGGCGGGCGCACCGTGTATGCACTGGATGTCACGGACAAAAACGATCCCAAATTCAAGTGGAAAATCACCGGTGGAAATTCCGGGGACTTTGCCACATTGGCACAAACCTGGTCCATGCCGCGCACCATGGCGGTAGACAATGAAGCAACGCCCAACCTGCTCACGGTGATGGGCGGTGGCTACGACCCCGCCGAGGACAACAACACGTCTGGCGGTATCGGCCATGCGGTATTCGTCATCAACGGACGCACGGGTGCCCTGATCAAGCGGATTGACACCGATTTTTCGGTGCCCAGCGAAATCACGTGGGTCGACACCAACCGAGACGGCCGGCCTGACCGGCTGTATTTCGCCGATGTGCGCGGCAACCTGTACCGCATCGATGTGCCCGCCAGCGGCAGTCTCGTGTCGCCCGCCACCTGGGACCTGGTAAAAGCCCACAAAATCGCTGCGCTGGAAGGCAAGGTGTTTTACCGGCCAGACGTGGTGATAACCAAAAATTACGCTGCCATCATGGTGGGCACAGGCGACCGGGAAAAACCCACGACAAAGATCACCAACAACCACTTCTTCCTGATCAAGGATCCTCTGCAAAAACCGATTCTCAAGGCTCTGAGCCTCACAGATCTCACCAAAATCGCCATCGTCAACAACGCCACCATGGTGCCTGAGCCAACCACAGACCGTGTCAATGAGAATGGCTGCTACATCCAACTGGCCACCAACGGTGAAAAAGTCATCAACGCACCGTTGACAGCGTCGGGCATGACCTATTTCGGAACCCACCGGCCCACCCCAGAAACCCGAAACACCTGCGTGAGCGGCCTTGGTCAGGGATTTTTTTACCAATTCCCGCTGTTTTGCCAACCGCCACAGGCGCCCACAGAAATCCTCGGGGGAGGCATGCCCCCTTCACCGGTGGGTGGGGTGCTGTTGTTGGACAGCAAGGATAGAAATGGAAACCCGACCACTTACAAGCAGCCGTTCCTCATCGGTGGTTCGGGCCCATCGCCTCTGGACGCGATCGATCCCCAACCGCCGGTTGCTCCAAAGCGACGGCCCCTCTACTGGCGCATCAACACCAACCACTGATGAAAGAGGCTCACCAAGCCCCGTATGATCCGGCCACGCTGGAGCCCGCCAGATCTGTGGCTGCCATGGGTTAGAAATACCCGTGGTGTTTGACCTTATTTTCAATTTCGCATGGGTTGCCTACACACCCTTGGAAGTCGAAATATCTTGCTTGATTGATTTATGGAATGCTTGAACCAACTCGCTGAAAACGCCATCGGCCTGTCGGATCCGAACCCTCGGGTAGCCTGTCGCCTGGAGACGCTCGACGGCCGGCGTTTTAGCGGCTACACCCAGCAGGCTGGTGGCGCGCACGCAGAGGTCATGGCTTTGCGCGCTGCGCAGGAAGCGGGTATCGACGTTCGCGGCGCCACCGCCTACGTCACCCTAGAGCCTTGCTCACACCACGGCCGCACGCCACCGTGTTGTGATGCGCTGGTGGCTGCCGGTGTGGGCCGCGTGGTGATTGCTGTGCTGGACCCGAACCCGTTGGTCAGCGGCCGCGGCGCAGAGCGCTTGCGCGCCGCTGGCGTGGCGGTGGATGTGCTGCCAGCCCAAAGCGCGCAGGCCCGCGCAGCGCGCGAACTGAACATAGGTTTTTTCAGCCGCATGATCCGCCAGCGGCCCTGGGTGCGCATGAAGATGGCGGCATCGCTGGACGGCGTGACGGCGTTGGACAACGGCGTGAGCCAGTGGATCACGGGCGAAGCCGCCCGGGCCGACGGCCATGCCTGGCGGGCACGCGCTGGCGCGGTGTTGACCGGCATTGGCACGGTGCTGGAAGACAACCCCATGCTGGATGTGCGTCTGGCGCCCACGAACCGGCAACCGCATCTGGTGATCGTGGACAGCCGATTGGAGACACCACCGAGCGCGCGGCTGTTGGGCACACCGGCCAACGGTCTGCCGCGCCAGGTGTGGATTTACTGCGCCGTGAACGACGCAGACAAACAGGCGGCGCTGGAGGCCCTGGGGGCTCAGGTGGTCCATTTGCCGTCCCCGTCGGGCAAGGTCGATCTGGCGGCCCTGCTGCACGACCTGGCCCGGCGCGAGGTGAATGAACTGCACCTCGAAGCCGGCCACAAGCTCAATGGGTCGTTTTTGCGCGAGGGTCTGGTGGACGAATGCCTGGTGTACCTGGCCCCCAAGCTGCTGGGCCAGGGCGCGGGTTTGTCCAACTTCGGCCCCCTGAATGCTTTGCAAGAGGGCGTGCCGCTGGCCTTCCACTCGGTGGACGCGGTCGGCGAAGACTTGCGGATCGTGGCCCGGGTGGTGGGGCGAGACGGGTTTTTACATGCGGGGTGACGGAGGTGCTCTGAAACCCTGCCAAAATACGCGCCTATGTTTACCGGCATCATCACCGGCGTGGGGCGCATCGCCGCCCTCCACGCTCTGGGCAGCTCATTGGACCATGGCAGGCGACTCACCCTAGAGGCGCCGCCAGGCTACCTCGACGACGTTGGACTGGGCGACAGCATTGCGCTCAACGGCGCGTGTATGACGGTCACGTCGCTGGACCTGCCCCAGCGCCACTTCACCATCGACATCTCGGCGGAATCGCTGGCCCGCACCACCGGCCTGGCCGATATCGGTCGGCGCATCAACCTGGAAAAAGCGCTGCGTGCGCACGACCGCCTGGGCGGACACATTGTGTCGGGCCATGTGGACGGTGTGGGGACCGTGACGCGGTTTGAGCAGGTGGGTGAGAGCTGGGAACTGTGCGTGATGGCCCCGCCCGAGCTGGGCAAATACCTGGCATACAAAGGCTCGATCGCGATCAACGGCGTCAGCCTGACCGTGAACCAGGTCAGTGACAGCGAACAAGGCTGCGAATTCAGCATCAACCTCATTCCCCACACGGTAGAAAACACCGCACTGGGCCAACTGACCGCGGGCAGCCCGGTCAACCTCGAAATCGATACCGTCGCGCGCTATGTGGAACGCATGCTCAGCGCCGGCAACCTCACCCCCAAGGACAAGAACGCATGAGCGACCAAGACACCCTGACGCCGGTTCAGATTTCCCCGGTTGAAGACATCGTGGCCGACATGCGCGCTGGGCGCATCGTGATCCTGGTGGACGAAGAGGACCGCGAGAATGAAGGCGACCTGGTGCTGGCGGCCGACCACGTGACGCCCGATGCCATCAACTTCATGGCGCGCTTTGGCCGTGGGCTGATTTGCCTCACGCTCTCGCGCGAGCGCTGCGAACAGCTGAAATTGCCACCCATGGTGGCACGCAACGGCGACAAAAAAGGCACCGCCTTCACCGTGTCCATTGAAGCCGCCGAGGGCGTGACCACCGGCATTTCAGCCGCCGACCGCTCTCGCACGGTACAAGCGGCGGTGAACCCCAAAGCCGTGCCCGACGACTTGGTGCAGCCCGGCCACATTTTCCCGCTGCAGGCTGTGGACGGTGGCGTGCTCATGCGTGCCGGACACACCGAAGCCGGCTGCGATCTGGCCGTGATGGCGGGCTGCTCGCCCGCTTCCGTGATCTGCGAGATCATGAAAGACGACGGCACCATGGCCCGCCTGCCCGACCTGCAGCTGTTTGCGGCCGAGCACGGCCTGAAGATTGGCACCATTGCCGACCTGATTGCGTACCGCAGCCGCACCGAAAGCCTGGTAGAAAAACTGGGTACGCGCAGCCTGAACACCGCATTTGGTGAATTCAGCGCCACCGCATTCCGCGACAAACCCAGCGGCGCCCTGCACCTGGCCTTGGTCAAAGGCGCCTGGGCGGCCGAACACAGCGTGGACGTGCGCGTGCACGAACCGCTGTCGGTGCTGGACGCGCTGGAAGTGGGCCGCTCCATGCACAGCTGGAGTCTGGAAGCCAGCCTGCGGCACATTGCCGAAGCCGGCGCGGGCGTGGCAGTGTTGCTGAACTGCGGCGAAACCGCCGATCAGCTGCTGGCCCAGTTTGAGGGCACGGCCCGTTCGGCGCAGGCGCCCGAGCGTGGTCGCATGGACCTGCGCACCTACGGCGTGGGCGCGCAGATTTTGCGCGACTGCGGCGTGCAAAAAATGCGCCTCATGGGCAACCCACGCCGCATGCCCAGCATGACCGGTTATGGGCTTGAAATCACCGGCTACCTGAGCCGAACGGCCTGACCGCCACCGCCCCAACGTCCTGTATTGCCTTCAAACCACCCAAGAAACGGAATCAACCATGTTCGGCGCAGACAAAGGAACAGCCAACCTGCTGGATGGCAAAAAACTCAGCATCGGCATTGTTCAGGCCCGCTTCAACGAAGGCATCACCAACGCGCTGTTTGCGGCCTGCCACGCCGAGTTGCTGGCACTGGGCGTGCAAGAGAAAAACATCAGCCACGTCACGGTGCCCGGTGCGCTGGAGGTGCCGGTGGCGCTGCAAGCCATGGCCGAGCGCGACGACTTTGATGCGCTGATTGCGCTGGGCTGCATCATTCGCGGCGAAACCTACCACTTTGAACTGGTGGCCAACGAATCGGGCGCATCGGTTTCGCGCCTGTCGCTGGACTACCAAATCCCCATCGCCAACGCCATTTTGACCACCGAAAACCTGGAACAGGCCGTGGCCCGCCAAACCGACAAGGGCCAGGACGCCGCTCGGGTGGCGGTTGAGATGGCCCATGTGCTGGAACACATCGGCTGAGGATGAACCTGGGCTGTGCACCCCCAACAGCTCGCCAGAACCCCATACCGGTTCGCCATAGGCCCACAACAACATGAACAACGCTCCCACCAAAACCCGCAAGGCCGCTGAAAAATCGACCCGCACACGCGCTCGCGAATTT
This sequence comes from Hydrogenophaga sp., assembly GCF_030656115.1. Taxonomy (GTDB): domain Bacteria; phylum Pseudomonadota; class Gammaproteobacteria; order Burkholderiales; family Burkholderiaceae_C; genus Hydrogenophaga. Next base: position 114,869 of record NZ_JAUSOO010000080.1, read on the forward strand.
GCCCTGCAAGCGATCTACCAACACATGGTGGGCCGCAACACGGCGAGCGACATCGACGCCTTCACGCGCGATCTCGCTGGTTTTCACAAAGCCGACAGCGTGCACTACGACGCGCTGCTGCACGGCTGCGTTGCAGAGGCCCATGCGCTGGACACCCTGATCACCCCGCTGCTGGACCGCCCGTTGGTGGAACTCTCGCCCATTGAGCGCGGCGTGCTGTGGATCGGTGTTTACGAGTTTCAACATTGCCCCGACGTGCCGTGGCGCGTGGTGCTCAACGAATGCATTGAACTCGCCAAGTCGTTCGGCGGCACCGACGGCCACAAATATGTGAACGGTGTGCTGCACCAGCTCGCGGCCCAATTGCGCCCGGTGGAAATGGCTGCGGCACCGGCCAAAACGGGTGGTCGCAAGTCCACGGTGGCTGTTGCGTCTGGCGCCACCGTGACGCCTGCAGCGGACGACCCTGCCTGATTGACGCTTGACCGACACAGCACCACCATGAGGATTGCCCAGCGGGCGCAGCGCGTCGAACCCTTCTACGTCATGGAATTGGCCAAAGCGGCTTCTGCCATGGCTGCTGCCGCACAGCCGGGCGACCGGCCCATGCTGTACCTGAACATTGGCGAGCCCGACTTCACCGCGCCCGCGCCGGTGCAGCAGGCGGCCGAGCGCGCCATCCGCGACGGCCGCAGCCAATACACACCGGCCACCGGCCTGCCCGCACTGCGCGATGCCATCAGCGGCTGGTACGCCACGCGCTTTGGGCTGGACATTGATCCGGCCCGCATCGTGGTGACCGCCGGTGCTTCGGCGGCCCTGCAGCTGGCCTGTCTGGCGCTCATTGAAGCGGGCGACGAGGTGCTGATGCCCGACCCAAGCTACCCCTGCAACCGCCAATTTGTCCAGGCGGCCGAGGGCACGGCGGTGCTTCTGCCTTCTGGCCCGGCCGAGCGCTTTCAGCTCAGCGCCGAACAGGTGCAGGCGGCCTGGGGTCCGGCCACGCGCGGCGTGTTGCTGGCGTCGCCGTCCAACCCCACCGGCACCTCCATTGCCCGCGACGAATTGGAGCGCATCGCCCGCTTCGTGCGCGAGCGCGGTGGCGTGACGCTGGTGGATGAAATTTACCTGGGCCTGAGCTTTGACGAGGCCTACGGCCACAGCGCCCTGGGACTGCCCGATGGCCTGGGTGACGAAGTCATCAGCATCAACAGCTTCAGCAAATACTTCAACATGACCGGCTGGCGCCTGGGCTGGCTGGTGCTGCCCCCGGCGCTGGAGCCTGCGGTCGAGCGGCTGGCCCAAAACCTGTTCATTTGTGCCAGCACCATCGCCCAACACGCCGCGCTGGCCTGCTTTGAGCCCGACACCCTGGCCGAATACGAACGCCGCCGCGCCGAATTCAAGGCCCGGCGCGACTACTTCATTCCCGAACTCAACCGCCTGGGCATCACCGTGCCCGTGATGCCCGACGGCGCTTTTTACGCCTGGGCCGACGTGAGCGCGTTGTGCGCACGCTGGGGCATTGCACCCCAGAGCAGCCCCGACGCGGGTGGCAGCTGGGCGCTGGCGTTTGAGCTCATGCAGCGCTGCCAACTGGCCACCACGCCCGGGCGCGATTTCGGCAGCGCCGACCCTGGGCGCTATTTGCGCTTTTCCACCGCCAATTCGATGGCGCAGTTGCGCGAAGCGGTGGCTCGGCTGGAGGCAGCGCTGTGACCCTTATCAGCACGCCAAGTCAGTTCACCTGGCCGGTGCGGGTGTACTGGGAAGACACCGACGCAGGCGGTATCGTGTTTTACGCCAACTACCTGAAATTTTTCGAACGCGCTCGCACCGAGTGGCTGCGTGCACTGGGCGTTGAGCAGCAAAGCCTGCGCGAGCAGGTGGGCGGCATGTTTGTGGTGACCGCCACGCAGGTGAAATACCACCGCCCTGCCCGGCTCGACGATGTGCTTTGGGTAAGCGCCCGCGTGCAAGAAGCCGGGCGTGCCTCGCTCACCATTGAGCAAAACGCGCGCCTGCAAGCCGCACCCACCGGTGGGGATGCACCCTTGCTCTGCGAGGGAATCATCCGCATTGGCTGGGTAGACGCCCGCACCTTGCGGCCACAGCGCATTCCAGCCGCCATTCTGGGTGCGCTCAACGCGTCTGCTTGAGCCTGGCGGCGCAAAAGCCCGCAACCTTTTCCGTTTCTCGAACTCCGACAGCCATGAACCACGATCTCTCCATTGTTCAATTGATGCTCAACGCGAGCTGGGTGGTGCAGGCGGTGGTCGTCTTGCTGGTGACGGTGTCCGTCATCAGTTGGGCGGCCATTTTCCGCAAGGTGTTCGCCATCCAGCGCGTTCGAGCGCACAACGAAGTGTTCGAGCGCGAATTTTGGTCGGGTGGCAATCTGAACGAACTTTATGCGGCTGCGGCACAAAGCGCCCGGCACGGCGGGCCCATGGAACGCATTTTTGCCAGCGGCATGCGCGAATACCAGAAACTGCGCGAACGCCGCATCACGGACAACAGCGCGTTGCTGGACGGCGCGCGCCGCGCCATGCGCGCCAGCTTCCAGCGCGAGGTGGATGCGCTGGAGGTCAACCTCTCGTTTCTGGGCACGGTGGGTTCGGTGGCGCCGTATGTGGGCCTGTTTGGCACGGTGTGGGGCATCATGCACGCCTTCACCGGCCTGGCCGCGCTGGCGCAGGTCACACTGGCCTCGGTGGCCCCTGGCATTGCCGAAGCGCTGGTGGCCACCGCCATTGGCCTGTTTGCGGCCATTCCGGCTGTGGTGGCGTACAACCGGTTTGCGCACGACATCGACCGCCTGGCCAACACCATGGAAACCTTCATGGAAGAGTTTTCCAACATTTTGCAGCGCAACCTGGGGGCCCAGTCCCCTGTCGGGCAATAAGCATGGCCGTCGTCTCCACCCGCCGCGCCCGGCGCACCAAGAATGAAATCAACATGGTGCCCTTCATCGACGTGATGCTGGTGCTGCTGATCATCTTCATGGTGACGGCGCCCCTGATCACGCCCAGCCAGATCGACCTGCCCAGCGTGGGCCAGGCCAACCGCACACCCGATGTGTATGTGGAGGTGCTGATCGACAAGACGGAGCGCCTGAAGGTGCGCATGGGCAAAGACAACCAGCCACCCACTGAGGTGGCGCTGGGCCAGCTGGTGGGCCGTGTGCAGGCGCTCAGCACCGGCACCGAGAACATGCCGGTGCTGGTGAGTGCCGACAAAAACGTGAAATACGACGCGGTGATGGAGGTGGTGCGCAGGCTGCGCGCCGCCGGTGTGCAGCGGGTGGCGTTGTCCACCCTCTGACACCGACCCAGACACCCCCAAACCCATGCAAACCACCGCCGACCACCTGAACCTGGCCCCGCCGCAACAAGGCCACTGGCTGGTGCCGTTGGGTCTGGCCCTGGTGGCGCACGGCCTGCTGGTGGCAGCACTCACCTGGGGCGTGGGCTGGCAGCGCGAAGCGCCACCGGTCATGTTTGAGGCCGAAATCTGGTCGCGCCAGCCACAGGTTGCGGCGCCCCGCGCGGTGGAGCCACCACCGCCGCCGCCTTCGCCGCCGCAAGAGCCTGTGCCCAAACCCCAACCGCTTGTGCAGCCAGCCCCACCGCCGCCCGGCCCCAGCGAGGCCGACATAGCCACCGCTCGGGCAAAGCAAAAGGCCGAAGCCGATAGAGAAAAAGCAAAAGTAGAAGCAGCCCAAAAAGCGGCGGCGGACAAGCTGGCCCAAAACCGGGCCGCTGCGGAAAAGGCGGAGAAGGCAGCGAAAGCGGCTGCAGACAAAGCCACTGCCGACAAGAAAGCCGCCGCAGAGAAAGAGCGGCAACAGCAACTGGCACAACAAAAGCGCGAGAAAGAACGTCTGGCGGAAGAAAAGCGCCTGGAAGAGCTGGCCGACAAAGAGCGACGCGACGCACAGATGCGGCGCATCATGGGACAGGCTGGCGCCAGCGGTGGGTCAACAGCCACCGGCACGGCGCAGCAGTCCAGCGGCCCATCGGCCGCTTATGGCGGGCGCGTGGCGGCGCGCATCAAACCCAATGTGGTGTTCACGGAAACCGTGAGCGGCAACCCCCGCGCCGAGGTGGAGGTGCGCACCCTGCCCGACGGCACCATCACCGCGCGGCGCATCGTCAAGCCCAGCGGCAGCCCCGCCTGGGACGAAGCGGTGCTGCGCGCCATCGACCGCACCGGCACCCTGCCGCGCGACACCGATGGCCGCGTGCCGTCATCGCTCATCATTGGGCTGCGCCCGCTGGACTGAGAGTGGGTAGCTGGGCGCTGAGCGCCCCAGCAAAAGCCTCAGCGCAACAGCAGCGTCGGAATGCGCGCAGCGCGCAGCAGATCGGTCGTTTTGCTGCCCATGAACAGGCTGCGCAGCGGCGAGTGGGTGTAAGCCCCCATCACCAGCAGGTCGATGCCCTTGGACTGGATGGCTTGGGCGATGACGGTCTCAGGGTCACCCGGCACCATCTGACCCACCACACCCAGCCCCGCCGCTTCCAGTTGGGCGGTGGCCCAGGCCATGTGCTTGGGGCCGTCTTGGCTGGCTTGACCGGCCATCAGCAGGTGCACCGGCAAACCGCGAAACAGCGGGCTGCCGGCCACCATTTCCACACCCTTGCGGGTGATGCTGCTGCCGTCAAAAGCGATCAACAGGCGCTCGGGCGCTTTGAAGCCCTCCGTCACGGTCAAGATCGGGCGGTCCAGCGCCCGCACCACCCGCTCCACGTTGCGGCCCAGATCGCGCTGGGTGGACTGCGCCGACTCGCCACGGCGGCCCAGCACGAAAAGACGCACGCCGTCTTGTTGCTCGTGCAGGGTGTCGTCCAGATGACCCAGGCGCTGGCGCACGTCCACCGTCTGCACACCGGCGGCCAGCGCGCGCTCGCGCAAGCGGTTCAAAAACAGCCGCCCCTGTTCGCGAGCGGCCTTGCTGCGCGCGGCATCGGCGGCGGCCAGCTCGCCCAGCAGGCTTTCTTGCGCATCGGGCGTGAGCGAACCGCTGTGGTCTTGGCTGGCGCTGGTTTCGGGGTGGCGGTCGATCACATGCAGCAGTTCCAGCGGCGTGGCCATGCGCTGCGCAGCCCAGGCGGCATAGTCGGTCACGTGGTCGGCAAAGGCAGACTGGTCCACACAGGCGAGAACTTTGTTGTCGGTGTTCATGCTGTCGATTCCTTTCAGTGGCCGGCCAGCAGGTCTTCTGCGCCGTCTTTGTCGTGCACGCCGAACTTGTCCACCAGGGTGCTGCTGGCTTCGTTCAGGCCGATGATTTCGACCTCGGTGCCTTCGCGGCGGAATTTAATCACCACCTTGTCGAGCGCACTGACGGCGGTGATGTCCCAAAAATGCGCACGGCTCACGTCGATGCGCACGCGCTCAATGACTTCCTTGAAATCGAACGCGTCGTTGAAGCGGTCGGCGGTGGCGAAGAACACCTGGCCGGTCACGGTGTAGGTGCGCAGGCGGCCTTCGTCTTCGGCCAGGGAGCGGATGCGCAACATTTGCCCCACCTTGTGGGCGAAAAAGAAGCCTGAGAGCAACACGCCGGTGAGCACGCCTTTGGCCAGGTCGTGGGTGGCCACGGTCACCACCACCGTGGCCACCATGACGATGCTGGAACTGGGCGGGTGCTCGCGCAGGTTGCGCAAAGAGGCCCAGCTGAAGGTGCCGATGGACACCATGATCATCACGGCCACCAGCGCGGCCATGGGAATCTGCTGGACCCAATCGCCCAAAAACACCACCAAAATCAGCAGCACCACGCCGGCGGTGAGTGTGGACAAACGCCCACGCCCGCCCGATTTCACGTTGATGACCGACTGGCCAATCATGGCGCAGCCCGCCATGCCACCAATAAAGCCACTGGCGATGTTGGCCACACCCTGGCCCACGCATTCGCGGTTTTTGTCGCTTTTGGTGTCGGTCAGATCGTCCACGATGGTGGCGGTCATCAGCGATTCCAGCAAACCCACCACCATCAGCGTGAGCGAGTACGGGAAGATGATTTTCAGCGTTTCCAGGTTGAGTGGAATGTCGGGTATCAGGAACACCGGCAGGCTGTCGGGCAATTCGCCCATGTCGCCCACGGTGCGGATGTCCATGTCCAACACGATGTAAACACCCGTGAGCACCACGATGGTGACCAGTGGCGAGGGCACCGCCTTCGTGATGTAGGGCAAACCGTAAATGATGGCCAGGCCGGCAGCGGTCATGGCGTACACATGCCAGGTGACGCCAACGGTCTGCGGGTTCAGCTCGGGCAATTGCGCCATGAAAATCAAAATGGCCAGCGCGTTCACAAAGCCGGTGACCACCGAGCGCGACACAAACCGCATCAACCGCCCCAATTGAATCCAGCCCGCAACCATTTGCAGCACGCCTGTCAGCACGGTGGCGGCCAGCAGGTATTGCAGGCCGTGGTCTTTCACCAGCGTCACCATCACCAGCGCCATGGCACCAGTGGCCGCAGAAATCATGCCGGGGCGCCCGCCCACAAACGCAATCACCACCGCAATACAAAACGAGGCGTACAAGCCCACCTTGGGGTCCACGCCCGCGATGATGGAAAACGCAATGGCTTCGGGAATCAGCGCCAGCGCCACCACCAGACCCGCCAGCAAGTCGTTGCGGACGTTGGCGGTCCAGTCCTGTTGAAAATTTTTAAACAATGTGATCACTCTCGTGTGCTGGCGAAACGCATCCGCTCAGGCATGGCCGTCAAGCCGAATAAAGCAATGTGGCTGGAGCTTGCAGCTCCAGAGAAAACCGACGTAACTGGAGCTTCCAGCTCCAAGGGGAACCGGAGCTGGAAGCTCCGGCTACTCAAACACAATCTCTGCCCGCCGCTCATGCGCCTGCGCCATCCAGCTGGCCAGGGCGGCGTCGGTGGGGAAAAACAGCGCGCGGTCGTCCAGCTGCAGTTCGCACTGCGCGCCGCTGCGCTGCAAGGCCAGGCGCACCGGCAAGCCACGCACCAGCTCGCCCTGCTCGGTTTCTTCGCGCTTGGGTGGGAATTCACGCACCAGGGTGTGCACCGCAGGCGCTGTGCCGTTCACCGCCACGCGCAGGTATTTGCCAAAGCGGCAGCGGGCCGAAGCCAAGTCCCAGATCTGCTGGATCTTCAGCCGCAGGCCGCCCGAGAAGCGGTCGGGCTGCGCCACCGCTTGCACGATGATCAACTCGTCGTCTTTGAGCAGGTTGCGGTGCAGGTTGATGAGGTTTTCGTCGGCGCTGATTTCCAGCACGGCGGTTTTGTCGTCCAGCTTGAACAACGCCAGCTTGCCGCGCTGGCCGTTGATGACGCGGAAGTCGGTCACGATGCCCGCCAGAATCACCGGGTCGCGGCTTTCCGTCACGTCTTCCAGCGCGGTGCGGGCAAAGCGGCGCACCTCGCGCTGCACCTCGTCAAACAGGTGGCCCGAAAAGTAAAAGCCCATCGCCGTTTTTTCCAGCGTGAGGCGTTCTTTCACACCCCAGGGCTCGGTGGCCACCAGCTCGGGCTCTTGCGTGCTCGATCCGTGGTCGTCGTCGCCGCCCATCATGTCGAACAGGCCGCCCTGGTTGGCGTTGGCCACGCTGGCGGCCGCGAAGTCAAAGGCGCGCTCCACCGAGGCCAGCACCTCGGCGCGGTTCGGGTGCAGCGAGTCAAAGGCACCGGCCTTGATCAGCGCCTCCACCGTGCGCTTGTTCAGCCGGGAGCGGTCCACGCGGCGACAGAAGTCAAACAGGCTCTTGAACGGCCCCGCCTCGGCGCCGTTGGGGCCATCGCCTCGGCCTTCGCGCGCCGCCACGATGGCGTCAATGGCCTGTTGCCCGGTGCCCTTGATGGCGCCCAGGCCGTAGCGGATCGACTTGTCGGTGATGGGTTCGAAGCGGTGAAAACTGCTGTTCACATCGGGCGCCTCAAACGAAATGCCCATTTTGTGCGCATCGTCCACCAACACCTTGAGCTTGTCGGTGTCGTCCATCTCCACCGTCATGTTGGCGCAGAAGAACTCGGCCGTGTAGTGCACCTTGAGCCAGCCGGTGTGGTAGGCCAGCAGGGAGTAGGCGGCGGCGTGCGACTTGTTGAAGCCGTAGCCTGCGAACTTCTCCATCAAGTCAAAAATCTCGTCTGCCTTTTCCTGGCTGATGTCGTTTTTGGCCGCACCGGCGCGGAAGATGGCACGGTGTTCGGCCATTTCTTCGGCCTTCTTCTTGCCCATGGCGCGGCGCAGCATGTCGGCCACCAGCGGGTGCGGGTACTCGATCACCACGCGCCCGTGCTTGCGCGCCACGAAGCTGGGAATCAGGTCCATAGGCCCGGGGCGGTAGAGCGCGTTCAGCGCAATCAGGTCTTCCAGGCGGCTGGGCTTGGCGTCTTTCAGCATGCCCTGCATGCCGCGGCTTTCAAACTGGAACACCGCTTCGGTCTGGCCGCGTGAGAACAGCGCGTAGACGCGCGCATCGTCCAGCGGCACGTTCTCGAAGCAGAAATCTTCCTGGCCTTTGTGGCGCTTGACAATGAACTCGCGTGCAATCTCCAGAATGGTCAGCGTGGCCAGACCCAAAAAGTCGAACTTCACCAGGCCCACAGCCTCGACGTCGTCCTTGTCGTACTGGCTCACGGCCGAGTCGCTGCCGGGCTGGGCATACAGCGGGGTGAAGTCGGTGAGTTTGCCCGGCGCAATGAGCACGCCACCGGCGTGCATGCCGATGTTTCGGGTCATGCCTTCGAGCTTCTGCGCCAGCTCGATCAGCGTTTTCACGTCGTCTTCTTTGCTGATGCGCTCGGCCAGCACCGGCTCCATCTCGATGGCGTAGTTGTTTTTGTCGCCTTCCTTTTTGGGGTTGGGCGGGTACTGCAGCGTGACCGACATGCCCGGCTTGTTCGGGATCAGCTTGGAAATGCCGTCGCAGAAACCGTAAGAAAAGTCCAGCACACGGCCCACATCGCGAATAGCCGCGCGGGCCGCCATGGTGCCGAAGGTGGCGATCTGGCTCACCGCGTCCTTACCGTACTTGTCCTTCACATAGTCGATCACCCGGTCGCGGTTGGTCTGGCAAAAGTCGATGTCGAAGTCGGGCATGGACACCCGCTCGGGGTTCAAAAACCGCTCGAACAGCAGGTTGTATTGCAGCGGGTCCAGGTCGGTGATCTTCAGCGCGTAGGCCACCAGCGAGCCGGCACCCGAACCCCGGCCCGGGCCCACCGGGCAGCCGTTTTTCTTGGCCCAGTTGATGAAGTCGCCCACGATCAAAAAGTAGCCGGGGAAGCCCATGTTCAAGATCGTGTTGATCTCGAATTCCAGCCGGGCCACATAGCGCGGACGCTCGGCGTCGCGCTTGGCCACGTCGGGGTAAATGTGCGCCAGCCGCTCTTCCAGGCCTTCAAACGACGACAGACGGAAGAAATCTTCCATCGGCATGGGCACGCCATCGATCAGCGGGGTGGGGAAGTTGGGCAGCTGCGGCTTGCCCAGCACCAACGTGAGGTTGCAGCGCTTGGCAATTTCCAGTGTGTTGGCCACGGCGCTGGGCACGTCGTGAAACAGCGCCACCATCTGCTCGGCGCTCTTGAAATACTGCTCGCGGGTGAAGCGGCGCACGCGCCGGCTGTTGCCCAGAATTTCACCATCGGAAATGCACACCCGCGCCTCGTGCGACTCGTAGTCGTCCGGCTCGGTGAACTGCACCGGGTGCGTGGCCACCACCGGCAGGTGCAAGCGCGCGGCCAGTTGCACGGCGGCGGTCACATGGCGCTCGTCGTCCACCCGGCCAGCGCGCTGCAGCTCGATGTAGAAGCGCTGGCTGAACAACGCCGCCAGCTTGCGAGCCACATCGGCCGCGCGGTGGGCATCGCCCTGAATCAGCGCCTGCCCCACCGGGCCGGCCTGCGCGCCTGAGAGCATGAGCAAACCGCCGTTGAGTTCTTCCAGCCATGCGCGCTGCATCAGTGCACCGCCCCGGCCGTCGTTGCGCGTCCAGGCGCGGGCCAGCAGCTCGCACAGGTTCAGGTAGCCCTGTTTGTCCTGCACCAGCAGCACCACGCGCGGGGCCGCTGGCTGGTGGCTGCCGGGCATGGCGTTGGGCGTTTCTTCGGTAAAGCCTTGCAGCATCACCTCGGCGCCCAGCAAGGGTTTCACCCCGGCACCGCGTGCGGCCTTGTAAAACTTGACGGCACCAAACAGGTTGTTCAGGTCGGTGATGGCCAGCGCAGGCTGGCGGTCGGCGGCGGCGGCAGCCACCACATCGTCGATGCGGTTGGTGCCGTCAACGACGGAAAATTCGGTGTGCAGGCGCAGGTGTATGAACATGCGGCCATTTTAGAAGGCCAAGTTCCGGTGATGCCCTGCGTGCCACGCAAAAGGATGGCCCCACACAAAGCACCGGCTTGCCGTGCGCAAATGGCTCAACAGCCCGTCTATTGCCCGCTGCTCGGTGTCAGCGCCTCTACCTCAAACCCCACCACGTTGCGGCTGTCGCGGCTGAATTCCACACCGATCAAGTGGATGGGTTCACCCCTTGCGCGGTATTTGTCGGCGTAACCTTTGTCTTTGATCTGCTGCAGCGCCTGGCCTTGCGGTGTCAGTTCCACCACCTTGAATTCGAACAGCAGCACCTCGTTGTTGAACAACACCGCCATGTCGATGCGTCCGTGGTTCGTGGTGTCTTCCAATCTGATGTCCAGCCCCAGCGCGGCAAAGTAGCTGTAGAAGATGCTGGCGTAATAGCCTTCAAATTGAGATATCTGGTTTTTGCGGTACCAGTCGTTGGGGATGCTGGCAAAGAAAGCATGGAACAGGTTTTTTAACCCGGCAAAGTCGCGTGCGGCCAGCAGGCGGTACAGGCGGCTGATGTGGGGACCGGGAATGGCCAGACCGCCGCTCAGGTGCTGCAGCAGGCTGTCGTTCAGGCTGGCCTGCACCTCCAGGTTGGGGTATTTGAGCGTGAGCTCCATTTGCCCGGGAATTTCCCAGACCGAATCAATCGTCAGGTAGCCCGCCTGGAACATCAGGGCTTCGACGGGAATGTTGTCCACATCGAAGGTGGAGAGCAGTTTTTCATGCGCCACCACCTGGCTCAGGTTGGGCGTGAAAAACTGCCGCTCGGCCAGCAATTGAATGAGAAAGGTGGGCGTGCCAGTTTCGAACCAGTAGGGTTTGAATTTGCGGTTGCGAAACAGCAGCAGCAAATCAAACGGGTTGTAAACGCTGGTGCCCAACCAGTTGTAGCCGTTGTACCAGTTGCGGATGTGTTCGCGGTCCAGACCAGGCAGCTCGGGCGCGAACACGGTGTCTACATCGGCATCGGTGTAGCCGCACAGAGCACTGTATTCGGGTGTCAGCGTAATGTCCTGTAGGTTGTTCAGACCCGAGAACAAACTGACTTTGCTGAATTTGCTCACGCCGGTCAGAAAGACGAATTTCAGGTGCGCATCGGCATCTTTGAGCACGGAGTACAGGTTTTTGAGCCCTTCGCGCATCGCCGTGGCTGCAGTTGTGTCTGTGATGTTGTCAAGAATGGGCTTGTCGTATTCGTCGATCAGTACCACAGCCCGCTGGCCGGTGCTGCGGTGGGCTTGGCGCAACAAGTCGGCCAGACTGCTGATGACATCGGTTTCAGCCACATCCGCAGGCAGCGTCAATCCCAAATCGAGACGGTTGACGCGCAGAATATCGACGATTCGCCGATCCAATTCGGCCCGGTTTTGCAACACCCCATCAGAAAAACTGATGCGAATAACCGGGTATTTTTTCGTCCAGTCCCACTGTGTTTCTGCCGCCAACCCCTTGAACAACTCCGCATGGCCCTCAAACAGCTCTTTCAGCGTGTCCAAAAATAGGCTCTTGCCAAAGCGGCGCGGACGGCTGAGAAAGTAATGGCTACCCTCTTCAATCAAGCGCATCGCATACGGGGTTTTATCGACGTAGTAACAACCTTCTTCGCGCAACTTGGCAAAGCCTTGGATGCCGATGGGCAGTTTCTGTTTCACGGCTGTCATAACGTCTCCACCTCAAAACCCACCACGTTGCGGCTGTCCTTGCTGAACTCCACGCCGATCAGGTGGATGGGCTCACCGCGTGCGCGGTATTTGTCGGCGTAGCCTTTGTCTTTGATCTGCTGCAGCGCCTGGCCTTGCGGTGTCAGTTCCACCACCTTGAATTCAAACAGCAGCACCTCGCCGTTGAACAGCACCGCCATGTCGATGCGCCCGTGGTTCGTGGTGTCTTCCAGGCGAATGTCCAGCCCCAGGGCGGCGAAGTAGCTGTAGAAGATGCTGGCGTAGTAGCCCTCGAACTGGGCCAGCTGGTTTTTGCGGTACCCATCGTGTGGGATGCCGGCAAACAGGGCCTGAAAAAGAGGCTCCATACCGGCGAGGTTGCGGGTTTGCAGCATCTCGATCAGCGCCAGCCGGGTGCTCAGGGCGTGTTGTTCGCTCAGGCCGTAGCCGGTGAGCAAGGCCATGTTCAGGCTGGACTCCACCTCGCGGTTGGGGTAGCCCAGGGTGTAGACCCAGTTGCCCAACAGCGGCTCGCGGCTGTCGTGGATGGTCAGGTAGCCGGTCTGAAACAGCAGCGCCTCCGCAGGAATGTGGTCCACATCAAAGGTAGACAACAGCTTTTCGT
>NZ_JAUSOO010000109.1 GCF_030656115.1 Hydrogenophaga sp.
GCCGGTCCGGCCCAGCATCTGGTACTGGCGTTCGCGCTCACGGGACCGGGCGATGCGCTCCTCGCTGTCGGCCATGCCTTGCAGCATCTGGATTTGCGAGGACTCGTGTGCCAACAGGGCGTTCTCGGCGCCGATGCGGGCCTGAATTTCCTGTACCGATTTCTGGTCGGTGGTGGCGTTGATCTGCGTCATCAGCGACTGGATCTGGTCCAGCCGCTGTGCTGCAGATTTCATCGCGTCCTGCAGCAGGCCTTTCTGTTGGTACGGCTGAGCCAGGGTGGCCTGGCACTCGGTGCGCGCGTCGCCCGTGCGGTCCATGCAGTTGTAGAGCATCCCGACATCGCGCAGCACCTTGGCCGTGGCATTGAGCCCGTTGTACCCCGATGTGTTGATGGCGTTGAAATAGGTGTAGGCCTCGGCCGGGATGTAGTCCTTGAGCAGCGGGTTGTTGAACACGTCGCCCAGGCTTCGCATGCCGTTGATGCTGTCGATCTGGGTCTGCAGTTGTCGGATCTGCTGGATCTGGTTGTTGATCTGGGTGATGTCGTTGATCACCTGCTGCACCGCCTGGAACAGGTTGGCGACATCGATCACGGGGATGCCGGTGGCGCGCGCGTGGCTGGCGCCCAGCGAAATCAACACGGCGGCGGCGACCTTGAGGCGGTAGTTCATGGTGTGCTCCTTGGCAAGTGGGAGATCAAGACCGGCCGCGCAGGGCGGCGAGTCGGTATGCCGCAGACCGTGCGGCTCCGTAGCCCCTGCGGGCCATGTTTCCGGCGTAACGACCCGTGGCCGCTGCGGCGGTTCCCGCCGTGGCAGCCGCGCCAGCGCCTGAACGGATCACGCCCCCCGCGCCTGTACCGCCTGCAGCTGATCGGGCGGAGGAGGCTGAGCGCAGGCCCGAGACCATCATCGCGTTCTGGATCATCTGTATGCCTTGTTGAATCGCTGCGCCACCCGTCAGGGCCGAGGCGAGGCTGGGCGCCTGGAAGCAGAGGATGGCCATGAGGATCATGAGCACGCAGTAGCGGGTGGCTTCGCCCAGCACATTGAAGGTGCTGCCAAGGAAACCCCCACCGTCGTTGATGGCCTTGAACATGGCGGCGCCCATGTAGGCGCTCAGACCCAGCGCGAAGAAGGCGAACCAGGTGAGCACCACGGCGTTCAGCAACATGGACAACCAGCTGTCGAAGAACCGCGCGGTGGGGCGCCAGGCCAGGCACAGGATGAACAGCGGCCCGATGGCGATCACGAAGGTCAGGAACAGCTTGGCCAGCGTGACGACGAAGAGGGCGATGCAGAGGAAGAAGACGGTGCCGATGGAGAAGATACCCCCGGCCAGCAACAGGT
>NZ_JAUSOO010000088.1 GCF_030656115.1 Hydrogenophaga sp.
CAGCTTGCGGAACATTTCCACGCCGGTGCAGGTGGTCTTCTGGGTGTCAGCGATACCGACGATTTCGATTTCTTCGCCGACCTTGACGATGCCGCGCTCGATACGGCCGGTCACGACGGTGCCGCGGCCGGAGATGGAGAACACGTCTTCCACGGGCATCAGGAAGGCACCATCCACCGCGCGGTCGGGCGTGGGGATGTAGGTGTCCAGCGCGTCAGCCAGCTTCATGATGGCCTCTTCACCCAGAGGACCCTTGTCGCCTTCGAGGGCGAGCTTGGCCGAACCATGGATGATGGGGGTGGCGTCGCCAGGGAAGTCGTACTTGTCGAGCAACTCGCGCACTTCCATTTCGACCAGCTCAAGCAGCTCGGCGTCATCGACCATGTCGCACTTGTTCAAGAACACGATGATGTAGGGAACGCCCACCTGGCGGGCCAGCAGGATGTGCTCACGGGTCTGGGGCATCGGGCCGTCAGCGGCCGAGCACACCAGAATGGCGCCGTCCATCTGGGCGGCACCGGTGATCATGTTTTTCACATAGTCGGCGTGACCGGGGCAGTCCACATGGGCATAGTGGCGGTTGGCCGTTTCGTATTCCACGTGGGCGGTGTTGATGGTGATGCCGCGGGCTTTTTCTTCGGGAGCCGCATCGATCTGGTCGTAGGCCTTGGCTGCGCCGCCAAACTTGGCCGCCAACACGGTGGTGATGGCCGCGGTCAGGGTGGTCTTGCCATGGTCAACGTGACCAATGGTGCCGACGTTGACGTGCGGCTTGGTCCGCTCAAATTTCTCTTTTGCCATTTTTCAATTCCTTAGAAAGAACAAGCCCGTGTCACTGGTTTTAGGTCTGCACCACACTGCTGGTTCGCCCCGCACGGGGACAGGGCGGCGCGTGATCGCAGACCGGCTAAATCTTGCTCACATCCAAAGAGGTTGAATCCTTGGATTGAGGGCTTTCAAGCGGTCGATTACTTGGCGCGCGAGGCGACGATGGCCTCTGCCACGTTGCGCGGTGCTTCCGAGTAGTGCTTGAATTCCATCGTGTAGCTGGCGCGGCCTTGCGTGGCCGAACGCAGCGAGGTCGAGTAACCGAACATTTCGGACAGCGGTACTTCAGCCCGGATGGCCTTGCCGCCACCGACCATGTCGTCCATGCCCTGCACCATGCCTCGACGGCTGGAGAGGTCGCCCATCACAGTACCGGCGTAGTCTTCAGGCGTCTCGACTTCCACAGCCATCATCGGCTCAAGAATAACGGGCTGGGCCTTGCGGCAGCCTTCCTTGAAACCAAAGATCGCGGCCATCTTGAAGGCGAGTTCGTTGGAGTCCACGTCGTGGTAAGAACCGAAGTGCAGCGTGACCTTCACGTCCACGACGGGGTAACCCGCCAGCACGCCTTGACCCAACGCTTCGATCACACCCTTTTCGACCGCAGGAATGTATTCGCGCGGAACCACGCCGCCTTTGATGGCGTCGACGAACTCAAAACCTTTGCCCGGCTCTTGCGGCTCGATCTTGAGCACGACGTGACCGTACTGACCTTTACCACCGGACTGGCGCACAAATTTGCCCTCGGCATCTTCGATGGTGCCACGGATCGTTTCGCGGTAAGCCACCTGGGGCTTGCCGACGTTGGCCTCCACACCGAATTCGCGGCGCATGCGGTCCACGATGATGTCCAGGTGCAACTCGCCCATACCGGCGATGATGGTCTGACCCGACTCTTCGTCGGTGCGAACGCGGAACGATGGATCTTCTGCAGCCAGACGGCCCAGAGCAATACCCATTTTTTCCTGGTCGGCCTTGGTCTTGGGTTCAACGGCCTGCGCAATCACGGGCTCGGGGAACACCATGCGCTCCAGCATGATGATGGCGGATGGATCGCACAGGGTTTCACCCGTGGTCACGTCCTTCAAGCCCACACAGGCGGCAATGTCACCGGCACGAATTTCTTCGACTTCCAGGCGGTTGTTGGCGTGCATCTGAACGATACGGCCGATGCGCTCTTTCTTGCCTTTGACCGCGTTGTACACGGTGTCGCCTTTTTTGATGACGCCGGAGTACACGCGCACAAAGGTCAGCTGGCCCACGAACGGGTCGGTCATCAGCTTGAACGCCAGCGCCGACAGCTTCTCTGAGTCATCGGCTTTGCGGGTGGTCGGCACCTCATCCTCGTCGGTACCCTTGACGTCTTCGATGTCCACCGGCGAGGGCAGCAATTCGATGACGGCGTCGAGCATGCGCTGAACACCTTTGTTCTTGAACGCCGTGCCGCACAGCATGGGCTGGATTTCGCAAGCCAGCGTGCGGGTGCGCAGACCGGCGGTGATCTCGTCTTCGGTCAGCGCTTCGCCGCCGAGGTACTTGTCCATCAACTCTTCGCTGGATTCAGCAGCGGCTTCCACCATCTTCTCGCGCCACTCTTCGGCGAGAGCAACCAATTCAGCGGGAATTTCGGTGAAGGTGAACTTCATACCCTGGGACGCTTCGTCCCAGATGATGGCTTGCATCTTGCGCAGGTCCACGACGCCCGTGAAATGCTCTTCGGCACCGATCGGGATCACGATAGGCACAGGATTGGCCTTCAGGCGCGTCTTCATCTGGTCAACGACCTTGAAGAAGTTGGCACCGGTGCGGTCCATTTTGTTCACAAAGGCCAGACGCGGCACTTTGTACTTGTTGGCCTGACGCCAGACGGTTTCGGACTGGGGCTGAACACCGCCCACAGCGCAGTACACCATGCAAGCGCCGTCCAAGACGCGCATGGAACGCTCCACCTCACTGGTGAAGTCCACGTGACCGGGAGTGTCGATGATGTTGAAGCGGTGCTCGGGGAAAGATCCGTCCATACCGCGCCAGAAGCAGGTGGTGGCCGCGGACGTGATCGTGATACCACGCTCTTGCTCCTGCTCCATCCAGTCCATGGTGGCAGCGCCGTCGTGCACTTCACCAATCTTGTGGTTCACGCCGGTGTAGAAAAGAATGCGCTCGGTGGTGGTGGTCTTGCCGGCGTCAATGTGGGCGGAAATACCGATATTGCGGTACCGCTCCAGTGGCGTAACTCGTGCCATGAAAATACTCCTGAATAAGGCAAGCCCGCCACCCTTTTTGGGGTCTGCGGGCTCGCTTGAACTGACGTTGGAAACCGGTCTTAGAAGCGGAAGTGGCTGAAGGCCTTGTTGGCTTCGGCCATGCGGTGCACTTCGTCACGCTTCTTCATGGCACCACCACGGCCTTCGGTGGCCTCAACCAGCTCGTTGGCCAGGCGCATGGCCATGGACTTTTCGCTGCGCTTGCGCGCGGCTTCTTTGATCCAGCGCATGGAGAGCGCCAGGCGGCGGACAGGACGCACCTCGACGGGCACCTGGTAGTTGGCACCACCCACGCGGCGGGACTTGACTTCCACCATGGGCTTGACGTTGTTGATGGC
>NZ_JAUSOO010000099.1 GCF_030656115.1 Hydrogenophaga sp.
AAGACCTGCTGCTGGAGCTGGAAAACCGCATCTTGCCGCTGCACGACCCGAGCAACATCGCCGCCGTGATCGTGGAGCCGGTGGCGGGCAGTGCGGGCTGGTACGTGCCGCCGCAGGGTTACCTGAAAAGGCTCAGGGAGATTTGCGACAAGCACGGCATTTTGCTGATCTTTGACGAGGTGATCACCGGGTTTGGCCGTCTGGGCACCGCCTTTGCGTCTGACTATTACGGCGTGCAGCCCGACATGCTGAACTTCGCCAAAGCGGTGACCAACGGCGTGTTTCCGCTGGGTGGCGTGGTGTGTACCGACCGCATCTATGACGCCATGATGGGCGCACACGGCAGTGCGCCGGAGCACGCCATTGAGTTCTTCCACGGCTACACCTATTCGGGCCACCCCGTGGCCTGCGCAGCGGCCATTGCCACGCTGGACCTGTTCCGCGAAGAGCAGCTGTTTGAACGCGCGGGCGAGATGGGCCCGATGCTGGGCGACGCCATGCACAGCGCGCTCAAGGGGCTGCCCCACGTGATCGGTATCCGCAGCCTGGGGCTGGCCGCTGCGGTGGAGCTGGCGCCGTTGCCCGGACTGCCGGGCAAGCGCGCGTTTGATGTGTTCATGGACTGCTACCACCGCGGCGTGCTGGTGCGCAACGCGGGCGACAACCTGGTGTTTGCACCGCCTTTCATTGTGGAAAAGTCGCACATCGACACCATGGTCGGCGTGCTGGCCGACGCGATCAAGCGGGTGGTTTGAACGGCAGGCGCTGAGCGGCTGGGGTTTTACCGCCTCATCTGCTGCTTCAGCACCGCGCAATGGTCGGTGGGTGGGCGCGGGGGCGTGGTCCACACGGTGTCGGCCTGGTGTTTGGGTGGGCTTGCGGGGTTTGACCCGGCTTGCGCCATCACCACGTGGTGCTGCAGACCGGCGGGCAGGTGCTGGGGCACGCCCAGGTCGCGCCGCACATGGCCATTGCCCGCCACCAGCAGCACCGTTTGCCCGGGTCGCAGCGCGGCCACCGCCACGGCGGCCAGGCTGCGGTCGCGGGCGATCTGGATGCGGGTCATCGGTGCAATCTGGTGTTCGGGCAGCAGGTTGCAATGCCCTTCGCGGATGTGGTTTTGCTGCTGCGCCAGTGCGTCCGGAGGCAGCCGCGGGTCCAGGGTGCTGTCGCCCATGGCGGTGCGCATCTGCGCGCGCGGCAGGTTGCCTCCCAGCACCGGCACGCCCGCCCCCACCGCCGCCATCACCACCGGGCCGTACACCATCCAGGGCCAGCCGCCGTGGGCTTCGTCGCTCCATTGCAAGGCCTGGCGCACCTCGGCTTCGCTGGCGCTGGGGGGCAGGCCGGTGGTCTGATGGCCTTGTTCCAGCATTTCCATCACCACCGCAGCCAGCCGACCGGCCTGGCTGAGTGTCTGCACGGTTTCGCGCTGCAGGGCCTGGTGCTCGGGCGCGTCGTGCTGTTCGCCCAGCAGCAACAAGGGGGTGGCAGGCAGTAGTTGTCCGACGGGCGCCAGCCAGGCTGCATGGGCTTGGTTGGGCTGTGTGGTGCTGCCGCACGCGGTCAGCGCAGCGCACAGCAAGATACCCACAACGGTCGTATGTCGGCCCCGGGTGACAGCGCTTAGACAGTTCATGCAGGGATACTACGCGGCCCGCCAGTATCGCGGGTGATCCCCGCAGAAACCCGAGTGCTGTCCTTCCTTCCCCCATCTCCTGTGGCCTGGCGCCGCGTGGCCCTGACGCTGTTGCTGGCCTATGCGTCCGCACGTCTGTGTGTCTGGCTGAACACCCCCATTCCCTGGATGATCGGCCCGCTGGTGGCGACCTCACTGGCCTCGGTGCTGGGCGGGCGCACCGAAAGCTGGGTGCCGTTTCGCAACGCCGGGCAGTGGGTGATTGGGTCGGCCCTGGGGCTGTATTTCACGCCGCAGGTGGGCGCCTTGATCGCTGGTTTGTGGTGGGCGATTGCGCTAGGCATTGCCTGGGCGCTGGCGCTGGGGCTGGGTTTTGGCGCCTGGCTGCGCCACCACCATGCGGCCCATTGGCCTGCGCTGAGCCCGGCGCAGTTGCGCAGCACCACCTATTTTGCGGCCGCCATTGGCGGCGCTTCAGAGATGACGCTGATCGCCGAACGCCACGGCGCCCGGACCGATCTGGTGGCCGCTGCCCACAGCCTTCGGGTGCTGATGGTCACGCTGACCATTCCCTTTGCGCTGCAGTTCTGGGGTGTGCAGGGCCTTGACCGGCTGCCTGCGGCGCTGCGTGCGGTGCAGGTGGAGGGCCTGGTCTGGCTCGCGGGCCTGACGCTGGTGGGTGCGCTGCTGATGCGGCGCCTGGGGCGTGCCAACCCGTGGTTCATGGGGGCGCTGCTGGTGTCCATGGGGCTCACCTTGTCGGGGGTGGGATGGTCTGCCATTCCGAGCGGGCTCACCAACGCGGCCCAGCTGGTGATTGGGGTGAGTCTGGGGGTGCGTTTTACGCCCGCGTTTGTGCACACCGCGCCGCGCTGGATGGCCTCGGTGGCGCTGGCCAGTGGGGTCATGATGGGGCTGTGCGCCGCTGTGGCCTGGGTGCTGGCCGGGCTCACCGGTCTGCACCCGGCCACCCTGGTGCTGGGCACGTCGCCCGGCGGCATTGCCGAAATGGCCATCACCGCCAAGGTGCTCCAGCTGGGCGTGCCGGTGGTCACCGCTTTTCAGGTGTGTCGCCTGGTGGCGGTGTTGTTGTTGGCCGAGCCGGTGTTCCGGTGGTGGAGCGCGCGGCAGCGTTGAAAAAAAGCCCGGTGCAAACCGGGCTGTGGGCGGTCGCTGGGGCGTCAGAGGCTGAGCGTTTTTCGGGCGTGAACGAAAGGCTCTCAGCCTTTCAGTGCATGACCACCGGCATCTGGGCCAGGCCGGCGTAGCCTTCCAGGGTGTCTTCCACTTCTTCCTGGGAGGGGGTGGTTTGCTGCCAGGCGGTGATCTGGAGCTGGAACATTTCGGCCCAGGAGCCGTCGAGGTACACCTCTTTGCCCGAGCGTTTGTCCACGATCTCAAAGCCGTGGCGGGGGATCTGGGGGCCGTCGGCAATGATGTTGTCGCCTTCGGTGGGCGCATTGGCCAGGATGTGGACCACGGCAAAGGCATCCGAGTCGTAAAGCATGTGCATGACTGAAATATCCTTCCAAAAGGTAGAAAAAACCGGTGTTCCTGATGACCTTATATCGGCAATTGTCAGTCGATAGGGTATTGGACCTGCTTTTTAGGTGGATACGTTCAGGGATGTTTCAAGGGCCGTGGCATTTTGGGTACAGCCGGGTGCCGTTTCCAGGGTCAAGGCATTCGGCTGAGCTGTTGGTCCACGCGGTCGCCGTTGTCTTGGGTGATGCGGATGCGCACTGGCAGGTGGGCCAAGTCGGTGGCGAACCAGATGTCGATCAGGCTGTCGCGTGGCTCGCGGGGTTCGCGCACCAGATGGCGGGTGCGCAGGCTGCCGGCGGGCAGCGCCAGGGTTTCCTCTTCAGCCACCCGAAAGCGCCAGATGTCGGCGTCGCTGGTGCCCGCCACCTGCAGGTAGATGGTCTGCCCCGCTGGGTAGGCTGCGGGCTGGGCCTGCAGCAGGCCAGCCAGTTGCATAAACAGGCTCAGCCGGTCCTGGGCGCCGGGTTGCAGGGGGGCATCGGGCCGGTTGTTGCTGAAGCGGATGGTTTGCTGCGCATGGTCAAAATGGGCCGCGCGTTCGCTGCGGCTTTTGTCGGAAAAACGCTCGGGCAGCAAGCCGCTGCCGTCCGCCCGCCCGGTGCTGGTTTGCACCCGGCTGCCCAGCAGCAGAACGCGCATCTCCATGCGAGCGCTGTAGCGGCCGTCGGCGTGGGTCCAGTCCAGCGTGCCGCTGGCGCTGTAATTCAGGCCTTTGACGGTGCCGGTGACGCCGTACACCAGATGCGTGCTGGCGGGTGGCTGCGCGGGTGGGCGGGGCTCGCTGTGCGCAGGCTGCGCCGGGTAAGGCGGTGGGTTGTTGGTGTCTGCTGGCACCGGTGCGGCCGATCCCACCACCTCGGTGTTGGGCGTGGCTTCGGGTGTTTCGGTGGGCGTTGTCTCTTCGGGCTGTGCGGTGGCGGGCAGCGGCGCAACCGCCACCGCACCAATGACCGCATCACCAACCGCACCACCCGCTGCAGGGGCTGCGCCATCTGTGTTCGGCGCAGCACCCCCCTCGGTTTCGGCGGGCAAGGGCCTGGGCGTTGGCTTGGGGCGTGCCACCGGGGGACTGGGAGGGGGCGGTTCGACGCGCGCCACCGGCTGGGGTGTCGGCGCTGGCACTGGCGTGGCCGCCACGATCCAGCGCACCGTGCTGAGGGTGGCGCGGGGTGGTGCCGGCGGTGGCGCCGCTGTACCGATGTCGGTGCTGCGTGGCTCTGCGGTGCCTGCTGTGGATGCAGACGATGCGATCGGTGCGCTGGGGGCCAGGGGTGCGGGCAGGCTGCTCAGGTCGCCCACCAACAGCGTCAGATGCACACCGAGCACCGCTGTGCCGAGCAGGGCCAGGGTGGTCCAGCGCGGTGCGGCGTGTGGGTGCTCAGGCAGTGGGCTCACAGGGGTTCACGCGAGGGGCTGGTGCCCCAGGTCGGCGCTGAGCTGGCGGGCGCAGCGCAGCAAAGCCTTGGCCGGGGCGCCGTCCCATTGCGTGTCGAGCGTGGCCACCGAGCCCAGCACCACCAGGCCCAGCGCCAGCCGGCCTTGGGCGTCGTACACCGGCGCGCAAAAACCGCCCACGCCGGGCACCAGGCTGTGCACCACGCGCGCCAGACCGTGGTGGCGGGTCTCATTCAGCATGGCCTGCACCGCCTGCTGGGTTTGGGGCACGTCCAGCAAGGGCATGGCGTTGTGGGGCAGCTTTTTCAGCCGGGTCAGCTCGTCGCGGATCATGGGGGCAATGCGCTCGGCATCGCGCCCTTCGGTGCCCATGAAGGCGGCAAAGCAGCGTCCGGTGGCGGAGGTCAGCAGCGGCATCACGTCGCCCAGGCGCAGTGTCACGGGCACGGTTTGCGGCGCTTCGGCCCAGTGCACCATGGTGGGCCCCTGGTTGCCCCACACCGCAATGGCCAGCGTGTGGCCGGTTTCCAGCAGCAGCGCGGGCACGCGCTCGCGGGCCAGCTTCACGGCGTCGATGCGGCTCAGGCTGGCCAGGCCCAGGCGCAGGGCGGCCGGCCCCAGGTCGTAGCGGGTGCTCACCGGGTCTTGCATCACCAGGCCCATGCGCTGAAAACTCACCAGATAACGGTGCGCCTTGGCCGCACTCATGCCGGCGGCGGCGGCCAGGTCGCGCAGCATCAGCGCACCGGGCGCGTGGGACAGGGCGTTGAGCAGCTCAAACCCCACCTCCACCGACTGGATGCCGGCCCGCAGGTGCTCGCCATCGTCCGGGCTGTCGGTGGCGGCCGGTGTCTTGCGAGGGGTGTCGGCGTCGGAGGGCAGGGCTGCGGGCATGGTGTTTGAAGAGCAATCAACGGGGGACAGGGCTTTGGTCTAAAATTCCAATTTTTACGGATAGGTTAACTTATTTCACTATCCGTAACTCGTGGTGCGTGACGGCGCGCCATGGCATGCGGTCGTATCCGCCCACTCCGGGGGTGCGGCCAACCCGGTTGCCATGATGGCATTTCATTGAAACTGAAGCAGGAGACATGCATGAAACTCGCCACTTACAAAGACGGCTCGCGCGACGGACAACTGGTGGTGGTTTCCCGCGACCTTTCGACCGCGCATTATGCGACCGGCATCGCCCACAAGCTCCAGCAGGCGCTGGACGACTGGA
>NZ_JAUSOO010000113.1 GCF_030656115.1 Hydrogenophaga sp.
GCCAGGCCTTTGAACACCAGGTCGCAGGCGGCCTGGTAGGCCATGCTGGTGTCGAAGTGGCCGGCCATGGGCTGGTACAGCGGGTCGCCGGCGTTTTGGGCGTCCACCACGGCGGCCATGCGCTCAAAGGTTTCCTTGATCTGTGCTTCGGTCACCACGCCGTGGTGCAGCCAGTTGGCCATGTGCTGGCTGGAAATGCGCAGCGTGGCGCGGTCTTCCATCAGGCCCACGTTGTGGATGTCGGGCACCTTGGAACAGCCCACGCCCTGGTCCACCCAGCGCACCACGTAGCCCAGAATGCCCTGGGCGTTGTTGTCCAGCTCTTGCGGTTTCTCGGCGTCGGTCCAGTTCGGATTGCTGCTCACGGGAATGGTGAGCAGGCCGGTGAGCAGGTTGTCGCGCTCGGCGTTGGCGTCGATCTTTTCCAGCTCTTTCTGCACGTCGCTCACCAGCACCTGGTGGTAGTGCAGGGCGTGCAGGGTGGCGCCGGTGGGGCTGGGCACCCAGGCGGTGTTGGCACCGGCCTTGGGGTGGGCAATTTTTTGCTCCAGCATGGCGGCCATCAGGTCGGGCATGGCCCACATGCCTTTGCCAATTTGTGCCTTGCCGCGCAGGCCACAGCTCAGGCCCACCAGCACGTTGTTGCGCTCGTAGCTCTGAATCCAGGCGCTGGCTTTCATGTCGCCCTTGCGCACCATGGGGCCGGCGTGCATGGCGGTGTGCATTTCGTCGCCGGTGCGGTCCAGGAAGCCGGTGTTGATGAACGCCACGCGGCTGGCGGCAGCGGCAATGCAGGCCTTCAGGTTGACGCTGGTGCGGCGCTCTTCGTCCATGATGCCCAGCTTGACCGTGCTTTCAGGCAGGCCCAACACCTGCTCAACGCGGCCAAACAGTTCGGCGGCAAAGCCCACTTCGGCGGGGCCGTGCATTTTGGGTTTGACGATGTAGACCGAGCCGGTGCGGCTGTTGCGGATGGGGCCGCTGGCCAGCTGGCCGTGGCCTTGCAGGTCGTGCAGCGCGATGGTGGTGGTGACCACCGCGTCCATGATGCCTTCGGGAATCTCTTGGCCTTCGGCGCCCCACAAAATGGCCGGGTTGGTCATGAGGTGGCCCACGTTGCGCAGGAACAGCAGGCTGCGGCCGTGCAGGCGCACTTCGGCGTCGCCCTGGGGGCTGGTGTACACGCGGTCGGCGTTCAGGCCGCGCTTGAAGGTTTTGCCACCCTTGGCCACGTCTTCGGTCAGGTCGCCCTTCAGGATGCCGAGCCAGTTGCTGTAGGCCAGCACCTTGTCTTGCGCGTCCACGGCGGCCACGGAGTCTTCCAGGTCCAGAATGGTGGACAGCGCGGCTTCCATCACCAGGTCGCTCACGCCCGCGGCGTCGGTCTGGCCGATGGGGGTGGCGCGGTTGATGATCAGGTCGAAGTGCAGGCCGTTGTGCACCATCAGCACCGACGACGGTGCGGCCGCGTCGCCCTGGTAGCCCACCAGCTGGGCGGCGTCTTTCAGGCCGGTGGTGGCGCCGCCTTGCAGCGTCACGTGCAGTGCGCCGTTGGCGATGGCGTAGCCGGTGGAATCGGCGTGCGAGCCGCTGACCAGCGGGGCCGATTCGTCGAGAAATTTGCGGGCGAAGGCGATGACCTTGGCGCCGCGCTTCTCGTTGTAGCCCGGGCCTTTCTCGCAGCCGTCGGCTTCCGAAATCGCGTCGGTGCCGTAGAGCGCGTCGTACAGGCTGCCCCAACGGGCGTTGGCGGCGTTCAGGGCGTAGCGGGCGTTCAGAATGGGCACCACCAGCTGCGGGCCGGCCTGCAGTGCCAGCTCGGCGTCCACGTTGGCGGTGGTGGCTTGGGCGTCAGCGGGCACCGGCACCAGGTAGCCAATGGTTTCCAGAAATTGGCGGTAGCCGGCCATGTCGGTGATGGGGCCGGGGTTGGCCTGGTGCCAGGTGTCCAGCTCGGTCTGCAGGCGGTCGCGCTCGGCCAGCAGGGCGGCGTTTTTCGGGGCCAGGTCGGCCACGATGGCGTCAAAACCTTGCCAGAACGTGGCTTCGCTCACGCCGGTGCCGGGCAGCACGCGGCTGTTGATGAAGTCGAACAGTTCGGTGGCGACTTGCAGGCCGTGGATGGTGGTGCGTTGTGTCATCGGATAGCTCCAGGAAAAAAGGCTTCGACAGGCTCAGCCCGAAACGGTGTTGAAAAAGGAAACAGATTCAGTCAAAGAATGCGAGCACATCGCGCAGGCTGTGGCCGGTGCGTGTGGGCTGGGTGCCGAGCTCTTCAAACGGCATATTCTGGCGGTTGACCCACAGCGTCTGGTAGCCGTACCAGGTGGCGGCCAGCGCGTCCCAGGCGTTGCTGCTCACAAACACGATCTGGCGGGCAGGCAAACCGGTGGCTTTCTCGCCCAGCGCGTAGGCGGCGGGGTGGGTTTTGTACAGGCGGATCGGGTCGGCGCTGATGACGTGGTCGAGCAAGCCGTCCAGCCCGGCGCTGCGCACGGCAATGCCCAGCATGGCGGGGTCGCCGTTGCTCAAGATGCCGGTGGCAATGCCGCGCGCGCGCAGGGCTTGCAGCACCTCGCGGTTTTCCGGGAACGCGCTCAGGCTGCGGTATTGGTTGAGCAGTTGGGCGGCGCGGGCTTCAAAAGCGGCCCAGTCTTGCCGGGCCGCTGGCGCCACCACCTTGATGGCGTAGGCCAGGGCGCGCTGCGTGAGCGCCCAGAACGGCTGGTAGTGCGCGCCACCGTTGCTGGTGGTCACCAGGCGGGTGTATTCAATCTGTTTGTCGCGCCACAGCGTGCTCAGGCGCTGGCCTTGGCCGGGAAACAATTGCTCGGCCAGCAGCGCCACGCTGTACACATCGAACAGCGTGCCGTAGGCATCGAACAAAACAGCGCGGGGTTTTTCCATGGCTGAACTTTATTCGATACCTGATGCGCCATTGATTTCCTGATAAGCGATTTATCTGTGACTTTTAGTGGGCTAATGCTATGGCCGATCGGGTGCCTGGCCATCGACCGGGTGCCATGGCCCATCAGCACCCCACCGTTGCAGATGGTCCAGCAGCAGCTGCGCCGCCGGGGTGAGCGCGCCCGCGCCACGAAAGCACAGGGCGAACGCGCGTTCGGCCCAGGGTTCGTCCAGCGGCACCACGCGCAGGCCGTATTGCGCCGCACGCGGCAGGGCCACTTCCATCGGGATCACGCTGATCGCCAGCCGTGTGCGCACCACGCGCAGCGCGGCTTCGAAGTCGGTCACGATCATGCGGTATTTCAGGTGGCGACCTATTTCGGCAGCGGCGCGCACCAGCAGCGCCTGCACCGCGCTGTTCACCGGCAGGCCCACGTAGTCCCAATCCAGCGCGTCGGCCAACCGCAGCCGATGGGCGCTGGCCAGCGGGTGCCCGGCGTGCATCACCAGGCCCAGCCGGTCTTGGCGGTAGGGCGCGGTGCCGAGGCCGCGCAGGTCGGCGCCGTGCGGGCTCTGCCAGCAAATGCCCAGCGAGGCCACGCCGTCGCGAATGCCTTGCACCACCTGCGGGCTCGCGCGCACCTCCAGTTCCACGCGGATGCCCGCGTGCTCGGGCGCTGTCAGGAAATCGGCCACGTCGTCGGCCAGCCGCTCGGCCATGACGGACGCCGTGGCCAGCACCCGCACCTGCCCGCGCACACCCGCCGCGTAGGCCGCCATGTCGCGCTCAATGCGCTGTGCGCCCAGCAGCAGTTCGCGGGCGTGCTCCCGCAGGCTTTCGCCAGCGGGTGTGGGCTCCACGCCGTGGCGCTGGCGCACCAGCAGCGGCGTGCCCAGCTGCGCTTCGAGCTGCGCCAGGCGCTTGCTCACCGCGCTGCCCACCAGGCTGGCGTCGGCGGCGGCGCGGGCGATGTTGCGGGTGTCGCACACGGCCACGAAGAGGCGCAGGCTGGTGAGGTCAAGGTCGCGCATGGTGTTGTTCCGGTTGGGAATCTCTGAGGTTCCAAAATACCGCTTTACAGCATTTTGGTGAATCCTAAACTACCCCCCAACCGGCACAAGCTCCGGGTAGGAGACAAGACATGAACAACACCCTCACCGTGCGTGAGATGGGTCGGTGCGACGGCCTGCACAGCATCGCCCACGGGGTGTGTGCATGATGGATGCCCCGACGAACAACCACGCCCCCATGAACACCGAATTCACCGAACCCACCGAGTCCACACCTTCTGCCCCGCAGCCGCTCAAGGGCCTGCGCGTGGTCGAGTTCACCCACATGGTCATGGGCCCCACCTGCGGCATGGTGCTGGCCGACATGGGGGCCGAGGTCATCAAGGTGGAGCCGATCGACGGCGACCGCACGCGCCACCTGCTGGGCTCGGGCGCTGGCTTCTTCCCCATGTTCAACCGCAACAAGAAGAGCATCGCCATCAACCTGCACACACCCGAAGGCGCCGAGGTGGCGCGCCGCCTGGCCGCCAGTGCCGACGTGGTGGCCGAGAACTTCAAGCCCGGCACCATGAAGAAATACGGGCTGGACTATGAAACCCTGTCGCAGGTGAATCCGCGGCTGATCTACGTGAGCCACAAAGGCTTTTTGCCCGGCCCCTACGAGCACCGCACCGCGCTGGACGAGGTGGTGCAGATGATGGGCGGCCTGGCCTACATGACCGGGCGCCCCGGCGACCCGCTGCGCGCGGGCACCAGCGTGAACGACATCATGGGCGGCATGTTCGGCGCCATCGGTGCGCTGGGTGCGCTGATCCAGCGCGGCATCACCGGAAAAGGCCAGGAAGTGCAAAGCGCGCTGTTTGAAAACAACGTCTTCCTGGTCGGCCAGCACATGCTGCAGTACGCCATCACCGGACAGGCGGCGGCGCCCATGCCCGAGCGCATCTCGGCCTGGGCGGTGTACGACGTGTTCACGGTGAAAGATGGCGAACAGATCTTTCTGGCGGCGGTGAGCGACGCGCAGTGGGCCACGTTTTGCGACGCGCTGGGTTTTGCCGACCTCAAGGCCGACCCGCGTTACCCGGACAACAACGCCCGCGTGAAGCAACGCCCGCAGTTGCTGCCGGTGCTGCGCGAGCGCCTGGCCACCTGGCGCGCAGCCGACCTGGCGGCGCTGTTTGAAAAGGTTGGCCTGCCGTTTGCCCCCATCCGCAAGCCCGAAGAGCTGTACGGCGACGAACACCTGCTGGCCACCGGCGGCCTGGCCGACATCACCCTGCCCGACGGCGCACGCGCCGGCCAGACCGCCAAGACCACCCTGTTCCCCTTCACCATGGACGGCCACCGCCTGGGCGTGCGCCTGCAGCCGCCCACACAAGGGCAGCACACCGCCGAGGTGCTGCAAGGCCTGGGCTACACCGAAGCCGACATGGCCCGCCTGCGCGCGCAGGCCGCCGTGGCCTGAACCCCCTCTTGTTTTCAATGAACCCCATGCCCGATATCCACATCAGCGAAGTTGGTCCGCGCGACGGGCTGCAGTCTGTCAAAGCCACCATGCCCACGGCCGACAAGTGCCGCTGGATCAGCGCGCTGGCCGCGGCCGGTTTGCGCGAGATCGAGGTGGGCTCGTTTGTGCCCGCAGCGCTGCTGCCGCAAATGGCCGACGTGGCCGAGGTGGTGCGCCACGCGATCACCCTGCCGGGCTTGACGGTGATGGCCCTGGTGCCCAACCGGCGCGGCGCCCAGGCGGCGCTGGCCGCCGGCGTGCACAAACTCACCCTGCCGGTGTCGGCCAGCGAAGCGCATTCGCTGGCCAACGTGCGCAAAACGCGCGAGCAGATGGTGGCGGAGTTGCGCGACGTGATCGCGCTGCGCAACGAACAGGCCCCCGGCGTGCCGGTGGAGGTGGGCTTGTCCACCGCGTTTGGCTGCACGCTGCAAGGCGCGGTGGCTGAAGACGATGTGATCCGCCTGGCGCTCGCCTGCGTGCAGGCGGGGGTGGACGAAGTGGGCTTGTCGGACACCACCGGCATGGCCAACCCGGCGCAAGTCAAACGCCTGTTCACCCGGCTGCGCGCCGAGCTGGGCGAGCGCGCCGGCGCGGCCCACATGCACAACACGCGCGGCCTGGGCCTGGCCAACTGCCTGGCGGCTTTTGACGTGGGCGTGCGCAGTTTTGACAGCTCGCTCGGCGGCCTGGGCGGCTGCCCTTACGCGCCCGGCGCCAGCGGCAACGTGGTCACCGAAGACCTGGTGTTCATGTTCGAGGCCATGGGCGTGCGCACGGGCGTGGACCTGGCCGCCCTGATGGCGGCGCGCGCGCCGCTGAAGGCGGGGCTGCCCGGCGAGCCGGTGTACGGCATGACGCCCGAAGCGGGGCTGCCCAAAGGCTGGGTGCAGACGCCTCAGCCCGCCTGCCGTGCCATCGGCCTCTGAAGCGGGTGCTGCTGGAGGCGCTCAGCCGCCCGCAGCCAGCTCGCGCACCACATTCGCGACCGATTCCGCGTCGGGCAGGTGCGACAGGGCGCCGATGAGCTCGTCGCGCACCTGGCCCAGCAGCGCTTCAAAGCGTGCGTCGTCCACCCCCAGGGCGGCGGCGTACGACTGCACCAGGGTGCGTTCTTCGGCACTCAGGTGACCATCGGCGTAGCCGCACATCAGGCACATCAGCACCACCGTGTCGGCCACGTCGGCCGGGCAACCGACCATGGCCGTGGCGTCAAAGGCGTGGGTGCCCGACAGCATCGCCGACGTGGTGGGCATGTCGGCCGAGCGCGAGCTTTCGTAGAACTGGCCGATCAGGGCCGCTTCGGCGGGGTGCATGCCATCCACCAGGGCCACCGACAACATGGCCTGGGTCAGCTGGATGACCTGGGTGGCGCTCAGGTTCTGGTCTTGAATCGTTGGCATGAATGGCTCCTTGTGTGGGGTGGGTCAGCGGATCAAAGGATCAACGGGTCAGGGCGCGCCGTTTGGCGGCGATCAGGTGGCTCTGGATGTCGGCGAGGGCCATGTCGCGGAAACGTTTGGGCAGCATGGAGCGGCGCGAGGTTTCCGACACCGCCAGCAGCTCCATGAACTCGATCATGTCGCGCTCCTGCGGCGGCATGAAGTCGGCGGCGGCCTGGGTGAGGGCGTCGGCGTTCAGCGGCGTGGCCTGGTTGCGTGCCAGTTCCACAGCCAGCAGCGCCAGCGCTTCGAGGTCGGCGTTGGAATAGCCGGTCAGCGTGTCGCACAGCGTCAGCAGTTCTTCGGTGCTCGCCACGCAGGGCTCTTGGTAGCGCGAGAGCACGGCCCGCAACACCTGCACGCGTTCGGCTGCGGTGTCGCAGTAGAAGAACGGGATCTTGCGGTCCAGCCGGCCGGGGCGTTTGATGTCGGAGTCGAGCTTGTCGGGCCGGTTGGTCATCATCACGAACAGCACCTGGCCGCGGTTCTCGGGCTCGGCCATGAATTCCTTGAGCCGCGCAATCACGCGCGAGCTGGTGCCGCCGTCGCTGTCTTCGCCGCCGCCCGAGCCAAAGCTGCGGTCGCCTTCGTCGATGATCACGGCGATGGGGCCCATGGCCTTGACGGTGGCGAGCACGCGCTCCAGGTTGGCCTCGGTCGAGCCCACCCACTTGGAGCGGAAGTTTTTCAGCGCCACGGCCGACAGGCCCGCCTCTTTCAGGAAGGCTTTGATGACGAAGGTTTTGCCCGAACCCATGGGGCCGACCGCCAGCAGGCCCATGGGCGTGAGCGTGGTTTCACCGGCCTTGAGGTTCTTGGCGATGGCCATCAGCTCGTGTTTGATGTGCTCGTGCCCGCCCACCGCCGAGAGGCCGTGTTTGGGTTCGATGAACTCGATCAGGCCCGCGCATTCCTTCTCGATCATCTCGCGCTTGCGCGCGTGGATGACTTTCAGCACCTCTTGGTCGGCGTCGCCGGTGGGCAGGGCTTTGCCGGGCTCAATCAGGCGCGTGATCTCGGCGGGCGTCATGCCGGCGGTGATGGTGGCCAGCGTGTCGGCGCGGGCGGCTGCGTCGGGCGTGCCGTCAAGCAGCTGGCCGATCAGCGCGCGGCGCTCGGCCTCGCTCAGGCCATGGCCTTGGGAGCCGGCCAGGATGTTGGCGAGCTGCACCGTGCGCAGGCCGCTGGTGCGCTCGGAAAACAGATCGATCTGGTGCGCGCTGAGCTTGGGCGCAAAAAAGCCGATCACTTGCTTGCGCAGCGGCAGGTCGGGCATGGGAATTTCGATGGCCGCCACCTTGGGGTTGGACAGCAGGCCGGGGTTGATCGCACCCAGCGACTCGGTGATGAGCACGACGATGTTGTCGCCCTGGGTCAGCGTCTGGTCGAGCGACCAGCGGTGGAACACCAGGTAGGTCTGGCGGTCGGTCTGCGCCATGAAGCTCGGGTCGCCAGCGGGCAGCAGCGCGTCGGCATAGGGCACGATGACGGCGGTGGACGGCTGCGCGCGCATGCGCTGCTCCAGCGCGTGCAGCGCGGCCAGCAGGTCGGGCTCGGTGCCTTCTTCATGCTGGCGCAGCAGCGCGCGCTGCTTGTCTTCGCTGGTGCCCGAGAGCACGCGGATGCCGCGCTCCAGGCTCACCTCGCACACGTGCTGCTTGGTGTCCTTGAACAGCGCTTCCACCAGAAATGAGCCCAGGTTGTGCAGCTTGTCGCCCACCAGCACGTTGTCGAACACGTTGCGGTAGAGCACAAAGGTGGACGCTTCACCCGCGAGGTACTTCTGCCGCAGAACCTCGGCCCATCGGGGCAGCTCGTGGCGCGGGGGGGCGGGTGCGTTCATGCGGGGGCGGCTCAGAGCGTCTTGGTGGGGGCGGCCTGCGCGGCAGCGCGCGCCTGCTTCATGGCTTCGAGCTGCGCCTTGGCCGTCACGCTGCCGCTGCTCTGGCGCAGCTTGTTCAGGCGCACGTCGAGGTCGGAACTCTGCAGCTCGGCGCCCAGACTGGCCTGCGCCACCTGGCTCTTGATGTGGTCGCGCACGGCGCCCAGCGCCTGCACCTCGGCGTCCACCGACAGGCCGTCAAGCTGGCCCTGGATCTTGATGCGGGCCTGCGCGCTGTGCATCTGCGCCAGCATGCGTTCTTTCTCGGCCTTGAGCTTGTCGATTTCGGACTTCACCTGGATCAGCGAATCTTTCGCGCCGTCGGCATCGGCGGTGGCCTGGGCGGCATCGGCGCGCAGCTCGGCGATGGCCGCGTCCAGCGCGTTCTTCTTCTGGATCAGCACCACGGCCAGGTCGTCCTGGTTGGTGGCCATGGCCGCCTCCAGGTCGGTGCTCACGGCGGCGAGTTCGCGTTCGCTGGCTTGCAGGCGCGAGGTGATCTCCTGGCGGCGCGCGATGATGGCGCCGGTGGCCGCCTTGAGCTGGGTGTACTTCTGGATCATCGACGAGATCGCGTTCTGGTACGCGATCTCGGGGTGTTCTTTCTCGATGTCCGAGACCCACAGCGAGATGAAGCCGGTCCAGAGGTTGGCGAGGCGGGCGAAGATTGCGTTGTTGGCCATGGGTGCTCCTGGTTGCGTTCGGTGGTGGTTGAGTATCAGGTTTTCTGGCGGGCTGCGGCCTGTGCCGTGGCCGCGTGGGCTGCGGTGCCGGGAGCGCTGACGCGCGGGGCCGGGTGGCCAAACGCGGCCAGGTCGGTGACGTCGAATTCGGCGGCCACTTCTTCGGCGATGCGCAGGCGCGAGAGCGAGTCTTCGAGCTTGCTGCCCATGTCGCTGGCGTAGGGCGAGGTGATCACCAACTGGTACACCTCTTCCATCTTGTCGGGCATGGCCAGCAGCGTGGCTTCGAGTGCGCTGCGGCGCACCGCGAGGCGGCGCGAACGGTTCAGCGCCTCGGTGTATTCGGCGAGCGTGGCGCGCAGCTGCCGCGCCTCGTTGTCGCCCAGCGCGGGGTTCTGCAGTTGCGCCTGGACTTGGGCGATGCGGCGGTTGACCTGATCTTCCCGGATCGGTTCTTTGCGGCGGCGCAGCGAAGCGTTGACCGCACTCAGGCCGAGGTAATCGACCGTCAGGGCGTCGAGTTTTTCGACGTCTTGTCGGGTCAGCGTGGTCTGCCGGTCGCCCGCCGTCTGGTAGAGCGCCTGCACGCGTTCCCACATGTGCTGGTAGGTGGCGAGGGCGTCGGACTCGCCGCGCTCGCGCAGCTCGGCAACCAGCAACTGGCGCCGCTGGCTCAGGCGCTGGTGCTGCGCCTCGCGGTCGACCCAGGCCTGGAACGACGGCAGGCTGGGCACCATCAGCGCCGCCAAAATTTCGGTGCCCAGCGCCAGCGTGCCCACCAGTGCCAGCCCCGACAGCCCCATGGGGATGGACGCAAAGATGGCCACCACACCGGCCGCGAGCAGGGCGGTGCGGTTGGCCGGGTGGCGCAGGAAGGCGCCCAGGTAGGACGGCTTGTCGCTCAAGGGCGTGGCGGGCGTGGCGCCGGTGTCACTGGCGGTGTCACTTGGCGAAACGCGACCAGATGCGGTTGATCTCCTGCTGATCCTGCTCGGACAACACCGGGATCGGCGACGAGCGGCTCAGCGCGGTGGTGCTGGGCACCACGGCCGGGTTGCTCTTCACGCTCGCGCTCATGAACTCGCCGGCCTTGAGGTTGGCGTTGGCATAGCCCACGGTGTTGGAGACCTTGGCGATCACCTGGGGGCGCATCAGGTAGTCGATGAACTGGTGCGCGGCGCGTTTGTTTTTCGCGTTCGCCGGCACGGCCATGGCGTCGATGGCGAGCAGGCCACCGTCGGCCGGCACGCGGTACTCGACCGAGCCGCGCGACTTGCCCTGCGCCTGCACCGCGTCGCCCGAGAACCCGATGGCGACGCAGAGCTTGCCGTTGGCCAGCGCGTCGATGAACTGGTCGGTGGGGATGACCTTGACGGTGCCGGCGATGCGCTCCATCACCTTCTCGGCGGCGGCAATCGACGCGCGGCCGGCCCACTTGGGCTGGCCACCGGCCATGGCCGCGAGCGGGATCACATCGGACGCCGAATCGACCACGCCGATGCCGCACGACCGGAAGCGCTGGGCGATGGCCGGGTCGAACACGGTGGCGAGCGCGTCCATGGTGTGGCCGGGAAAGGCCTTGCTGGTCAGCTTGGGGTTCCAGGCGATGCCGACCGTGTACCACATGTAGGGCAGGCTGTAGGCGCCGTCCTTGTCCCAGGCGCGCAGGGTGGCGTCGACGCGCGGGTCGATGTTGTTCAGGTTTTTCAGGCTGGCTTTGTCCAGCTTGCCGAGCAGGCCCTTGGCCGCCATGCCGGGCACGGCGTTGGCGGTGGGGAACACCACGTCGTAGGGCGTGCCGGCCGCGCCCAGGCGGGCCTGCAGGTCGTCGTTGTCGGCGAAGATGTCGTAGACCACGCGGATGTTGAATTCCTTCTCGAAGTCCTGCAGCACGCTGGGCTCGATGTAGTCGGGCCAGTTGAGCACGCGCACCGTTTCCTTGGCGCCGGCGCCCGCGCCGTTCACCGCGCGGCGCAGGTTCATCAGCACGGTGGAGGTGATCAGGCCGTCCACGCTCACGCCCTGCGACTCCTGGAAGGCCTCGGTGGCCACTTGCGTCTGCGGGCCGAAGGTGCCGTCGAGCGGGCCGGCGTTGAAGCCCAGCTTGCCCAGCAGGATCTGCGCCTCGCGCAGGCCCGCTGCGTCCACGATCTTCTCTTTGCCCTTGTAGTTGCCGCTGGACCAGTTCTGGCTGGTCCAGATGTGGCGGCGGATCGCGTTGAGCAGCGCGTCGTTGACCTCGCTGGCGGGCGCCGTGCCGGTGCGGGCGGCAAAGGCGCGCAGGGCGTCCAGCGTGGCCGGGGTCAGGGTGCCCGAGGGCGTTTCACGCAGCAGGCCCAGGCGGGCCAGCAGGCGCTGCGCCGACTCGACCTTGGCGTTGCGCGCGCCAGCGGGCGCAGCGGTGGTGGTCTTGGGTTCGGCGGTGCCGAAAACGAAGCCCTGGGCCTGGGCCGTGCCGGTGATCCAGAGGCCGCTGAGCAGGGCGGTGGCCAGGGCGATGAGGCGGAGTTGCATGGGGTGTCCTTGGAAAGAGGGCGGGTGCGGCCTCACTGGCCGGGCGCGAAACAGATGGCGTTGCGGGACTGGGCCAGCTGGAAGAGTTTGGCGGCGGCTTCCTGGTCGGCCGCGATGCCGCCCTGGCCCTTGAGCGTCATTTCGCCCAGGTGGCAGGCCGCCCCGGCGTCGCCACCCTGCACCGCTTGCTCCAGGTGGGGGCGGGCCTGCGCAAAGTCGCCGCTTTCCATCCAGCGGCGGCCCTGTTCGGCGTGCTCTTGCGGCGACAGGCCCCCGCTGGGGTTCGCCGCAGCGGCCTCGCTGGGCGGTGGTGGCGTGCTGGATGGCGTGGGCGTGACGCTGGGTGCTGGGGGCTCCGACGGCGCTGGCTGGGCGCTGGGGGCGGTGGCGCTGGGCGGCGTGTTGAAGCGCTCTTTCAGCGCCAGGTGCCACACGGCCGACGCCATGGCGCCGACCACGGCCAGGCCGATCAGTCCTTTGGAAAGCGGGGTCAAACTGGCCATGGGTTCATTCCTGGGCGGCGGCGGGCGCGCCAAATTGGGTGGACAGCTGCTGCAGCCGCTGGCTGAGCTGCGACAGGCTGGCCAGTTGCCCGGCCGTGTGTTCCCGGGCGGCCTGGAGCTGTGCCTCCTGGGTCGCCATCTCCTGCGCGGCGCGCGACACCTCGCGGGCGATCAGCGCCTCCAGTTCGGACACTTGCTGGCGGATGTCGCCCACGACTTTTTCGCGCCGTGCGGTGGTCGATTCGATTCGGGCCCGGGTGTCGCGCTCCAGCGCCTGCAGGTTCAGCTCCAGCAACTCGCTATGCATGGCCAGGGCCTGCACCTTGGCGTGCGCATCGGCCAGCGGGTCGTTGATCGTCCACGACTCGTCGGCGGCGTCCATGGCCTGGATGACCATCAAACGGGTGGCTGCGTCCATCGCGCTGAGGCCTTCGATCAACCGCAGCAGGCGCTCGGCCGGGTACAAGGACGCGGGCACGCCCGCCTGGGCGTAGATCTCGTCGAGTTTCAGGGGCGATCCAGCCGCCATGGGCGTGTCGGCGGGCGGTGGTGGGGGTGTGGCGGCGGCCTCGGGGGGCGGCCCCTCGGGCGGTGGCGTGGGCGCGGCGGTCTCGTGGGGTGCGTCCATGCGGACCAGCCCAGCCTTTTCCAGAAAGCCCATCATGCCCTTCATGTGTGTTCTCCAGCATCGTGTTGGTCTACAGCGCCTGCGCACGGCGGCACGGGTGTGCCGGGCCCGAGCCAGCCCCATGCTGTGGCACTCGGTGCGGACCCCGTGGGGAGTTTACGGCAAGGCCGGCAGCAACCGCCGTTTGCCGCCATGCCAGGGCCGCGTGAGCGCCCTTGAAAACCGGCCTGCCCTCGGGTGGGGCATCTGCACCATTGATCACCTGAAACGCTGTCAATTCGGGCCGGTTGCGGTTGATTGGATCCTGCCGCTGGGGTAATCTGCCCGCCATGGACAAGCTCAAACAGCTCGAAACCTTCACCTCGGTGGCCACCCGTGGCAGCCTGACCGCCGCCGCCCGGGCCGAAGGCGTGGCGCCGGCCATCATTGGCCGCCGGCTTGACGCGCTCGAATCGCGCCTGGGCGTCAAGCTCATGGTGCGCACCACCCGGCGCATCACGCTCACGCACGAGGGCAGTGCGTTTCTGGAAGATTGCCAGCGCCTGCTGGCCGATCTGG
The DNA here is from genome assembly GCF_030656115.1 of Hydrogenophaga sp. GTDB lineage: Bacteria > Pseudomonadota > Gammaproteobacteria > Burkholderiales > Burkholderiaceae_C > Hydrogenophaga. The sequence continues at coordinate 13,636 of NZ_JAUSOO010000113.1, forward strand.
CCAATGCCGAAGCCAGCGTGAGCGCGGGCGGCGTGAAAGCCAGCGGCCACCTGCGCCTGACCGCACCGGCCGGTTTTGGCCGGCGCCATGTGGCGCCGCTGGTGCCGCGCTTTCGCGAGTTGCACCCCGAGGTCACGATTTCGCTCAACCTGAGCGACCGCGTGGTGGACGTGGCGGGCGAAGCCTACGACTGCGCCGTGCGCGTGGGCGATCTGCCCGACTCGTCGCTGGTGAGCGTGCGCCTGGCCGACAACCGCCGCCTGTGCGTGGCCGCGCCGCGCTACCTGCAGCACCATGGGCGGCCGCAAACCCCGTCCGATCTGGCCCGCTTTGACTGCCTCACGCTCAGCAGCGACGCTTCACAAACCCGGGGCTGGGCCTTTGCCATGCCGGCGGCCGAAGGCGGTGCCAGCGAGCTGGTGCATCTGCGCCCCGGCGGCCCGCTCGACTGCTCCGACGGTCAGGTGCTGCACGCGTGGTGTGTGGCGGGCTATGGCATTGCCTGGCGCAGCACCTGGGAAGTGGAGTCCGACATCGCCGCTGGCCGCCTAGTCACGGTGTTGGACGACTACGCGGCCCCGCCCAACGGCATCTACGCCCTGTTTCCGCAGCGCAAACACCTGGCCCTGCGGGTGCGGCTGTGGATCGACTTTTTAAAGCACCACTACGGGCAGGCCGATTTCTGGGCGGGACCCTGAGCGGCTGAGCGCCCCCGGTTCTGGTCAGACGTTGGCCTGGAGAAATTTGGTCCAGTTGCCGATGTTGTAGACATCGCGGTAACCGTTTTTCTTCAGCACCAGCTTGGCCATGCCGCTGCGGGTGCCGCTGGCGCAGCACAACACCACCGGTGCCGACTTGGGAATTTCGCCCAGCCGCTGCCCCAGTTCGCCCAGCGGAATGTTCACCGTGCCTGGCGCATTCGCCGCGGCGAACTCACCCGCCGAGCGCACATCAACCCACAAGGCGCCCTGCTGCTTGAGCGCCGGCAGCAGCGCCACCACGCGCCGCGCGTTCCACCATTTGTAGCCCAACCACAGCGCCAGGGCCAGCAGCGGCCAGTAGTTCGCCAAAAAGCCTTGAATGTCCATCGTGTTCCTTAGTGGGGGGAGTATTCCAAAAAACACGATTTTCGCAGCAAACCACCGGGATGACGCAGGGCTTGGAAAGGCTGCGGGACCCGCGCCGCGCCACAGGCGTTTCAGCTCGTCAGCGGCCCATACAGATCGGTGCGCCGGTCGTTCAGGTAGGTGTGTTGGCGGGCCTGTGACAGGGCGGCGTGCTCCAGCGTGACCACCCGCAGACAGGGTTCGCGATCGGCGCGGGCGAGCGTGGTGCCGCGCGCGCCGGCCACGGTGCTGAGCCCGCCGTAATGCACCGCGCCCTCGCTGCCGCAGGCGTTGGCATAGGCCACAAACACCCGGTTTTCGCAGGCGCGGGCGGGCACCAGCAGGTTTTGCACTTCGTCAAAGCCGATCATGTTGGCCGTGGGCACCAGCACCGCGTCGGCACCTTGCAGCGTGAGCCCGCGCACGGTTTCGGGGAACTCCACGTCGTAGCAAATCAGCAGGCCCAGGCGCCAGCCGCGCCAGTTGAACACCTGCGAAGCCGCCTCGCCCGCGCTGAATTGCGCGCGGTCCATGTCGCCAAACAGGTGGGTCTTGCGGTAGTGGGCCAGGCGCGTGCCGTCGGGCCCGATGACCTGGGCCGCATTGAAGGGCTTGCCGTACGGGTTGTGCTCGGGGTAGCCGTAGACGATGGCGATGCCGTGGCGCTGGGTGACGGCGGCCACGGCTCGCGCCAACGGGCCATCGCACGGCTGTGCAAGCGCCGCCACGCGCTCGGGACCGATGGCGTAGCCGGTCAGCGCCATCTCGGGCGTGATGAGCAGGTCAGCCCCCTGCGCGCGGGCCTGTGCAGCGGTGGCATCCAGCCGTTGCAGTGCGTCGGCGGGTGAGTCCGCATAGGGCGTTTGCCAGAGGGCGAGGGTCAGGGTGTCTTGCATGCCGCGATCTTGTGCCCGAAGGCGTCAGTCCGGCAAGGCCACCGGCCCGATGCCCGGAAACAGTTCGCCCGGCCCCGGGTTGTCCGCCGGGCACTGGCCGCCGAGCTGGTGCACGATGCCCCAGACGGCGTTGAGCGAGGTCTGCACCGCGCCTTCCACCCAGGCGGGCGTGAACGACACGTCGTCACCCGCCAGAAAAATACCGCGCTCGGCGGGCGGCAGGCCGTCTTGCATGAAGTGGGCGTACATGCGCTGGTTGTAGCGGTAGTGGCCGGGCAATGCGCCCTTGAAGGCGCCCAGAAAATACGGGTCGGCCTCCCACGAGATGGTGATCGGGTCGCCCACGATGTGGCGGGCAATGTCCACGTTCGGGTAGATCTTTTTCAGCGCGTCCAGCGCCAGCTGCACGCGCTTGTGCGGTGGGTGCGGCAGCATCTTCAGCGCGTCGCTCATCCAGGCGTAGCTCAGGCAGATCACGGCCGGTTTCTCTGGCCCGTTGTCAAACAGGTAGGTGCCGCGCGTGAGCCGGTCGGTAAGCGTCATGCTCAGGGTGTCGCGGCCGGTGGCGGCGTCCACGTCTTTCCAGAACGGGCGGTCCACCATCACAAATGTTTTGCTCGACTGCATGTAGCGCGTGCGGTCCAGCGCCATCCACAGCTTTTGCGAAAACAGACTTTCTTCCACTGCAATCTGCGTGGTGAGCAGCCAGGTCTGGCAGGTCACCAGCACCGCTGCGTAGTCGCGCACGGTGCCCCAGGCGTCGGTGATGGCGAGCTGGCCGCTGCGTGCGCGCGCAATGGCCGTGACACCCGGGCGCGTGGCACCGCCGTGCAGGCTGGCCAGCGAGGTGCCGGGTGGCCAGTGCGTGATCTGCTCGGGCGCGTGCGTCCACAGGCCCAGCGGCACCTGCTGCACGCCGCCGGTGATGAGGTGCTGGTCTTCGTCGCAGCCGGTGAGCACCACCCGCAAGATCTCCAGCATGGTGTTGGGAAAGTCCGAGTCCCAGCCGCCGGTGCCAAAACCCACCTGGCCAAACACCTCGCGGTGGCGGAACGAGAGCTTGCTGAACGCTTCGGATTGCGCGATGAAGTCGTAAAACGTGCGGTCGTCCCACAGTGGCACCAGACGGTCCCACAGGGCTTTCAGGCGGGGCACATCGCGCTCGCGCAGCGCCTGCTGCAGGTCGCCAAAGCCCAGTTCGGCCAGCGCGGCGCTCCAGGCTTGCGCCACTTCGGCAAACAGGGGCGGCAGGTCGGCCAGCGTGCGGGCGTAATGCGTCTGGCCCTCCAGGTCCACCACCGTGCTGCCGGCCGCGGGCGTGAGCGGGTTGGGGAAGGGCTGGGTCTGCAGGCCGAGCAGATGCACGTAGTGGTAAAACGCCGTGCTGGAGGCTGGGAAGCGCATGCCGCCCAGCTCGGCCACCACGCCCTGGCCGCCTTCAAACGGCTGCGAGCGCAGCCGACCACCCATGCGCGAAGCCTCGTACACCACCGGCTTCAGGCCCAGCTTCATCAGCTCATAAGCCGCCACCAGGCCGGCCATGCCCGCGCCCACAATGGCCACTTCTGTGCCGTGCGCGCTGGCGGGCAGCGTGGCCAGGCCCTGCGGGTGTTTCAGCCAGTCGTCGAAAGCAAACGGGAAGTCCGGGCCAAAAACGGTGACCGGGGCGGGGGTGCGGCGGGTGGTGGTCATGGGCTTACACCAGCGATGAAATCAGCCAGGCGGCGGTGCCCCACATCATCAGCGCCACGGCGCCGTCCAGTGCACGCCAGATGTGCAGCGAATTGAGCCGGCGGCCGAGCCAGAAGGCGGCGCTGCCCAGCACCACAAACCACACCAGCGAGCCCGTGGCCGCGCCCAGGCCAAACGAGGTGCTGCCCTGCCCGTAGGCCAGCGACGCGGTGCCGATCAGCACGGCGGTGTCGAGCCAGGCGTGTGGGTTGAGCCAGGAAAATGCCAGCGCTGAGAGGATGGCCTGGCGCTGCGTCACCGGGGCGGCGGCCCCTTGGGGCTGGCCCTGGTCGCCGTTCGCCAGCGCCAGCGTCTGCGGTTTCAGAAAACGCTGAAACGCCTGCCAGCCGTACACGCCGAGAAACAGCACACCCGCGCCAATGAGCGCGCCGAGCAGCTTGTCGCTCAGGCCGCCGAGCTGGGCCAGGCCGAACACGCCCAGGCCAATCAGCACCACGTCGGCCAGGGCGCACACCGCCACCGTGAGCCACAGGTGCTGGCGCTGCAGGCCCATGCGCAGCACGTGGGCGTTTTGCGGGCCAATCGCCATGATCAGCGAGATGCTGAGCACCATGCCGGCGGTGAAGGTGGGGAAGGTCAGGACCATGGGAATCTCCGGGAGCGGGGCGGTTGTGGGGGTCGAATCGGGTTCGAATGACCGCCAGTGTGTGCCAAACGGGTTTTTATTTAAATCAATGTAAATTAAACTCTTATCACTCAATTAATTTTTAACCAAAACATGCTGGACGCCCGCCAACTCGAAGCCCTGGCCGCCGTGGTGGAACACCGTGGCTTTGGCCCGGCCGCCCAGGCCTTGTCGCTCACGCTGGCGGCGGTGTCGCTGCGCATCAAGGCGCTGGAAGACACCCTGGGCCAGCGCCTGCTGGTGCGCGGCAAGCAGGTGCGCGCCACCCCGGCCGGGCAGGCGCTGCTGGGCCATGTGAAGCAGGTGCGCATGATGGAGGCCGACTTGCTCAGCGGCCTGCAAGGCACCGAGGCGCGCAGCGGCGTGCGCTGGCAGAGCCTGAGCGTGGCGATCAACGCCGACTCGGTGGCCAGCTGGTTTTTGCCTGGCGTGGCCCCGGTGTTGCAGCGCCACCGCTTGTTGCTTGAAATCTTGATCGACGACCAGGACCACACCCACGATGCGCTCAAAAGCGGCGACGTGATCGGCTGTGTCACCACGCTGGCCGAGCCCATGCGCGGTTGCGTGGCCGAGCCGCTGGGGGTCATGCGCTACCGCTGCGTGGCCGCGCCCGCCGTGGTCCAGCGCTGCCGCACGCCCGCTGGCGCGGTGTCGCCGCACAAGCTGCTGTCGCACCCGGCCATCATCTTCAACCGCAAAGACGCGCTGCAAGACGCGTTTCTGGCGCAGCACTTTGGTCTGAAGCAGCCCAACTACCCGCGCCACTTTGCCCCGGCGGTGGAAGCGTTTGAAACCGCGATTGAACTGGGCCTGGGTTGGGGCATGGTGCCCGAGCAGCACCTGGCAGGTCGCCCGGGCCTGCAAGAGGTGCTGCCCGACGCCACGGTGGACGTGGGGCTCTACTGGCAGCACTGGGCGCGCGAGTCGATCTCGGCCCAGCGGCTCACCGGCGCGGTGAAGGCTGCGGCGCGCCAGCACCTGCGGCCGATGCCCCTGGCGAATCCTGCTTGAGCAGGACTTGCGTGCGTAAAGCCACCGTGGTGCTTCGCCTTGCCGTCCGTTGGGGTTGTACTGCCTGCGGCTCCCAGCCCTGACGGCTTTGCGCAAGTTCTGTTGAGGCGGCTGTGGCTCAGAGCCTGGGCGTTTTTCAGACATGAGCGAAAAACGCTCAACCGCTCAGGCGTGCAACAGCCGCCCGCCGCCAAACGACCAGTTTTCCCACAGGGTTTCCTTGAAGCACACCAGGACGTGCTCGGTCTGCAGCCCAGCCGCTGACAGCGATGCCATGAGGTGGGCGAGCACGGCACGCTTGACCTTCACGCTGCGGCCCGCTGACCACAGGATTTCGATCAGGGCGAAGTCCGGCGTGCGATCGGTGCTCAGGTCGGGGTAGCGCGGGTCGAAGCGGAAGTCCGCTTCGCTCAGCGCCAGCACACGTTGGAAACGGTCGGCGAGTGGCACGCCGCTGGACACCAGGGCCGCATGCACGGCATCGAGCAAGGCGGCCTTGTGGGCTGGGGTCGACGATTGACGAACGGTCAGTGTGACGAGTGGCATGGTGTGCTCCTCGCGCTTCTCAGGTTGCCAAGTCCGGTGCTGCCCCGGCCCGGTGGCGCCGCAGCCGGGCCTGCAGGCGCTGCGTGCTGCGCGCAAGGCGGGCATTGGCCCCCACCAGGTTCACGCGCGTCCAGGCCGAGTCGGCGCCGCGCCAGAATTCGGTGACCGCTTCCTGGCGCAGGTGTTCGGCACGGTGGCGTGCGCGGGCGTAGTCGTGCGGGTCGGGGTGGGTGGGCTGGTTCATGGTGGACTCCTGTGCGGTGGTGGCTTGGGTGTTTCACTGTATTGAGATGTCCGGTGCGTGGAAACACCTTGAATCGCTTAATGGCTTTGCATTTTTTGCAAAACCAGGAGAATCCAGGCCATGAAACTCGATCTGGACGATGCGGCCCTGTTCCTGCGCGTGACCGAACTGGGCACCTTGTCGGCGGCCGCGCGCGAGCGCCATGCGCCGGTCAGCCTGGTTTCGCGCACCCTGGCCCGGCTGGAGGCGCAGTGTGGCGTGCGCCTGATGCACCGCACGACCCACGGCCTGAGCCTGACCGACGAGGGCGACACCTTTGCCGCCCACGCGCGCCGGCTTCTGGACACGCGCGACGAGCTGGCTGCGGCCTTCCAGCACAAGCGTGCCGGCCCCAGCGGCTGGGTGCGCCTGAGCGTGAGTCCGGGCCTGGCCGACAGTGTGATCGTGCCCAGCCTGCCCTCGCTCTACGAGGCCCACCCGCAGCTGCAGGTGGAGGTGCTGGCCGACGACCGCATGGTGGACATGGCGCGCGAGGGGGTGGACATCGCCATCCGCACCGGCAGCACCCACGGGGACAACCTGGTGGCGCGCCAGATCGCCCAGCACGGTCGCCAGCTGTGTGCCGCACCGGCCTACCTGGCGCGCTTCGGCACGCCGCGGCATCCCGACGATCTGGCGGCGCACCGCCTGATCACCAACAGCGCCAGCCCGGCCATGAACCGCTGGCCCTGGGCGAAGGGCCGCTCGCCCGACGGCTCGCCGGCCTACCTGCCCCGAGGCCACACCCGCACCGACAACTCGGCCATGTTGTTGGCGCTCACCCTGGCCGGTGTCGGCATCGGTCGGCTCAACGACATCTACACCAGTGGCCACATCGAGCGCGGTACCCTGGTGCCGCTGCTCGACGACTGGTTCGACCGAAGCCGGGTACCCATCTACGCGGTCATGCTGTCCGAACGCCACCGCCTGCCCAAGCTGCGCGCCTGCGTTGACCATTGGGCCCGATGGCTCTCGGGCGAGGTCACGGCAGGCCTTGTACCGGCCTGAAGCGTGTACCGAGGCCGCCGCCTAAAATCTCACCCCTATGCTCAAGATCAAACAAGAACTGCTCACCGGCCTGGCCATCGAGCTGGAAAAACTGTCCCCCGGTGCGGGTGCCCGTGCCGCGTTCGAGTCGCCCAAGGTGGCCGCCCACGGCGACTTCGCCTGCACCGCGGCCATGCAGCTGGCCAAGCCGCTCAAGCTCAACCCGCGCCAGCTCGGTGAAACCCTGCGCGCGGCGCTGTTGGCCCAGCCCGCCTACGAGCGCTGGGTGGCCAGCATCGACATCGCCGGCCCTGGCTTTCTGAACATCCGCTTGAAGCCCGAGGCCAAGCAGCAGATCGTGCACGAGGTGCTGCAAGCCGGTGACGCGTTTGGCGTGCAGCCGTCCAACGGCCAGCGCCTGATGGTCGAGTTTGTGTCGGCCAACCCCACCGGCCCGCTGCACGTGGGCCACGGCCGCCAGGCCGCGCTGGGCGACGCGATCTGCAGCCTGTTCCAGACCCAGGGCTGGGCCGTGCACCGCGAGTTCTATTACAACGACGCGGGCGTGCAGATCGGCACCCTGGCCAAAAGCACGCAGTTGCGCGCCCAGGGCTTCAAGCCCGGCGACAGCTGCTGGCCCACCGACCCGGCGAATCCCGAGAGCAAAGCCTTCTACAACGGCGAATACATCCAGGACATTGCCGACGACTTCCTGGCCAAGAAAACCGTGGCGTCCGACGACCGCCGCTTCACCGCCAGCGGCGACGTGGCCGACCTCGACAGCATCCGCGAGTTCGCCGTGGCCTATCTGCGCCACGAGCAGGACCTGGACCTGCAGGCCTTTCAGGTGAAGTTTGACCACTACTACCTGGAGTCCAGCCTGTACACCAGCGGCCGCGTGGACGCCACGGTGCAGAAGCTCATTGAAGCCGGGAAAACCTACGAGCAAGACGGCGCGCTGTGGCTCAAGTCCACCGACTACGGCGACGACAAAGACCGCGTCATGCGCAAGGGCGACGGTTCGTACACCTACTTCGTGCCCGACGTGGCCTACCACATCGCCAAGTGGGAACGCGGCTTCACCAAGGTGGTGAACATCCAGGGCACCGATCACCACGGCACCATCGCCCGTGTGCGCGCCGGCCTGCAGGCCGCAGGCGTGGGCATTCCCCAGGGCTACCCCGACTACGTGCTGCACACCATGGTGCGCGTGGTCAAGGGCGGTGAAGAGGTGAAAATCAGCAAGCGCGCCGGCAGCTATGTGACCCTGCGCGACCTGATCGAATGGACCAGCAAGGACGCGGTGCGCTTCTTCCTGCTCAGTCGCAAGCCCGACACCGAGTACACGTTTGACGTGGACCTCGCGGTGCAGAAGAACAACGACAACCCGGTCTATTACGTGCAGTAC
>NZ_JAUSOO010000121.1 GCF_030656115.1 Hydrogenophaga sp.
TCCAAATAAGGCTCTTGATCGAGCCATAGACGCTCGCCACGTACATCGGCGATGCCATTCGTGCGCATGTCGGCGCGCTCGGCGTGATACGCAACGGGCATGATCGGCGCTGTGAGCGTCGAAAAACTCTCAGCCTCTGAGTTGGTCGCAAGCCATTGTCGGCACGCTGGTGTTTGTGCCAGGTGATCTGCTCAAGTGCGTGGTCTGCGCCACCGTCGTGCACACTGTGGCTCGCGGACTTCCCGACTGGCCATTCGGTGGCCGCACTGCACCATAAGCCCCCTGTGTCTGGCGTGCGATTGCTCCAGCATGTCCCTGCCAAGCTGTCAGGTATCGACACAGGTACCTGCATGTCGGACTATCGCGGGTTGCCAACGCCTGCTGAAATCGCGCATTCATTGCTGCAAGGGTGTTATCAGTGCCGAATCAGGATACTGCTCGAACCGTTCGCATGGAGAGTGTCACCTTGCGCCGTGGGAGCACTACAGTCTTCAGTGGTCTCAACCTCGAACTTGTTGAGTCCCGCATCGGACTCATTGGTGACAACGGCGCCGGCAAGAGCAGTTTGTTTCGCCTGCTTTGCGGATTGGACACGCCCAGCGCAGGACGCATTTCGGTGCATGGCAACGACGTGGGGCCGACTGACCTCTGCGAGAGACCGGTGGGCATGATGTTCCAAAGCCCGGACGAGCAGATCATCTTTCCCACGGTGGAAGAGGAGCTCGCTCTGGGCTTGGAAGTCAGTGGTGTGCCGCGTCGGCAAGCGCGTGAACAGGTGCGCGAATTCCTCCGCGACCGTGGTTTGGGTCATTGGGCTGAACGGGCCATCGCCTGTCTCAGCCAGGGGCAGCGCCAACTCGTTTGTTGGCTGGCCCTGACCATCGCTGCACCGGTCCTGCTGTTGCTGGATGAGCCCTTCGCCAGCCTGGACCTGCCTGGCCAGATTTTGCTGTCCCATGAAATTCAACAGGCCCCGCAACAGATCATTGTCTCCACGCATGTGCTGAATCACGTGCGCCACTTCGAACGTGTAGTCTGGCTTGCCGAGGGTCAGGTGCGTGGTGATGGACCTGGTCAAGAGGTCTGCGCCGCCTACGAGGTCGATATTGCGCGCCGAATGGATTCCCATCGCTTGCACCCTGGCTCAACGCTTGCACTGATTTGATTTCGCATGCAGAGCCTGTACCTCGAACAACGCACCTGGTTGCATGGCTGGGCTCCCGGCCTCAAGTTGTTGGGGCTGGCGGTGACCGGTTCCGTCCTCTTCCTGACCGAGGAGTTGCTGGTGCTAGCGCTTGCAGCAGGTGTCTCTACCGTGGTGTTTCTCTCGCTCGGGCGCCCCGCTCCGGGCGCACGCCGGTTAGTGCTGTCCGTGTTGATCGCTGCATCGTTGGTGGCAGGCTTCCACGCCTGCCTGGGTCAGGTCACGCTGGGGCTGGCCAGTGCCGCGCGCTTGCTGACCATGACCCTGCTGGGCGTGTCGCTTTCGATGAGCACACGCCATACCGAGACGCTGAGCGTGTTCGAACGGCTGCTGTCACCGCTGGGTTGCCTGGGTGTTCGCGTGGGCCGAATCAGCCTGCAGCTGGCGCTCATGATCCGGTTCACCGAACATTTCTTTATTCAGTGGAAACGACTGGACGATGCCCACAGGGTGCGTACCGGTCGTTCGGGCGGTTGGCGCCTGATTCCCCCTTTGTCCATTCTGATGCTGGTGGCAGCAAGACGGGTCGGCGATGCACTCCAGTTGCGAATGGGCAAGTAGAGATCGAGCAATGAACCTTGCCACGATTCAAGATTCTCCTTCCGAGTTAGTTCATTCGTCGCTGGCCCGCTGGGCCATCCAGCGAGCAGACAAGGCAGCAATCTTGGAGGGCCAGTCGACACTGAGTTTTGCCGAGCTGTACGCGAGGGTCCAGCAAGCTGCCTTGACGCTGGAACTCTCGCGGGCGCCAGCCACCGTGTTGATCGACGACGAGTTGCCGATTCAAAACAGGGTGATCGATTTTCTGGCCACGATCGCCAGTGGCCGGTGTGCGGCGGTCAGCGATCCAGACTGGACCCCTGCCACCCGTCGATCGGTGCTGGAACTGCTGGACTCCGCACCGGTTTCATGTGCACCGCCCGGACCCAACACGCCGTTCTATGTCGGCTTCACGTCCGGTAGCACGGGCCTTCCAAAGGGTTTCCGACGCCACCACAGGTCCTGGGTCGAAAGCTTCCGAATCTGCGCACAGACCTTCGGGCCTGATGCCTGCTCCCGTCTGATGGTGCCTGGGCGCCTCTCGCATTCGCTGTTTCTGTTTGGCATCCTCTTCGGACTCTGGAGCGGTGCGGGCGTGGTAGTGCAGGAGCGATTCTCTGCTGCCGAGCTGATCGACACTCTGGCCCAGGGCGCCACGCCCAGTTTGGTGGCAGTGCCCAGCCAGTTGCTGATGTTGCTGGAGTTGGCCGCCCGTCGCTATAAGGCACCCATGGAATGCGTGCGCCTGATCATGATCAGTGGAGCGCGCTGGACACGTGAACACACGCCCGCGGTGCAGGCGCTCTTTCCGCGCGCTCGCATCATCGAGTTCTACGGGGCCTCCGAAACCAGTTTCATTTCATGGATACCAGCCGATGCGGCCGTTCCCGCAAACGTGGTGGGGTATCCCTTTGCCAATGTGGACATCGACATCCGGGATCCCCAAGAGGCCGATGGTTCTGGACTGATTTACGTACGCAGTCCCATGTTGTTCATGGATTACATCGGGGGAAACCGGGATGCCACGGCCGCTCTGCGGACGGATGAGTGGATATCGGTGCGCGATGTCGGCCATTTCGACGCGCAAGGTCGTCTGCTACTGATGGGCCGTCAGAACCGCATGGTCGTGACCCAGGGCAAGAACCTGTTCCCAGAAGAGGTGGAAACCGTATTGGCGGCGTGCCCGTCGGTTGACACAGCGTCGGTTCATGGCCTACCGCATCCTGTCCGGGGCCAGCAGGTGGTGGCCATAGTTCGAACCCAAGCGGGTAGAGCGGTGGTCAAGAACGAACTGATGAACTGGTGCCGAGAACACCTTGAGGCGTACAAGGTGCCACGCCATGTCTATGTCTGCAACGAATGGCCATGGACCGCCAGTGGCAAGACCGATCACAACAAGCTGGCCCAAGTTCTTGAGCAGCACAGCGACGGATCCAGGGACAACGTTTCGCCATGTCTGCGTCGCCTGCACTGATCGCCGGATGGGCACGCAGCGCTGTGGTTCCCCGTGGAGGGGCCTTTGGTCAGCTCGAACCTCACGAGATCGGCGCGCCTGTGTTGCAGGCACTGCTGGCCCGCGCGGGCGTTGCACCCGGTGAGGTCGATGCCGTGGTGGTCGGCAATGCACTGGGTGCAGGCGGCAACCCTGCGCGCATGGTCGCACTGGCTGCAGGTCTTTCTGATCGCTGTGCGTGTTTCACGGTCGATACCCAGTGTTGCTCGGGTCTCGACGCCGTCACCATGGCGGTGGGTTTGCTTGGTTCGGGACAAGCTTCACTGGTGGTGGCCGGTGGGGTGGAGGCTTGGAGTCGATCGCCCATCCGGCAGCACCGGCCACGACATCCCGGTGAGCCAGCGGTCCCCTATGAGCGCCCTGCGTTTGCGCCAGACCCAGAGCGCGACCCAGATATGCTGGTCTCAGCGGCTCGTTACGCGTTGCAGGCTGGCTGGACTCGGCAGCAGCAAGACGCTTACACCTTGCGCAGCCACGCTCTGGCCAGTGTTCAAGGCACTACGTGGGCCGACGAGCTCGTGCCTGTGGCTAGCGTGACACACGATCTGGGTCCTCGCAAATTACTCGCTGAGCGCGTGGCGCGCATGCCCGCCGCCGTCAGAGCGAGGGATCTGGGCCGGGACTGGTCCGAGTTGCTGGGCCAGCAGCCGGACTGCCGCCTCAGCCCCTTGGGCATATCGGGCAAAGCCGATGGCGCAGCCTTCGTGCTGCTGGCCAATGAAATGGCCTGCAAGAGATGGAATCTTTCATCACGGGCCGTGTGGGTAGCCAGCGCATCCGTCGGCAATCCATCCGAAACCCCACTGCTGGCGGCCGAGGCCGCTGCACGTGCAGCGATGGATCGGGCCGGATTGCACAATGCCGATGGCCTCGCTGCTGTCGAACTGCACGATGCGTTCGCAGTGCAGGGGTTGAGCTTTGCTCAAGCGCTTTCCTTGCAACCACAGCGTCTGAATCGGAACGGGGGTGGATTGGCGCGTGGTCACCCCATCGGCGCCTCGGGAGCTGTGGCGCTTGTGAGGCTGCTGGCAGACTTGGCGCATGAAGGCGCGAGAGGTGACCAGGGCATGACGGCGGTGGCGGGAGCTGGTGGAATCGGTGCTGCCGCGATCGTGCGACGCGTCTGAAGGCTTCAGCCTATGGTGCGGAAATACTCGTCGAGACTGCACCTGGTGGTCTGGGTCTGATTGACCGGCGCTTCGAGATCAGCGTAGCCCATGGCCATCCCACAGACAATGTGGGTGCGCTCGTCCAGACCCAGATGGCGTCGGATGAGGCCTGGGAACGAAGCCATGGCACCGATGGCGCAAGTTGAAAGACCGTGTGACTGGGCTGCCAGCATCAAGCCGTAGATAGACATGCCCAAATCCATGTAACCGCCGCTACCGAAGTCGTTCTCGATGGTGATGATGAGCGCCACTGGTGCATCGAAAAAGCGGAAGTTGCGTTCGAACTGTCCGTTGCGACCCGCGCGGTCTTCGCGTGGGATCACCAATGCCGAGTACAACGCTTGAGCAGCCGCCACCTGGCGGCGCCTCAAGGTTTTGGGCATGGGATTGGGAAAGTAGCCGTAGTCTTCTACTTCTTGCCTTCCTTGTTGCCAACTCTGGACCAATTCGTCGCACAGGTGCTGCCTGACCGTTCCCTGTATGGCAATGAATCTGCCTGGCTGCAGGTTGGCTCCACTCGGTGCAAGACGGGCCGTTTCGAGTATGCCTCGCAAGAGGGAGGGTGGAACCGGCGAAGGACGATAGGCCCGCACCGAACGGCGAGACCGCACCATGGCTGCGTGGGCATATTGAGCAGTCAAAGACAGCAAACATGGTATGAGGTTCGCTTCAGACGTCAAGACCGAGCAACCGGACAGCGTTGCCTTTCAGAATGCCTGGCATCACCTCGGGCTTGAAGCCTGCAACTTCGAAATCCTTCATCCAGCGCTCGGGCGTGATCAGCGGGTAGTCGCTGCCAAACAAAATGCGGTCTTTCAGCAGCGTGTTGGCGTACTGCACCAACTGCTTGGGAAAGTATTTCGGGCTCCAGCCGGAGAGGTCGATCCACACATTGGGCTTGTGCGTGGCGACCGACAGCGCCTCGTCCTGCCAGGGAAAGCTGGGGTGCGCCATGACGATCTGCATGTCGGGGAAGTCGATCGCCACGTAGTCCAGGTGCATGGGGTTGCTGTACTCCAGCCGCAAGCCGCCGCCGCAGCGCATGCCCGAGCCGATGCCGCTGTGGCCGGTGTGAAAGATGGCCGGCAGTTTGTGCGCGTTGATCACCTCGTAGATGGGCCAGGCCATCTTGTCGTAGGGGTGGTAGCCCTGCACCGTGGGGTGGAATTTGAAGCCCTTGATGTCTTCCTCCTGGATCAGGCGTTCGGCTTCGCGCGCACCCATCTTGCCCTTGTGCGGGTCGATGCTCGCGAAGGCAATCATCATGTCGCTGTTTTCGCGCGCGGCCTGCGCGATCTCCTCGTTCGGAATGCGGCGTCGGCCGAGTTGCGACTCGCTGTCGACCGTGAACATCACCAGGCCGATCTTCTTCTCACGGTAGTAGGTGACAGTCTCGGCTATCGTGGGACGGCGGCTGCTGCCGAAGAACTTGTCGGCGGCCCGGTCGTACTCCTCGCCGTAGTTGTCGAAGGGGTTGCGACAACTCACTTCGGCGTGGGTGTGGATGTCGATCGCGATGAGGTTCTTGTAGTCCATGTTGTTTGCTGCTTGAGTGGGATAGAAGTCGGTGTACGGCAAAGCAGTCTGCCTCCACCCCGTACCTTCACGCTGGGGGTCAACTGTCGGTTTTGGTGTAGATCAACACCTGCTCGACGATGGCGTCCGCGAACTGCGCGTCGTTGATGTGGCAGTTGAACTCGCGAGCTACCACCGTCTTCGGCAAGGCCTCCCTCAAGGCATCCAGGAACACCGGGCACATGGCCGGATCGTGCAGGTGGCCTTCCGGGCTGTCGTGGTGAGAGAAGCCGGTGAGCGGCACGAAGAACGACACGGGGCCCTTGGCGTCGGCGATCAGGCCGCCCATGTGGCTGGCCAGCGCCTTGAGCTCGCTCGGCTCGGTGCGCACCGCCGTCAGGGCGTGGTTGTGCATGTGGTAGCGGTGGTTGGGGAACATGGTCTTGGCCATGTCGATCGGGCCGGCCACCATGAAGTCGGCATTGCCCGGCGCAAAGATCACCGGCACGCCCTTGGCCAGGGCCGACTTGGCGCGGTCCGGGCCGGCGCTGCACAGGCCGTTGTTGAGAAAGTCGTTGATCTCCACCAGCGAGGTGTCGACCACCGCTACCACGTCGCGTTCACTCACGATCTGGTCCATCGCCATGCCGCCGGTGCCCAGGGTGTGGAACACCATCACTTCAAAGCCCTTGGCTTCGAGCTGTTTGCGCACGTTGACGGTGCAGGCGTCGATGGTGCTGAGCGTCGTCATCGCCACCAGCGGCTTGGGTTCGACGCGTGTGGGCGAGTAGTTCTTGGCCATGGCGGCGGTGGCCAGCGCGGCATTGCGGAACACGTCACGGGTGATGCTGTTCAGGCCGGCGATGTCGCACACCGGGTTGAACATGTTGATGTCCTTGGCGCCGATGAAGGGCTTGGTGAAGCCCGAGGCCATGGTGGACACCATCACCTTGGGCAGGCCGTAGGGAAACATGCCCATGACGACGGTGCCCAGGGCCGTGCCCATCGAGCCTCCCACGCCGATGATGCCGCTCAGGCCGTGCTTGGCGTGGTACTCCAGCGCGCACTTGACCGAGCCTTCGATCATGACCCCTTGGCATTTGCCTTCGTGCTTCAGGTCGCGCACCTCTTCCAGGGTCTTGCCGGCCGCCGCCGCAATCGACTCAGGCGGGATCTCGACTGTTGAATCGGTGGACCTGCGGATGCTGGCGTCGAGGTGGACCACGTCCACGCCCTGCGACTCCAGCACCTCGCGAATGAATTTCGCTTCCACTGCCTTGGTGTCCAGCGTGATGATCATCAGGACTTTGGGTTTGTTGCTCATGCTTGTCTCCTTGGGTTGCTACACGGTAGGTATGCGGTTGCCGTCGAATTGCAGCTTTCCGCGGGGGGTTAAAAAACGATCGGTTGTGACATCGGGTCAGCTGGTTTGCGGAGCATTCAGCTCATTTTTCAGCTGTTCTGCCAGTCGCTGAAAAAAGGAAATACTCTTCGGGTTGGCCATCGCATCAGGACTGGCCACTTTCTCGGGCTCTGCCCCGAGCAACAGCTTGCGCACCGGCACCTCCATCTTCTTGCCGGTGAGCGTGCGCGGGATTTCGTCAACCTGGTAGATCTCGTTGGGCACATGCCTGGCAGACGCCTTGGTCTTGATCTGTTGAACGATCCGGGCTTTCAAGGCGTCGTTCAGCACCTGGTCTGGCTCCAGCACCACGAACAGTGGCATGAACGAGGGTCGGCCGAGGTATTCAAGATCAATCACAAGGCTGTCGCGGATCTCTGGCAGCTCTTCCACCACCCGGTAGATTTCGGCTGTGCCCATGCGGATGCCGTAGCGGTTGATGGTCGAATCCGAGCGGCCGTAAATCACCGAGGTGCCGCGCTCGGTGAAGCGGATCCAGTCGCCGTGGCGCCAGAGGCCGGGGTACATCTCGAAGTAGCTCTCCAGGTAGCGCCGGTGCTCCGGATCGCCCCAGAAGAAGATCGGCATCGAGGGCATGGGCTTGGTGATCACCAGTTCGCCCACCTCGTCAATCACGGATTCGCCTTTATCGTTGAACGCATAGGCCGCCACGCCCAGCTCGCGGCACTGGATCTCACCCGCCGTCACGGGCAGGATCGGCGCGCAGGCCACGAAGCCGGAGGCGATGTCGGTACCGCCGCTGATCGAGGCAAGCCACAGGTCGGGCTTTACCGCGTCGTAGACCCAGTGGTAGGCGTCGACGGGCAGCGGTGACCCCGTGGCGTTGATCGCGCGCAGGCTCTGGAGCGGCGCAATGTCGCGCGGCCGTAGCCCGTCTTTCTTGCAGTTGATGAGGTAGGCCGCGCCACAACCGAACAGGGTCACTTTCTGTTCGTCGATGAAGCGCCACAGCGCTGCCGCATCGGGCCAGGCCGGGTTGCCGTCGTAGAGCACGATGCTCGCGCCGGTCAACAAAGCACCGAGCTGCAGGTTCCAGACGATCCAGCCGGTGCCGCCCAGGAACAGCAGCCGGTCGGCGGGCCGCAGATCGTGCTGCAGCGCCATGGTCTTCAGGTGCGTCAGCACGATGCCGCCCTGGCTGTGCACGATGGCCTTCGGCAATCCGGTGGTGCCCGACGAGTAGACGATCCACAGCGGATGTGAGAACGGCAGGCGCTCAAAGCGCAACTCGGCGTCAGCAGCTATGGCCTCAGACCATTCTTTTCGGTCGCGCCACGCCGGCGGTTTGTGGGACGCGGCGCGACAGATCGGCCCTGCGACGTGGATCACATGCCGAACGGTCGGCAAGGCTCCCAGCAACTCATCGACCAGCTCGCGACGATCGTGCGTCTTGCCGTTGTAGCTGTAGCTGTCCACGGCCAGCAACACCTTGGGTTCGATCTGGCGGAAGCGGTCGAGCACCACGGTGGCACCCATGTCGGGCGAACAGCTGGACCAGATCGCGCCCAGGCTGGCGCAGGCCAAGAAGGCCACCACCGTCTCGGGCCGGTTGGGCATGTAAGACGCCACGCGGTCACCAGGACCCACGCCCAAGGCGCGAAGGTAGGCCGCCATGGCGCCGGTATCGCGCTGGAGGTCGGACCAGGAGACCTCGTAGGTGCCGGTGTCTTCGCTGCGCGCGATGATCGCTGGGCGTTCATCGGTGGCGCGTCGAAACACATGCTCAGCGTAGTTCAACTGGGCATTCGGGAACCACTGCGCGCCGGGCATGTCCTGTGTGCCCAGCACGGGCTCGCAGTCCCCATCGGCTTGCACGTCGAAGTAGTCCCAGATCGACTGCCAGAAAGCCTCCAGCTCATCCACGGACCACTGCCACAGGGCGCCGTAGGTGTTGAAGCTCAGCCCCCTGTCGGTGGCCAGCCAGCGCATGTAGGCTGTGAGCCGGGTAGGCTCAATCTGATCCGATTGGGGCGTCCACAGCACCTCGACGGGCGCCACTAATGCATTCGAGGTGGTCATTTCAACAACTCCAGCAAGCGGTCGACGCCGCTGATTGAGAGGTGGGCGCGGCTGGCTGGCGCCAGACGTTCGAAGTCCTCGGCGCTGTTCAAGCCCGTGTGCACGCCAATCGACATCGCGCCGCCCCGGTGGGCCATCGCGTTTTCCAGGCTGATGTCGTCACCGACGATCGCCATCTGGGCCGGCCTCACACCGCCCAAGCGGCCACTGGCGCAAGTCAGTGCCTGCGGTGATGGCTTGCCGACGACCACTGCCTTCTTGCCCGTGACACTGGTCACCGCCGCCGCAAGCGCACCCGAGATGCCCAGCGTGCGGCCTTCCCGGCTGGCCACGACGGCGGCTTTGGAGACGGTGTAAAACGCCGCGCCGGCCCACACGGCCTTGCAAGCGGCGTCCAGGTCGCCCAGACCAAATTCAGGATGCCAGCCGATCAGCACTGCTTCGGCATCGTCTGCTCGCTCAGGCGAGCGCACGACATCAAAGCCGGCATCGGCTAGCGGCTTCCAGACGCCTTCGCCGCCGAGTACCAGCAACCTTTTGTAGCCACGGCGTTGAAACAGGTCGACTGCCACGCTGACGGGTGTCAGTGTGTGCCGCTCGTCGAGCTCGATGCCGATGGCCGTCAGGGCCTCCGACAACTTCTGTGGCGTCTTGGTGCTGCCGTTGGTGAACCCGACATAGGGGATGCGCCGTTGGCGCAACAAGGCCAGCAACTCGCAGGCTCCCGGCAACGGTTGGTAGCCACTCAGCAGCTTGTCGGCGAGCGCCAGGGTGCCGTCGATGTCGAACACAAAGCCACGCACATTGGCCAGGCGCGCTTCTGCGTAGGCCGGCCCAGGCGTGTGTGCCAATGTCTGAATCATGGTGTTGCTCCTTGGGTTGCGGTGGTGGGGTTGGCCCGCAGGTCCAGCAGGAAGCCGTCCCGTTCAATCCGCGCATGAGTGACATCGGGCCGGCGCGCCAACTCACCCACCAGCCGCTCCACCGGGCTGGCCACGGCGCTGTAGTGCTGGCGGCAGGGACCTGCAGCCACCATCGCGTCCACCTGCTCGGCGGGCATGGTGGCGCGCAAGATGAACTCTTCGTCCGACAGGCGCGAATCGAACTTGCGGCGCAACTCCGCCAGTTCTGGCATGGCGGCCTGCGTGGCCAGGTCGCGCGCCCGGGGAAGCTGCTCGATCCGGTCGCGAACGTTGGCGTCCATCGGTGCGGGTGGCGTGCCGAAGCGGCCGATCACGTAGCGAATGACCTCATCGGGCACGTTGGCGTAGCGCGTTGGAGCCAACACGTTCATCACCGCCATGGTGCCGACCACCTGCGAAAACGGCGTCACCATGATCGGGTAGCCCAGTTCGCGGCGAACGCGGGCGACCTCCTCGAACACCTCCGGTAGGCGGTGTTCCTGGCGCATTTCGCGCAGCTGGCGCCGCATGGTGCCGATCATGCCGCCCGGCAACTGGTGCTGGAAGTAGCGCATGTCGTACTCCTGCGGTACGCCTGTGGCGAGGCCTTCGGCGGCGGCGAGCTGGGTGAAGAAGCTGCTGACGCGGGCTGCGGCTTCCATGTCCAGATTGACCGAGACGCCTTGGCTTTGCAGGTTGGCCACCACGTTTTCGATGGCCGGCTGGCTGCTGCCGTTGCCCAGGGGCCGCGTGGCGGTGTGAAGAGTCTGCACACCCAGCTCGGGGGCTTCGGCGTAGGTGAATGGGGCCAGACCAATGGTGCAATGCGAATGCAGCTCCAGCGGCTTGCCGCCCAGCGCGGCGCGCAGCGCGGGCAGCAGCGTGCGGGCACGCTCGGGTGTGAGCAGGCCACCCGGGTCTTTCAGGTAGACACGGGTGATGGCGGGAACCAGCGCGAGCTTGCGTGCCGCGTCGGCAAAGTGCGCGTCGTCGTGAATGGGGCTGACCGTGTAGACGATGGCACCGACGATCTCGCGTGCGCCCGCCGCCGCGATGGCCGTGGCGCTGTCGGTCACGGCCTGCATGTTGTTCATGGGGTCCATCACCATGAAACGTTCAATGCCATTGCGAACCAGCAACTGGTAAGACAGCGCCATCAGTTCGGGGTGCGCCGTCTCCCACGAAATGAAACGCATGCCGGTCGACAGAAAACTGAGGGGCGTTTTCGGCATGCGCGCCTTCATCAGGCGGATTCGCTCCCAGGGGTTTTCCTTGTGGAAACGCACTGTCACTGCCATGTGCGTGCTGGTGGAGAAGTCGAGCGCGCGGTAGCCGACGCGGTCGAGATCGGGAGCAACCTCCAGCATCATGCCGGTGCGCAGGCCGGTGGCACCCCACAGGCTCTGGTTGCCGTCGCGCAGCGTGGTGTCGATGAAGTCGAGGCTGTTGGCGCTCATGGGCGTGGTCCTTCAGAAGCGGTGGGGGCACTGGCCTGTGCGGCGGGCGGCGTGACAGGCTGGCCAAAGATGGCCGCGCCCGAGCCCGCCAGGAAGCGACCGAGAAAGCCGGTATCGAACCCGCCTTCGATGAACTCGGGCGTGGCCAGAACGGCGCGGTGCAGTGCGATGTTGGTGAGCACGCCGTCGATGCGCACATCCGCCAGCGCAGATTCCAGCAGACGCCGGGCGTGCTCGCGGTCGCTGCCTGTGGCGATGACCTTGGCGATCATCGAGTCGTAGTACGGCGGGATCATGGCGCCGGCCTCCATGTGGGTGTCCACGCGCAGGTCCGTCCAGGCCGGGAAGTGGGCCGTGGCGAGCCTGCCGGGTGCTGGGCGGAAGTCTTGCGTCGGGTCCTCGGCGTTGATGCGGCACTCGATCGCGTGGCCCGTCAGCCGAACGTCGGCCTGCTTCATGCGCAAGGCGTGCCCCTGCGCCACGATGATCTGTTCGGCCACCAGATCGAGCCCGGTGATCTGCTCAGTCACGGGGTGCTCGACCTGGATGCGCGCGTTCATCTCCAGAAAGTAGAACTGTTGGCGCGCCACATCGACCAAGAACTCGATGGTGCCCAGGCTGCGGTAGTTGATGTGTTTGGAAAAGCGCACTGCCGCAGCGTGCAGATCGCGGCGCATCCCATCGCTGAGGTGCGGCGCAGGCGCTTCCTCCACCAGCTTCTGGTAGCGGCGCTGCACCGAGCAATCACGGTCACCCAGGTGGATCACGCTCTGGCCGTCGCCCAAAATCTGCACCTCCACATGGCGGCCCTGGGTGACGAAACATTCCACGTACACCCTACCGTCACCAAAGGCAGCCAGGGCTTCGGAACTGGCGAGGTCGAACAGCGCGCTCAGCTCAGCCGGTGTGTTAGCGCGCTTCAAGCCGCGCCCACCGCCACCGCCCACGGCCTTGATCAGCACCGGATAGCCGATCTGTTCGGCCACTTCCAGCGCTGCAGGCAGGTTGTCCACCTGGCCACCAGGCGCAATCGGCACCTCGGCCTGCTCGGCACAGCGCCGGGCTTCGAGCTTGTTGCCCACACGTTCTATCTGCTCGGCCGTCGGGCCGATGAAGATCAGGCCGTTCTCTTCACAGGCCGCCGCGAACTCCGCGCGTTCCGACAAAAAGCCGTAACCCGGGTGGATAGCCTGGGCGCCGACACCCCGCGCTGCCTCGATCAGCGTGCCGATGCGCAGGTAGCTGTCGGTGGCGCGTGCCGGGCCGATACACACCGTGCGGTCTGCCAGGCGGGCGCCCATGCTGTTGCGGTCGGCCGCCGAGACGGCCAGCACTGATTCGATGCCCAGGCGCTTGAGCGTGTGGATGATGCGCACGGCGATCTCGCCGCGGTTGGCCACCAGCACCCGCCGGATCGGGCCGTCAACGGCCAGTTGGTCTGCGGTCTTCATGGCCGTGCTCACACCGGACGAACACGCATTAGAACCTGATCGAACTCGACCAGGTCGCCGTCGCGGACCAGCACCTCGACCACCACACCTTCGACACCCGCAGAGATCGAATTCATCAGCTTCATGACCTCGATGATCCCCACAGCCGTGTTCGCATCGACGCGACCTCCGACGGCAACAAAAGGTTCAGCGCCCGGCTTGGGTGCGCCAAAAAACGTACCTAGCATGGGTGCCCGGACGTCCAGCAAGGACGCGTCGCCGCTGGTCTGGGGCGCAGCTGCGATGGAGGCTGTCGAAGGCGTTGCCAGGGTGGATGGTGGCAGAGGCGCCGAGGCAGCGGTGACCGGCGTCGCCACGGGTGCTTTGGGAGCTAGGCCCGCCATCGCACCACCCCTGCGCAGGGACAACTTGATGCCATCGGCTTCAAGGTGCAGCTCATCGAAATGCGAACTGTCCAGCAGTTGGAGCAGGCGCTGTACGTCTTCGTGGGAAAAACTCATAAACATATCTCCTTGTATGCAACTGCGACCGTGCAGCAGATGAGGAGACATGGCGTACCGAGCTGAATGGCTGTGCCCGGCAATGTCTTGTCTCCTGTCGTTTTTCTTGCGTCCCGTTATCTGATATCCAGGAATGGCGAGAGTATTTGCGGCTAGCCAAGACAGCAGGTAGGATCGCGCATCAAGTTTTCTCCTGGTGAAAATCAACGGAATCTACAAACCATGCGTGATTACAAGGTCAAGACGATCCGCGCCCTGGATAGGGGCCTTGAGGTGCTGCAGTACTTGCACCAGGCACGGGCGGCTAGCTTGCACGACCTGTATCTGGCGACCGGCCTTCCGAAGGCAACCTTGACCCGTTTGATCGTCACGCTCGAAAAGCGAGGAATGGTCTGGCAGCGCTTGGTTGATGGCGCCTACATGGCTAGCCACACTGTGCAGCCACGCGCACCGCAGTTGAATGACGAGAACTACTTGGTGGAGGTGGCAGCTCCCGTGATGGAGCGCCTGTGCCGTAAAGTCAACTGGCCATCCGTATTGGCCGTTCCGCGCCTGGATTGCATGGAGGTGGTCGAGACCAATCGACCGAAATCCTACTTCTCGCACGTGCCAGTAGGTCCGATAGGCTTTCGGGTCAATATGCTGCGGTCAGCATCGGGTCGCGCTTACATCGCATTTTGCAGCGACAGTGAGCGTCAGGCGATGCTGCAGCGCTTGGTGGCGAGCAGCGAACCTGGCAACTTCATGGCGCGTCAGCCGGCGATGGTAGAGCGCCTGCTTGATGAAACCAGGCGATTGGGATACGGGCACCGAACTCCTGATTTTGGTGGACATTTTGATATGACCCGCAGAGAGTGGAATGACGACAGGGACTCGATTGCGGTACCTATCTGGGCGGGTGACGAGGTGATCGCAGCGCTCAATTTGACGTGGATGCACAAGGTGGCGACCGTTCCGCAGGTCGTGAAGGCGCACCTACCGGTTCTCACTGCCGCATCTAGAGAGATTTCGATGCGACTCGTCGGAACCTAGTGTCCTGAGTTAGAAATTCGCAAAAAAAAATCTCTCGATGCTCGCGAGGATGTCATCTGCGGACTTGACCCACGTGAATGGCTTGGGGTCGGCGTTGTTGATTTGCAGGTACTGCTTGATCGCCTGCTCGAGTTGTCGAGTCGAGCGATGTGTGCCGCGACGGATGTACTTTTCGGTGAGGGTGGCGAACCAGCGCTCGACCTGGTTCAGCCACGATGCAGAGGTCGGTGTGAAGCTTTACGTATTGGCTTCGAGATAAGCGCCGAACAGAAAGACGACCAAGTCAGCGACCGTGGCGAGATCGCCGGTGCCGGGTAGTGGCTCCCACGGGCCGGCAGGTCGCGGCAATTTAGCGCGGTTGCTGTTGTAGTCCTTGGGTTAGTTGTTGCCACTACGGTAGGTCTTCGCAAGTTTTTGACACTTTTTATTTTTCAAAGGTGAAGCCACTCTGCTGTTTTCGCCCGTTTTGACACTTTTTCAAAACTTACGTCACAGAGGGAGACTTTTGACACTTTTTATTTTTACGGTCACTCTCAGTAGTCCTTTTTTATAAAGAAAAGCCCCGGGCGGTCACGGGGTCAGAAATTGTGTTTCGAAGATGCCTGCCGGAACGGGTCGGCTGAACAGATAGCCCTGCATGTCGTCGCAGTTCAACAACCGGAGGAGCCGCGCCTGCTCTTGCGTTTCAACGCCTTCGGCCACAACCTTGAGCTTGAGCGCATGCGCCAGATGGATGATGGTGGACACCAGGGCCAGGCCTTCCGGGGCTGCGGTCATGTCAACCACAAATGAGCGGTCAATTTTCAGCGTGTCCACTGGCAATTTCGACAAGTAGCTCAGCGAGGAGAATCCTGTTCCGAAGTCGTCAATCGCGATGGTCAGGCCCAGGGTGCGGATGGCGTGCAGGCTGCTGATGCTGTGTTTGACATCTTCCATGATCAGGCTTTCGGTGATTTCAAGCTCCAGCCCCGCAGC
This sequence comes from Hydrogenophaga sp., assembly GCF_030656115.1. Taxonomy (GTDB): domain Bacteria; phylum Pseudomonadota; class Gammaproteobacteria; order Burkholderiales; family Burkholderiaceae_C; genus Hydrogenophaga. Next base: position 15,701 of record NZ_JAUSOO010000121.1, read on the forward strand.
CGTGCGGGCATCACTTTCGACGAGGTGGCGAACTTCGTCAAAAAAAGTGCGGTTGCGCAGTTGCAGCGCAGACACATTGACCGCGATACGCACCGGGGCCAGGCCCGCCGTGTGCCAGCGCAAGTAATCTGCATTGGCCTGGTGCAGTGCCCAGCGCCCCACCTCATTGATCAACCCGATTTCTTCCAGAATCGGAATGAACTGGCTCGGCGGCACCAGTCCTGTGCCGGGTTTGTTCCACCGGATCAAGGCCTCGGCGCTGGTCACCTTGCCACTCACCAGATTCACTTTGGGCTGGTAATGGAGCGCAAACTCGCCCATCAGCAAGGCCTGGCGAAGCTGGTTTTCCATCGTCAACTTGCCTGCCACCATCTCATTCATGCTTTGCGTATAGAACAAATGGCGCTCGCCGCTTGACTTGGCCTTTTTGAGCGCAGCCTCGGCATTGCGGAACAGGATGTCGGTGTCAGTACCGTCATCGGGAAAGAGCGCCACGCCCGCTTTGGCTGCGATGCGGAAGATGGCTTCATTCAACCGGAAGGGGTGCGCCAGAAAGGCCTGCATCATTTTGGCGAGAAGATGCTCCACATCGTTCTCGGGCTTGACCACAGGCATGAGCACCGCAAAACGATCGGCCCCCAAACGGGCCAACCGATTGGCATCGCCAACGTAGCGCGAGAGCCATTGAGCCACCTTCCTCAGAAGCTCATCGCCGGCGGTGCGACCCAGGCTGTCGTTGATGTTTTTAAAGCGATCCAAGTCGATCAGCACGATGGCCAGCTTGTGCCCGGCGCTGAGCGCACTGCGTGAGGATTGGGCAACCCGCTCCAAAAACAAACTTTGATTGGCCAGGCCGGTGAGGCCATCGTAGTAGGCGAGGTAGGTGAGCCGTTCCTGTTTTTCAAGGTGATCAATGGCAAACGCGATGTCACCGGCCAGCTCGGTGAGCAGCTTCAACTCTTCGCCGTGAAAGAAATCAACTTCGCTGGCATACAGCGCAAACACGCCCACCGCCGCATCTGAAACCATGAGCGGAAAAACGGCCATGGAGTGGATGCCGGATTCGGTGTACTTTGTGCGGAATACGACCTGCGGGTCCAGTTGTGAATGGTTGGAAACCACGACTTGCTTCTCCCTGATCGCACGCGCGCCCATGGTTTTTGAGGCGGCTTCATCCGATGACAAGATGCCGTGGATGGCGCTCATCAGCGCCTCGTCCTTGCCTTGCGAAGCCATCGGCACCAGTCTCAAGGTCTTGGGGTCCACCATGGCGATCATGGCCATGCTGAACCCGCCGTCCACCGCGATGCGGCAGGCTTGTCTGAACAGATCTTCGCGGCTGTCCGTTCGCACAATCAGCGTGTTGATGCCACTGAGCATGGCGTACACACGGTTGAGGTAGGTGATGCGCTCCTGCGCTTTTCGGTTTTCGGTCACATCGCGGATGGCCGCAATGACCAGCGTGCCTTCATCGGTCTCCATGGGGCTCAAGCTGACCTCTACGGGGAATTCGCTGCCATCCTTGCGCAGGCCAAACAGGTCAAGACCCGCCCCCATGTTTCGCGCACGCGGTTGCTCGAAAAATCCGTTGAGGTGATCAGAATGCTGGCCGCGAAGACCCGTGGGCACCAGGCTGTGAATTTTCTTGCTCAGAAGCTCATCTCGGCCCCAGCCAAACAGATGCACCGCTTGGGCGTTGACCAGCACCATGTCGGCATTGCTGTTGACGATCACCATCGCATCGGGCGCGGATTCGAGCAGGTCTTTGAATTTTTGTGCGGCTTTTTTGCGTTCGGTAATGTCGCGGAAATACCAGACACGTCCGTAGTGCGTCAGATCAGGGCCGGTGACTGGCGCAGAGTAGCGGTCGATGATTCTGCCGTCTCTGAGCAACACGTCCTCGCGGCTCTTGTCCTCGCGATGCTCATTCAAATACTGGATACGGGCCACAAAGGCTGGAGGATCGCCGGTTTGCGCAGCCACCGCCTGGAGAACCGGCGCATCCGCCCTGGCGCTCACCAGTTGTGGATCCAGTTGCCAGAGGTCAATGAACTGCTGGTTGTAGGAGATGATTATTCCGTGCTCGCTCACCACCAGAATGCCGTCCAGCGATGTTTCCTGCTGGGTCTTGAGAATGGTGTTCTTGAGTTGAACGTCGGCCTCGATCTGGCGACGCAGGGACTCGCTGGCGAACTGGTTCAACGCGAAGCCGATGTCGTCAGCCATCTCCATCAAAAGGTCACGCGTGGATTCACCGAAGGCATGGTTTTCACCGGCATACAAGGTGAAAGCGCCAACTGCCGTGCCGTTTTTGAACAGTGGCAATGAGGCAGAAGCTGCCAGTCCGGCCAGCCTGGCACGTTCGTGCCAGGGCGCGGTGATGGGATCCATCAGGAAGTTCTGGCACCAGACGGGTTGTTTTTCACGGATAGCCGACCCTGTCGGGCCCCACCCGAGTGGGATGCTGGCATCGACAGAGATGGTCAGGTTGTTCAGGTATGCGGTGTCATCCCCAAAACTGGCGACCGGTTGCACCAGCAGGGTCTCGGCGTTGACCAGGCCGACCCAAGCCATCTTCATGCCGCCGAATTCCACCGCAACTGTGCATATCCGCTGGAACAACTCGGCCTCGGTCTTGCAATGCACGATGGCCTTGTTGCACTGGCTCAAGGTGGCGTAGAGCTGGGTGAAGCGCAGAATTTTGGCCCGGTCTGCATGGCGTTCGCTGATGTTGCGGATGTTGCATTGAATGACCTTGATGCCTTCGCAGTCGTAGGCATTGCTGACGAACTCAACCTGAACGGTGGCCCCGGTTTTGGTCCTGAGCGGCAGGTCGTCGTAGCGGACGTAGCCCTTTTCTTGCAGCACCACGAACATCTCTTTGCTCTGGGCCTTGTCGGCGAAGGGCCCAACTTCCCACAGCTTCTTCCCCAGGAATTCACCATGCGAGTAGCCCAGCATGTGGATCAGGTAGGGGTTGACATCTTCAATCTGCGCGGTGTCCGCATTCAAAAGCAAGATGCCGTCTTGTGCTGCTTCAAACAAACGGCGGTAGCGGCTTTCGGAAATGCGCAGGGCTTTTTGCGTGGCATCAGTCTGTGGCCCGGATCCGCCATCCATGACCACCTGACTTGATGCAGGAATTTCCATTGCGTCCATTGCGAATAAGCCCTGTGTGGCAAGTACCGCTGGTCACTCATGCCTCCACTGTCGGGAACGGTGTGCCCTGTGCTTGTTCAGTTGTGGTTGAAACCGAAGCTTAGTCTCGATCAATCCACGCTTCTGTGCGATTCAGCACACAGTGGGACGGACACAGGCATCCCTTGCACCCCAAGGCTGTGCCTGCCAATCACAAGCTACAAGCTGAACGGCCACCCAGTACAACATCCTGCAAACAGCTTTACGTATTGGCTTCGAGATAAGCGCCGAGCAGAGAGACGACCCAGTCGGCGACCGTGGCGAGATTGCCGGTGGGGGGTAGTGGCTCCCACGGGCCGGCAGGTAGCGGCAATTCAGCGCGGTTGCCGTTGTAGTCCTTGGGTTGGTTGTTGCCACTACGGTAGGTCTTCGCAAGTTTTTGACACGTTTTATTTTTACGGTCAGTCCCAGTTCTCATGCCGCACAGGCAACTCGTTGAGTCGCTTTCGCAGGTGCTGCCAGTGGGGCAGGTACATATCCATCAGTGCCACGAATCGCTTGTTGTGCGTCGGCTCCAACAGGTGGACCAGCTCGTGCACCAGGATGTACTCCAGGCACTCGGGCGGCTTCTTGGCCAGATCGGTGTTGAGCCGGATGTAGCCTGACTCGGGCGTGCAGCTAACCCACTTGGTCTTCATCCGCTGCACGAACAAGCGGTTCACTTTCACACGCAACAGAGGTTCCCACTTGGCCAGCAGCGAGTAGATCGAATCGCGGACCTGCTGCCGGTACCAGGCATCCAGCACCTCTTCGCAGCGCACCTGATCAGCACCTGGGCGCACCTGCAGGTAGAGCTTGCGCGGGCTCAGGTTCACTGCGTGCGCCGCATCGACGTGATGGATATCCAGCAGGTACCGTTTGCCCCAAAGGTAGCCATTGCCTTGATCGGCGGCCATCGCCAGGGTTTGCTGTTTCATCTTCACCTTCCTGTCTCGGGTGCTCAGAGACATGCAAACCCCGCGCCAGCGCGGGACTTGTTCAGCGTAGCCCTATTTCGCGCTCGCTTCTAGGGTTTACCCGTTCAAATGGAATTTTGGTTGTTCCTATAATTGGTTCAACCAATAGATATTCCATACAACGCGGCGCGTCTATGGTGAGCCGCCGTAGTCGTCCTTGGTAGGAAGGACTCCGGCTCATTGCTTGCATGAATTTTCTTAACAGGAGACTTATTCGATGATTCAAAGACGGACCTTTTTGCAGTCAGGCGTGGCAACTGCGTTGGGCGCGCCTGCGCTGACTGGCTATGCTCAGCAGCAGGTAAAGCTTCGATTCCACACCTTCATGCCCCAGCAATCCAACGGCTGGCAAAACATCGTTTTGCCATGGATGAACGCAGTGGAGAAGGACTCTGCAGGCGCCATCAAATTTGAAGCCTATCCGGCCATGCAGATGGGCGGTACGCCAGCCCAGTTGTATGACCAGGCTCGAGATGGGGTGGTCGATGTGGTTTGGACCTTGCCCGGCAATACGCCAGGTCGCTTTCCCCGTATCGAAGTCTTCGAGCTTCCGTTCATGATGAACAATGCGGAATCCACCTCACGAGCATGCTGGGACTACGTGCAAGCCGTTGCAAAAGACGAATTCAGGGACGTACACGCTTTGGCCTTCCACGTTCACAGCCCGGGCGTGATCCACATGAAGGACAAGCTGGTGAAGCGTCCAGAGGACTTTGCGGGCGCAAAGATTCGAGGGGCGACACGTCAGGTCTCCAAACTGCTCAGCAACCTGGGGGCGGCACCAGTGGGCATGCCCTTGCCTGCTATACCGGACGCACTGAGCAAGGGGGTGATCAATGGGGCTGTGATTCCATGGGATGCCGCCTATCCCGTGAAGGCACATGAACTGGCCCACTTTCACTCCGAATTCGATCCAAGCGTGAACGCCCTCTACACCGCTGGATTTGTTCTAGCCATGAACAAAAACAAGTACAACAACCTGTCACCCGAACTGAAGAAAATCATCGACAAGAACTCAGGTATCGAGCTGTCAGGTCGCATGGGGGCAGGCACCCTGCTGGGGGACCCGGTCGGCAGGAAAGCCGCGCAGGAGCGCGGCAACACCATCCACATCATCAAGGGGGCAGATGCTCAGGAGTTCAGGCGGAAGTCAGCCGCTGTGGAGGTGGAGTGGATGCAGGAAATGAACAAGCGGGGAATCGACGGAAAGGCGTTGGTGTCTACCGCGCGTCAGCTCATCGACAAGCACGCAAAGAAGGCGTGACAAAGGGACTGAGGCGGTTGGGCCGAAAGCCCGAATCCGCCCATGCAAAAAGCCCAGGGACCGGTCCCCTGGGCTTTTTGTTTTGGTGGTCCCATGAACACAAGCATGTTCCCGCAGACGGCGGCCGGCGCTCGGCGGTGCGGTCGTGTCACATTGCTCAGGATTCAAGGATGAGGCTTGCAGCCCGCTCGCCGATCATCATCGAGGGCGCGGCGGTGTTGCCACCTACGATGTTCGGCATGATGGACGCATCTGCAATGCGCAGTCCCTCGACGCCATGCACTCTGAGGTGGTTGTCGACCACTGCCAGGGCATCTGAGGCAGGCGCCATCTTGCAGGTTCCCACTGGGTGGTAGACGGTAGCGGTGTGCGCGCGGATGTACTTCTCGAGTTGGCCATCTTCCTGCACGCTCGAGCCTGGGGCCAGCTCTTCACCGATGAAGCGAGCCATGTCGGGCATCGATAGGATGCGCCTGGCTTCACGCACGCCACGGATCAAGGTCTCTACGTCAGCGGGATGCTCGAGGAAATGGCCGTGTAGCCTGGGCTTGACGAGAGGGTCCGCCGATTGCAACTCGATAGACCCACGGGTCGAAGGACGCAGGAGGCTGACATGGCACATGAACCCGTGGCGCCGCGGCAGTGTCCTGGCGTTTTCCTTCAGACCTACCATGAACGTGTACTGCACGTCCGGATGTTCCAGTTCCGGCAAGGTGCGAATGAAGCCGCCGGCTTCAGCCGCGTTGGACGCGAGCATGCCCCTACCTGCGAACAGATATCGCAGCGGTGACATGATGGCGCGCGGCGCGGTTCGCCAACTCAGTGCGTAGGACTCTGCGCCGGGGTTGGATGCCGCGATCGAAACAGTGGGATGGTCCTGCAGGTTCTGTCCAACGCCAGGCAGGTGGTGGGTGACAGCAATGCCGTGTTGTTGCAACATGGTGGCATTGCCGATGCCTGAGAGCATCAGAAGGTGAGGCGAGTTGATAGCTCCGCCAGAGAGGATGACTTCGCGGGTGGCCTTGAGGCTCAGGTGAGCGTTCTTTTGGCGCAAGCTCACTCCAACAGCGCGTTGGCCCTCGATCAGAATGCGCTCCACGGTCGACTCGTCATACACAGTAAGGTTGGGCCGATTCAGCACGGGGTGCAGGAAGGCACGTGAACTGCTAAGGCGAACCGAGTTCCTTTGGTTCAAATCAAAGAGGCCGAAGCCATCCTGCTCGGCGCCATTGAAGTCGTCGTTGCGGGCGTGACCAGCCTGCTGAGCCGCGCGAATGAATGCGGTTGACAGCACGTGAGGTTCCTTCAGCGGCTGGACATCGAGTTCACCGCCTGTTCCATGCCATTGGGACGCGCCAGCGGCGTGGTTTTCATGGCGCTTGAAGTGGGGAAGCACATCGTCATATCGCCAACCCTCGGCCCCCTCGGCGTGCCACCGGTCGTAGTCGCTGCGGTGTCCTCGGATGTAGACGGTGCCATTGACAGAGGTGCATCCCCCCATGACCTTGCCGCGCGGACAAGGCACCTCTCGTCCGTTGATGCCGGCCCCACCCTGAAAGACGTATTGCCAGTTGTAGCGCTCATGGGGCAGCAGGAACACGTTTCCGATCGGGACCGAGGTTTTCCAGTTGACGGGGAAACGCCGATCGGACGGACCAGACTCGATGAGGGCCACGCGGACTTTGGGATCTTCTGAAAGGCGGTTGGCTACGACGCAACCGGCCGCACCCCCTCCCACCACGATGAAATCAAAGGATGTCGAAACTCTGGACATGATTGCAGCCATCAGATCTGGTGGGCGTTGCCCTTGAGCCATACCGACTTGGTTTGCAGGAACTCGTCCATGTGCTCTGTGCCGGACTCACGTCCGTAACCGCTCATCTTGTAGCCGCCGAAGGGAACAGCAGGATCCATTGGCCCATAACAGTTGACCCACACCGTTCCGGTGCGCAGCCCCCGGGTAATCTGTTGCACCTTGTCAGTATCACGGGTCCAGATGCCAGCACCGAGACCGAACGGCGTGTCGTTGCCACGTTGGATGGTCTCGCCAATTGTGTCGAATGGAAGCGCAGATATGACAGGTCCGAAGATCTCCTCGCGTGCGATGGACATGTTGTCGCTGACTTGCGAGAAGACCGTTGGTGCAACGAAGTATCCATTCTCGAGTCCCGTCTCCGTGAGCCGGGTCCCGCCGGCCGCGGTGCGAGCGCCTTCGGCCTGGGCCGCGTTCAGGTAGCCCATCACCCGTGTCAATTGAGATTCGCTTACCAGGGGGCCAAGTTGGGTGGTCGGGTCCAGGGGATCGCCGACCTTCAGGGAACGAGCAAACTGCGCCACACGTTCCACGAACTCTTCATAAATCTTGCGCTCCACGAACAGCCGCGTGCCCGCGCTACAGATCTGTCCAGAGTTCAGGAACACGGCCATGGCAGCACCGGGCACGGCGGCATCGAGGTCCGCATCAGCGAAGACGATGTTCGGCGACTTGCCGCCGAGCTCCACCGACACCCGCTTGAGGTTGCCAGCAGAGGCACGCACGATGTGCTGCCCGACCTCGGTCGAACCCGTGAAGGCGATCTTGTCGACGCCCGGGTGGGCGGCCAGAGCCGCACCGGCCTCGCCAAACCCGGTGACCACGTTGACCACGCCGGAAGGGATGCCCGCTTCCAGGCACAGTTCACCCAGCCGCAGAGGCGAAAGCGGTGCCTGTTCGGCTGGCTTGAGCACCACCGTACATCCGGCGGCGAGCGCAGGGGCGATCTTCCAGATGGCCATGCCCAGAGGGCCGTTCCAAGGATTGATGGCCGCCACCACTCCGACGGGCTCCTTCAGCGTATAGGTGAAGATGCCGCCCGGTTGCGAGTTCCCGATGGTGTGACCCTGGATCGAGGTGGCCAATCCCGCGTAGTAGCGCAACAGGGCAATACCGCGTCGACGCCGCGAGGTTGTCGCGGTGATCGGAGCACCCATGTCCAAGGTGTCCAGCATGGCAAGTTCGTCGAAATTCTCGTCCAGCAGGTCCGCCAGCCTTAGGAGTACGGCTTGACGATCGAATGGCGTGAACTTGCTCCAAGGGCCTTCGAAAGCGCGCCTCGCAGCAGCTACAGCCTTGTCGATGTCGACCGCTTCGGCCAGCGCGACTTCTGCGAGGACCTGGCCTGTCGCAGGGTTGATGGTATGAAACGTTCGGCCCGATTCGGCCAGTACCTGTTGGCCGTCGATCAGCAATCGTTTGACTGATCCGTTCAGGAATGCAGGTCGCGTGGGCTTGGCGGGTGTGTCCGTCATGAAAGAAAGTCCTATGGAGAAAAGGTGGGGGTGCGAGGCTAGACAGTGGGCGGCCTGAACCTGCCAGATAAATACATCCCACAGATCAATGGTTCTACCATTATGCTGGAGTACTGAGTTACTCAAACCAGGGTTTACCCGGTATCACTCGGTGTGCTGGCGGTGCGCCTTAAGGCTTGGATTGCTGCTTGTTCGCGTGATCGCGAAGGCTCATCAACAGCGAATTGAGTTCGCGGCAGGCTCCATTCGCATCGCGTACGCGAAAGCAAGCCATGAACCGTTTGCGGGCCGCGGCGAGGTCCCGGGCGGGGTATCGCACCGTGCCGAGCAGGCGAACCACGGGGTCGCTGATGGAATCCATCAACATCGCAAAGGCGCGATTGTGCGTGGCTGCTGCCAGGCATCGATAAAACTCAAGCGAGCTGGACAAGCGCTTGGCGTCAGAGACATCCTTCACCGCGTCGACCGTGTCCTGTACCGCCTGCTCCAATGAGGTCATGTCGAGGTCCGTGGCGCGTTCACTGGCCAAGCGAACCACCGCATCAAGCAGATGGATGCGGACTTCAGTTAGATCGTCCAGAGAAATGGAACCCATCTCGACCAGATCGTTGACCGCCTGAGTGACACGACCGGAATCGGATGCGCGGATAAACGCCCCGCCTTTGACTCCCCGCACCAGAGTCAACAGGCCCGCATTTTCCAGACTGCGAAGGGCTTCGCGAACGGTGTTGCGGCCAACTTGAAGAAGCTCGGCCAACTCACGCTCAGGAGGCAACTTGTCGCCGGGCTTGAGGCGTCCACTGCTGAGTTGGTCGCGGATGCGCTGTTCTACGACCTCAAAAGTTCGCACCGATTGAACCGGCGTCAGATCAAGGGGGAGGGACGGGGAGACAGATGGCATGCACGTTCAACGGAAAGTCCGGTCTCAGTATATGACTGACGGAGCCTGCGAACCAGGGGCCATTGGCGTACGAAGTGGCGTGGTGCGCACGGGAGTACCTTGGCGCTCTTAGAATGGCGCACCCTCAAACGTTGAACTCTCAGAGTGAAGACCATCGAATCCTTGCGTCAACCAGACTTCGAAGCCATCGCTCCCATGCGTGCGGCCGATGAGATCGAAGCCCAGATCAGGGATTTGATCGCCAAGGGGCAACTGCGTCCCGGTGACAAGCTGCCTCCTGAACGGGATCTCGCGCAGCGTTTTAACGTGAGCCGCAATACATTGCGTGAAGCACTCCGCGCACTGGAGCAGGCCAAGCTCATCGAACTGCGCAAAGGTGCCCACGGCGGCGCGTTCGTGTTGCATGGCGACGCGGGTACCGTCGCCAACAGCATGCGAGACCTCTACCGCCTGGGTGCCATCACACCGCAGCAACTAACAGATGCCCGCATCTGGTTGAGCAAGGTGATTGTCGAGGTTGCTTGCGAAATGGCGACAACCGATGACCTGTTGCGTTTGCAGGCCAACGTCGATGCAACCATAGCGGCCGATGCGCGTGGCGATTTCGACGAACGTGCCAGGCTCAATCGTGAGTTTCACCTCGTGCTCGCCAGCATTACACGCAACCCGATCATTGAGAGCGCGATGAGAGGTGTCATGGGCATACTGGCCGACTTCATTCAGCAGATCGGACCCAGCGACAATGCCTTCATCATTCCCTCGCGGCGTCGCCTTCTCAAGCACCTGAACGCTCGCGATACGTTGGCTGCAACCGCGGAGATGAAGAAGTCGCTGGTGCGTTTGCACGACCAGTACCTTGCGCAGTGGACGGCGCGGCAGGCACAAACTTCTGATGCCCGCCGTTGAGAGCCCGGGTCTTGATGCGACCCACTTGGCGACATCCTTTGTGTCGCCTTGCAGCCTCAAAGATCCAAGACCAACAGCGGTGAGCGAGATCCCGAGCAGCACGGGATGATCGCTCCGTTCTCCTCGCGTTCCGCTTCGGTCAGGCATTCATCGCGATGGTCAGGAACACCGGAGATCACACGCGTCTTGCAGGTGCCACAAACACCCTGAGAGCAGGCGTACTGGATATCCACTCCCGCATCAAGCAACGCGTCCAGGATGGACATGCCCGCCGTCACGGACACCACCTTGCCGGAACGGCTCAACTGCACCTTGAATCCACCATCAAGTGCGGCTGTCTGACTGGCGGCAAATCGCTCGTAATGGACAGTGACTGGATCCCGCTGCCGCCCGGCCTCGATGAACGCATCAATCAGAGCCGAAGGTCCGCAGCAATAGAGATGGGCATTCCCGTCCGCCTTGGACACGATGTCGTGCACCGCCATGCGGCGCTGCTCGCCGGAGAAATAGAGGAACAACGTGCCGCTGCAGGCTTGGGCAATCCGTTCAAGTTCCTTCCGATAGGCCATGTGCGCTGGGGAACGTGCAGCGTAGTGAAGGATCCAGGGCTTACCCAGCCGGGACAGGCGTTCAATCATGGACAGCATGGGCGTGATGCCAATGCCGCCAGCGATGAGAACTGTGCTGGGGGCGTTTTCCACCAAAGGAAAGTCATTGCTTGGTGTGCAGGCCTTCAGCATGGTGCCAACCCGGGCCTGCGTGTGAAACCACTTTGATCCTCCCCGGCTGTCGGCCTCAAGTTTGACGGCGATGCGGTAGGCACCGGATTCACTTCCGTCATCGAGCAAGGAGTAGCTCCGCGACAGGCCTCCAGGAAGCTGGATGTCGATGTGGGACCCGGCTCTAGCAGGCGGAAGTTGAGCGCCGCTCGCGCAGACCAGTTCAAAGGAATGGATATCCACTGTCTGCTCGCAGATCTGACGGATACGAAGGTTCAGTGTGTCAGTTGTCATCTGGATTGCCTCGCTATTTGTAGAAGTAATGGGGGTGATCGTCAGCCTCTGCGGTGGGTCATCCGTGAAAACCACTAGACCGCGGCTCTGAAAATCCGGTACATTATATCAATGGTTCAACCATTACAAGGAGCAAAAATGCTGACGCGTGAAGACAATCAAAGGGTCACCCAGGTAGGGCCGGGAACAGAGATGGGGCAGTTGATGCGCCTCTACTGGATTCCCTTCCTGCTGTCCAAGGATGTGGATGTGGACGGCCAGACATACAAGGTCCGCCTGCTGGGGGAAGACCTGGTGGCCTATCGGGACACCGACGGACAAGTAGGCCTGGTGGACCATGCGTGTCCGCACCGTGGTGCGCCCATGGCGTTCGCCCGCAATGAAGATGGCGGCTTGCGCTGCATCTACCACGGCTGGAAGTTCGACACGACGGGCGCCTGCAGGGAGATGCCAGCCGAGCCGGCCAATTCGGCGATGTTGAAGAAAGTCAAGATCGCCGCCTACCCGGTGCGGGAGCGCAATGGCGTGCTGTGGGCTTACATGGGACCAGACGCCGACAATCCTCCACCGCTGCCTGACATAGAGTGGAACCTGGTGCCGGAGGAGCAGGTGGCGCTGACCATGCGCGTTCAGGAGTGCAACTGGCTGCAGGCGCTGGAGGGTGAAATCGATTCGGCTCACGCCGCCATCTTGCACGGCCGGGTGGACGTCGGTGGCATCATCAACCAGTGGAAGCAGGCGCAGGACCTGACCCCGACCTTTGAATGCGTTCAGCATTCTGTGGGTGTCAGCATCGCATCGCGCCGCAAGGTGGGCGATGACAAGAATTACATCCGGGTCAATCAGTTCCTGATGCCATTCTGGACCTTTGTTCCGCCGCAAGCCCAGTACCCCGACTTGAGTGGTCACGCCTGGGTGCCCATCGACGATCATCACACGCTGTGCCTGATGTTTTCGTACACGCCTGCCCAGCCGCTCTACGAAAAGACTCGCAAGGTATTCAAGGAAGGCTATGGTGGACGTGAGACAGGCCATGCATCGGAAGCCTCGTTCGAGAAGCGCTCGCCTGTGGAGCCGTACCACACCTACTGGAGCCGGTTCAATCGCGCGAATGCGTACCAGTTCGACTACGGGCTGCAAGTCAACAAATACAACTCGGGGTTGCCCGGTCTTTGGGTTCAAGACGCGGCTTGCCAGTCGGGCGTGGCCGCGGTGTACGACCGTTCAAAGGAACATCTGGGCACCAGCGACACAGGCATCGCCCGTACGCGTCGCATGTTGCTCGATAGCCTGCGCAAGCTTGGACAAGATGGCACCCGCCCCGAATCGGTCAATCAGCCAGACCGTTACATGTTGCGTGCGGCTTCCCTGACAGTTCCCGCAGGTGCCGACTGGATGAAAGAAGGCGAGCAGCACATGAAGGCCGAGCTGGGCAAGGACTTCGGTTACACCCCCTGAAAAAGAGCGCCTGTACCCAAGGCGCCTCTTTAGATAACCCACAACACTACCCTGGAGACAAATACTATGAAAACGAACTGGTATTCGGCACTGACGATCGTTGTTGCCACCTTGCTGGGCACGCATGCCGTGCAAAGTCACGCACAGGCTTATCCCAATCGGCCGATCAAGATTGTTGTTCCCTACGCAGCTGGAGGTTCCACCGATCAACTCGCGCGAATCATTCAGCAGCCGCTGAGCGAGGCGCTGGGGCAGCCCGTTGTCATCGAGAACAAGGCGGGTGCCGGTGGCACCATCGGTGTGGATCATGTGGTCCGTTCGCCTGCCGACGGCTACACACTGGTTTTCGGCAACACGGGACCCAATGCGGTAGTTTCTCTCATGCGCAAGCTGACGTACGACATCCATGCCGACTTGCAGCCTATCTCGACAGTGGCGATCACGCCCATGATTTTGGCAGTGCCGAGCAGCTCGCCGGCCAACAACGTGAAGGAGTTTCTCGCGCTCGCCAAGGCCAATCCGGGCAAGTTCAACTTCGGATCGGTAGGCGCTGGATCGCTTTCACATCTAACTGGGGAGTATTTCAACGAGTTGGCAGGCGTGCAGATTCAGCACATTCCTTACAAGGGCGGCGCGCCCATGCTGACGGCGTTTCTTGGCGGCGATCTGCAAGCGGCCTTCGTGACGGGGCTTGATGGTGGTGCAATGCTGGCAACCGGGCGGGTGAAGTATCTCGCGGTGGCGACGCCGCAAACCACGCACGTAGTGCCAGGACTGCCGGTTATCACCACAGATGTCCCGGGTTTCCAGAGCAACGCTTGGTTCGGGCTTCTCGCCCCGAAAGGAACGCCCGATGACGTGGTCGCCAAGATCAATGCGGCGGTGGTGGCTGCAGTCAAAAAACCTGAGATCCGAAAGCACTTTACAGATCGCAACGTCGAGCCCCGCAGCAGCACGCCTGTCGAGCTGAGCAACATCATTCGCGCCGAAATTACGCAATGGGCGCCCATCATCAAGAAGCACAAGATCGAAATGTGATCGGGTGTTTTTCGTCCACGCCATCCAGCAATATCAGCATGATTTCCAACATCGAAGAAGACTTTCCGGAATATCGCCCCCGGCCACGCGGTCAGGCGACAGCGCTGCAGGGCGTACGCATCATCGACTTCACGCATTTCATTGCGGGGCCCTTCGCGACCATGATCCTGGCGGACATGGGTGCGGATGTGCTGAAAATCGAGGCACCGGGCAAGGGTGACGACTTCCGTCAGTACCCACCCTTCGAACCCCAGCTCGAAGCGGGTGCGCCTTTTGTCTGGAGCAACCGCAACAAACGCAGCATCGCGCTGGACCTCAAGACCGAGGCCGGCTTGAAGGTGGCGCTCGAGCTGATCGCGCAGGCGGACGTGGTGGTGGAGAACTTTTCAACCGGGGTGATGGAACGCCTCGGTCTGGACTACGAGACCTGCAAGAAAAGCCGCCCTTCGCTCATCTACTGTTCGGTGTCAGCGTACGGACGTGAGGGCGAGTTCAAGGACCGGTTGGGATTCGATCCTGTGGTGCAGGCCGAGAGTGGTTTCGTTTCGATGAACGGCTACCCGGACCGGGAAGGTGTGCGAGCGCTCTCGCCGGTGATGGACATCAGCACGGCGATGATGGCGTCCAGCGCCATCCTGGGGGCACTCTTCGCGCGAACGCACACGGGCGAGGGGCAGGCCTTGGAGGTCGCGCTGTTTGACAACGCCGTGCTCATGACGGGCTACGCCTCGCTGCAACACCTCTTCACCGGGGATGAGCCCCGGCGACACGGCAACACCAGCCCGGATACCTGCCCCTCCGGCGTCTTCCAGGCCAGTGATCGGTCCTTCTACATCAACTGCGGCAACAACAAGATCTTTCAGCGCCTCATGTCGCAAGTGGTTGAATTGCCCGCGGTGGCCGCAGACCCACGTTTCGCGACGGGCAAGGGACGAACCGCCTGTCGCGACGAGCTGTTCGAGTTGCTGGGGCACGCGTTCGGACAACAGCCCTGGACTCATTGGCAGGGCCGCATGCGGCAGGCGGGTGTGCCTTGCGGCGAGGTGCGAACTGTCGGCGAGGCGATCCGATCGCCCGAAGCTCGGGCACGCGAGCTGGTGACCCGCATTCCCCACGAAACGTTGGGCTGGTTGCCTAACGTCAAGTTGCCCATCCGCTACGAAGGCACGCCCCTGGTTGACCCGCACCCCGCGCCAAAAGTCGGCGAGCACACGCACGATGTGCTGGCGGAAGTGTTGGGTTACAGCGAAGACCAGATCGCTGCCCTGGGCGATGCAGGTGCCTTTGGTGAGCGCAAGCTGCCGCTGGAGGGTGTGGTCTGATGGCCGAGCGCAGCTTGCGCGGACGCGTAGCCATCGTCGGCGCTGGCGAGACGCCCTATTACAAGCACGGACAGTCGCCGGACGCTGAGTTCAAGCTCGCAGTGAAAGCCATTCTCTCGGCCTGCGAGGATGCAGGCATCCATCCGCGTGACATCGACGGCTTTTCGTCATACAGCGATGACCGCAATGACGCGACGCGACTGGCCGCCGCTCTGGGCATCAAGCGTCTGCGATCTGCCACCATGCAGTGGGGCGGTGGGGGCGGGGGGTGTTGTGCGGCTGTGGCCAATGGTGCGGCCGCGATCGAGTCCGGCATGGCCGAATGCGTGGTGGTGTTTCGGGCTCTGGCTCAAGGGCAGTTCGGCCGCTTCGGGCAGACCACCGGCATTGAGACGATTTCGGGCGAAAAGGCGTATCTGATGCCCTATGGCGTGCTGGCTCCACCCCAGCGGTTCGCCATGCGCGTGCGCCGCTTCATGCACGAGCACGACATCCAGCAGGAGGCGTTGCGGGCCATCGCGCTGGCCTCGTACCACCACGCACAGGCCAACCCCCGCGCCTTGATGCACGGCAGGCCATTGGACGAAAAGACCTACGACGCCTCGCGATGGATAGTCGAGCCTTTTCACCTGTACGACTGCTGCATGGAGAACGATGGCGCAGCGGCTGTGGTGATGGTGCCCGCAGAGCGCGCACGCGACACACCCGACAAGGCTGTCTATGTGCTGGGTGCAGCGTCGGGTTCTGGCTATCGGGCGGGGGCGCACCCGCACAACGCACCTGACTACGCCAGCGCGAGCTTCACTACAGTCGTCCCCGACCTGTTTGCCATGGCGCGTGTGTCGCACAGTGACGTGGGTGTCGTGCAGAGCTACGAGAACTTCACCGGCGGGGTGTTGATGGCGTTGATCGAACACGGCCTGTTCACCGCGAAGCAAGCCAACAACTTTCTGCAACTGGAGAACCTGATCGCGCCATCGGGACGGCTGCCGCTCAACACAAGCGGTGGGAACCTCGCGGAGTGCTACATACACGGCTTCGAATTGGTGCTTGAGGCTGTGCGGCAGGTTCGCGGCGTGTCGACCAGCCAAGCCAATCGCAACGACGTGGCACTGGTGATCGGTGGGCCAATGGTATCCCCCGTGAGCAGCCTGTTGCTGGGTAAGGAGAGCGTGCTGTGAGCGGGACCAACCACTATTACTTGCCAGAAGGGCTGCCCATTCCGGTCGCCGAACCCGACGGCCTCTCGGCCGCGTTCTGGAAAGGCCTCCGGGAAGAGTGCTTGCTGGTGCAGAGGTGCCCGCACTGCCATACATGGCAGCATGGACCAGAGTGGCTTTGCCACCGTTGCCATGCCTTTGACTTGGAGTGGGCGCAGGTCGAGCCACGTGGCCAGATCTACAGTTGGGAGCGCGTCTGGCACCCCGCCCACGCGGCATTGCGAGGACACACGCCGTACCTCGCCGTGTTGGTGGAGCTGCCGCACGCCGGATCGGTTCGCATGGTGGGCAACCTGCTCGGAGACCCGATGCAGGAAGTGTCCATTGGTGCTGATGTCATAGGCGTGTTCGAGCACCACACGGGCGCATTGCCACCGTACTCTCTGTTGCAGTGGCGACTGGCATGATGTCAGAGACCGGTCCTGCGTACGATCTGATCGTGGTGGGCGCGGGCGGCATGACCACTGTGCTTTGCGCAGCCCATCTGGGGTTGAAGGTGCTGTTGTGCGAGGCGTCGGATCAGGTGAGTGGCACCACCGTCTTTTCCGCCGGGACCTTTTGGATTCCGGGCAACCACCCGTCGCGCTTGACCGGCATGCTCGACACTGTGGACGAGGCGCGTCGCTACCGCAATGCCGTGGTAGGCCCACAGGAGCTGCGCGGTCTGCGGGAAGCGTTGTTTGAAATTGGCGCGGCAGCCATGGAATTTCTGCATCGGCACACACAGGTGCGCTTCGTTCCTGCCGGCCTGCACCCGGACTACCTGCAGCGGGAAGGAGCGGCCACGCCCGGCGGTGGCGCCGGTGCCCTACGACGGCAAGCTTTGCCACATGCCAAACCCCTGCCTGGCCGCGCTGGGACAGGGGCTTTTCTTAGCATTTCCCATCTGGCCAGCGGACGCTGGCAGCAGCACTGGACTGGCCACCGGCGCCGATGGACGCGTGCTCGACTCTGCCGACCGTGTCATCGACGGTCTGTTCGCAGTGGGCAACGACATGGCCTCTCCCATGCAAGGGACCTACCCGGGGCCCGGCATCACTCTGGGGCTCTACGTAACCTTCGGCAATCGGTCTGCCTGTTTCGCGGCTTCGCTGTGCGCTCCCTGATTGCGCGCGATACCGCATGTTCCCTTCCTATTTGAAACACCATGACTTCTGACACATCGACTGGTGGCCCCCTGCACGGCCTGCGGGTAGTGGAGTTCGCCGGCCTGGGACCCGCTCCCTTTGCATGCATGCTGCTCGCCGACATGGGAGCTGACGTGGTCACCATCGATCGCCCTGGCAAGAGGCTGGGTGACCCCACGAACATTGTTGGACGTGGACGCCGGACCGCAGTGGCGGACCTGAAGGATGCCGCCGACCGGGATAAAGTCAAGACGCTGCTGGCCGGTGCGGATGTGCTGGTGGAAGGTTTCCGGCCGGGCGTAATGGAGCGCCTCGGGCTGGGGCCTGACGACTTGCACGCAGGCTTGATCTACTCCCGCATGACCGGATGGGGCCAGACCGGCCCACTGGCCCAACAAGCGGGGCACGACATCAACTACATCGCGCTGACGGGAGCCCTGCACGCCATCGGCCCGCGCGAAGGCCCACCGGTGCCTCCGCTGAATCTGATAGGGGACTATGGTGGTGGCAGTCTGTACTTGGTGGTTGGCATTCTGGCGGCATTGCTGGAGCGCCAGCGGTCGGGCAAAGGGCAGGTCGTTGATGCCGCGATCACGGATGGGACACTGTCGTTGATGACCCATTTTTTTGCCAGCGCCTTGCGGGGAACGCACACCGAACAGCGAGGCACCAACCTGCTCGACGGCGGCGCGCCTTTCTACGGCGTGTACGAGACTGCCGACCAGCGTTATGTCAGTGTGGGACCTATAGAACCACCGTTTTTCGCCATCCTGTGCGAGAAGTTGGAGATCGACATCGCTCTGCGGGATGCCCAGAGTGACCGCAGCCGCTGGCCCCAGTTGCGTCGATCCATGGAGCAGGCGTTTCGTCGTCGCACGCGAAACGAGTGGATGGTGATGCTTGAGAACACCGACGCGTGTGTCACCCCGGTGCTTGCCCTGTCCGAGGTCAGCGCACACCCCCACCATATTGCGCGCGGTGCGTTCGTCGAGATTGAGGGTCTGATCCAGCCCGCACCCGCTCCCCGGTTCTCGCGCACCGCCTCCAGCGTCAGGCATGGCGTACCCTCCGCGACCACCGAGCTCGCGGCGGTTTGCCTAGAGTGGGCGGCCCCTAGATGAATAAATCCGGACAGATCATGCCCACCGATTCCATTGCTGTGTCGCCCACCTTGATGTGGACGGACGACTTTCTTCTTGGGCACTGCGGTATTGACGCCAGCCACACTGAGTTCGTCGATCAGATGGTGCGGCTTCAAGGTGCGGATGACCGCGCGATACCCGATTGTTTTGACGGATTCGTGACACACCTCCGTACGCATTTCGAGGCTGAGAATCAGCTCATGCTCGACACTGATTTCCCACCGAGGCAGTGTCACATGGACGAGCACGCGGCAGTGCTGCAATCAGTGTTGGAGGTGCAGCAATCGCTAAAAAGCGGGCGACTCAACGTCGCCAGGGAACTGATCTGTGCGTTGGCTGAGTGGTTTCCAAAGCACACTCAACATCTCGATTCTGCGTTGGCACACTGGGCGAACAAGAAGCGACTGGGGGGCAAACCCGTGGTGATTAAAAGAGGTCTTAAGCTTCACGCTTGAACACTGTTGTGAACCGCCCCGGTTTTCGTGGAGGCTGGTTGCCTTAAATCAGGCCGCTACCGCAGCTTGGTTGGCGACCTGCCGGTCATAGTTTGCCTCAGCATCGTTTGGGGGATGTCGCCGATGGGTTCTAGCAACCTGCGGTGGTTGCACCCTGCGCCCACTGGCTGGACGGACGCGATCTGAAGCCGACCCTGGCGTTGGACGCGCTGATCACCGTTGCGTGTGCGGAGCGTTTCGCGTTGCAGCCGGACCGGGTTGCACCCGAGCTGTTCCCTTCCGGTGCGCAAAGGCCGCCAGTGCCGCCCCTGCGGCGTGCATGACATCCGGCCTCGCCGCACACCCCACCAACCCTGGGCGCCGCGCCGACCCCACCGCATGGCGCAGCCACACCGACCACTGGGCGCCTTGATCCCACACCGGCGACCGGGTCCCGGTCGTTGACCGTTGGGCTGTCTTGCCCCATCTGGCATTCATCTTGCATGCGTTCTTGTATCCAAGATGGAATGCTTTAACATGGTGCAAGAAACAAACCCCCGTTCCGATGCTTCCCCGCCCAACGCCGACCGCTGGGCACCCCAGGCGTGGATCCACCGGCCCGAGCAGCCCCTGGCGGGTGCCGCCCAGGGGCCGCTGGCCGGCCTGCGCTTCGCCGTCAAGGACAACATCGACGTGGCGGGCTGGCCCACCACGGCCGCCTGCCCGGCGTTTGCCTACACGCCAGAGGCACACGCCAAAGCGGTGCAGCGGCTGCTGGATGCTGGTGCATCGCTGGTGGGCAAAACCAATCTGGACCAGTTTGCCTGTGGGCTGAGCGGCACGCGCTCCCCCTACGGCGCGGTGCCCAACGCCATCAACGCGCTGTATGTGTCGGGTGGCTCCAGCTCCGGCTCGGCCTACGCGGTGGCCACCGGCCAGGTCGACTTTGCGCTGGGCACCGACACCGCCGGTTCGGGCCGGGTGCCCGCTGGCCTGAACAACATCGTGGGGCTGAAACCCTCGCGTGGCCTCATCAGCGCGCGCGGTGTGGTGCCGGCCGCCCAGTCGGTGGACTGCGTGTCGATCTTTGCCACCACCGTGGCGCGCGCCGCCGAGGTGCTGGCGGTGGCCATGGCGCACGACCCGGCCGACCCGTACGCCCGCCGCCTGACCCTGGCCGATGCACCGTTTCCGACCAGCTTCCGTTTCGGGGTGCCCGACACGCTCAGCTTCATGGGAGACGCCGCGGCGAGCACCGCCTTTCAGCAGGCCGTGCAGCGGCTGCAGGCCCTGGGGGGCGAGGCGGTTGCCATCGACTACGCGCCGCTGGCCGCCTGTGCCGACATGCTGTACGGCAGTGCGCTGATCGCGGAACGCTACACCGCCGTGCGCGACTTTGTCGATGCGCATGAAGAGGCGCTGATCGAGCCCGTGCGCAGCATCATCGCGTCGGGGCGCGCGCCCAGCGCCGCCGACCTGTTTGCCGCGCAGAACCGCCTGGCCGCGCTGGCGCAGCAGGCCGCCCAGCTGTGGCAGGGCATCGATCTGCTGGTGGTGCCCACGGCCCCCACCCACTACACCATCGAAGCCATGCAGGCCGACCCGGTGGCGCTCAACCGCAACCTGGGCGCCTACACCAACTTCGTCAACCTGCTCGACTACGCGGCCCTGTCGGTGCCCGCCAGCCTGCGTGCCGACGGCCTGCCGTTTGGCATCACGCTGATCGGCCGCTGCGGCAGCGACTGGCAACTGGCCGAGCTGGGCCAGCGCTTCCACCACGCCACCGGCCTGCCGCAGGGCGCCACCGGCCTGCCCCTGCCAGCGATGCAGCCCATCGCGGGCCTGAAAGCCGCACCGGCCCCCAGTGTGCGGGTGGCGGTGGTCGGCGCCCATCTGTCCGGCATGCCGCTCAACAGCCAGCTCACCGAGCGCGGCGCCACGCGGGTGGCCTGCACCCACACGGCGGCGCAGTACCGCCTGTACGCCCTGCCCAACACCACCCCGCCCAAGCCGGGCCTGTTGCGGGTGCATCCGGGCGAAGGCCAGGCGATCGAGATCGAGGTGTGGGACATGCCGCTGGCGCACTACGGCAGCTTCGTCGCGCTCGTGCCCTCACCCCTGTCCATCGGCACGCTGCAACTGGCCGACGGCACCCACGTGCAGGGCTTCCTGTGCGAGCCGCTGGCGCTCGATGGCGCCACCGACATCACGCACCTGGGGGGCTGGCGCGCCTACATCGCATCGCTCAATCCGCCCCAACAGGCCATTGCCTGACCCGCTGGCACCACGCCCCTGGCCTTGCCCGACCTTTTTTCACCCACCTTGCAGGAGTTCCCCATGAATCCATTCCGTCCCGCCTCCGCCGCCGCATTTCCGGCCTCCCCACGTCGGCGCAACGTGCTGCAGCTCGGGGCCGCCGGGGCCGCTCTGGGCCTGCTGGGCGCGCCCGCCGTGCTGCGCGCGCAGACCGCCCCCAAGATCCGCATCGGCTACTGGCCCATCGCCGCCGGTCTGCCGTTCTACAGCGCCATTGAACTCGGTTACTTCAAGGAAGCCGGCCTCGATGTGGAGCCCCTGAAGTTCGCCGGTGCACAGCAGGTGATGGAGGCGGTGCTCTCGGGCCGCGCCGACGGCACCGCCAACGGCACCGGCTCGGCCAACATCGCCATCGGCGAACTCGCTCAGCCGGGCACGTTCAAGATCTTCTGCTCGAACCCGAGCAACGTGAAGAACGTGCTCGACGAGATCATCGTGCCCGTGGCCAGCCCGGCCAAGACCATTGCCGACCTCAAAGGCAAACGCATCGCCTCCGGCCCCGGCATCCAGAACGTGACCCTGGCCAAGACGGTGCTGGAGCGCGGCGGCGCCACCGGCGCCACCGTGGTCGAGCTGCCCATTGGCCAGCACGTGGCCGCGCTCGCCGCCGGCCAGATCGACGGCGCCTACACGCTGGAGCCCACCGGCACCATCGGCCGCATGAACGGCACCAGCCGCGTGCTGGAGGCCGGTGTGATCGCGCACTACGTGCTGGGCGACCCGATGGCGCCGTGGTTTGGTGGCTCGGCATCGCTTTCGTCGGAATTCATCAAGAAGCACCCGGACGCGGCCAAGAAGTTCGTCGCCGCTTACGGCAAGGGCGTGGCCTACGTGCGCAGCAAGTCCACCGAGGCGCGCCAGTACCTCAAGGGCTACACCGCCATTGAAGGCGCACTCACCAGCGAAGTGCCCCTGGCGGCGTACACGATGTACAACGAATTCACCCCGGCCGACGTGGCGCACTTCCAGAAGTTCTTTGATCTGTTTGCCGACAAGGGCATCTTCAGCAAGCGCTTGCTGGTTGACTCCATGCTTTACAAGGGTTGAAGTCCATGGCCACCCCGACCGCTGTCAACGAAGCCGCCGCCCCCTGGGTGCCGCCGGCATCCCGCGAAGCGCCGCCTGCGCCACGCAAAGCCGACTGGGGCAAGGCCCTGCCTTTCGTGGGTCCGGTCGTGCTCTTCATCATCTGGGACCTGGCCGTGCGGCTGGGTTTCATCAAAGCCATCCTGCTGCCGCCCCCCGTCGACGCGCTGGGCGCGCTGTTGGGCGGCCTGGCGGGCGGGCCGCTGCTGGGCGACTTCCTGGTCACCGTGTGGCGCACCGTGCAGGCCTTTCTGATCGCCGCCGTGGTCGGTATGCCGCTGGGCGTGCTGCTGGGCAGCAACGAGAAGGCGTACCGCAGCGTGGAGTTCCTGATCGACTTCTTCCGCTCCACACCCTCGTCGGCGCTGATCCCGCTGTTCCTCATGATCTTCGGCGTGAGCGACATCAACAAGGTCGCCATCGCCGCCTTCGGCGCCCTGCTGATCGTGGTGTTCAACAGCGCCTACGGCGTGATCAATGCGCGCAAGCAGCGCGTGATGGCGGCCAAGGTGATGGGCGCCACGCGCTGGCAGGTGTTCAAGGACGTGCTGATCTGGGAGAGCCTGCAACCGAGCTTCGTGGGCCTGCGCTCCGCGGTTTCCATGGCGCTGGTGATCGTGATCGTGGCCGAGATGTTCATCGGCGCCGACAGCGGCCTGGGCAACCGCATCATCAACTCGCAGCAGGTGATGAACGTGAAAGACATGTACGCCTCCATCCTCGCCGCCGGTGCGCTGGGGTATGCGCTGAACGTGCTGTTCCTCTTGATCGAAAGAAAGATTGTTCACTGGAGTGGACGGTAATGAAGCTCCCCCGCCGCGCTTTGCGCGACCCCCTCAAGGGGGCGGCGCCTGCGGCCCGGCCAAGCCGGTTCCGCGGCACCCCCGAACGTTGTCTCCGACTGGAGTTCCCATGTCCGTTGTATTGAATGCCCCTGTCTTCGCCGAGGTGCCTGTGCCGGCCTTCAAACCCGGCCCGGCCGGCACGCACATCACCATCCGCGGCCTCACCAAATACTTCGCGGGCTGGCCGCTGTACGAGAACTTCGACCTCGACATCCCCAAGCACAAAATAGTTTCGGTGTTCGGCCCCAACGGCTGCGGCAAAAGCACGCTGATCAACATGATCGCGGGCCTGATTCCCATCGACAGCGGCGAGATCCTGTTCGACGGCAAGAGCCTCAAGGACACCAAGATCGGCTACGTGTTCCAGAACTACCGCGAAGCCATGTTCCCGTGGATGCGCACCATCGACAACATCGCCTACCCGCTCAAGCTCGAAGGCAAGAGCAAGGCCGAGGTGGACCGGCGCATGACCGAGCTGGTGGCCTCGTTCGACGTGAAGTTCGACCTGAACCGCTACCCCTACGAACTCTCGGGCGGGCAGCAGCAGACCGCGTCGATCATGCGGGCGCTGGCGCCCAACCCCGAGGTGCTGTTCCTGGACGAACCGTTCTCCGCGCTGGACTTCGAGATGACGCTGTTCATCCGCGAAAAGCTGCAGGAGGTGTTCATGCAGACCGGCACCACCATGGTGCTGGTCTCGCACGATCTGGAAGAGGCGGTGTACCTGGCCGACCAGGTGCTGTTGCTCACCAAGCGGCCCACCCAGGTGGCCGAGATCCTGCCCTACGACGATCCGCGTCCGCGCACCACGGCCACGCTGTCCGAGCCGAGCTTCATTGCGGCCAAGAAGCGCAGTCTGGAGATTTTTCAGCACGAGGTGCGCCGGTGACCCCCGACGAAACCCTCGCCTACGTGCAGGCCGCCGCCGTGGCGGTGCGCCTGCCGCTGGACGCTGCCCAGGCCGCGCGCGTGGCACTGCACTTGCAACGCACCGCCGCCATGGCCGCGCTGCTCGACGCATTCGAGCTGGCCGTGCACGACGAACCCGCCGAGCTGTTTCGGCCCGCTCCCTTTGAACAACCCCGCTGACCCACGCCATGACATCGCCCCCGCTTTCCCTTGCCCAGACGGCACACGCGGTCGCCCGCGGTGAACGCCGCGCCACCGATGTGATCGAGGCCTGCATCGCCCGCATCGAGGCCACCGAGGCGCGCGTGAACGCGTTCACCGGCACCCGCTTCGATGCCGCACGCGCCCAGGCGCAACGGGTGGACGCCCAGCGCGCCCGGGGCGAGCCACTGGGCCCGCTGGCCGGCGTGCCGTTCGCGGTGAAGAACCTGTTCGACATCGCGGGCGAGGTGACCCTGGCGGGCTCCAAGGTGAACCGCTCGCACCCACCCGCCACCGCCGACGCGGTGCTGGTGCAGCGCCTGCAGGCTGCCGGGGCGGTGCTGGTGGGTTCCCTCAACATGGACGAATACGCCTACGGTTTCACCACCGAAAACACCCACTACGGTGCCACCCGCAACCCGCACAACCTGCGCTGCGTGGCGGGCGGCTCGTCGGGCGGATCGGGTGCGGCGGTGGCGGCCGGTCAGGTGCCGCTCACGCTGGGTTCGGACACCAACGGATCGATCCGCGTGCCGTCGTCGTTCTGCGGCATCTGGGGCCTCAAGCCCACCTTCGGGCGGCTCTCGCGGCGCGGCAGTTTTCCGTTCGTGCACAGCATCGACCACCTGGGCCCCTTGGCCGACGACCTGCCCGGCCTGGCACTGGCCTACGACGCCCTGCAAGGCCCCGACCCGCTCGACCCCGGCTGCCTGGCCAAGGGCATGGCGCCGGTGGTGCACGCGCTGAACCTCGGCGTCAAGGACCTGCGCATCGGCGTGCTGGGCGGCTACTTCACCGAGCACGCCACGGCCCCCGCGCAACAGGCGGTGTCGCTGGCCGCCGACGCCCTGGGCGCGCACACCGTGGTGCACCCGGGCGTGCCGTGGCCCGACGCGGCGCAGGCCCGCGCAGCGGCCTTCATCGTCACCGCCAGCGAAGGCGGCAGCCTGCACCTGCCCGCGCTGCGCGAACACGCAGCCGACTACGAACCCCTGTCGGTGGACCGCCTGATCTCGGGCGCGCTGCAACCGGCCACCTGGTACGCCCGCGCGCAGCGCTTTCGCCGTGTCTACCGCGACAAGGTGAACGACCTGTTTCGCCACTGGGACGTGCTGATCGCGCCGGCCACGCCCCTGGCCGCGCCAGAAATCGGCACCGAATGGTTCGACATCAACGGCCAGCGCTTTCCGTGCCGTCCGTCCATTGGCCTGCTGACACAACCGATCTCGTTCTCGGGCTGCCCCGTGGTGACGGCACCCCTGTGGCCCACGGGCACGGGCGGCCTGCCGATAGGCGTGCAGCTCATCGCCGCACCCTGGCGCGAAGACCTGGCGTTTCGCGCCGCCCAGGTGCTGGCGCAAAGCGGCGTGGCACATGTGAAAGAGGTGACCCTGTGAGCCCAACCGAAGCCCTTGCCATCAACCGGCCCGAGGTGTTGGCCGAGGTCACCGCCGCCTTCGAGCGCTACGAAGCGGCGCTGGTGAGCAACGACGTGGCCGTGCTCGACGAGCTGTTCTGGAACAGCCCGCACACGCTGCGCTTCGGTGCCACCGAGAACCTGTACGGCTACGAGGCGATCCGCGCGTTCCGGGCGGCACGCCCCTCGGTGGGGCTGGCGCGCACGCTGTCCCACACCGTCATCACCACCTACGGGCAGGACTTCGCCACGGCCAACACCGAGTTCCTGCGCACCGGCAGCGAACGCACCGGCCGGCAAAGCCAGACCTGGCTGCGCACGCCCGAGGGCTGGCGCGTGGTGTCGGCCCACGTCAGTCTGTTGAGTGCCTGAGCGTTTGAGCGTCTTTCAATGACCCCGATTTCCCGTTGTTTCTTTCCATCCACTGCAGGAGCTTTCCCCATGAGCCACTTCCTTTCCAACCGCCGCGATTCCCTCAAAACCCTGGCTGCTCTGGGCGCAGCGGCTGCCAGCCCGCTGGCCTTCGCGCAGAAACCCATCACCGTGGGCGTGATCTACGTCGGCCCGCGCGACGACTACGGCTACAACCAGGCCCAGGCCGAGGCCGCCGCACAGCTCAAGAAGATGCCGGGCGTGAAGGTGGTGGAAGAAGAGAACGTGCCCGAGACCGCGGCCGTGCAGCGCACCATGACCGGCATGATCGCGCAGGACGGGGCGAGCCTGATCTTCCCCACGTCCTTCGGCTATTTCGACCCGCACATGCTGGCGGTGGCGGCCAAGTTCCCCGACGCGCGTTTCGCCCACTGCGGCGGCATGTGGACCGAGGGCAAACACCCGAAGAACACCGCCAGCTTCTTCGGCTACATCGACGAGTGCCAGTACCTCAACGGTGTCATCGCCGGGCACATGAGCAAGAGCAAGAAGATCGGCTTCATCGCCGCCAAGCCGATCCCGCAGGTGCTGCGCAACATCAACGCCTTCACCATGGGCGCGCGCTCGGTCGACCCGAAGATCACCTGCAATGTGATCTTCACCGGCGACTGGTCGATGCCGGTCAAGGAAGCCGAGGCCACCAACAGCATGGCCGACCAGGGCGTGGACGTGTTCACCATGCACGTCGACGGCCCCAAGGTGATCGTGGAGACCGCGGCCAAGCGCGGCAAGATGGTCTGCGGCTACCACGCCAGCCAGGCCAAGCTCGCACCCCAGGCCTACCTCACCGGCGCCGAATGGAACTGGCTCACCGCCTACACCGCCTTCATCGAGGCGGCGCGCAGCGGCAAACCGCACCCGAACTTCGTGCGCGGCGGCCTGAAGGACGGCTTCGTGAAGATGTCGGCCTACGGCCCCATGGTCACCGACGCGGCGAAGAAGCAGGCCGACAGCGTGAAGGCGCAGATGGTGGCCGGCGGCTTCGACATCTTCAAAGGCCCGCTCAAGGACAACAAGGGCGCCACCATCATCCCCGCCGGCAAGGCCTTCAAGCAGACCGACCTGGAACTCGAAAAGATGAACTACCTGGTCGAAGGCGTGAACGGCAGTGTCTAGAGAACACCCCCGCGCTGCGCTGGCAGCGCGTCACCCATTCAAGGGGGCGATGCCCGTGGCCCGGCGAAGCCGGTTCCACGGCATCTCTGGGGCGAGACACCTCGCCACCGGAGATCGCTTGAACAGGCACGGCCTTTGCTGAGGTACATCCCATGCGCAACATCCTCCTTCCCGTCGGCGCCATCGTGGTGGCCCTGCTGCTGTTCGGCCTCATCGTCTCGTTCGCGGGGGTGAACCCGGTCGAGGTCTGGGTGCTGCTGTTCAAGGGCGCCTTCGGCGACGGGTACTCGTGGCAGAACACGCTGCAGCGCGCCGCGCCGCTGATGCTGACGGCGCTGTGCGTGGCGATCCCCGCGCGCGCCGGCCTGGTGGTGATCGGTGGCGAGGGCGCGCTGGTGCTCGGTGGCCTCGCCTGCGCCGCGCTGGCCCAGGCCCTGCCGCTGCCCACCAACCTCGCCGGCACGGTGATGGTGTGTGTGGCCGGTGCGCTCGCCGGCGCGCTGTGGGTGGCGCTGGCGGGCTGGCTGCGCCAGTACCGCGGCATCAACGAAACCATCAGCAGCCTGCTGCTGGCCTACGTGGCCATCGGTCTGTTCAAGCACCTGGTGGAAGGGCCGCTGCGCGACCCCGCCAGCCTCAACAAACCGTCCACCCCCGCGCTCGACGAGGGCCTGCTCATCAGCACCATCGCCGGCTCCGACGTGCACTGGGGCCTGGTGATCGGCGTCGTGGTGTGCCTGGTCGCGGGCCTGTGGCTGCGCCTCACGCCCTCGGGTTTTGCCGTGCGCGTGGTCGGCGGCAACCCGCGCGCGGCCCAGCTGGTGGGCCTGCCCGCCACGCAGCTGGTGGTGCTGGCCTGCGCGCTCGGCGGTGCGGCCGGCGGGCTGGCCGGGGCCATCGAGGTGGCCGCCGTGCACACCAGCGCCAACGCCGCGCTGATCGCGGGTTATGGCTACGCCGGCATCCTGGTCTCGTTCATGGCGCGGCACAACCCGGTGGCGGTGATCCCGGTGGCCATCCTGTTCGGCGGTTTCGGCGCCGCCGGCAGCCTGCTGCAGCGCCGCCTCGGCCTGCCCGACGCCTCGGTGCTGCTGCTGCAGGGCATCGCCTTCGTGCTGATCCTGGCCAGCGAAGCGCTGCGCGACACCGACTGGAAAGCCTGGTTCGCCAAGCTCGCCCGCGTCCCCTCGGATGGGCCGGCGCCACAGGGAGAGAAGGCATGACCGCAGTGCGAAGCATGGAGGATTTCGAATGACCGCAGACCAACTCATCATCTTCCTCTCCGGCATCGTCGGTGGCGCGTTGCGCGTGGGCGTGCCCTTCCTGTTCGTGAGCCTGGGCGAGTGCCTGACCGAAAAGTCGGGCCGCATCAACCTCGGCCTCGAAGGCGTGCTCGTGCTCTCGGCCATGACGGCTTTCGGCGCGTCGTACCTCAGCGGTTCGCCCTGGGTCGGCGTGCTGGCCGGCGCGGTGGCCGGTGCGCTGCTGGCCACGCTGCACGGTCTGCTGTGCTCGCTGCCGCGCGTCAACGATGTGGCCACCGGCATCGCGCTCATGCTGCTGGGCATGGGCCTGGCGTTCTACCTCG
Organism: Hydrogenophaga sp.; assembly: GCF_030656115.1. GTDB lineage: Bacteria > Pseudomonadota > Gammaproteobacteria > Burkholderiales > Burkholderiaceae_C > Hydrogenophaga. The sequence continues at coordinate 44,878 of NZ_JAUSOO010000121.1, forward strand.
GCAAGCCGCTGATCCAGCCGCAGGCGCCGCAACTGCCCGCGCTGTCGCTGGGCGGCTGGAGCGACTCGCCCGCCGTGCGCTCGGCGCTGGAGGTCAACGCGCTGCTGCCGCTCGGGCTGCTCATGGCGGTTCTGTTGTGGTGGGCGTTCGCCAACACGCGCCTCGGTCTGCTGGTGCGCCTGGCCGGCGATTCGGCCAACGCCACGCGCGCGCTGGGCTATTCGGTCTCGGGCATCCGCATCGCCGCCACCGCGGCGGGTGGTTTCATCGCCGGCCTGGGCGGCGCTTCGCTCACGCTGTTCTACCCCGGCAGCTGGAACGAAGGCATCTCCAGCGGCCAGGGTCTGATCGCCGTGGCGCTGGTGATCTTCGCGCGCTGGAGCCCCCTGCGCTGCGTCGGCGCGGCCCTGCTGTTCGGCGGCGCGGGCGCCATCGGCCCGGCGCTGCAGTCGGTCGGCATCGGCTGGGGTTACCACCTGTTCAACATCGTGCCCTATGTGCTCACGCTGCTGATCCTGGTGATCACCTGCCGCCCCGGCGTGGTCGTGCCGGGCAGTCCGGGCGAACTTTCATCAACACGCTAGGAGCAAGAACATGAGCGGACTCGGCGGACTCAACAAATCGAAGCACGGCGTGGTCGTGGGCCTGGTGCAGCTGCAGTTGCCGGTGGTGGACACGCCGGCGCAGCTCGCGGCACAGACGCAGCGCATTTGCGACCTGGTGGGCAAGGCGCGGCGCAACCAGGGCACGATGGACCTGGTGGTGTTCCCCGAGTACGCGCTGCACGGCCTCTCCATGAGCACGGCGCCCGAGCTCATGGTTTCGCTCGACGGCCCGGAGGTGGCGGCCTTCCGGCAGGCCTGTGTGGACCACCACATCTGGGGCTGCTTTTCCATCATGGAGACCAACCCCGGCGGTTGCCCGTACAACAGCGGCCTCATCATCGACGACACCGGTGCCATCCGGCTCTACTACCGCAAGTTGCACCCCTGGGTGCCGGTGGAACCCTGGGAACCCGGCAACCTCGGCGTGCCGGTGTGCGACGGCCCGAACGGCAGCAAACTCTCGCTCATCATCTGCCACGACGGCATGTTCCCCGAGATGGCGCGCGAGGCGGCGTACAAAGGCGCGGAAATCATCCTGCGCACCGCCGGCTACACCGCGCCCATCCGCCACGCCTGGAAGATCACCAACCAGGCCAACGCCTTCCAGAACCTGGCCATCACCGCCAGCGTCTGCCTGTGCGGCAGCGACGGCACGTTCGACTCCATGGGCGAGGGCATGTTCTGCAGCTTCGACGGCACCGTGATCGCCGAGGGCGGCGGGCGGGTGGACGAAATCATCACCGCCGAACTCCGGCCCGATCTGGTGCGCGAGGCGCGCCAGGGCTGGGGCGTGGAAAACAACATTTACCAGCTCTACCACCGGGGCTATGTGGCGGTGAAGGGCGGCGCGCAGGACTGCCCCTACACCTACATGCACGACATGGCCGCCGGCACCTACCGGCTGCCCTGGCAGGTGGACGTGACCGACGGCACGCCCTGCGGGTTCGATGCACCCACACGCTCGTACAAAGGCCCGGAGACGCACCCGCTGATGCCGGATTCGGCGGTGATCACCCTGAAGAAAGCCGCTTGACGCCATGGAACGCTTCATCGACGCCCACCCCTACGCCTGGCCCTACAACGGCGACCTGCGGCCCGAGAACACCGCGCTGATCGTGATCGACATGCAGACCGACTTCTGCGGCATCGGCGGTTACGTGGACCAGATGGGTTACGACATCTCGCTCACGCGAGCGCCCATCGCGCCACTGCAAACGCTGATGGCTGCGATGCGCAGCGCCGGCTACACGGTCATGCACACCCGCGAAGGCCACCGGCCCGACCTCTCGGACCTGCCAGCCAACAAGCGCTGGCGCTCGCGCCAGATCGGCACCGGCGGCGTGGGCATTGGCGACGACGGGCCCTGCGGGCGCATCCTGGTGCGCGGCGAACCGGGCTGGGAGCTGATCCCCGAACTCGCGCCGCTGCCGGGCGAGGTGGTGATCGACAAGCCGGGCAAGGGCTCGTTCTACGCCACCGACCTGGAGCTGCTGCTGCGCACGCGTGGCATCAGCAACCTGCTGCTCGCGGGCATCACCACCGACGTGTGCGTGCACACCACCATGCGCGACGCCAACGACCGCGGCTTCGAATGCCTGCTGCTGTCGGACTGCACCGCCGCCACCGACCGGGGCAACCACGAGGCCGCGCTGAAGATGATCACCATGCAGGGCGGCGTGTTCGGCGCGCACGCCCTTTCAACCGCTGTTCTGGACGCATTGACATGAACGACAACGCTCCCATCGGCGGCCTGCCGCCCGGCACCGGCGCACTGGCGCTGGACACCTACGACATGGGCATGCGCTTTGGCAGCTTCCACGCGCTGCAGGGCGTGAGCATGAAGGTCGCGCCGGGCACGGTGCACGCCCTGCTGGGCGAAAACGGCGCCGGCAAGAGCACGCTGGTGAAGTGCGTGGCCGGCTTCCAGCGGCCCACCTCGGGCAGCATCCTGATCGACGGGCGCGAACAGGCCATTCCCAACCCGGTGGTCGCGCGCACCCTGGGCATCGGCATGGTCTACCAGCACTTCACGCTGGCGCCGGGCATGACGGTGGCCGAGAACCTGCTGCTTGCTGGGGGCCAGACACCGTCGGTGATTCACTGGAAGCAGCAGCGTGCGGGGCTGGCCCAGTTTCTGAAAACCACGCCCTTCCAGCTCGACCTGGACGCGCGCCCGCAGGAACTGGCCGCCGGCGAAAAGCAGAAGCTGGAGCTGCTCAAGCAGCTCTACCTGAAACCCCGCCTGCTGATCCTGGACGAACCCACCTCGGTGCTCACACCGCAGGAGGCCGACGAGGTGCTGGGCCATGTGCGCGAGTTCGCGCGCAGCGGCCAGTGCACGGTGCTGATCATCACGCACAAGTTCCGCGAGGTGATGGCCTACGCCGACGACGTGACGGTGTTGCGCCGTGGCCAGGCGGTGCACCACTGCGCCGTGGCCGGCACCACGCCGGCGCTGCTGGCGCAGGCCATGGTGGGCGGCGCGGCCGAAAGCGCAGACAGTGTCGAGCCGGCGGCCCGAACCGACGCCCCGGCCCGCGGCGCGGAGTCGCTCGCGGTCCAGGGCCTGCAGGTGATGGGCGACCGCGGCACGCTGGCCGTGCAGGACCTGAGCCTGGCCGTGGCCAGCGGCGAGATTCTGGGCGTGGCCGGCGTGTCGGGCAACGGCCAGCGCGAGCTGGTGGAGGCGCTGGTGGGCCAGCGTCCCCGCGCCGCCGGCACGGTGACGGTGCAGGGCCAGCCCTACGCCGCGCGGCGCGAGGAGAACCACCGCCTGAAGGTGCGCAGCCTGCCCGAAGAACCGCTGCGCAACGCCTGCGTGGGCGACCTGTCGGTGGCCGAAAACATGGCCTTGCGCGACTTCGACCGCGCGCCGCTGTGCAGCGGGGGCCGCCTGCGCTTCGGCCAGTGGCGCAGCCGCGCACGCGAATGGATCGCCGGCTACGGCATCAAGACCCAGGGCGAGGACGCTCCCATCCGCAGCCTCTCGGGCGGCAACGTGCAGCGCGCGGTGCTGGCGCGCGAGCTGCACGGCGACATCAACGTGCTGATCGCGGCCAACCCGGTGTTCGGCCTGGACTTCGCGGCGGTCAGGGAAATCCACACCCGGCTGCGCGGCGTGCGCGACCGGGGCGGCGCGGTGCTGCTGATCAGCGAGGACCTGGACGAACTGCTGGAGCTGGCCGACCGCATCGTGGTGATGAGCGAGGGTCGCATCGTGTTCGAGACGCCCGGCCCCGGGGCCAACCGACAGACCCTGGGGGCCCACATGGGCGGCGGCCATTGACGCAGCGCCGGCCGCCCCACAACCGATCAACCGACCCACACCCACAACCCATGCACATAGACGCCCAACCCTTCCCCTACACATGCGATCTGGCGCACACCGCCCTGGTCATCATCGACATGCAGCGCGACTTCATCGAGCCCGGGGGCTTTGGGGAAACCCTGGGCAACGATGTGGCGCTGCTCGAAGCCATCGTGCCCGCCTGCCAGGCCGTGCTGCAGGCCTGGCGAAACGCTGGCGGGCTGGTGGTGCACACGCGCGAGGCGCATGCGGCCGATCTGTCCGACTGCCCGCCGTCCAAGCGCTTGCGCGGCAACCCCTCGCTGCGCATCGGCGACATGGGGCCCATGGGGCGCATTCTGGTGGCGGGCGAGCCGGGCAACCAGATCGTGCCTGCGCTCGCCCCCGTGCCGGGCGAGTGGGTGATCGACAAACCCGGCAAAGGCGCGTTCTACGCCACCGGTCTGCACGAAAAGCTGCAGCAAGCCGGGATCAGCCACCTGCTGTTCATGGGCGTGACCACCGAGGTGTGCGTGCAGACGAGCATGCGGGAAGCCAACGACCGGGGCTACGACTGCCTGTTGCTGGAGGACTGCACCGAGAGCTACTTCCCGCATTTCAAGACCGCTGCGGTCGACATGCTCCGGGCCCAGGGAGGCATCATCGGCTGGACGGGGTGGGGTGCTTCTGTGGTGGCCGCACTTCAGGCCCACGACAAGCAAAACTGCTAAAGTTTCCACGTGCTCAATACCCATACCCGCATCAAATCCGTCAAGTCCTCGCCATCGCAGCCCTCACGTGCTGAGGAGGTCTACACGCAGCTCAAGAAAGACATCGCCGACTTCCGGTTGGTGCCCGGGGACCGTTTCAGCGAGCACGACATCTGCAACCGCCTGGCGGTCTCTCGCACCCCGGTGCGGCAGGCGCTTTTTCGCCTGCAGCAGGAGGGGCTGGTCGAGGTGATGTTCCGCAGCGGCTGGCGCGTGCTGCCGTTTGACTTCGACAAATTTGACCAGCTCTACGATCTGCGCATGGTGCTGGAAACCACCGCGGCGCAGCGCCTGTGTCTGCAGGCGGCGGCCGATGCGTCGCCCCTGCTCGATGGGCTGAAGGAACGCTGGCTGGTGACGGCGGGCGAGCGCAGCAGCGACGCCACCGAGGTGGCCGCCTGGGACGAAGCGTTTCACGAAACGCTGGTGGAGGCCGCCGGCAATGCCGAGATGGCGCGCGTGCACCACGAGGTGACCGAACGCATCCGCATCATCCGCCGGCTCGATTTTTTGAAGCAGATGCGCATCGACGCCACCTACGATGAGCACGCCAAGATCCTGCGCGCCATCATCGCGCGCAAGGCCGACCGCGCAGAACTGCTGCTGCGCTCACACATCCAGTCGAGCCAGGTCGAGGTGCGAAAGATCACGCTGCACCAGGTCTTTCTCGCGCAGCAGGTGGCGCCAGCGGCCTGAGCAACAACGTGCCGGCCGGGCCGCACGTTGTTGCTGTGGGGGCGCTCAGCCTCAGAGGCTCGCCGTGTTGGCGTCGTAGCGGTAGAGCCAGTCGTAGCGCTCAAAGATGGGCGCGGCGCTCCACTCCTGGCCCAGGTACCGCTCGGCCGACACCTCGGTGGCCAGCTCGCGGCTGTGAAAGCGCTCGGTGTTGGCGGTCGCGCCGCGCACCATGCGGCTGGTTCGATCGATGCGCGCGGACTCGTAGCGCTGCAACGCCGCCGCGGCCTGCTCGGTGGTCTGGCCTTCCAGGCAACGCGCCAGCACCATGCCGTCTTCGATCGAGTGCACCGCGCCCTGGGCCAGAAACGGCAAGGTGGCGTGGGCGGCGTCTCCCAGCAGGGTGATGCGTCCCTGGGTCCAGGCCGGAATCGGGTCGCGCTGCATCAGGGCCCACTTGATCAGGCTCGGACTCTGGCGGATCAGCATCTGAACCTCCGGGTGCCAGCCCGCGAAATCGGCCAGGCATTCCTCGGTGGTGCCCAGCTCCGAACCCGTGGCGGCGGTCCAGGTCTTGCCCTCGATGGTGGCGACGAAGTTCATGATCGTTGCGTGGTGCAGCGGATACGTCACCGCGTGTCCACCGGGCCCGATCCAGGTGGTGCCGACGGAACCCCGCATGTGCTCGGGCAGGTTCTCCATGGGAATGAGGCCGCGCCAGGCCACCATGCCCGAGAACCCGGGGTCTGTGGGCCCCCACAAGGTGTTGCGCACCACCGAGCGCACGCCGTCCGCGCCGATCAACACGTCTCCCGCCACGCGCCGGCCGTCGCGCAACACCAGCGTGACGCCCGCTGCGCTCTGTTCACAGCCCGCCGCCCCGCTGCTCAGGTGAATGGCGTCGGGTTTGAGGGCGCGCACGCGATCGGCCAGGGTCTGGTGCAGATCGGGCCGGTACACCGTCAGGTACGGATAGCCGTACTTTTCAATGACCGACTTGCCCAGCGTGAACATGGGCCAGGGTTTGCCGCTGTTCCACAGGCGAAATTCTTTGCGCTCCGGGTCGCAGGAGAGGCTTTTCAAGGTCTGAAAAACCCCCAGCGCGTCGAGCACCTTGTTGCCGTTGGGGCTGATCTGGATACCGGCCCCCACCTCCTTGAGCTCGGACGCCTGCTCGTAGACCTCGACGTCCACGCCGCGCTGCAGCAGCGCGGCCGCCGCGGCCAACCCACCAATGCCACCACCTGCAATCAATACCTTCATGTCGTACCTCTGTGTCTGGGACCCTGGCGGTCCGGCTTACGGAATGGAGCCTTGCGCACCTGGGGGCCCAGAGGGCCAGGGGGCAAGACAGCCTGTTTCAACAGCGTCTGGGTTCAGGGCGCAGACGCGGGCGTGTTCTGTTTGAACAAAAAGTCGAACGCTTGCATGACCGGTTCGTCGCTGACCCGGATCAGGTGCGTGCGCTCCGACACCCGGTGCTGGTGCGTGCGCCAGGCGGGGACGACGAACACATCGCCGCGCTGCCAGTCCAGTGCCTGCCCGTCCACCACGGTGGTGCCGCTGCCTTCAATGACGGTGAAGATGGCGTTGGCCGTGCTCTGGTGCACCGGCGTGACGCAACCCGCCGACAGGCGCTGCGCGTGCACCGCCATGGTCTTGAGGGCGGGCGTGGGCGTGCCCAGCTCCACCTCCTGCTCCGCCATCGCGCCGGTCTGCCGCGGGGCGCTGTCCAGGCGGCGCAGCGAGTCTTCCCAGCGGCAGGCCAGCGGGCATTCGGCCACGTTGTGGATCTCGGACTCCAGCTGGTCCGGGTGCCGCTCAAAGAACATCGGCTCCAGCAGGTGCACCAGCGGCACGTCCAGCACATCGACCCAGAAACACTCGTCGGTGCCCACGCTTTCGTGCGCGTGCCAGTTCCAGCTGGGCGTCAGCAGCACGTCGCCGGGCCGCATCTCCACCCGGGTGCCGTTCACCGTGGTGTAGCAGCCGTGGCCTTCCAGAATGATGCGCAGCGCGTTGGGCGTGTGGCGGTGTGCGAGGGCGCATTCGCCCGGCCGTATCGACTGGTAGGCCGCGACCATGGTGCGCGCCGTGGCGTACAGGTTGCCGGCCACCGGGTTGGTCATGGTCAGGTTGCGGCGGTCGGCCATGGCGTGGTCCACCAGGTGCCCGGCCGCTTCCAGGATCGGCTTGACCTGCGCGTAGCGCCAGAGGTAGGGCAGGAAGTTCTTGCGCGGCTCGGGCCACAGCGACGGCGTCTTGCGGTGCCAGCCGCCTTCGAGGCTGAGGGCGTCGATCGCGGCGTAGAGGGAATCCAGGTCTTTCATGGCCTCACCTTTGTTTGATGATGTCGGGGGTGTAGGGCTTGTCGAACACCGACGTGGCGCCACCGCTGCCCTGCACCACGCGCACCGTCATCTCGCCCACGCGGTCGATGGTCATGCGCACCTGGTCGCCGTCGCGGATTTGCGCCACGCCCGCGGGCGTGCCGGTGGCGATGATGTCGCCGGGGTAGAGCGTCATGACGGCCGACGCCATCTCGACCATGCCCGGAATGTCCAGCACCAGGTCGCGCGTGTTGGCGTGTTGGCGCAGCTCGCCGTTGACCCACAGCTTCATTTCCAGCTGGGTCGGATCGCCCACCTCGTCGGCGGTCACGACCCACGGACCGACCGGGCAGAAGCTGTCGTAGGCCTTGCGAAACACGCGCTCTTCGCGGCCGCGCACCACCATGTCCATCAGGCAGGCGTAGCCGAACACATGCGCCTGCCAGTTCGCGCGCGGGATGTCCCGCCCGCCCTGGCCGATGACGATGCCCAGCTCGGCTTCGTGGTGCACTTCGCGCGTGGGCAGGTGGGGCAGCACCACGGGTTCGCTGGCGCCCGACAGCGACGAGTTGGGCTTGAGGAAGAAGCCCTGCACGTCGGCGCGGTAGCCGGCCTGCATCTCGCGGCCGTGGTCGTGGTAGTTCACCGGGTAGGCGATGACCTTGTTCGGCCACGGCACCGGGGTGAGCAGCTTCACCCCGGCCAGGGGAATGCGCGGCAGCGCGGGCAGGGCGGCTTCGATGACCGGGCGCAGCGCGTCAAAGCGGGCGATCAGCCGCACCGTGCCCACCGGGGGCCAGGCGGCTGCGTCTTCACCGATGAGCTCGGTGATGTCAACCAGGTGGGCGTCGTCCACGGCGATGCCGATGCGACCTTCGTTGAAACGGGCAATTTTCATGGTGCAGACCTTTCTTCAGACCTTCAGGCCGAACACGTGGCGGGCGTTGCCCTCGAAGATCATTCGCTTCTCGTCGGCGCTGAGCCAGTCGAAGCTCTCAATCACCGGGCGCACGTCGTCGCGCAGGCGCCCGGTGCTGGGGTCGATGGTCGAGCCCACGCCCGGGCACTCGGAGCCGAACAGGCAGCGGTCCGCGCCCACGGTCTTGATCAGCAGGCGCAGCGACTCCTCGGTGTACAGCACGGTGTCGTAGTACAGGTTGCGCATGCCGTCCAGAAAGTCCAGACCCCGGCGCCCGGCGCTCGACTGGAAGCGCCCGATCTGGTACGGGATGGAGCCGCCGCCGTGCGAGCAGATCACCTTCAGGTGGGGGAAGTCCTTGAACACATCGGAATGCACCAGGCCGTAGACGGCAATCGACTCCTCGTTGATGAAGTGCAGCGTGTAGGGGCTGCGCGGCGAGTGCGAGCCGGTGGCGTGGATGTGCATGGGCACGTCCAGTTCGCACAGTTTTTCGTACAGCGGATACCAGTAGCGGTCGCCCAGCGGCGGGGCTTCGGTGCCGGTGTTTTCAAAAGGATCGGGGTTCAGCAGCGCACCCCGAAAACCCATCTGGACGCAGCGCTCCAGCTCGGGCAGCACGCCTTCGATGGGGTCGCCCGCCACCTGGGGCAGGCCGGCCACGGGCACAAAACGCCCGGGAATCAGCTTCACGGTTCGGGCAATGATGTTGTTGGTTTCTTCGGTGAACCAGTGCACCAGCTTGCCGGGTTTGGCGCTGTGCATCATCTGGAACGGCCGGGGCGAAATCATCTGCATGTCCGTCCCCACCCGGTCCAGCATGTCCACATGGCCGCAGGGGCCCATTTCCTTTTTGTTGGCCGAGCGCAGGATGTCTTCGTCGCTGACCTCGGGCATGCGGCGCCCGTGCGCGCCCAGGTGCGACAACAGGTTGGCTTTGTAGACCCAGAGGTCTGCGGGGGGGCTGACGTGGCCGTGGCAATCAATGATCATGGCAGTGGTGGGTGGTCAAAGGGTTGAAAAAATGCGTGACGGGTTTCGGTGTGGCGCCGGCCTCAGCGCCAGGCAGCAAAGCCCAGGCCAATGCCTGTGCCGGCGGGCGTGCGGTAGACCGGGATGTATTCGTCGTACACACAACGCAGGTGGCTGGTGGCGCCGGCCAGGGCGATCCAGTTGCGCGTCTCGGAGGTGCCCGAACACAGGGCTTCCTGCGGGATCTCGCACAGCGTGCGCATGTCGCGCCGCTTCATGGCGTCGAGCACGCGGCGGTCGAACGTTTCCTCGCACAAGAAGTGGCTCAGGCCGCCCGAAGCGACGATGGCCACATTGGCCTCCACCGGCGAAGCCGCCAGCGCGTGTGCGATGCACGAGCCCAGGTGAAAGCAGCGCGCTGCGGTCGGGTTGTTGGGTGGGAAATAGGTGTTGATCAGCACCGGCAACATCGGCACCTGCAGCTTCTTCATCAGCCGCTGGTAGATGAACCCGTAGGCGTGCCCGAAGGCGCGCTGTTCCGGGTTCGGCACGCCGTTGCTGCAGGCCACGTCAATGCCCTGGTGGACCAGGCTCTTGATCAGGTCGTCGGCCAGCCGGGGCGCACCGGGAAAGCGCCGCGGCAGGTCCATCGCGTAGCCGGCCCAGAAAGACTTGTCGGCCCAGGTCAGGCGCGGGTGCTGGTCCATTTCCTTCATGACGACTTCTTCGCCCCGGTAGACCGAAATGGCCGGCAGGTTGTCGAAGCCGAACAGCTCGTCCTGGTCGTCGCCCACCACCAGCACAATGTCCGGCCGGGCCTCCACCAGAAGGGCCTCCAGCTGGTCCAGCGCCGCCTCGGCCTGGCGGGCGAGCACCGGGAACCGGGCCGGGTCGCTTTCCGCTGTGTAGGGTTCGCCGCGCTCGGCCACCAGTTCGTCGTAGGACAGCTTGCGGCCATCCAGCGTGTACAGCGATTTGTTGCGGCGGTCGTCGTGCGAACGCTCTTCCCAGCGTTCGCCGCCGAGAACCAGGATCGGGCTGTGAGAGGTGCCAATGCCCAGGGTGATGCGCGCCATGTCTGCTCCTGTGTTGTTGTGTTGGTTGCTGTGTTGGTTGGGTTTGAAAGCGGCCCGTGCGCCTCAGAAGTGGTAGACCTCAAGGGTTCTCTCACCCGCCGCGATGCGCTGCAGCACACCCGCCTCTGTGGCTTCGCGCTGCTCCGCGGCCGCCACCACGGCGGGGGCGCTTTCGCGCGGCACCGCCACCAGGCCGTCCCGGTCGCCGACGATGAGATCGCCCGCGTGGACCGTGAGCTCGTCCAGGCGCAGCGGAAAATTGATCCAGCCGCGCGCCTGGTGGTCCTTGCCCGTGCCCCGGATGCACAGGCCCGCCGCAAACACCGGGAAGCCGATGTCTTCCAGCAAGTCGGCATCGCGCACGCAGCCGTCGATCACCAAGCCGGCCAGCCCCCGGTGCCGGGCCGCGGTGGACATGATCTCGCCCCAGTAGCCGTACGCCGGCGCACCGCTGACATGCACCAGCAACACATCGCCGGCTTGCGCCACGTACAGCGCGCGGTGCAGCCAGAGGTTGTCGCCACCGGGGGAGTGCACCGTCACCACCGGTCCGCTCAGGCGCATCGAACGCCCCACCGGTTTGATCTGGGGCGGCAGCACCCCGATGCGCCCGCCGGCCTCGTGCAAGGTGGCCGTGGGCAGCTTCGCGGCGCGGGCCACCCACGGCGGCGCAACGCGCTCCATCTCGGTGCGCACGGTGGGCAGCCGCACAAACGCATCGCTCGCCGGGTTCATGAGGCCTCCCGGGTCTGCAGCCGGTGGTAGCCGAGTTGGCTGCGCGCCTCGCGCAGGCTGCTGCCCGCGCGCACGGCCGCCCGGATGGCGTCCTCGGCCTGTTCAATCGCCTCGGCCGCCGCGAGCACGGTTTCTTCGTGCGCCTGGGGAATCACCACCACGCCGTCGGCATCGCCGCGCACGATGTCGCCCGGCGCCACGCGCGCGCCGCCGATGGTCACGGGCACCTGCGTCGCCTCGACCTGCACGCGGTCTTTGCCGGTGCGCATATAGCTGGCCAGGCTGTACACCGGATAACCCAGTTCCAGGCACAGGGCCACGTCGCGGTTCACGCCGTCGATCACGGTCCCGGCCACGCCCTTGCGGTGCGCCACCTCGGTCAGGATGTCGCCCCAGACGGTGGCGTCGTCGCGCCCGCCGTTGTCCAGCACCACCACCGCGCCTTCAGGCACTTCGTCGATGTAGTCGCCCACCGTGCCCGCCGGCAGTCCCGCCGGGCCGTACAGCAGCGTCCAGGCGCGGCCGGCCATGCGGAAGTCGGTGGAGCGCGGCTGGATCCGGTGGCACTGGCCCTGGATGCCGCAGCGGTCCAGCGCGTCGCTGAGCGTGGCCGTGTCCATGCGCGCAGCCCGTTGTACGTTGGTGTCGTTCATCGTGATCTCCTCAAGCGGCGTCTGGCCGCAACATGAATTCGTAGTCGCGCCCCATCACCTCGGTGATCGGGCGTCCCGCCAGCAGGTCCTTGGCCATGGCGGCTTCGCGCCCGGCAATCTTTTCTGCCGCCTCCAGCACCGCTTGGGCGTGCCCGGCCGGAACAAAAACGACGCCGCTGCCATCGGCAATGACGAAGTCGCCGGGGTGCACGGTCACGTCGCCAATGCACACCGCTTCGTTCACCGAGATTTCCTCGACACGGCCGCGCGCGGTGCGCGCCGTCAGGCTGCGGCAGAACACCGGCAGGGCGTAGGCGCGCGCCTCGTCGATGTCGCGCACCGGTCCGTCGGCAATCACGCCGGCAATGCCCTTGACCTTGGCGCCCAACGACAGAATGCCGCCCCAGCAACCCGCGTCGATGCCGGTGCGCTGCTCGACCACGATCACGTCGCCGGGGGCGGCCCGCTCGATCGCCGTGGTGCCCAGGTGGCGAACCGGCCCGCCCGAGCGGGGCACTTGTCCAGCCGGCACCAGCCGGTACGTCACCACCCGGCCCACCAGACGGCGCTGGGTGGAGCGTTGTTCCAGACCGCGGGCCACCTGGCCGTCGAGGCCCAGCCGGTCGAGTGCGTCCGAGACCGCGCAGGCGTCCAGGTGGCTCAGCCGTGCGACGGTGTCATCGCTTACAGAGGTTGTTCCCATGGGTGTCAAAACCTGTTTGAAAAAAAGTGTGTGGCCGATTCGCTGCGGATCAGCGGCGGCTCAGTGGCGGGTGCGCGGGTCGAGCGCATCGCGCAGCGCGTCGCCCAGCAGGCTGAAGGAGAAGACCGTCAGGCTGATCGCCAGCCCCGGGAACAGCACCACCCAGGGCGCTGTCGTGAACGTCTCCACGCTGACGCCCGCCAGCATCAAACCCCAGGCCGGTGTGGGCTCGTGCACACCCACGCCCAGGAACGACAGCGATGCCTCCAGCAAGATGGTCTGCGCCGTGAAGGCGCTCACCATGACCAACCAGGGCGAGACCAGGTTGGGCAGCATGTGGTGCACCATGATGCGAAGGTGGGAGAAGCCCAGCGCCCGCGCCGCATCGATGTAGGGCGACAGGCGCACCGACAGGGCGGCGGTGCGCATCACGCGCGCCATCACCGGGATGTACGGCAGCGTGATGGCGATCATCAGGTTGATGTCGATGCCACCGACCTCCCAGCGCCCGAGCACCGACACCACCACCAGGGCCGCCACGATCAGCGGAATCGACAGCAACACATCGTTGGTGCGCTGCAGCACGGCGTCGATCCGGCCCCCGAAGTAGGCCGATGCCGTGCCCAGGGCCGCACCGATCAGGGAGCCGATGAGCGCGGTCGATATGCCGAGCAACAGCGCCGGGCGCGTGCCGTGCAGGATGCGCGAAAAGACGTCGCGGCCGAAGTTGTCGGTGCCCATCCAGTGCTCGGCGCTGGGGGGCAGCAACACGTCGGTGAAGCTGGCGGACAGCGGGTCGTAGGGCGCCAGCTGGGGGGCGAAGGAACCCGCCAGCAGCATGGTCAGGATCAGCGCCAGCGCCAGGGCGCCCAGCGGCTGCGTGCGGCAGAAACGGCCCAGCACCTTGAGTGCCACGCGGGCATGTGACGGGCGTGCTGCAGAGGCGGTGGTGGCGGTTGAAAAAGTGGACATGGTGCTCAGCTCATTGAACGCGGATGCGGGGGTCCAGCAGTGCCTGGACCAGGTCCACCACAAAGCTGACCGACACGTAGATCAGGGCGAACAGCATGACCAGGCCCTGGATGAGGGTCAGGTCGTTGAAGCTGATGGCCTGCACCAGCAGGCGCCCGATGCCGTTGATGTTGAAAACCTGTTCGGTCACCACCAGGCCACCGAGCAGGCCGGCAAATTCGATGCCGATCACCGTCACGGTGGGCAGCAGCGCGTTGGACAGCGCATGGCGCCAGACCACGCGAGACGGCGCAACGCCCTTGGCGTGCGCGGTGCGCACATAGTCCTGCGAGAGCACCTCGATCAGCGAGGAGCGCAACAACCGGGCATTGACCGAAGACAGGCGCCAACCCACGGCCAGCGCCGGGAAAAAGATCTGCCCGATGTATTCCCACGGCTGCTGCTGGAATTGCACCGCCTCGATCGAGGGAATCCAGCCCAGCGTCAGCAGCAAGGCCATCAGGATCAGCATGGCCAGCCAGAAGCTGGGCACCGACTGACCCGTCACCGTGAGCACCCGCACCACCTGGTCGATCCAGGTGCCTCGGGTGAGGGCACCGATCACGCCCAGCGGTATCGCGAACAGCAGCCCGATGACCAGCGCGAGAACGGCCAGCTGGATCGTGATGCCGAAGCGCACCCCGATCTCCTCACTCACCGGGTTTTCGCTCCAGATCGAGGTGCCCAGATCGAGCTGGGTCAGGCCACCGATCCACGACACATACTGCTGCGCCAGCGGCCGGTCGTAGCCGAAGCGTTCGCGCTGGGCCTGCAACTGCTCGGCGCTGATGACCCCGCCTTCGTTGACGTACTTGAACTCCACCGGGTCGCCGGGCAGCACGCGCAGCGCGAAAAAGATGATCGTGGCCACGCAAAACAGCGTGAAGACGAACTGAACGAAACGGCGCAAAAGAAATTTCAGCATACGAACCTCACGCAACGCGCAGACAAGCCACCTGGCGCCCAACGGCCACCGTGCGCAGTTCCGGAACGGTGTCTGCGCAATCGGCGCTGGCCAGCGCGCAACGGGTGCGGAAAGCACAGCCCGAGGGCGGCGCCATGGGGCTGGGGGGCTCGCCCCGGATTTCAAATTTTTTCTGCGTCTTCAAACCCAGCGCCTCGACGCTGGGCACCGCTGCCATCAGGGCTTGCGAGTACGGGTGCATGGGCTGCCGGTAGAAGTCGTCCCGGTCGGCGATCTCCACCACCCGCCCCAGGTACATCACCACCACGCGGGTCGCGATCTGGCGCACCACCGCCAGGTCGTGGCCGATGAACAGGTAAGACAGGTTCAACCGCTCCTGCAGATCGGTCAGCAGGTTGACCACCTGGGCCTGCACCGAGACATCCAGCGCCGACACGGCTTCATCGCAGACGATGAACTCCGGGCGCATGGCCAGCGCCCGTGCAATGGCCACCCGCTGGCGCTGCCCGCCCGAGAGCTGGTGCGCAAAGCGCTCCGCATGTTCGGAGCGCAGGCCCACCTCGCGCAGCAGGCGTTGCGCGTCCTCCCGCGCCTCGTCCCGGTTCGCCACAATGCCGTGCACCAGCATCGGCTCCATCAGGATGTGGCCAATGCGCTTGCGCGGGTTCAGGGACGAATACGGGTCCTGGAAGATGACCTGCGTGTGGCGCCGAAAGCCGCGCAGCGCGCGGTCGCCCAGGTGCGTGATGTCTTCCCCCCGGAACAGCACCCGCCCGCCCGTGGGCTCTTCCAGCCGCAGCAGCAGCTTGCCCAGCGTGGACTTGCCGCAGCCCGATTCACCCACCACGCCCACCGTCTCGCGCCGGCCAATGGACAGGCTGACGTCGCGCAGGGCGTGGACCTGCTGGCGCGCACCCAGCACACCCTTCTTCAGCGTGTAGGTCTTCTCCAGCCCTTGCACGCACACCAGGGGTTCGGCCTTCGCGCTCGGCACGGGCTCGCCGACCCGATCGGCCCGAGCCACCGACACCACCGAAGGCTGTGCCCAGTGCACCCGCCCCGCCGCGATGTCGGCCGCGCGCACGCAGGCCGAGAGGCTGCCCACATCGGTCAACACCAGCGGGCCCGGGGTTTCGCAGGCCGCCAGTGCGTGGCGGCAACGCGGCGCAAACGCGCAGCCCGGGGGCATGTGCGAGGGGTTGGGCGGCGTGCCTTCAATGCCCTCCAGGCGCTCGCTCAACGCACGCTCCAGCGTGGGCACGGAGGCCAGCAGCCCCTCGGTGTACAAATGCCGCGGGGTGGTGAACACGGTGTGGGCCGTGCCCTGCTCCAGCATCTGGCCGCCGTACATCACCAGCACGCGATCGGCGTACCGGGCCACCACGCCCAGGTTGTGCGTGATGATGACCAGCGCAATGTTCAGGCGCTGGCAGAGTTCCTGCATCAGGTCCAGGATCTGCGCCTGGATCGTCACATCCAGCGCCGTGGTCGGCTCGTCCGCGATCAGCAGCTTGGGGTTGCACGACAAACCAATGGCGATCATCACGCGCTGGCGCATGCCGCCAGAAAACTGGTGCGGGTAGTGGTCGATGCGGGTCTTCGCATCGGGAATGCCCACCAGCATCAGCAGCTCCAGCGCCCGTTCCCGCGCCTGGCGGGCGTTCAGGCCCATGTGCTGGCGCAGGGGCTCCAGCAGCTGGTCGCCCACCGTCATCACCGGGTTGAGCGCGGTCATCGGGTCCTGGAAAATCATGCCGATGCCCGGCCCGCGCAGGGCGCGCATCTCGGCATCGGTCAAGCACTGCAGGTCGATGCCGCCGAACCGTATCGCGTCGGCCGTCACCGTCGCGTTGCCCGGCAACAAGCGCGTCACGGCCAGCGACGTGACGGATTTCCCCGAACCCGATTCGCCCACGATGGCCAGGATCTCACCGGCGTACACGTCGTAGGTCAGCCCGCGCACCGCCGCGACGGTGCCGTGGTCGGTGCTGAACCGAACCTCCATGTTGTGCACGGACAGCAGGGGTGATGAGCTCGCGGCATCTCCCCCGGCCAGGGGAGAGACAACCGTCGGGCACGGGGGCGCAGAGGCTTGCAGCATGGTGGTAGGTGTGACGCTCAACATGAAGGGCAGCGGGTGGGCAACAGCCAGCTCATTTGCCCGCAGCGGGGGCTATCCACAGATCGGCCAGATCGATCTTCACGTAGTTGGACGGGTAGTCGCCCTCCAGTCCCCGCAGGCGGCTGTCCATCACGCGCTTGCGGCTCTGCCAGAACAGCGGCATCACATAGCTCTTTTCCAGCAGGTAGCTCTCCAGTTCCCGGACCCGCTTGAGGCGCGATGCGGGGTTGAAGTCCCGTTGCTGGGCGTTGAACATTTCGACGAACTTCACGTCGCCAAAGCGCGCCAGGTTGGCCCGGTTGGTGCTGAAGGGTTCGAAATAAGACAGCTGGATGGACGGGTCGTCGGAATACTCCGCCGGGCTGTCAAAGATCAGGTCGTAGTCGCCCGACACGCGCCGCGCCGCCACCTGCGGTGTGGCCAGCGCCTGGTGGTCCACGGTCACACCGATCTTCGAGAGCTGATCGGCCACGTACACGCCGAAGTACGAAAAGGCCCGGTTGTTCACCACGGTGAGCTTCAGGTCCGTCTTGCCGGCGGCGGCCAGCAGGCGGCGTGCTTCTTTGCGGGCGGCCTCGATGTCGTGGCCAAAGCCGGGCAGTTTGGCCAGTTCGGCGTCGCTGCGCGCAAAGGTCGAGCCCGGCCGCACCAGGCCGCCCACCTTGAACATGGGTGTGATCTGCTCCATGGCCTTGGAGGCGCCCCAGCGGTCCAGCGCCAGGTTCAGCGCGCGGCGCACCCGCTCGTCCTTCAGCCCATCGCGCTGGTTGTTGATGGCAAACCAGGGCAGGAAGGTGGTGGCGTTGTTGCCGCCGCGCAGCACCACGTCGTCTCCCCGCGCCTCCAGCACCCGCTTGACTTCCGGCGGTGTCAGGCCGCTCATGGTGTAGGCCACCTGTCCGGCCAACAGGGTGTTGGTGGCCGCCACGGGCGAAATGCTCAGCATGCGGAACCCATCCAGATAAGGCTTGCCGGCGCCGAAATAGCCCTCGAAGCGCTCACCGACCCAATCGGCTCCGGGGGTGTGGCGCACGAAGCGGAAGGGACCGGTCCCCATCACGCGCTTGAACGGATACGACGGGTCGCTGGCCATCAGCTTGGCCGAGTAGATGCAGGCGTACGGCATGGCCAGCAGTTGCAGCGACGTCGTGCTGGCGTGGCCAAAACGGAACACGATGGTGTGGTCGTCGGGCGTTTCGATGGACTGGATACCGGACAACATGCCCTGGCGCAGCGACACCACGCCCGGCGGCGGGTTGCGCATCCGGTCAAAACTGGCCTTCACGTCGGCGCTGGTCATCACGCTGCCGTCGTGGAACTTCACGTTGCTGTTCAGCGTGAAGCGGTACTCCAGCTGGTCGGGCGACACGGTCCAGCTCTTGGCCAGGTCGCCCACCACGCGCGGAAACTGGTCCGGATCGATCTTCAGCAGGGTCGAGTAGTGGGGGGCGATGCGCCACATGACCGCCGGCGAATTCGTGGCATGGCAGTCGTAGGTGGACGGCTCGCCCACATGGATCGGGACCGCGAGTGTGCCGCCGCGCACGGGCGAGCCCGCCGCCACCGGTTGGGCCTGGAGCGGTGCGCTGGCGCATACAGCCAGCACGGCTGCGCTGGCCACTTGGAAGGTGAAGGTTTTCATGGTGTCTTGTCTCCGGTGTTGTTGTGTCAGGGGGAACGCTTCTTCAAAGCATGGCGCGCCATTCCGACTCGCCGGTGACCACCTTGGACTGCGGCGCGGTGCCGCTGTAGTCGATGGCTTCGTGTTGCGCGAGTTGGGGGACTTCACCCGCCATGTACTGCTTGAGCGCGCCGAGCAGGCAGCGGCGCACCGCGAGCACGGCGCCATCGCCCGCGCCCAGGTATTCCTGGGTGCGGTCCGAGATCGGGCCCATGCTCATGATCACGGCGAAGTCCTCGGTGCCCAGCATCTGGGTGAAGCCGGTGAAGTGGCCGTTCTTCATGGCCTCGCGGTCCTGGCCCCAGTTGTCCTCGGGCGGTCCGGGTGGCAGGGGTGGCCAGGCGTCGGCGTCGGTGTAGTGGTGCGTCTTGTTGAGCACCAGCTTCTCGCTGGTGCGGTAGGTCATTTGCCAGTAGTGGATGTTTTCGTCGTCGATCGGCACCGAGAAGAAAATGCTGCCCCCCTGGAGGTCGGCCTGGTTCGGCGAGACGATGCCGTACCAGGGCATCACGAAGCTGTTGGTGCGCACGTAGGCGCGCTGGTCTTTGAGTTCGCGCACCGCCGCGTAGCGAAAACCGAACGGTTTCTGCGCCAGGTGGTAGACCGGTGCCATGTTGGCCGACGACAGTTCGATGTCGCCAAACCCCACCAGCCAGCTCTGGTGCAACACCCCCAGGTGCGCCGAATCCATCGTGGTTTCAACGCCCTGCACCCAGTTGGCATTCACCTTCTGGCGGAACACCACAAAGTTCTCGCGCGGCAGGCCCACGAACGGCAGGTCGGGGAAGGCCGGCGGGGTCTCGCCTTCGCCCAGCCAGACCCACACAATGCCCGCCTCCTCGCGCACCGCGTGGTGCTTGAGCGGCACGTGTTTGCAGTACTGCGCCTCGTTTTGCGGCTGCGTGGGCACCGCCACGGTCACGCCGTCCACCCGGAACTTCCAGCCGTGGTAGATGCACCGCAAGCTGTTGTCTTCGTTGCGCCCCAGGGCCAGCGACGCGCCACGGTGGGGGCAGGCCTCATCAAAGAAGCCCACCTGCCCGTTCGTGGCGCGAAAGGCCACGTAGTTGTCGCCGAACAGCCGCACGCGCAAGGGCTTGCCATCGGCCTCCAGTTTGTCGGACAGCGCCGCCGGTATCCACCAGTGCTGCTTGATCATGCGCCCCATGGGCGCTCCGTTGCTCACGCGCGTCAGTCGCTCGTTGTCTTCCTTGGACAGCATGTCTTGCTCCTTGTTGGCTATAGGCTGAAAGTCATTGGGCGCTCCTGGACGGACCGCTCATTCCCCGGTTTTGCCGGCACGCTCGCGCCGGCCATCAAAAAACGCGCTGATGCGCTGGGAGGCATCGATGCCGGCCGAGCGGGTCATGGCCGTCACCATGGTTTCGGCGAAGAAACCCTCGCCCATGGACATCTCGCCAATGCGGCTGATGCCGTTGATGACGGCGTAGTTGGTGGCCGGGGCGTTTTTGACGATGGTGCGCGCCAGTTCCAGCGCCTTGGCCAGGCCCTGGCCTTCGGGCACCGTGTAATGCGCCAGGCCGAGTTGTTGCGCCTCGCTCACGTTCATGGCGCGGCCGGTCAGCATCATCTCGACCACCCGGCCGGCGCCGATCAGGCGCGGAATGCGCACCGAGCCGCCACCGCCCAGGAAAATGCCGCGTTGCCCTTCGGGCAGCTGGAAGAAGGCCGAGCTTTCGCACACCCGCACATGCGTGGCCGCCGCCAGCTCGAACCCGCCGCCGATGACGCCGCCCTGGAGCACGCTGACCACCGGCAGTTCGCCAAACTGGATCTGATCAAACACCCGGTGCCAGCGGCGCGAACGGCGCATGCCCACCAGCACGTCCGGGCTGCGTTTGCTCATCAGCTCAAACAGGTCGAGCCCCGCGCTGAAGTGCCCGCCCGCGCCGTAGAGCACCACCGCGCGCGCGCCGTCCAGCTGCTGCGCGAAGCAGTCGCCCAGGGCGTCCAGCAAGGCGTCGTTGATCGCGTTGCGCTTGTCGGGGCGGTTGAGTTGGACCAGCGCGATGTCGTCTTCTCGCTCGATCTGCAGGATGTTGTCGGTCATGCGGGGCTCTGCTGTGTGGGGAGGTTGGGGTTGGGGTCGGGGGCTGGCGTGCGGCAGGTCAGTCGATGGCGATCACGCGGGGGTCGGGCGTCGGGGCGTACAAGGCGTCCACCGCCTCGGCGCGCCGCGCCAGCACCGCGCGCTGGTTGACGTAGCCCTTGTCCGTGATTTCGCCCGCGTCCATCGAGGGGGCTTCGTCCAGCAACAGCACACGCCGAATGCGCATGCTCCCGCCGCTGTGTTGGGCGTTGTGTGCCTGAAACGCCTGGCGCAGCGCATCGCGCACGCCGGCGTGCTGCGTCCACGGTTGCGCCGTCGCCGGGCCGAACCGCTCCTGCACCGCACTCGGGTTGAGCCAGGCGAGCAGGCCCACGTATTCGCGGTCGGCCCCCGTCACCACCACGTCGTTCAGCCAGGGCGCCGCCGCGTTGATCGCCTCGACGCGCAACGAACCGACACGCACAAAAATGCCCGACTGGAGCTTGAATTCTTCGGCCACACGGCCCGCGAACGCCAGGCCTTCGTCCGCCCGTGCCGGGTCCACAAAACTGACCGCGTCGCCCATGCGGTAGAAGCCCTCTTCGTCAAAGGCCTGCGCGGTCAGCTCGGGCTGGTTCAGGTAACCCGGCATCACCGAAGGGCCCTTGACGCGCACCTCGTAGCGCGCGTCCTCCATGGGCACCAGCTTGAGTTCCACGCCCGGCTGGGGCAGCCCCACCAGGCCGGCGCGCTCGGTGGGCCAGTGCACCACGGTGGTGGCGGCGCAGGTTTCGGTGGAGCCGTAGCCGGCGACAAACGGCATGTAGTGGCCCCGCTGGCGCACGGCGTGGCCCTGCAGGCGCAGATACACGCTGTCGGGCAGGCGCGCGCCCGACGAGGTCAGCCGCTGCAGGTCGCGAAAGAACCGCTGCCCCAGTGCCGGGTCTTCGTCCAGCGCGTCGGCCAGCATGGTGTAGCCGGCGGGCACGCTGCTGAAGCGGGTCGGTGAAATCTCGCGCAGGTTGCGCAAGGTCTTTTCAAACTCGCCGGGGGTGGGCCGTCCATCGTCCAGGTACATCGTGCCGCCGTCTTCGAGCACGCTGTTGAACACCGCCGTGCCACCGGCCACATGGCTCCAGGGCAGCCACTCCAGCAACACCGAGGACGGCGTGTCCGGTCCGCGTGTGATCGTCTGCGCATGCATGGCCATGGTCACGCACAGCATGTGCTGCGTGATCGGCACCGCCTTGGGCACCCCGGTGGAGCCGGAGGTGAACAGGTACTTGGCCACCACGTCGGGGGTGATGCGTTCCAGCGCGCTGGGCACGTCCGCGCCGGGCACGACCCGCAGCACATCGGCCCAGGCCACCGCACCCGCCAGGTCCTGCGCGCCGTCCACCGCCACCACGCGCGCACCGGCCCGGTCCAGCGCCTTCAGCGCCCGCCCGAACCGGTCGGCCTGCTGCACGAACAGCACCGCCGGATCGATCAGTTCGACCATGGCGCGCAGCTTGCCAAAGTCGGTGCTCAACAGCGCGTAGGCGGGGGTGACCGGCACATAGGGCATGCCCGCCTGCATGGCGGCCAGCTCCAACACCGCGTGCTCCAGCGAGTTGCCGCTGAGCACCACCACCGCGCGCCCCGGGCGGTCCAGGTTCAGCAGCCACTGCGTGGCCGCGTCCACCTGCTGCTGCGCCTGGGCGTAGCCCAGGGTGCGCCAATCGGCGCCCGTGGCCTGCCGCTGCGCCAGCCAGATCTTGTCGCCCTGGTTCGCCGCGTGCCGGCGCAGCACCCCCGGCAAATGGCGCTCCACAGGCCCCAGGGGCACGCGGCTGCGCATCAACAACGAGCCGTCGGTGCGCGCATCGAGCTCAATGCGGCGCTCCATGAAGGGCAAGGGCAAAAAGGAAGCGGGGGTCCTGGCGTTCAAGGCAATGTCCATCCACGTTGTCAAAAAGCCTCTCGGCAATCAATAAGGTGACCTTATCTTTGTTTTCGCCTTTTTTACATAGGGGAATCCCTATGCACCAGTTAATAATGTCACCTTACATTTAAGCCCTTCATCGCCGGTCCCTGCCCGCACGGCTTCAACAGATGCTGGCTGCAGGCGCTTCCTTTTTTTTCCCGTTTTCTCGCGACCTCCCACCATGAGTCTCCAAGGCAAGGCCTACATCGCAGGAATCTATGAACACCCGCTGCGCCGGGCCGACAACCAGTCCACCGCGCAGCTCCACGCCGAGGTGGCACTGGGCGCGCTGGAAGACGCCGGGCTGTCGCTGGACGACGTGGATGGCTACTTTTGCGGTGCCGATGCGCCCGGTCTGGGCGGTTTGACCATGGCCGAATACATCGGCCTGAACAAGCTCCAGCACACCGACACCACAGAGTCGGGCGGCTCCGCCTATTTGCTGCACGTCAGCCACGCCGCGCAGGCCATTGCCGCCGGCCGTTGCCGCGTGGCGCTGGTGACCATGGCCGACCGGCCACTGGCGGCCGCGGCCGGTACGGCGCTGGCGGGCGTGGACCGCAACACCATGCCCAACCTGCCGTTCCAGGCGGCGGTGCCACCGCAACCCATGTACGGCTACGCCATGGTCGCCCGGCGCCACATGCACGAGTTCGGCACCACGCCCGAGCAGCTGGCCTGGGTGCGTGTGGCGGCTTCTCACCACGCGCAACACAACCCCCATGCCGTGCACCGCGACGTCGTCAGCGTGGACGACGTGTTGCGCTCGCCCATGGTGGCCAACCCGCTGCACCGGCTGGACTGCTGCGTCATGACCGACGGCGGTGGCGCCGTCGTGGTGGTGCACCCGGACATCGCGCGCCAACTCCGGCGCCCGCTCGTCAAGCTGATCGGGGCCGGCGAAGCCGTGAAGCACCCCGGCGCCGGGCGCATCGACCTGAGCTATTCGGCCGCTCGCTCATCGGGCGCCAAAGCTTTTCAAGACGCGGGCATTGCGCCCGCCGACATCGGCTACGTCTCGCTCTACGACAGCTTCACCATCACCGTGATCGTGCAATTGGAAGACCTGGGTTTTTGCCCCAAGGGCGCCGGTGGCCGCTTCGTCGCCGACGGCAACCTCATCGCCGGCCACGGCGCGCTGCCCTTCAACACCGACGGCGGCGGCCTGTGCAACAACCACCCCGGCAACAAAGGCGGCATGACCAAGATCCTGGAGGCCGTTCGCCAATGCCGCGGCGAGGCACATCCGGCGGTGCAGGTCCGGCGCCGCGAGTTTGTTCTGGCGCACGGCACCGGGGGCAACCTGGCCGGCGCCCACGCGGCCGGCACGCTCATTTTTCAGGCGGAATAAACATGGCAAACCCTCGCAACTTCATGCCCGAGCCGGTGGTGTTTCCGGGCGACGAACCCTTTTGGGCCGCGACCCGCGAAGGCCAGTTGCTGGCCAAACGCTGCACCGCGTGCGACGCCCTGCATTTCTACCCGCGCGCGCACTGCCCGCATTGCGGTCACCGCGAAACGCTGTGGCACGCCCTGTCGGGCCGGGGCACGGTCTATTCGCACACCGTGGTGGAGCGCAGCCCGCGCCCGACCGCCCCGGCCATCATCGAGCTGGAAGAGGGCTTGCGCATCCACAGCGTGGTGGTGGACGCCGATGTGCATGCGCTGCGCATTGGCGACCCGGTCACGCTGCGCTGCATCCCCACGGAACAAGGCCGGTTCCTGCCCGCCTTCACCACGCTGGCGGCCGAGCAGGCGCGCGCCTACACCCAGCGCGCCCGCGCCGCGCTGGGCGCCACGCCCCCCGAGGCGGCCCAGCGGTTCCGGCAGGCCGTGGTCATCGGGGCCGGCAACATGGGCGTGGGCATCGCGCTGGCGCTGCTGGCCGGCGGTCTGCGGGTGCGCCTGATCGACAAGAGCGCCTCCGCACTGGCCAGCGCGCAGGAGCGCATCGCCGCCGGGCTGCAGCAGCAGGTGGACCGGGGCCGCCTGTCCGCCCCGGCCATGGCCGAACAACAAGCCGCCCTGACAACCAGCACCGAGGTCACCGACGTGGCCCACGCCGAGCTGGTGCTGGAGGCGGTGTTCGAAGACATGGCGCTCAAGTGCGACATCTTCCGCACGATCGACGCCCACGCCGACGCGGGCGCCGTGCTGGCCACCAACACCTCCACGCTGGACATTGGCCAGATCGCCGCCGCCACGCGGCGCCCCGAGGCGGTGGTGGGCCTGCATTTCTTCAACCCGGCGCAGGTCATGAAACTGCTGGAGATCGTGCGCGCCCCGGCCACCTCGGCCGACACGCTGACCGCCGCCAAGGCCCTGGCCCAACGCATCGGCAAAACCCCCATCGTGGTGGGCATTTGCAATGGCTTTGTGGGCAACCGGCTCATGATCACCCGCGAACGCCAGGCCGCGCAGTTGCTGCTCGAAGGCGCGCTGCCCGAGCAGATCGACCGCTTCCAGCGCGAGTTCGGCCTGCCCATGGGCACCTTTGAATTGCAGGACATGGCCGGTGGCATTGCGCTCACCTACCACGCCCGCCAGCGCAGCGGGCAAAGCGATTGGCTGGTGGAGCAACTGTTCCAGCGCGGCCGCCTGGGCCAGCGCGCCGGTCGCGGTTACTACCGCTACGAAGCGGGCAAGCGCCGACCCCTGGTCGACCCCGAGGTGACCGCGCTGATCGAAGAGGCGTCGCGTCTCAAGGGCATGGAGCGCCGTGCCATCGGCGAGCAAGAGCTGCACGACCGCCTGATCCTGCCCATGGTCAACGAAGGCGCCAAGCTGGTGGCCGAGGGCATCGTGGAGCGCGCCAGCGACATCGACCTGGTGTGGCAACTGGGCTACGGCTGGCCCGACTGGAAAGGCGGCCCGATGCACCACGCCGACACCCTGGGCCTAGCCACCGTGGTGGAGCGGCTGCAAGCCCTGCAAGCGCGCCATGGCCCGGTGTTTCAACCCGCCGCCGCACTGGTGCAGCTCGCCCAGCGCGGCGGCCGCTTCTGCGAACAGACTTCCTGAACCCATCCCCCTATGCCCATTTACACCGCCCCCGTTGACGACTGGCAATTCCTGCTGCACGACGTGCTGCACGTGGACCAGCACGCCGAGTTGCCCGGTTTCACCGACCTCGACCCCGACTTCACCGGCGCCGTGCTCGGTGCGGCCGCGCGTTTTCACGAAGAGGTGCTGCACCCCATCAACCTGCGGGCCGATGCCGAGGGCGCCCACATCCAGAACGGCCAGGTGCAGACCCCGCAGGGCTACATCGAAGCCTGGGCGGCCTACCGCGCCGCGGGCTGGCACCGCATCAGCCTGCCCGCAGCGCTGGGCGGCGGCGGGCTGCCGCCCATCATGTCGGTGCCCATCAGCGAGCTGCGCGCGTCCACCGGGCATTCCTTTTCCATGTACAGCAGCTTTTGCGCCCCCACCGCGAGCATGCTGTCCCGCCTGGGCCAGCCCTGGATGCAGACGCACGTGGTGCCCCGCCTGTCCGACGGCGACTGGACCGCCACCATGTGCATGACCGAGCCGCAGGCCGGCACCGACCTGCGCCAGCTGGGCACCCGCGCGGTGGAGCAGGCCGATGGCACCTGGCGCATCACGGGGCGCAAGATCTTCATTTCGGGCGGCGAACACGACCTGACGGACAACATCGTCCATGTGGTCCTGGCCAAAGTGCCCGACGCCAGCGGCCAGCTGCCCCGGGGCCTGTCGGCGGTCAACGTCTTCCTGGTGTCCAAGCGCCTGATCGACCCCGCCACCGGGCAACTGGGGGCGCTCAACGGCGTGCACGCCCGCTCCATCGAACACAAGATGGGCATTGAGGGCAGCGCCACCTGCGCACTCGACTTCGAAGACGCCGTGGCCTGGCGCATCGCGGACGAGCGCCGCACCGGCACGTCGGCCAACATGGCGCCCATGTTTCTGCTGATGAACTACGCCCGTGTTGGCACCGCCATGTCCGGCATCGCCTACGCCGAAATCGCGCGCCAGAACGCCGCGGCCTATGCGCGAGAACGCCTGTCGGGGCAAGCCAGCACACCCTCGCGCTACCCGCAGCAGGTGGCCGACCCCCTCATCGCCCACGCCGATGTGCGCCGCTTGTTGCTGGAGTCGCGCGCCTTTGCCGAAGGCGCGCGGGCCGGGGCGCTGCGCGCCGCGCTGTGGCAATCGGTGGCCGAACACGCCGAAGACCCCGCCGAGAAGGCCGAGGCGTCCGACCTGCTGGAGATCCTGACGCCGGTCATGAAGGCCTACTTCACCGACAAAGGTTTTGAGGCGGCGGTGGCCTGCCAGCAGGTGCTGGGTGGCCACGGCTACGTCAAGGACTACGGCCTGGAGCAGTACGTGCGCAACGCGCGCATTGGCCAGCTGTACGAAGGCGCCAACGGCATCCAGGCCATGGACCTGCTGCACCGGAAACTGAACCTCCACCACGGTCGCGCCCAGCGCAGCTTCCTGAGCGCGCTCGCCGGCTGTGTGGAGCGCAACGCCCACAACCCCCAATTGCACGCCTTCACCGCACCCCTGGCCGCGGGTCTGGAGCGCCTGCGCACCACGCTCGACTGGCTCGCCGAACACACCGCCGCAGCGCCCGACCGCGCCAACGCCGGTGCCTACGATGTGCTGACCGTGTTCGGCATCCTGTACATCGGCTGGAACTGGGTGGACATGGCCGCCGTCGCCACCAATCCCGAGGCCTGCCGCTTTGCCTCGGCCCAGACCCGGCAGACCAAGCTGCAGCTGGGCCGGATCTGGATGGACCGGCAAATGCCCCTGATCCATACACTGTGCGTCCGCATTGAATCGGGCAACGACGCCCTGATGCAGATCGCTGACGAGCTGATCTGACCGAACCGACCCTGAAAGACACCTATGGCCTTGAACGCGCGCGGATTTTTTTATGTGCAGCAAGTGGAACAGCTCGCACGGCGGGTCATTGATCAATGCCTGCAAGCCGAAGGCATGACGGCGGGCCAATACATGACCCTCAGCCTGGTGATCCACCACGAACCCGTCTCGTCGGCAGACCTGGCACGCCGCACCAACATCACCGCCCAATCCATGGGCGAATTCATCAAAGCGCTGGAATCCAAAGGCATGGTCGAGCGGCAGACCGACCCGGCCAACCGGCGCGTCATCCAGGTCAAGTCCACCGAACTCGGGCGCAAAACCCTGGTGCGCAGCGAAGCCAAAGTGGACCACGCCGAACACAACTTTTTCAGCTGCCTCAGCGGCGAGGAATACGTCTACCTGCGCATGCTGCTCAACCGCGTGCGCGCCGCCCAGCAACCCACCGACAAATAACCCCGCCCGCGCACCGGCACCCGTCGCCCGGCCCAGCCCATTCACCACCCCATGGACACACCTTCCCTTCTTCGCGTGCAAAGCATGGCCTGGCAAACACCCCAGGTGCTCAGCATCGTTCTCCAGTCCCCCGACGGCCAGGCGTTGCCCGAGGCCGAACCGGGGTCGCACGTGGACCTGCACCTGGGCCAAGGGCTCTCGCGCAGCTACTCCGTGGTGGGCCATGCGGGCAGCGAATCGTGTTACGAAATCGCGGTGGCCAAAGACGCAAACAGCCGTGGCGGCTCCCGGTTTGTGCACGAAAAGCTGCGCGTGGGCGACCTCGTGGCCACCAGCGCCCCGCGCAACCTCTTCCCGCTGCATGCCGCGGGCCGCTTCCATGTGTTGATCGCCGGCGGCATCGGCATCACGCCCATCTGGGCCATGGTGCAGCGCCTGGAAGCCTTGGGCACCCCCTGGGAACTGCACTTTGCCGCGCGCAGCCGCCGCGACGCGGCCTACCTGAACCGCATCGAATCGCTCGCACAGCGTTCGTGCTGCGGCCGGCTGGTGACCCATTTTGACGATGAAAACAGCGGCATCCCCCCCGATCTCGGCGCCATCGTGAACGCAGCCCCGCCCGGCACCCACTTCTACTGCTGCGGCCCCCAGGGCATGCTCAAGGCCTACGAAAAGGCCACCGCCAGCGTGCCGCCCGACCACGTCCACCTGGAACGCTTCGCCGCCGAAGCGCCCACCGGCGCGGCGGCGGCCTTTCAGGTGCAACTGGCGCGCTCCGGCATGCAACTCACCATCCCGCCAGACCGCACGATCCTGGACGTGCTGCTGGAGCACGGCATCAACGCCCCCTACGGCTGCATGCAAGGCTCCTGCGGCATGTGCGAAACCGCCGTGATCGACGGCACCCCGGCCCATGGGGACATGCTGCTCTCCGACGAGGAAAAAGCGAAAAACGACAAGCTGCTGATTTGCTGCTCACGCAGCCTGTCGCCGGTGCTCACGCTCGATCTGTAAAACGCGGACCCAATGCCCCCCGAACCAAGCCGCTGACGCCGCGAGCCTGCGGGTGGGCAGGTTGGCCAGAATATTCCGCACTGCCCAGCTTCTCTCGCAGGTATTGCGGTACGCATTGCGTTGAACTAAACCGCTGACGCGGTGGCTGGTGCGCAAGCACTGCCACTGGCAATACCACTCCTGCCGCAACCGCCACTGCTCCACCTGTGGCACGCGCGCCAAAGACGCCTGGCTGCAAGCGCGCCTGAATCAAGTGCTGGAGGTGCCTTGCACCCACCGCACGGCCATTGGCAACGAACGCATCCTCAGTCTGCAGGGTGACGAAGTCGTCATCAGCGCCCGCGCCAAACGCCGCGAAGGCCAGGCGGGCGAGCAGGGAAAGAAGCGCACGCTGCGCCTGCGCGGGCCAGACTTCATGGGCCGCTTCGTGCAGCACGTCTTGCCCAGCGGGCTCAAGCGCATTCGGCACTACGGCCTGTTGGCCAACCCCAACGGGACCAAGCTGGCGCAGGCCAGAGCGGCGCTGCACACGCCCGAGCCCAACCCAAAGGCGCAGGAATGCGCGCAAGACTTCATGGCGCGGGTGGCCCGGGTGAACATCCAACAATGCCCGGTGTGCCAGCAAGGGCGCATGGGTGTGGTGCAGACCTTGGCGAGAGCGAAACACCTGCCAGACCCGTTTGAGGGCAGCACCAGAAAAGCCAACAGCCGGGCACCACCAGCGCACGGGCCGTGATCGTGATCGCTGTCTTTGTGAACACCTCAAACCCCTGGTTCAACTGCTCAACAAACAGTTGCGCCAGGGGCGGGTGTGGGCGCTTGGCTGGACTGCCCGATTGCACCGCTCACGGGCTGGGAAAAATGTGGCGGTGGCCGCGCAACAGACCGGAACTGTGGCCCGAAAAAGGCCTTTGCAGACGCCCAGTCAAGCCATAATGATTTCCCATGGCGGGGGTGAAATCATCAATCCCCTATTTGAAGAATTCCACACCACCGCCTCTGCTGCGGTTCAGCTCAACATGGTTCATCTACCGCGAATGACGTCACCGCCGCTGGCTGGCTTGGCTGGTGCGGTAGATAAACGCTAAGTGTTAAGCCTCAAAGATCGCTATGACCTGGCTCGACTTCATCGAAAATCCAAAAACCGTGCTGGGTTATTTTGACGAAACGCCCTCTGTTGAGTCCGTCACTGCTCACTCCCTGGTGCTTCGACGTGATGGACCAGTTGCCGCGCTCGTCTTTGACCTAATTCAATACCCATCGCGCCCATCGCCTCGTTGGCCCGAAGGGTCAAATACGTGCCAATTAACCATCGATGCCATAGGACTTGAGTCTGTTAACTTGTCTGCATGGGGGACTGGTGTCGTCGGCAGAATTGAAATTGAACGCATCGACCAAAATGTTCGCCTTTCGTTCTCGGGGGATGCATCATTCCAAATTACATGCGCGTACTTGCGGATCGCATGTGTCACGGGGTATTTGAATGGTCAGGCTTAATCGGGTAACCGGGAGTCTCTAACTCCCGGCCCCCACACCACCCACCGTGCGGGTCCGCAGTGGGCGGTTCAACAAGTCGGCTCGCTCGACGAAGCCTTCCCTCTTTTCTTCTTTGCCGTATAGCCCTGTGCCTTGCACCACAGGTCTTTCACGCTGAGCAAACCTTGTTCCTGTAACCACGCGTTGGAGATGGCCTGGTTGATCACCGGGGTTCTGGACATCTGCCAGTAGCTGTTGCTGCTGCAGCCGTGTTGAATCGCCGACTTCAGGCTCACGCCCAGGGCCAGCAAGTTCTTGATTTTCGTGCGCGGCCAGCGCCACTGTTTCCAGTAGCACATGCGCATGCGCCGTCTGATCCACTCGTCCAGTTTAGGGACTGGCCGGTCATACTGGCTGATGCCAAAGTACGCCATCCAACCCCGAAGACACTGCCCCAGTTTTCGCAGCCGGTAACATTGCTCTTTATGAGTCCAATTCAGTTTCCCCACAGGGGACTTTCACCCAAAAAGTTCGCAACCATGCTGGGCACACTCAAATCGTTCATGGCCGACACTGCGGCGCGGCCTTAACTCCAAATACAAGGGCTTCCCACCTTTGCAAGGGCAGTGGGCCATGCCAGCACCGCCAATGCATGTTCAACTCAAACTGGAGAATTATGTGAAGAAGGTGAATGAGTTCGTCGAACATCTCAGCGAGGTGTTTCACTTGTTTGGTCTCATCCAGGCTAAAAGCATGTTCGGTGGCTATGGTATTTACCACCAAGATTTGATGTTCGGCCTTGTTGCAGATAACACGCTTTATCTGAAGACCGATGCCGAATCGGCACCCTATTTTTCTGCGGTGGGTTCTTTGCCGTTTGAATACACCAAGAACGGCGTCACCATGAAAATGTCTTACTTTTCGGCGCCCATTGAGGTGTTTGACGAGCCAGAAACGGCCAGGTTGTGGGCGTGCCGTGCCTATGAAGCTGCGCTGCGTTCAAAAAATAAGACCGCCAAGCGGTCTAAATAATTGCGCACGTATTCGTCACAGCATGGGCTCTACAGTGCTTCGTTTGGCTGGCCCTCGCGCTGGCACGATTACATCGGAACGTGCTGGGTCAGATAGCAGCAGGCGCTTTAGGGAAGGGCGAGCAGCAGACTGCAAACGGCGCCACTCTTGCACCGGTACCAGCACGGCCACCTCAGCACCGTTTCTGGTCACCATCTGCGGCCCTTCCATGAGACACGCGTCCAAGAATTCGCTAAAACGGGCTTTCGCATCTTGAACGGGCCATGTAAGCACAGCAATCTCCCAACAACCGATTACTTGAACTTGTAATGGTCCCGGTTCAGCACCGCTGCCACGGCGCTCACGTCTTCGGGGAACATGCCCAGGTTCATGGTGGTGTTGCACATTTCCACCATGCCGCGCAGCAAGCCTGCGGTGTTAATTTTGCCCAGGGGTTTGTACATGGCGCTGCCGTCTCCGCCCACTTTGCTGACATGGCAGGCCACGCACTTGTGTTCGGCGATGAGTTGGGTGCCCAGTGCCAGGTCGGCGTCTTTGAAAATGTCGGCGCCTTGGGCACGGGCCTGGGTGCTGAAAAATACCAAGGAACCGCCCAGCAGCAAGGCGGTGGCGGCCCAGCGCAGCCGGGTGGAAGCGGGGGGCACAGAGCGAGCACGTGATTGCATGGAAAATCCTCCGAAACCGTTCAAAACTGCACTGTATAACGCCCCAGGCTCAACACCCCACGGGGTAATCCATAACCCCAGAAACCGCACCATGACCGTTCACACCATTCTGAAAATGGGCGACCCGCGCCTTCTGCGCGTGGCCCAGCCCGTGACCACCTTCAACACGCCCGAATTGCACCGTCTGGTGGCCGACATGCTGGAGACCATGGCGGTGGCCAACGGGGCGGGCCTGGCGGCGCCACAGATCGGCGTGGACCTGCAGGTGGTGATTTTTGGTACCGATGCGCCCAACCCGCGCTACCCAGAAGCGCCGGTGGTGCCGCGCACGGTGTTGATCAACCCAGTGATCACGGCCCTGGGCGACGAAGAAGAGGAGGCTTGGGAGGGTTGTTTGTCGGTGCCCGGCCTGCGCGGCGTGGTGCCGCGTTTCAAACGCATCCGTTACCAGGGTTTTGACGCCCAAGGCCAGGCCATGGACCGAGAGGCAGAGGGTTTCCATGCCCGGGTGGTGCAGCACGAGTGTGACCACCTGTGGGGCAAGCTGTACCCGATGCGGGTGCGCGACTTCACGCGCTTTGGCTTTACCGAGGTGCTGTTTCCCGGGCTGGACGCGGGCGACGACGACTGACGGGAACTGAAGATCTCAGCCTTCCAGCGTTTCCAGCAGCTCGGTTTCAATCTCGATCTGCCGTTTGTTCACTTGCAGCTGCGGCCCGCTGATGAGGAAGGTGTCTTCCACCCGCTCACCCAGGGTGGTGATTTTGGCCAGTTGCACGCTGATGTCGTAGCGCGCCAGCACCCGTGAAATGCAGTACAGCAGGCCGGCGCGGTCGCTGGCCGACACGCTGAGCAGCCAGCGCTGGGCTTTGTCGTCGGGGCGCAGGTCCACACGCGGCGTGACGGGGAAGCTTTTGACCCGGCGCGACAGGCGGCCTTTGGTGGGGGTGGGCAGGGGGCCGCGTTCGTCGATGGTCTGGGCCAGGTTGTTTTCCACCATGGCAATCAGTTCGCGGTAGTGCTCCGACAGCGTGGGGGCCACCACCTGGAATGTGTCCAGCGCATGGCCGTTTTGGGTGGTGTGGATGCGCGCGTCCAGAATGCTGAAGCCCGAGGTGTCGAAGTAGCCGCAGATGCGGGCAAACAGGTCGTGCTGGTCGGGGGCGTACACCAGCACCTGCAGGCCTTCGCCCTCGGGGGACAGGCGGGCGCGCACGATGCAGTGTTCCGCCGGTGCGTCGTCGCCTGTGTGGGCTTCGCCCTCGGGCGCAGCGGGGCGTTTGGCTGCTGCGCGGGCCTGTTGTGTGGTGATCTGGTTGTGGTTTTGCGAGGCGGCCACAGCCAGTTGCTTGGTCAGCACGCGGGTGTGCCAGGCGATTTCGTCGGCCTGGTGGCGCATGAAGTAGCTCACGTCCAGCGTGTCCCACAGCGCCTTGTGGGCCAGGTGGGGCAGGGCGTGCAGCGCCAGCATGGACAAGGCTTCGCGTTTGCGGCCCTCAATCACCGCGCCGGGGTCGGGCGCCCGCCCGCCGAGGGCGCGCAGGGTGTAGCGGTACAGGTCTTCCAGCAGTTTGCCTTTCCAGGCGTTCCACACCTTGGGGCTGGTGCCCCGGATGTCGGCCACGGTGAGCAGGTACAGCGCGGTCAGGTAACGCTCGTTGCCCACGCGCTGGGCAAAGGCGTTGATCACGTCCGGGTCGCTCAGGTCTTCCTTTTGCGCCATGCGGCTCATGGTCAGGTGTTCCGACACCAGGAATTCCATCAGTTGGCTGTCTTCGCGGGCAATGCCGTGCTGGCGGCAGAAGGTGCGCACGTCTTTGGCGCCCAGGTCCGAGTGGTCGCCGCCGCGGCCTTTGGCGATGTCGTGGAACAGCGCGGCAATGTAGAAGATCCAGGGCTTGTCCCAGCCCGCCGCCAGTTGCGAGCAAAACGGGTATTCGTGCGAGTGCTCGGCAATGAAGAAGCGGCGCACGTTGCGCAGCACCATCAGGATGTGCTGATCGACGGTGTACACATGGAACAGGTCGTGCTGCATCTGCCCGACGATGTTGCGGAACACCCAGAGGTAGCGCCCGAGCACCGAGGTCTGGTTCATCAGCCGTATGGCGTGGGTGATGCCCTCGGGCTGTTGCAGGATGCGCAAAAACGTGGCGCGGTTGACCGGGTCGGCGCGGAACTGGGCGTTCATCACCGGCCGCGCGTTGTAGAGCGCCCGCAGGGTGCGCGCTGACAACCCTTTGATGCCCACCGTGGTCTGGTAGATCAGAAAGGTTTCCAGAATGGCGTGGGGTTGCTGCACGTACAGGTTGTCGTGCGCCACCTCCAGCATGCCGCCTTTGTCAAAAAAGCGCTCGTTCAGCGGGCGCCGGCGGTCCACGCTGGCGTCGTCGCTGCTCAGGCGCTCTTCAATGTTGAGCAACAAAATCTGGTTGAGCTGGGTCACCGCCTTGGCCGCCCAGTAATAGCGCTTCATCAGCGCCTCGCTGGCGCGGCGCGTGCTGCGGGCATGCGGCGTTGTGCGCGCGCCAGGGCTGCTGGGGGTGATCACCGCCGGCACCTGGGCCTTGAAGCCAAACGACTCGGCCACGGCGGTTTGCAGGTCAAACACCAGCCGGTCTTCGCGGCGGTTGGCCAGCAGGTGCAGCCGGGCGCGGATGAGGCTGAGCAGGGCTTCGTTGGCCTTGATCTGGCGCGCCTCCAGCGGCGTGGCCAGGCCTTTGCGGGCCAGTTCGTCCCAGCTGCGACCCAGACCAGCGGCTTTGGCCACCCACAAAATGATTTGCAGGTCGCGCAGACCGCCCGGCGACTCTTTGCAGTTGGGTTCCAGCGAATACGGCGTGTTTTCAAACTTGTTGTGGCGCTGTCGCATTTCCAGCGTTTTGGCCACAAAGAAGGCCTTGGGGTCCATGGCCTCGTTCAGCTGGCTGACCAAAGCCAGAAACTGCGTCTTGCTGCCGCAAATCAGGCGGCATTCCAGCAGCGAGGTTTGCACCGTCACGTCTTTGGCCGCTTCTTCCACGCAGTCGGCCCGGGTGCGCACGCTGGAGCCAATCTCCAGGCCCACGTCCCAGCAAGACCCGATGAAACCTTCCAGCCGGGCTTTCAGGGTTTCGTCTTGCTCGGGCTGGCTGCCGTCGGGCAGCAGCACCAGCACGTCCACATCAGAAAACGGAAACAGCTCGCCTCGGCCATAACCGCCCACCGCCATGAGGGTGAAACCCGGGCCGAAGCCCGCATGGCTCCAGAGCTCGCGCAAGGCCTGGTCGGTCAGGCGCGCCAGGCGCTGCAAAGCGCTGCGCACGCCACGAGACGATGCGCCCTGCACGCCCAATTGGGCCAGCAAAGCCGATTTTTCACTGCGGTATTGGAGGCGCAACGCCCCAATATCGCCTTTGGGGTCGCTCATGGCGGTCTCCTGGTGGCCGGGTTGCCCGCGGTCAGACGGTGGCTGGGGCTTGCGACACAAACGCCGGCACCGGCGGGCTGCCGGCCGAGAGCGTGAGCACTTCGTATCCGGTGGGCGTGACCAGAATGGTGTGTTCCCACTGGGCCGAGAGCGAACGGTCTTTGGTCACGATGGTCCAGCCGTCGCCCAATTCCTTGATGTCGCGCTTGCCCGCGTTGATCATGGGCTCGATGGTGAAGGTCATGCCAGGTTTCAGCTCTTCCAGCGTGCCCGGGCGGCCGTAGTGCAGCACCTGCGGGTCTTCGTGGAAGCGTTGCCCAATGCCGTGGCCGCAGAACTCACGCACCACGGTGAAGCCGTTGCTTTCGGCAAAGGTCTGAATGGCGTGGCCAATGTCGCCCAGGCGCACGCCGGGTTTGACCATGGCAATGCCTTTCCACATGGCTTCAAAGGTGATGTGGCACAGGCGCCTGGCCTGGATGCTGCAAGCCGCTTCGCCACCGATCATGAACATGCGGCTGTTGTCGCCATACCAGCCTTCGGGCGTGATCACGGTCACGTCCACGTTGAGGATGTCGCCTTTTTTCAGCGGTTTTTCATTGGGAATGCCGTGGCACACCACCTGGTTGAGGGAGGTGCAGAGGTGGCCGGGGTAGGGCGGGTAGCCGCTGGGCTGGTAGCCAATGGTGGCCGAACGCGTGCCCTGCTGCTTCATGTATTCGGCCGCCAGGCGGTCGATTTCCAGCGTGGTGATGCCGGGCTGGATCAGCGGTGTCAGGTAGTCCAGCACTTCGGAGGCCAGTCTGCAGGCCACGCGCATGCCCGCAATGCCGGCTTCGTCTTTGTAGGTGATGCTCATGGGGCGCGATTATCCCACCGGGTCTGGATGTGGTCGGCCCGGACGTTCAAGTCCGCTCAGGTGGCCGGGTAAAATTGCGGGTTTCCACCCACTCTCTGGGTTCACGCACCCCAGGCTCCCACCGTGTCCCTGCACCTGCGCTTTTTGGATGGCGGCAACGCCATCAGCGACTTCAAAGTCCAGCAAATCCTGCCCCGCCTTGTGGGCATTTCCGAAAAAATCACCGGCCTCACGGCGCGCTTTGTGCACCTCGCGTCGTTTGACGCCGAGCCCGACGCCGCCACGCTGGAGCGCCTGGGCCAGCTGTTGACCTATGGCGAGCCCTGCACCGAAGCCCACCACCAGCTGGCCAGCAGCGGCGCCCCCGCGCTGTGGGTCATGCCCCGGCTGGGCACCGTGTCGCCCTGGGCCTCCAAAGCCACCGACATTGCCCACAACTGCGGCCTGGCGCTGCACCGGGTCGAGCGGCTGGTGGAGTTCCGGCTGCAGCTCAAAAGCGGTTTCTTGAGCAAAGCCAGCCTGAGCGCCGAGCAGTTGCAGGCCGTGGCCGACGCGCTGCACGACCGCATGACCGAAAACGTGTCGATGGAGCGCAGCCAGGCCAGCGCCTTGTTCACCGAGCTGCACGCCGCGCCCATGGCGCATGTGGATGTGCTGGCGGGTGGCCGCGCCGCTCTGGTGGAAGCCAACACCACCTGGGGCCTGGCCCTGGCCGCTGACGAAATTGACTACCTGGTGAACGCCTTCACCGGCCTGCAGCGCAACCCCACCGACATGGAGTTGATGATGTTTGCGCAGGCCAACAGCGAACACTGCCGCCACAAAATTTTCAACGCGCAGTTCACCATCGACGGCGTGGCGCAAGACAAAAGCCTGTTCGGCATGATCCGCCACACGCACCAGCTGGCGCCGCAACACACCGTGGTGGCGTATTCCGACAACGCCTCCATCATGGAAGGTAACCCGGTGGAGCGCTTCGTGGCGCGCGCCGGTGGCCATGCCTCACCCGCCTACGCCGCCGAGCCGGCCACGCACCACATTTTGATGAAGGTGGAAACCCACAACCACCCCACTGCCATTTCGCCGTTTCCCGGCGCTTCCACCGGCGCGGGCGGTGAAATTCGCGACGAGGGCGCCACCGGGCGCGGCTCCAAGCCCAAGGCCGGCCTGACCGGCTTCACCGTGTCCAAGCTCTGGGGCGGCCTGAGCGACCAGCCGGGCGGCAAGCCCGAACACATCGCCAGCCCGTTGCAGATCATGACCGAGGGGCCGCTGGGCGGCGCGGCCTTCAACAACGAATTCGGCAGGCCCAACCTGCTGGGCTATTTCCGCGAATACGAGCAGGCGGTGGACGGCGTGCAGCGCGGCTACCACAAGCCCATCATGATCGCGGGCGGTCTGGGCGTGATCGACGCCGGGCAGACGAAAAAGATCGAATTCCCCGCGGGCTCGCTGCTGATTCAGCTGGGTGGCCCCGGCATGAAGATCGGCATGGGCGGCAGCGCTGCCAGCTCCATGGCCAGCGGCACCAACGCCGCCTCGCTTGATTTCGACAGCGTGCAGCGCGGCAACCCCGAAATTGAGCGCCGGGCGCAAGAAGTCATCAACCACTGCTGGCAACAAGGCGACAACAACCCCATTTTGGCCATTCACGACGTGGGCGCCGGCGGCTTGTCCAACGCCTTTCCCGAACTGACCAACGACGCCGGACGCGGTGCCCGCTTCGACCTGCGCGCTGTGCCGCTGGAAGAAAGCGGCCTGGCGCCCAAAGAAATCTGGTGCAACGAAAGCCAGGAACGCTACGTGCTGGCCATCGCGCCCGAGTCGCTGGCGCAGTTTCGTGCGTTTTGCGAGCGCGAGCGGTGTCCGTTCGCGGTCGTGGGCGTAGCCACCGAAGAGCGTCATCTGGTGGTGGGTGATGTGGATTTGCCCCTTCCCCCCCTGGGGGAAGGCTGGGATGGGGGCACGCGCGCCGATACCGCATCGTCAGGCATGCCCCCACCCCAACCCTCCCCCAGCGGGGGAGGGAGTGAATACCCCGTCAACATGCCCATGAACGTGCTGCTGGGCAAACCGCCCAAAATGCACCGCGACGTGAAGACCGTGCAGCGCGCTGAAAAGCCCATGGACCTCACCGGCGTGGACCTGCAACAGGCCGTCATCGACGTGTTGAGCCACCCCACCGTGGCGTCCAAGCGTTTCCTCATCACCATTGGCGACCGCACCGTGGGGGGCCTGAGCCACCGCGACCAGATGGTCGGCCCCTGGCAGGTGCCGGTGGCCGACTGCGCGGTGACGCTGGCCGACTTTGCAGGCTTTGCCGGTGAAGCCATGAGCATGGGCGAGCGCACGCCCTTGGCCTCGCTCGACGCGGCTGCGTCCGGCCGCATGGCGGTGGCCGAGGCCATCACCAACCTGCTGGCCGCGCCCATTGAACTGCCCCGCGTGAAGCTGTCGGCCAACTGGAT
>NZ_JAUSOO010000124.1 GCF_030656115.1 Hydrogenophaga sp.
GTCCTTGAAGGTCTTTTTGGGTGCCTCCTCGCCTTGTGGCACCGGCTGTAGATCAGCGAGAGCTTGGACAGGCCCTCGCGGCGCAGCAAACGGCTGATACCTGAGCGGGATGCGTCAGCGTTGATGAACTCCCGGGTGACACTGACCAGGTCGTCCAAGGGCAGCAGGCACAGGCGCCGTATCTCCATCACGATCGCCTCTTGCGCCGGACTCAAGGTGGTGGGCAACTGGTGCGCGCGGTGCGAGCGATCAAGGTGTCCGAGCGATTGCGCCACTTGCGCGCCGTACCACGGCTGATGTTGTAGGTCTGGGCCACTTCGGCAAGGCCGGCCTGGGATTCATGAATCTCAGCACGCGTGCGTGGGGTGGTGCGTGCCATCGGATGGACCATGCTCATGATGCGTTCTCCTCAGTACCAGAGGCCAGAAGGCCCGCCAAAACAGCACGGGCCCGGAACAACGGCCAGCTGCGACGGGGTACATAATCGCACGGAACTCGACAACGACTCAGAGTCACAACTCAACCGGGCATACGACAAGAACCTGAGCCAAATGGAGGGTTCAAGAAGGACCCGTTTTTAACATCCTCTTCAAGTACATCAGTGACATAACTCTTGGAAGCATCTCCCTCTGAGCCTGCCACCCCTGTGGTCGCACGAAGCGTATATGCCAACCACCTGCCCATATTTTGCCCATAACTGACCTGCACCAAGAGCTGTCCGTTTTCATCCGTCTGGTTTCCATTAACGTAAGAGACGATTACCTCAGCCTTCCTCGGCTGAACTGAACCATCACCATTAATGTCCTCTCCCGAACCCGAGTCCAAAAACCCATTACGGTTCCAGTCTTCGTTAAGACACCAGATGTTCTGGCCAGTTACTGGTTCAATCGTGGAAGCCTGCAGAGTCTTAACCGCCCCTGCTATCAGTGGTGTCGGCACATAGTCCGGGTGTATGGTCCGAACATTCGGCGTAGAGACAAACTGGTACGGATATCCCCACACAAGCCCCTTACCATAATGCGTAACATCCACACTGGCGCTGACAATAGCGCCCTTAACTGCGACACCTGCCGCATCATTAACTTGAATCAAGAATTTTTTGATGTAAGCAATATCACCAAGTCCCTTTTCGAGCTGATTATCATCACTAATACTAATACTAAGAGGCGCTCCAGCAACAGTCAAAGTTGCAGGAACCCAACTGGGGCAATCCGTATTAGACATGAAATCAGTAGGACTAAAGCATGCTCGCACCATCACTCCATTGGTAGGACTACTTCGAATACCAGCGATGTAATCCGCTTCAGCGACACCCGCAGCATTTGTATAGATAGTTGCGTCGCCTGTCGAAATAGTTTCGCCATTACCCAAGGCGGGGGGAACGATCTCAAACCGCACTCGCATGTTTTCGATCCCTGCGTTCTCCGCAGTCTGAAATTTGGCGGAGAGTTTAGATCTGTTTGTTGTGCTGCCCGCTACGTTAGGTTGGATCGTCGTTGGATTTGGCGTTAAGGACGAGGTACTTGGGACACCCACTGCCGCAGGCTTGCCGCTCACCCCCGCCGCAACCACTTCGACGATCTTAGAAACTGAAGTGCCTAAAGCAGTCACAACAACCGTGTAAGTACCCACGGAACTAGGTGCCGCAAAGGTAATTACAGCGTTCCCTGAAAGATCAGTGCTCGCGTGACCTAGAGCAACTGCGGAACCATCAAAGCTAAAGCTGACGTTTGGAATGGCTGCACCTGCACTATCAGTTGTAGAAACATTAAGGCTGACCAATTGACCCGGATTAGGTGTTGCAGGTACTGGCAACAGCGTAATCTGACTACCTGTGACCTGCACAGAAGCCGTTCGAGTCAAGTCCCCAACACGTATAATTGCATCTATCTGACGATTAGATTTATTCCCGCCAATTTGGATTTTTCCACCGAACTGACCATTACCATCAGTAACATCCCCCGTGGTCTTTAAGAAAACTCCGTCCGGGTTGAGCGACACCTGCACAGGAACACCAACAATAATATTTCGACTTGCGTCAAGAACCGTAATCTTCAAATCAGAAGCATCCGAACCCGAATTAACAATAGTAGTTTTACTCAATTCAAAAACAACGTCAGAAATGACAGTTGTTGCAGGCGCATCTGAATCTTCAGATTTTGAACCCGAACTCCCACCACCACCACCACAACCAGTCAAAGCAAGTGCCAAGACACCACCCAAAAGAAACCCCAAAATTCTCATTTCTATCACCTTGACTAAAAATTCAGATGAACAACATCTCAACGCATCACACCGCGATCAGAAATCACGCGCGGTGTGATAAAGACCAGCAACTCGGACTTGTTGGCCGTCTTGCTGCGGTTCTTGAACAAATTGCCTACCACTGGCAGGTCTCCAAGCAACGGCACCTTGGTTGTATCGTCAATCTCTATCAGCTCGAAAATACCTCCAATCACCACTGTTCCACCGTTTTCAACCAACACCTGGGTCTGAATGTGTTTGGTGTTGATGGCTATACCAGCAGCTGTGGTTTCACCGCGGCTGTCTTTGTTCACATCCACATCCAGAATAATGCTGCCTTCGGGTGTAATTTGCGGTGTGACTTCCAGTTTCAAATTGGCTTTGCGGAACGAAATAGCGGTTGCTCCGCTAGAGGTCGCGGTTTGGTAAGGGTATTCAGTACCTTGTTCGATCAACGCTTTGACTTGGTCTGCGGTTACAACCCGTGGACTGGAAACAATTTTTCCACGTCCATCGGCTTCCAGCGCTGAAATTTCGAGGTTCAAGAAACGGTTGGCAGCCGAACTGAACAAGGAAATAGCGAAGGACGCTGGTGAAAAGCCTCCGGCACCCGTTGAAGGGAGGTTCACAAACGACGTGTTGACCGTGTCAAGGGTGTTTTCGCTTTCAAGTGTGGTGCTCGAGACGGCGTTATAACTGCCACCAATAGCGATGCGGTTGGTACCGCCCACAGAATAGCCCGCGTCGCCACCTCGAACGCCGCGCAAGTCACTACCACCCAACCGAACACCAATGGACCGGCCAAAGCGGTCGTCGGCTTCAACAATGCGTGCTTCAATCAAAACCTGGCGAATAGGTATGTCAAGTCGGGCAATCAGATCTTGTACCTGCTCCAACTTGGAGGGTATGTCCGTCACGAAGAGCTGGTTGGTACGCGGCTCTGCAATGACACTGCCACGCGGCGACAAAATGCGGGCACTGTTGCCGCTGCCGCCGGACCCACCGCCTGTGATTTGTGTGGCAATGTCGGCCGCCTTGGCGTAGTTCATCTGAAATCCTTGCGTGCGCACGGTTTCCAGGCTTTCAATCGAAGCCTTTGATTCGAGCTCTTGCTTTTCTCTGGCTGCAATTTCGTCTTTTGGCGCAATCCAGAGCACGTTGCCCGACTTGCGCATGCCAAGACCCTTGGCTTGCAAAATGATGTCCAGCGCTTGATCCCAGGGCACGTCCTTCAGACGAAGTGTCACAGCACCCGACACAGAATCGGAGGTCACTACGTTGAAGTTGGTGAAATCGGCGATCACCTGAAGCAAGGAACGAACCTCAATATTTTGGAAATTCAGCGACAATTTTTCCCCGCTGTAGCCGGGGCCTTGCGTCAATTTGGAAGGATCTACTTTTTGCTCTCGAACTTCCAAGACGAACTGATTGTCGCTTTGGTAAGCCGAATGCTCCCAGTTGCCTTTGGGGGTAACAACCATGCGCACACGGTCACCACTTTGAGAGGTTGCGACGGTTTGCACCGGGGTACCAAAATCGGTGACATCTAAGCGCCTGCGCAATCCCTCAGGCAAGGAGGTTTTCAGAAAGTCAACCACCAAGTTTTGACCCTGTTGTCGAATGTCTACCCCCACCTGGTTGTTGGCCAACTCAACGACAATGCGTCCAGAGTTGCCACTGCCGCGGCGAAAATCAATGTCTTTAAGCGCTACCGTGTCACGGTTGCGGCTCTCGGCAAAAGCAGCCTGAACCGCTGGTGCGGCGGCAACGGCATCAGAGCGCTCAAACACAACCAGCAGGAATTTGCCATCAACTTTGGCTTGGTAGGCTGCGGGCTGCTTCAGATTGATCACCACGCGGGTACGGTCACCGGCTTGAACCACATTGGCTGAACGCAGGTTGCCCTGATTGAGTTCAATGGCGTTGCGCCCTATGCTGTTGGCCACACCGGGAAAGTCCAGCGCGATTCGAGCGGGCGCCTGAATGGTGAAGCCGGTAGGTAAGGCCAAAAGGGGTTCGCTGGTTTCAATGCGAACAACTTCCACGCCGCCTTGAACACCCCCTGTGAGCGACTGAATAGCGTTTTGAGCCTGAGCCCAAACGGTGGTCAGTGCCAGAGAGGCCACGATGACGCTCTTCAGTGCGGCACGCTCCCATGCTCTGATGGTATTGGCCATGTTGGGCTTGATCATTGAGACGCTTCCTCTTGTATCTGCAGCGCCGCAGGGCGCTCGGTCCATTCACCGGCAGAGTCCTGCACGATTTCTCGCAGCGTGACTTCTGTTTCTGTAATCTTGTTCACACGTCCGTAGTTCTGGCCCAAATAGCTGCCTGCTCGCACTTGGTAAAGCAAGTTGTCTACTTTCACGAGCGCCACCAGTTGGCCCTGGCTGCGGATGCTGCCGACCATGCTCATGGCATCCAGTGGATAGGCTTCCAATGGTTGTTTTCGGCGGTTGAGCTCGGGTTGAATCAGGCTCGAATTGAGCACGACGGTGCTGGGACTTCCGCGCATCACACTCGCGAGCTTTTCACCGCTAAAAGGCGGCATC
The DNA here is from genome assembly GCF_030656115.1 of Hydrogenophaga sp. Classification (GTDB taxonomy): domain Bacteria; phylum Pseudomonadota; class Gammaproteobacteria; order Burkholderiales; family Burkholderiaceae_C; genus Hydrogenophaga. The sequence goes on from NZ_JAUSOO010000124.1 coordinate 4,797, forward strand.
ATCTGTTCACCACTGTAGGTTTGGGGAATAAATTTGGTGGGCTCAGAAATGGGCTTCACTTGGGGTTTAATGGCGTTTCGCTCAGCCTGCATCCAGGCAAGAAGCTCATCTTGGCCCGATGTGGTGCATCCCGCCAGCACAACCCAAACGCTTGCACTCAACACCATGGACAGCGTCTTTGGCTGAATCACTTCTTCACCCCTTTGGACTTTTGCTGCAACGCCACTTCTTCCGAATCCAGGTATCGGAACGTCTTGGCTGTGCAGTCCATGGTCAAAATGCCGTCACGGTCCTTGATAGGCGTCAGCGAGAGGTTGTTAAGGGTCACGATGCGGGACAGGTTGGCGATATCGGAAGCAAACAAACCAATGTCGTGGTAAGTCCCGGTGACGCGCACGGAAATGGGGAGCTCCGCGTAATACTCTTTCACCAGCACCTGTCCTGGACGGAACAACTCAAACTGAAGACTTCGGCCCAAACCCGCTTGGTTGATGTCAGACAACAAGGCATCCATCTCGGCCTTGCTGGGCAACTGGCGCTCCAGCTGGTTCACGTATTGCTGAACCTGCTCAAGTTGTTTTTTAAGTGCATCGAGGTTGACAGCCTGCACCAATTTGCTGCGGTAATCGGTACGCAACTGTTCTTCGCGTGTCTTTTCGGCTACAAGCTCTTCGTCAGAAGTCTGCAGCCAAGTGAACCATAAGCCAGCGATCACAACGAGACAAACGGCGACGTAGAGCAAATTGCGGGGAAGAACCGGCCACTGAGACGGGTCGTTGGGGTCCAGCCCTGAGAACTGGGCAGTGATCTGATCCTGGATTTCTTTAAAATCCACGTTGATCTGGGGTATTTTGGCCATGGCGCGCTGTGCCTCAATCAGACTTTGCCGGGCACAACGGGTGCCACAACGGCAGAACCGGAGGTGGCCGTGGCTGAAGGCCGCACGAGCGAAACACGGATTGTGAAATTGGAAACCCGCCGTTGCTCCCGACTGGAGACAACCACATTGGCAGCCACAATTTCCACCAATTCAGGGCGACTCAGCCAAGGACTCTGGTTGCCCAAGTTGCGCAACAACTCAGACACCCGCTCTTGAGATTGAGCAACGCCAACGAGCAGCACACTTTGATTTTCCTGCTTCATGCTGCTGAGGTAGATGCCATCAGGCAACTGGGCAACGAGTTCATCCAGCAGATGCACGGGTAGGTTGCGATCGCCCTGAAGGTCCTCAACAGCCGTCTGTCTTGCGCGCAACGAAGCAATCTCATGCTGGAGGCTGGCAATGTCTTTGATCTCAATGTCGAGCTTGGCGATCTCGCTTTGAAGAAAGCTATTGCGCTCCTGTTGGGTGGCAATTTGCCCCTGGTACCAAGTAAAAATCGCACCGCAAATGATGCCGCCCAGCAGCGCCGAGAGGCCCAACTGGGTGAAAAACTGCTCTTTCTGCCGCTTTCGGGCTGCCTCCCGGTGCGGCAACAGGTTGATCAGAATCATTGGTAGAACCTCCTCAAGGCCAAGCCGGTCGAGGTCAGGTAAGAAGGCGCTTCGCGCGAAATTCTGCGGGCTTGAACCGTTGAAGCGACGTCCATGGCATCAAAGGGATTGATGACCATGCAGGCGAAGGAGGTCTGGTGCGTGACAGCATCTGTCAGGCCCGGCAAAGACGCACTGCCCCCAGCCAAAAGAATGTGGTCCACCTTGTTGTGAGGCGTGCTTGTGAAAAAGAACTGCAGCGCTCGCCCAATTTCTTGCGACATGGATTCAATGAAAGGCCCCAGAACGGCGGACTGGTAGTCCTCAGGCAGATCTCCTGAGCGTTTTTTGACCTCGGCTTCATCGGACGAAAACCCGTATTGACGCACGATAAGCTGCGTGAGTTGCGCCCCCCCAAAAGCCTGATCGCGTTCATACAACACATCGTCGTTCCGTATGACCTGCATGCTCGTGGTCAAGGCACCCACTTCAAACAATGCCACCAGCGAGTCAACGCCCTGGTTGGGCAAGGTGGCGATAACTCGGCCTGCAGCCATGCGCGACGCGTAGGACTCTACGTCCATGATGACCGGTTTGAGACCTGCGGCCTCGGCAAGACCTTGGCGGTCAGACACTTTCTCTTTGCGAGATGCTGCAATAAGGACTTCAACATCACCCGCTGAGTTGGCGCTCGGCCCGATCAAACAGAAGTCCAGACTCACCTCGTCCAAAGAAAATGGGATGTACTGATTGGCTTCTGACTCAACTTGGGCTTCGAGCTCTTTATCGGAGAGCCCACCAGGCAGGATGATTTTCTTGGTGATGACCGCTGATGCTGGCAAAGCCATCGCAACATTTTTGGTTCTGCTGCCACTTTTGCGCACCAGCCGTCGCACGGCTTCAGCCACTTCGTCAAATTTTTCAATGTTGCCGTCGGTGATCCATCCACGATCCAGAGGCTCAATGGCACAGCGTTCAACAACCAGATCGCCAGCACGGTTTCGGCCGAGCTCAACCAGTTTGACACTGGACGAACTGACATCAATGCCCAACAACGGTGCCGGCTCTCGGCTAAATAACGACCCCAATGAGATCAAGGTGGCCCCCAAAAAATGACGGCGCAACGACGCACCAAACTTAAGAAATCACTTGAATGCTAGCAGTAAGCCCTTTGTGCAGCAAAGATTTTTTGCCTTTAACACAAACGGAAGCGTTGTCAAAAGCATACGCATTTTTGTCCCATTTGATCCCCTGTAGCGAGGCAGCAGACCACCAGACAAACAAGAACTCACAATATGCTCGCCTGCCTTTGCACCCCCAGCACTGCGCGATTTTTATAATCTGCCACCGACCAACAGACCCTCCGCATGCCCAAAGACGACCACGCCTCTTCTCTGCACCATTCGCCACCAGTATCCGTGGGACGCAGCGCCGTCATCTGGATCGGTCGCCTTGCGGTGGGCTTGGTCGGACTGGCGGTGGCTGGTGGAGCGGCTCTTTTGCTGGCCGTGGCGATCGCCTTGGCTGTGGCCTACCCCAACCTGCCCGATGTAGCCGATCTGGCAGACTACCGTCCCAAGCTTCCGTTGCGCGTACTCACGGCCGATGGTCAGCTGATTGGTGAGTTTGGTGAGGAGCGTCGCAACCTACTGACCATTCGAGAAATACCGGAGGTGATGAAAAACGCGGTGCTGGCGATTGAAGACGCCCGGTTTTTCGAGCACAGCGGCGTCGACTACCGCGGCATGATGCGTGCTGCGCTGGCCAATTTGGGGCAGGCCAAAAGCCAGGGTGCATCCACCATCACGATGCAGGTGGCGCGCAACGTGTATTTGTCGGCTGAAAAAAGCTACACACGCAAAATCTATGAAGTGTTGCTGACGTTCAAACTGGAGCACATGCTGACCAAGGAGCAAATTCTTGAGATCTATATGAACCAGATCTTCTTGGGACAGCGCGCGTACGGCTTTTCCACCGCATCGCAGACCTACTTTGGGAAGCCACTGAAGAATGTGACGATTGCCGAGGCAGCGATGCTGGCTGGCCTTCCCAAGGCTCCCTCTGCCTACAACCCCATCAGCAACCCCAAGCGCGCACGCATCCGTCAGTTGCACATCATCGACCGGATGCTGGAAAACGGCTTCATCACCCAAGCCGAAGCAGATGCAGCCAAGATCGAACAGCTGACATTGCGACCGAGCGGCATCCAACCAACGGTCCACGCCGAATATGTGGCTGAAATGGTGCGCCAAGCCATGGTTGCGCAATACGGCGAAGAGGCCTACACACGAGGCCTGAATGTGACCACCAGTCTGCAGTCTCACGAGCAACAGGCGGCCTACCGCGCCGTGCGCGAGGGCGTGTTGGACTATGAACGGCGGCAAATTTACCGGGGTCCAGAATTGTTCATTGATCTGCCGGTCGATAAAGTCGCCCGAGACGATGCGATTGATGACGTATTGAACGACCGACCGGACAACGACGACTTGATGTCGGCGGTCGTGCTGGAAGCCAGTACACGCCGGGTGGTGGCCGTGCGGCAAGATGGCGAGCCTTTTGAAATCACGGGGGATGGGCTCAAACCCGCCCAGTCGGGTTTGTCTGACAAGGCCGGACCCAACATCAAAATCCGCCCGGGCGCGGTGATTCGCGTAGTGAAAAGCGGCCCCAAAAGCTGGCGTATCACCCAGTTGCCCGAAGTTGAGTCGGCATTTGTGGCCTTGGACCCCAGCACAGGCGCGGTGCGTGCGCTGGTGGGCGGCTTTGACTTTCAAAAAAGCAAGTTCAACCACGTCACACAGGCCTGGCGCCAGCCAGGCTCCAGCTTCAAACCCTTCATCTATTCGGCGGCCCTGGAAAAAGGGCTGTCCCCGATGACGGTGGTGAACGATGCGCCACTTTTTTACAGCGCGACGCAAACCGGCGGAAAACCTTGGGAGCCCAAGAACTACGACGGCCGATTTGAAGGCCCCATGTCGGTGCGGCGCGCCTTGGCCAAATCGAAAAATATGGTGTCCATTCGGGTACTGCAATTGGTGGGCACACAAAGCGCCCAAGAATGGGTGTCGCGGTTTGGTTTTGACGCCGAAAAACACCCCCCTTACCTCACCATGGCACTGGGCGCCGGGTCGGTGACACCGATGCAAATGGCCGCAGGCTACGCCGTATTTGCCAACGGAGGTTACCGTGTTTCACCCACGCTGATCACGCGCGTGGTGGAGCACAAAGGCAAGGTGCTGTTCGAGGCCCTCCCCACACAGCCCACAGAATCCCAGCGCGCCATTGACACCCGCAATGCATTCATCATGAGCAGCCTGATGCAGGAGATCACCCGCACCGGAACCGCCGCCCGGGCACAGGCCACACTCAAGCGGCCCGATGTGTACGGGAAAACCGGCACGACCAACGATTCGGTGGATGCTTGGTTTGTCGGCTACCAGCGCACCGTGGTGGCAGCGGCCTGGGTGGGCTACGACACGCCCCGCAATCTCGGCAGTCGGGAAACCGGTGGTGGACTGAGCTTGCCCATCTGGATCAACTACATGTCTACCGCGCTCAAAGATGTGCCGGTGGTCGAATACAGTGCGCCCTTTGGAGTGATCAACGTAGGTGGCGATTGGTATTATGAAGAGTACGGTCCTGGCAACGGGGTTCGAGCACTCGGGCTGAATGACCCATCGCCCGGTGCTGCTGCAAGCGACTCTCCAGCAGGCGGCGGCGGTAATACGGCCTCGCCCGCGATGGCGCCGGAGGACCGCCGCAGCATTCTCGACCTGTTCAGAAACTAAAAACCAGCGGCAAGCCCGACTGTTCGCTGGCGTAGCGCGAGAGGCTGGCAAAAAACTCGCCCTGGCCCTTGGTGTCCACCCAGGTGGAGCCATCGTACTGGTAGTGGAAACCACCTGCGCGAGCGGCCATCCACACCTCGTGCAGCGGTTTTTGAAGGTTGATGATGATCTGGCTGCGGTTGGCAAAGGTCAACGTGATCATGCCCCCCACGCGCTGGTTGTCGATATCGGCGTCGGTGGTGTCGTTGATTCGGTCGCAGGTGAGTTCAATGGCCCGCAGCAGCGCCTCGGCGCGGTCCAGAAATTCGATGTCGGTCATTACAATGGGCCCATGTTGGATTTGCACCGAATTTTAGGCGCCACTGCCTTGGCAGGGCGGCCATTCACCCTTGCCGCCCTGCTGGGTGCCGGGCTGCTGCTCTCTGGCTGCGGCCAAAAAGGCCCGCTCTTTTTGCCAACAACCGCCAGCACCGCCCAACCTGCAACGGCAGAGCCCAGCGACACCACGACCAGGCACTGACCGGCCCTGCAGCCCTTGCTGGCCCGTTTCATACCGAGCAGCACCCCGGATTGGTTGCCCCAATCTCTCAGCAAAATACCTTTCATGTCCATCACTTCCGGCGCTGCGCCCACGACACTCCCCCCGTTTTTCACCTTTCATAACGGGCAACTCATGGTTGAAGGCCTGGCGCTGAATGCGCTGGCCCAGCAACACGGCACACCGCTGTTCGTTTACAGCAAGGCCGCCATCTTGGCAGCCTTGGGCGCCTACCAGCGGGGCTTGGCTGGCCGCGCGCACCAGATCTGCTACGCCATGAAAGCCAACTCGACACTGGCCATTTTGCAAACCCTGGTGCGTGCCGGATGCGGTCTGGACATCGTCTCGGGCGGTGAACTGGAACGGGCACTGGCCGCGGGCGTGGAGCCCTGCAAAATCATTTTTTCAGGCGTCGGCAAGACCCGTGCTGAAATGCGCCGGGCATTGGACGTGGGCATTGGTTGCTTCAACGTGGAAAGCCGGGCCGAGCTGGATGTGCTGAACGAAGTGGCACGAAGCATGAGCCTGCGCGCACCGGTGAGCGTGCGCGTGAACCCCAACGTGGACGCGAAAACCCACCCCTATATTTCTACCGGCCTCAAGGGCAACAAATTCGGTATTGCCCACGAAGATGTGGTGGACACTTACCGGCACGCGGCCTCGTGTGCGGGCCTGCGGGTGGTGGGCATTGACTGCCACATTGGTTCACAAATCACCCAGGCCGAACCGTATCTGGACGCGATGGACCGCATTCTGGACTTGGTGCAAGCCATTGAAACCGCTGGTGTACCCATTGCGCACATTGACTTCGGCGGTGGTCTGGGTATTGACTACAACGGCGACACACCACCCGAAGCAGACGCACTGTGGCTGCGCCTGCTGCACAAGCTGGACACCAGGGGCTACGGCGACCGAAAAATCTTCATTGAACCTGGCCGGTCGCTGGTGGGCAATGCGGGTGTCTGCGTGACCGAGGTGCTGTACCTGAAGCCGGGTGAGCAAAAGAATTTTCTGATTGTGGATGCGGCCATGAACGACCTGCCCCGTCCCGCCATGTACCAGGCGTTTCACCAAATCGTGCCGCTGGCACCCCGCAGCGAGCCCACCGCCGTCTGGGACGTGGTGGGCCCGGTGTGCGAAAGCGGTGACTGGTTGGGACGCGACCGGGCGCTGGCCGTGCAGGCGGGTGATTTACTGGCTGTGATGTCGGCTGGTGCCTACTGTATGAGCATGGCCAGCAACTACAACACCCGGGGCCGCGCAGCGGAACTGTTGGTGGATGGGGAGACCGCCACCCTCATCCGCGCTCGGGAAAGCGCTACCGACCAACTGCGCTTTGAAAGCTTGCTGCCCTGACGAGGCACGGCGCACAAACGGCCGGTCAGGGCAATCCTATTGGCCAGGCGGCCTGTGGCCAAATCGCCGCCACAAACGCCAGCCCAGCAGAGAACCCAGGATGGCTGCATAAACAGCCACCTCGTTGAAATCGTTTTTGCCACTGCGCATCCAGAAGAAATGCAATACCGCCAGTGCTGCCACCGCGTACACACTGCGGTGCAGCAGCTGCCAGCGTCGGGCACCCAAAGCGCGTATGGCACGATTGAAGGAGGTGGCGGCCATGAGCCACAGCAGAAACCAGGCGATCGCGCCCACCAAAATAAAGGGACGTTTGATCGCATCCAGCAGCATGGCGGCCGGGTCAAACCCCATGTCAAACCAGGCGTAGGCCAGCAGGTGCATGCAGACGTAGAAAAACACGAAAAGGCCCAGCATGCGCCGAAAGCGGGCCAAAGCAGTCCAGCCAGCCAGCACACGCAGCGGCGTGATGGTCAGCACCAGCACCAAAAAGCGCAAGCTCCAGTCGCCCAGCGAGCGGATCAGGGCCTCTGCCGGGTTGGCGCCGAGTTGGTCGGCCACCGCCGCCCAAAACAACCAGGCCAAGGGAAGGCAGGCCAGCACAAACACCACAGGTTTCGCTATTGGATGCGTCAGGCAACGGTGCACGGTAGAGACGCTGGCGCTGCGCTGGCCAGTCTGGCGTCTCACTGCCGTCACAGCTTCAGAAGCCACAAGACACCACCCGGGCCGACGCGCTTACCGGCATCAAAAGAATTTGCGCAGGTCCATGCCAGCGTACAGTTGCCCGACTTGGGGCTCGTAGCCGTTGAACACCAAGGTCTTGCGCCGTTTGGCAAACAGCCCGCCCTCTTCGCCAATGCGGCGTTCTGTGGACTGGCTCCAGCGCGGGTGCGACACGTCGGGGTTCACGTTGGAATAAAAACCGTACTCCTGCGGTGCGGCCACATTCCATGCGGTGCGCGGCTCCTTGTCGATGAAGCGGATTTTGACCAGCGATTTACCGCTCTTGAAACCGTATTTCCAGGGCACCACCAAGCGAATGGGTGCGCCGTTCTGGTTGGGCAACACCTCACCGTACATGCCAAAAGCCAGCAGGGTCAGCGGATGCATGGCTTCATCCAGCCGCAGACCTTCGGTGTAAGGCCAGTCCAGAACACCATAGGCCAATCCGCGCATGGTCTTGGCATCCGCCTGGGTCACAAACTCCACGTACTTGGCGCTGCCCAGTGGTTGTACCTGTTTGATCAACGCGGCCAAAGAGTAGCCCACCCACGGGATCACCATGGACCAACCTTCGACACAGCGCAAGCGGTAGATGCGTTCTTCCATCGGTGAGAGCTTGAGCAACTCGTCCAGCCCGTAGGTTTTGGGCTTGTGAATCAACCCCTCCACCGACACCGTCCAGGGGCTGGTCTTGAGCGACTTGGCATACGCTGCAGGGTCCGACTTGTCGGTCCCAAACTCGTAGAAATTGTTGTACGTGGATGCGTTTTCGTACGTGGTCACCGTCTCAACGGTGCTGGCGCCCGCTGCCGTTGAACGGGTGGCATTCAGTGCGGTCAGTCGACCTGGGCGGGAAACGACCGCCTGGGCCAGCGCATCGCGCGAGGCCCAACTGGCCAGAGCCGCGCCACCAGCACCCAGCGCGAGCCGCTGCAACAGCGCACGTCGCCCAACGTAGTCAGACGGCGAAGTGATGTCACTGGAAACAGGGTGCTGGAACCCGTTGTGGTTGAGGCGAATGATCATGAATGGCTCCTGGGTTCCGAATCAGTCTTCGGAACGGGATCATTCTTACAAAGTTCCTGCCATCTGGCGCACAGCATGCTGGACAACCCCTGAGCCCCAGGGGCAGCCCAGCTTGTGGGTCACAGTTCGCCGTAGCTGTGCAGACCCGAGAGGAACATGTTCACGCCCAGGAAAGCAAACGTGGTGATCGCCAGGCCCACCAGCGCCCACCAGGCGGCTACCGTGCCGCGCAGGCCCTTCATCAGCCGCATGTGCAGCCAGGCCGCGTAGTTCAGCCAGACGATCAGCGCCCAGGTTTCTTTCGGGTCCCAGCTCCAGTAACCGCCCCATGCCTCTGCCGCCCACAAAGCGCCGAGCACCGTGGCGATGGTGAAGAAGGCAAAGCCCACAGCGATGGCTTTGTACATCACGTCGTCCAGCACTTCAAAGCTGGGCAGGCGCTCGGCAATACGGCGGCGGCCGAACAGGATCGCCGCCACAACGAGAGCAGAAATACCGAAGTAAACGAACCAGTAACTGCCGCCCTTTTCGAGCGCCGACTGGCGGAACACCAAGGGCTCCAGACACAGCACAATGCCCAGCAGCCACAAAGGCGCGAGCTTGTACCAGCGGGTCTCGGAGGCGCTCTGCTTGATCAGGTAAGCAAACGCCAGCATGGCGGCGATGGCGAACGTGCCGTAACCGACAAAGTTGGCCGGCACATGCACCTTCATCCACCAGCTCTGCAGGGCAGGCACCAAGGGCTGAATGGCATGGGCCTCACGCACCAAGGTGTACCAGAGCAGGAAACCCACCGCGGCACTCACCACCAGCATGGAGAAAGCACCCATGGAACGGGTCTTGTACTGGTCTTCGTAATACAGGTAGAACAGCGTCGTCATCCAGCAAAACAGAACGAAGACTTCGTAGAGGTTGCTGACCGGAATGTGACCAATATCCGGACCAATCTGATGGCTTTCGTACCAGCGCACCATGGTTCCGACCAACGCCAGCGTCACAGCCACCCAGGCCATGCGAGAACCCAGGGACTCGAAGGCCTCTCCTGCCCGGGTCAGCATGCCCACCCAGTAAAAAATGGTACTCATGAAAAACAACACGCTCATCCAGAGAATCGCGGATTGGCTGGAAATAAAGTACTTGAGCAGGAACGCCTGATCAGCCCGCGCCAGGTCCGCCGCACCCTCGGGGGTCTGGTACAGCCAGATGGCCAGCAAAGCCAACGCACCCACCACCACAGAAAGCAGGCGCAAAGGACGCCAGAACCAGCCCAGCCAGATCATGGAAGGCACGGCTCCGATCAGAATGGCCTTCTCATAGCCGTTCATCGCATGGTCGTATTGCAAAAATGCCCAGACCGCGCCAGCCATCAGAATGGCCGCGAACAGCCAGTCCCACAGGTTGCGGCGGGCAAAATACCCCGGCGTGGCGCCGGAACCGTTGTTCTTCAGCTCAATGGTGCGGTTCGCAGCGGCAGTGTTCATGGGTTCACCTTCAGCAATTGGCTCTTCAAAACTTCAAATTCTTGATCGGATTCCATCGTCTTGCGGTTGGACGACAGCGCCATCTGGGCCTGTGACGAGCGTTCGCCAGCCGGCGACAACCACACCCACACCCGCCGCTCGCGCACGTACAGCATCGCAAAAACGCCCAAGATCAGCAACAGACAGCCCAGGTACACAATGTTTTGGCCCGGCGCACGCGCCACCTGGAACACGCTGGCCTGCACATGTTCAAAGTCTTTGAGTTGGAACGTCATGGGTGCGGGGTAGAAGAAAGCGTCGCTCAAACTGATCACAGACGTGGTCATGAAACGCTGGGTGGTTTCGTTGCGCTCCAGCGGTGGCAAACCAGCGCGTTCGCGACTGATCTGCATCAGTTCGAACAAGGTGCCGTTGAGGATGCGCACCAGCACGTCGCTGGCCCGCTCGCGCTCGCTCTCGGGCACGTTGACTTCCAGGAAAGCCGACACCGCTTGCAAGCCACCCTTCACCGTTGCACGGCCCTGGGAACCCGCGGTGGGCGCGTCCACCGCTTCAGCCCCGGCAAACAACCCGATTGCACGGTTGGCAGACGCCTGCAGCGCTTCTGCCAACTCGGGGCGGCCCTCTTCCACCGCCGACACGGCGTAGCGGCGCACCGCCAGGTCACGCATGGCTGGGTCGGCCAGCGCCGTGCGCAGGCGCACAAAATCGTCCATGCTGTCCTGCGCATCGGCCGGCACACGCAGGTACCGGAACGGCTCGGCCGGCGTTTCACGCATGCCCAGCAGGTACATGCGCGCACCGTCCAGCTCCATGGGCAGCATGTAGTTGTGGTATTCCACCGCCTGACCCGCAGCGTCGCGCAGCTTGTAGGTGATGCTGGGTCCCACGTTGCGCAGCGTTTTTTCAGTCACCGTCTTGTGACCCGAGCCGAGGCGGCTCTCGATGGAAGTCCGCAGGTCCACCTTGCGCACGTCCACGCCGGAAGCACCCGCCACTTCCGCAAAATTCTCCACATTGATCACCCGCAGCCCGGTGTATTCCAGCGTCATCTTGTCGTCGCCGTTGGTCAGCGCGCTGGTGCTGCCAATCACACCCGAAACCTCAAAGGCCTTGGCAGGGCCGTTGATGGGCATGGCCTGCAGGGTGACTTTGGAGCCACCGTCGTCAAAGCTCGACTGGTAGATGTTGATGCCGCGGTGGCTGGCGGGGTGATTCACCTCGACGCGCGCTTCCTTCTTCTCACCCGTTTCATGGTCGTGGATGACGATGTCGCTGGCAAACAGCTTGGGCATCCCCGTGTCGTAATACTCCACAATGAATTTCTTCAGCTCGACAGAAAACGGCAGGTCTTGCAGGATCACGCCGGTTGGTTGCGCCAGGATGGCCGTACTGGCGGTGGTGCCCTCGGTCACCAGCAGGTTGCCTCTGAACGTGGGATTGTTGGCTGGCAAGCGGTGCTGAACCGGCACGTCGGCGATCAGGCCACCACCCGTGAACGGCGTCTTGCCGTTGAACCACATCTGCGTGCGAACGATCAGATCGCCATCCAACAATCCGCCAATGCACACCAGCACAATGGCGCTGTGCGCAGCCAAGTAACCAATTTTGTTGGCCACGCCTTTTTTGGCGGCCACCATCCAGCCAATACCACCAGCGGTGTCGCGCGACTGCAACTTCACCTTCCAGCCAGCCCCCAGCAAAGATTGGCCGATGCGGTTGGCTGCTGCCTCAGGAGCTTCGCTCAAAGTGGCTTCGGCGCGGCTCGGAAATGCCTTCAGGCTTTGCTCGCGGATGTTTTCTTTGTAGGCCTTGAAGTCCGAAAAAATCTTGGGTGTGTTGCGAACGATGCACAGGCTGGTGCTGATGACCAAAAACGCCAGAATCAGCAGAAACCACCAGGCGCTGTAGACCGAAAACAGATTGGCGCTGCCAAACACATCGGCCCAGAAAGGTCCGAACTGGTTCACATAGTTGTTGGCCGGCTCGTGTTGCTTGACCACGGTACCGATCACCGAGGCGATGCAGATCACCGTCAACAGCGAGATGGCGAAACGCATGGACGACAGCAATTCCACCATCTCGCTGGCCACGCGCGAGCTGGTTTTGATCTGCATGCCTTGAGTGGAGACGGTCATGGAAGAGAGCAAGAGTAAGAAGCAACAAAAAGGGCGGGTCTGGTTACCCCAGAACTCGCCCTGATGTGATGTGATTTTCGGTCAGCGGTTCAATGCAAGAGACGTTCTTTCGCATTGTGACGTCAAATATTAACGCCTGCTTATATCCTCGTTCATTGCGGGGGTTTGACCCGGACCGAAACTCAGCGCAGACCGGCGATGTAGTCGGACACCGCCTTGATCTCAAGATCGTTCATCTTGGCCGCAACACCGGTCATCTGTGCATTGTTGTGGCGTGCGCCGCTGCGGAAAGCATTCAGTTGGCTGGCAGTGTACTCCGCGTGCTGACCCGACAGACGGGGGTACTGCGAAGGAATACCCGCACCGTTGGGGCTGTGGCAGCCGGCACAAGCAGCAATCTGACGGTCGGCAATACCGCCGCGGTAGATGCGCTCGCCCAGGCGCACCAGGTCTTTTTCTTGTGCGAAGCCTGTCTTGGCTTTTTGGTCCGCCAGCCAGAAAGAGATGTTGCGCATGTCATCATCGGACAGTGCGGTTGCAAAACCCTTCATGATGGCGTTGTCGCGCTTGCCCGACTTGAATTCCTGCAGTTGCTTGACCAGATATTCTGGGTGCTGCTGGGCCAGTGTCGGGTTGACTGGTGTGGTCGAATTGCCGTCGGCGGCGTGGCAGGCCACACACACCTGGCCATACAAGGCCGCACCTTTGGCCAGATCGGGCTTGGCCGACTGGGCATGGGCGCTGAACGACAGGGCTGCAGCGGCAGCGGCGCAAAGGAGTGAAACAGGCAATTTCATGTCTGGGCTGACGTCGGTGGCGACGGGTTCGGTTGAGGAGATTCGCGGTAGTTTTGTTCTAAGCCCATCAATTTTACAATGCCCCACCGGGAAAACCCCAAATGACCCAACACCACACTCCAGCCCCCGCCTCCGATTCACCGTCCCAGGACGCCCCGGCCGCCATGGCCGAACAACCCAACGCTGGAAAAAACCCTGTCCCCGCCACGGTGGAAGCCAAGATCGCCCACGGCTGGCTGCACACCGCCCGCTTCCTCACCACCGCTCCGCAGCTGGAACACCTGCCGGCGCTTGAGCTCCCTGAAATTGCCTTCGTCGGGCGCTCCAACGCCGGAAAATCCACCTGCATCAACACGCTGACGCAGCAAAAGCGTCTGGCATTTGCATCCAAAACACCCGGCCGCACCCAGAGCATCAACCTGTTTTCTTTGGGCAAGCAAGGCGTACACGACGCGGTGCTGGCCGATTTGCCGGGCTACGGCTACGCCGCCGTGCCCCGAGAAGCCAAGCTGCGCTGGCAACGCGTGATGGGCAACTACCTCATGACCCGCGAAAACCTCACGGGCGTGGTGCTGTTGATTGATCCGCGCCTGGGCATGACCGAGCTGGATGAAATTTTGCTTGACGTGATCCGGCCGCGCGTACAGGCCGGCCTGAAGTTTCTGGTGCTGCTCACCAAGTCCGACAAGCTCAGCCGCTCCGAAGCGGCCAAAGCTTTGTCGATCGCCAAATTACAAAGCGGCGGCGGCGAAGCCATGCTGTTTTCAGCGCTGAAAAAGCAAGGGCTTGACGAGGTGGCCCAATTGCTCTGGCAGTGGTCTCACACACCCACCAAAAAGGCCAAGGGTGAGGCGGTTGAACCCGACACCGACGTCGATTCGGACCAGGAACCCGAGCCCGAGTCCCTCGACTGACTTTGGTGGACGAACCGGGCCTTGCCGGGCTCTGGCGCCGCCCAGACGTTCAGTCTTTTCCATAAAACGAAGGATCTCCAGGCGGGCGAGTCTTGAAGCGCTTGTGGACCCAGTAATATTGCTCGGGCATGGTCCGGATCATGGCCTCCAGGCGCTGGTTCATGAGGGCAGTGTCGGCCTGCGCATCGGGCCCCGGGTAGTCGGGCCAGGCGGGCAACACCTCTACATCGTATCCCTGAGGGGTAATGCGACTCACCACTGGAACCACTTTGGCTTGCCCCAGACGAGCCAAGCGGGGCAGCGTGGGCACTGTGGCGGTCAACACACCGAAAAACGGAACGAAGACCGACTCCGAAGCCCCCATGTCCATATCGGGCAACAAATACAACACCTCGGCCGCCCGAACCGCCTGCACCACCGGCCGCAAGCCTTGGTGCCTGCTGACCAGCTTCACAGCGCCGTAACGCAAACGGCCCGCGCGAATCCAACGGTCCACCGCTTCGTTGGCCTGCTCGGCATAGACGCTGATGAATGCACGGGGCGCGAACAACGCGAGCGCTGTGCCACCGGCATCCAGTCCCACGAAGTGCGGTGAAAAAATCACCGTGGGGGCGCTGCCCTGCAACTCATCGGTGGCACCCACCAAGCGCAAACGCGAACGCACGGTGGCTTCGTTGGCCTCCCAGAGCCAACTGCGGTCCAGCCAAGCCTGCACAAAATACACAAAATGCTGGCGCACCGCGCGGTTGCGCTGGGCTTCACTGTCTTGCGGAAAACACCGCGCCCAGTTGACGCGCGCAATGCGTCGGCGGCGCGCTGCCACGCCATGCAACAACCGCCCCCCGAGCCAGCCCAGTGAGCGAATCCAGGGCAAGGGCAAACGTGCCAGCAGCCGCATAAAACCCAGACCCAAGCGGTTGGCCCAACCCACATTGGGAGAAGAGTCGACAGGTAAAGGGGAAGAAGTCGGCATAGGAGATGGCTTGCGTTGCGAAGTCAGCGACCGTTGGTCGGCGCAGCGGTGCCCGCATCAGCGCCATCGGCGCCTGCAGGATTTTTGTAACGCGCATAAGACCACAGGTATTGCTGTGGGCATTCGCGCACCAGCGCCTCCATGGCTTGGTTGATTTGGTGTGCGGCCTGCGTCGCATCGGTGGCCATGGGCGCCGTGCGGGTGGGGTCAAAGGGGCGCACATGCACCAGGAAACCGCGCCCCCAGCTCAGGCGCTCACCCCAGATCAGCACGGGCTGCGCCTTGGCGCTGTGAACCAGGCGGGCCGAGAGTGTCATGGTGTAGGCATCGCGGCCGAAAAAAGGCGCCCACACGCCTTGGCCGGCCGGGGGCACTTGGTCGGGCAGCAACCCCACCGCCTGCCCCGACTTGAGCGCCTTGATAAGTTGCTTGACGCCCGCCAGCGTGGTGGGCGCCGTGTGCAAACCCGGGCGGTTGCGGGCGTTCGCGACCAGATCGCGCATCCACGGCTGGCGTGCCGGGCGGTAGAGCACCGTGATGGGCATGCGCTCACCAAACCGCTCGGCCAGCGCCTGCGCCGTGATTTCAAAACAGCCCAGGTGCGGCGTCAGGTACAACACACCCAAGCCATGGGCCTGCGCGGCTTCAATGTGTGCCGCACCTTCCCAGCCCACCCGCACCGGGCGCCCCAGCCACAGGCGAGGCAACTCGGCCACCATTTTTCCAGCCTCGCCCACCGAAACCAACGCGACGCTGAGGGAAAAACCACCCTGACGGACATTGTCCAGCAACCGGCGACGGTAACGCCCAGAGAGCAGAAAGCTCAACCAGCCCAGCAACCAGCCAACGGCGTGCAACATCGGCAGCGGTAACTTGCTCAAGAGCACAAAGAGAAAACGAATCAAAGCGTCCACAGCACAGCCAAAACATAGCCCCACGGAGCCAAGGCCTTGGGACAACAAAAAAAGATGCGAAAAAGCTTGATCTAAAATCGCGCCATCGCCGAGTTACTGAACTAATTGCGGGGCGATTCACAAATTCCGCTAAAGCGTTCGCCGAACTCTGACAGACCGGCAACGCCGATCCACCACCTTTGGAGTTTATATGGCGAACGATTTTCTCTTCACCTCAGAATCCGTCTCTGAAGGCCACCCCGACAAGGTGGCTGACCAGATTTCTGATGCGATCCTTGACGCCATCTTTGCACAAGACCCCCGCAGCCGTGTGGCAGCCGAGACGCTGACGAACACCGGCTTGGTCGTGCTGGCGGGCGAGGTCACCACCAACGCGCATGTCGACTACATCCAGGTGGCGCGCGACACCATCAAGCGCATTGGCTACGACAACACCGAATACGGCATTGACTACAAAGGCTGTGCGGTGCTGGTCGCTTACGACAAGCAAAGCAACGACATTGCCCAGGGCGTGGACCACGCCAGTGACGACCACCTGAACATTGGCGCTGGCGATCAAGGCCTGATGTTTGGCTACGCCTGCGACGAAACGCCAGAGCTGATGCCCGCGCCCATCTACTACGCCCACCGTCTGGTAGAGCGCCAGGCACAGCTGCGCAAAGACGGTCGCCTGCCTTTCTTGCGGCCCGACGCCAAGAGTCAGGTCACCATGCGCTACGTGGACGGCAGGCCCCACAGCATCGACACGGTGGTGCTGTCCACCCAGCACAGTCCCGACCAGTCCGAGACCGCAACCAAGATGAAGGACAGCTTCATTGAGGCCATCATTGAGGAAATCATCAAACCGGTGCTGCCCAAGGAATGGCTGCAAAACACCCGCTACCTGATCAACCCGACCGGCCGTTTTGTCATTGGAGGCCCACAGGGCGACTGTGGCCTGACCGGGCGCAAGATCATTGTGGACACCTACGGCGGCGCCTGCCCGCACGGTGGCGGCGCTTTCAGCGGCAAAGACCCGAGCAAAGTGGACCGATCGGCCGCCTATGCCGCGCGCTACGTGGCCAAAAATATTGTGGCCGCCGGGCTGGCCAAGCAGTGCCAGATCCAGGTGGCCTACGCCATTGGTGTGGCCAAGCCGATGAACGTGACGGTGTACACCGAAGGCACAGGCGTGATTTCCGACGAGCAGATCGCCACCCTGGTGAACGAGCACTTCGACCTGCGCCCCAAAGGCATCATCCAGATGCTGGACCTGCTGCGCCCGATCTACCAAAAAACCGCCGCTTATGGCCACTTTGGTCGCGAAGAGCCCGAATTCACCTGGGAACGCACCGACAAAGCGCAGACGCTGCGCGCAGCGGCGGGCCTCCAGTAACCGCTTGGCCAGCACCTGCTGGATGGCCATACCATGAAACGGCGCGATGCGATCGCCACAAAGTCGACGATCAACCACCGCAACCGCAACGCCTGAGTGCAGCAGAGCCCAAAAAGATCGGCAGCACCGCTTGACAGGTCTCAAGCGTCCTGGGGGACCACTCCCGTCGCACCGACCTGCCAACCTGAAAACAGGCACTCCCTAAAATACAAATCCATTCGCCAAACGCAAGGGGCTTTTGTTACGCTCTTGCAGCGATTGAATCCAGCCGAAGGGCAACAATCCGGAACCTCTACGACAGCATTCGCTTTGAACGGACCTTGACCGTGTGCACTTCAACGATCTGACGCCTTCATCCATGGACACATCCTTCCAACCGCAACAGGCCGACGATACGCACACCCACCTGGAGAACCACCAGGCAGCCGAAAGCGAAAGCACGCCAGGCAACGATCAAGCGCCCGCCCCAACGCAAACAACCACCGAGCCCACCCCCTACGAACCGGTGTCGATGGATGCGAGCCACAGGCTTGTCAAACCGAACCAGGCCTTTCTTGACTGGCTGGGTTACAGCCAGGAAGCGGCTCAGGGACAGCTCGATATTTATGATCTGGACGCCCTGCAGGAAACGCTTGACCAGGCGCATGCGCTGTACGAGTACGCCCCTTGCGGCTATCTGTCGATTGATGCGAGCCACCGGTTTGTCAAAATCAACCAGACCTTGCTGGACTGGTTGGGCTACAGCCGGGAAGAAGCGCTGGACCAGCTCGACATTTTTGACCTGATTGATGCAACTTGGCGCCAACTGGTGTATGACCGTTTGGAGGCCCTGCGGGAAGGCGGGACCCAAGAAGCCATGGAAATTGAGCTGATCTGCAAAAACGGCAGCCGCTTCCGGTCCCTGCTTTCATTCACGGCGGTGTGCAATGCCGAAGGCCACTTTTCGCACACCAACACCACACTGGTGAAAATCATCGACCGCAGGGCAGCCGCACAGCACGTGGTGGCTCAAGACAGGTTTCTGCGAAACATCGCCGACCGTATTCCTACCCGCCTGGCCTATTACGACAAAGACCTGATCTGCCGCTTTGCCAGTGCAGCCCATGCCTCGCGCTACGGCAAACGTGCCGCAGACATGGTGGGCTCGCACCTGAGCGAGGTGGTTCCGCCGGACCTGTTGCCTGAGATTTTCCCTCACGTGACCGCAGCGCTCGCGGGACAGGTGGCCACCGTCGAGATCGATCGTATCGCGGCCGACGGCACCCACCATTACGATGAGATTCATTACATCCCCGACTTCCAGCAAGACGTGGTGGAAGGTATCTTCATTGAATTGCACGACATCAGCGAACGCCGCCGCGCCGAAATACTGGCACACAATACCCATCACGAACTGGAAGAGCGCGTGCGCCAACGAACGGCAGAACTGTTCCAGAGTGAACAGCGCTACCGTCTGATGGTGGATTCTGTTCAGGACTGTTGCATTTACTTCATTGACGAAGAAGGCCTCGTCACCGAGTGGACCCAGAGCGCACAGCGCCTGCACGGGCACAACGCCGCACAGATGCTGGGACGCCCCTACCGTGCGCTGCTGCCCACCGACAACGCCGATGACGAAATCGATCCCGATCAGGTGTTGCAACTGGCCAAGACACACGGCCAATGGGAAACCCACGGCTGGCGCCAGCGCGACGACGGCTCCCGCTTCTGGGCCCACACAGTTCTGACCGCGCTGCGCAACGAATCGGGTGAACTGCAAGGCTTGTCCAGCATCACCAGCGACATGACCGCGACCAAAAAGCGGGAAGACGCAATGAACCGTCTTAACCACACGTTGGAGCAACGCGTTGACGAGCGCACGCAACAACTGGAAGCAGCCAACAAAGACCTCGACGTTTTCATGTACATGGTCTCGCACGACCTTCGTGCACCGCTGCGCCATATTTCCAGCTTTGTAAACCTGCTGGAAGAGCAATTGGGCGAGTCGGTTGATGAACCGGCCCTGCAATACATGAGATCAACAACCCAGGCCACCCAGCGCATGGGCGCCATGATGGAGGGTTTGCTGGAATACGCCCGCTTGGGTCGTGTGGCGATCACCGTTCAGCCCGTGCCCCTGACGCCCTTGATCGAAGGCGTGATTTCGCACTTGGAAGAAGAGAACCCCGGTCGCCCTATCGAATGGGTCATTGCGCACGATCTGCCCACCGTTCAGGCCGACGCCACGCTGCTGACCCAGGTCTGGAACCACCTGCTAAGCAACTCGGTCAAGTACACCCGTCCGCGTGTCAAAGCACGCATCAAAGTAGGCTGGAAGACCAACACCACCGGGGGTCACACCTTTTATGTGAACGACAACGGCGTGGGCTTCGATGTGGACAAGGCACAGAATCTTTTCACCATGTTCCAACGACAGCACCACTCCATGGACTTCGAAGGCACCGGTACGGGCTTGGCGCTGTCGCAGCGCATCATCCAACGCCACGCTGGCCGCATCTGGGCCGAAAGTGCACCAGGTCAGGGTTGCACGTTCTATTTCACCTTGCCGTCCAATGGACGGGAACTCCAGATCAATACCCCCAATATCCCTTCTCCAACTGAGCCCACGACCTGAAGCGCCCTTCAAGGCTTCAACGCTCACGGCATGAGCAGAGCCTGACGGTACCGCAGCCGTGGCACGCTGAACGCACCATCAGCAAAGACCGGATGGCACGGGTTCACGTTCTTATTGTGCAAAAAACCGACCCTGGTCTTGAAAACCCGCGAGGCCGCCCTTATCATTAGCACTCGCTGGTGTTGAGTGCTAACACTTTTCACCAAGTCGATCACCGGTGACGCCGAGCCTCAGGGCTGACGCCACGGGTCTGAATCACCCCTTTACCGTTTTTATCTCAGGAGATGCAATGAACCTTCGTCCTCTCGCCGATCGCGTGATCGTCAAACGTATTGACAGCGAAACCAAGACCGCTTCCGGCATCGTCATCCCCGACGCAGCCGCCGAAAAGCCAGACCAGGGTGAAATCCTGGCCGTCGGTCCCGGCAAGAAAAACGACAAAGGCGAACTGTCGGCCATGAACGTCAAGGTCGGCGACCGCGTTCTGTTTGGCAAGTACAGCGGCCAGACCGTCAAGGTCGATGGCAACGAACTGCTGGTGATGAAAGAAGACGACCTGTTCGCCGTCGTTGAGAAGTAATTTTTCTCTTTTCATTCCTCTTAACTGAATTCTGGAGATATCAACATGGCAGCAAAAGACGTCATTTTCGGCGGCGAAGCCCGCGCACGCATGGTCGAGGGTGTGAACATCCTGGCCAACGCCGTCAAAGTCACCCTGGGTCCTAAAGGCCGCAATGTGGTGCTGGAACGCTCGTTCGGCGCCCCTACCGTCACGAAAGACGGTGTTTCGGTCGCTAAAGAGATCGAACTGAAAGACAAGCTGCAGAACATGGGCGCCCA
>NZ_JAUSOO010000135.1 GCF_030656115.1 Hydrogenophaga sp.
GGCACCGCGCGGGCAGCGCCTGAACGTGATGGCTGCGTTGTTCAGCAGTGGCAAGGTTGTGCATGCCCGCTACTGGTTGAGCAGCACCGCCGAGGTCTTCCTGGGTTTTGTGTCGGAGCTGGCAAAGAATGTCGGCAAGCCGGTGGTGATCGTGCTGGACAACGCGTCGATTCACCGAGCAGCTGCGATTCAGCCAGCGCTCAAACTGCTGCAAAAGAGCGGTGTGACGTTGAAATTCCTGCCACCGTACAGCCCTGAACTCAACCGCATCGAGGTGATGTGGCGGCTGATGAAGCATCGCTGGCTGGCGCTCAAGCGGCGCAGCAAAGAGGAGCTTGAGCAGGCTGTGGATCATGTGTTTGCCAACTTTGGCGGGAAATTCAAGATGGATTTTTGAGGTGGACTATTTGTATGGTATGACTTAACACCAAGCCTTGCAGCGGCAACCAACTGCTGCAAGGCACGTATGTGAGCTACGGTACGGGTGCCTCGTTCCAACCGGGCGTTGGCGAGAAAGCCCGGCCGGTGAGTTCAAGACCCAGCTGCAGACCCTGAGCCAGCAGCCCGGCATGGGTTACCTCAACGCGCTGGCCGCGCGCAGCGATGTGAACTGGCAGCAGGTGCAGCTGGCGCACAACCAGTGGAACTACAAGCAAGAGGGGCTGACGCCAGCGGGCGCGGCGCTGCTGGCGGCAGCTGTGGCCTGGGCCATGCCCGCAGGCGCGGGCGCCAACCTGTTGGGCACCACGGGCGCGACCACCAGCGCCATGGCCAACGCCGCGTTCATGAGCCTGGCGAGCACGGCGGCCATCACCTTTGTGAACAACAAAGGCAACATCGGCAAGACGCTGGAGGCGCTGGCCAGGTCCGAGACGGTCAAGGGCATCATCGCAGCGGCGCTCACCGCTGGGGTGCTGGACAAGCTCAATGCGACGCAGACCTTGTCGGACCTGTCCAAAAAAACCGGCTTCTCCGACAAGCTGACCTACAACCTCATCAACGCCGGAGGCCGGGCGCTCACCAACACCGCCATCAACGGCGGCAACCTAGAAGACGCGCTCAAACAAGCGCTCATTGGCGGCTTGGTGGACACGGTGCACGGCCAGGTGGCCAGCCAGTTCAAGGTGCTGGAGAGCGAGTATCTGGCTCACAAACTCGCGCATGCGCTGGCTGGGTGTGTGGCCGGGGCTGCTGCGGGTGGTGCTTGCAAGGACGGGGCGATTGGGGCTGCGGTGGGGGAGGTCATAGCAGGCCCAGGCGGTCTGCTCAAGCCCAAGAACGGCATGTTCTACACCGAGGAAGAAAAACGCAACGTGCTGGCCGTGGCCAAGCTGGTCGGTGGTGCCGTCAGTGCCTACGCGGGCGGAGATGCCCAGACGGCCATCACCACCGCCGAGACGGCGGTGACCAACAACGCGTTCTTTGTGCCGCCATTGGTGTACCTGCTGACCGCTGCGGCGAGTGCATACACGACGGGTGTCGGCCAGGGTAACCCGGCCGAGGGGCTCAAAGTCATCGGCAACGGCGCCGACCCCCTGAGCAAGGCGCTGGCAAGCACCGCGCAAGCTGGCGTAGAGCTGTCCATGAGCCAGTTCCCGGCGCAAACACAAGCTGCGCTGAACCTGCTGGCCGCTTCGGGCCAAGTCGTTGACGCAACGCTGTGCTATGTGGACGACAAGACGGGCAAGGTGGTCAGCACCCAGTGGAACAGCCTGTCGCCCGATACCCGCTCCATGCTGATTGGCGCGGGCAAGGTCACCGGTGTGGTGTTCAGCCCGGTTGGCATTGGACAGATCAAGAACCTGGTGGTCAACGCGCCAAAGGCTGCCAGTGAGCAGACCAGGACACTGGCGCTGCAGAACATGATTCGCGATGCAGGCGCCGTTGACCCTGCCAGCGGCAAACCTAAACTGGACTTGCAGGCGCTGACCAAGCCCGATGTGCAGGGCAACTATGCGCTCAAGGAAATGACGGGCGACCTGTTCGGCAGCTCGACCATGCAAACCTTGTTCAAGGACGCACAATATGTGGGAGGTGCCAAGCTGGGCGATCACGGTTTGGATGCGGTCTACAAGGTCAACGACAAAAATGTGGACTTCCTGTTTGTTGAGTACAAATACAACACATCGAAACAGGGCATGACCAACAATGGGTTGCAAGGTTCAATGGGTTGGGTGACAGGGTCCAACCGTATCGATAAGGCGGTGGGCGATAAGCTTGCCACCAGCGTTTACCAGGCGGCTCGCACAGGGCGTACCGAAACGCTGTTGATCCAGACACTGCCGGACGGGCGGTCCAACGTGAAGCTGCTCGATGTCAATGGCAAATCCATTCACATATCCCAATCGAAACTGGATCTGGTGCAGCGCATCTCCAGCAATTTGAACAAAGGAATCCAACCATGATCAGGGCTCCGTTGGGCGACAAAGCCTATTGGAATGAGCGGGTTGCAAATCGCTGGAACTCCATCACGATGGCCGAAGAGCAGCTCAAGACGCCAGCAGTTTGGAAGCAATATGAGGCCGAATATTTGTGGGGCTACACCCAGGATCACCCGCGTCAAACACTCACGCAGTACTCGCGCGGCGACCCCATTGCCCAGCTCTACAACCCATTCCCCAAAGTGTTGGACGCCTGGGAGCAGTCCAACCGCGAGGCCGAACACATTGAGCGCGAATACAAGCCCGAACACGTACGGGCCTGGGAGTTCCGTCTGGACTATCTGGAGCACTACAACTGGTGCTTCTGGTTGGTTGGTCTGGCGCTGGTCTTCAATATTCCAAACGACCAATGGGATCGCCTGGTTGCCTTGATCGGTGGTGAGGGTGAAGACCAACTGCTCGACCGGGTGATCGCCACACGGCAGAAAGAGCGTCCCATCGGAGGCAAGCTGCTGCACAAGAAGCCCTACGCCCGCTTGCTCAAAGCGGTCGAGTCAGCACCAGACCAACAAGCGCCCCTGCTTCGGGATTTTGTTGACCATTGGTATGCGGAACTCAAGCGCCCCTACAACAAAACCATCTGGTGGTACGACTACGGCGACCCCGAGGTCAACCCTCTGGAAAAAGGCAGCTACTTCGGGCGTTGGTGCGTTGAAGCTGTTGCAGCGGTCAAAGCATTTGGGCTGGACGATTCGCTCTGCTTGGGGCATGAACACTACCCGGGCGACTTGCTGCGCCCTCAAGGCCCGAGCACACATCAGCGAGCGTCGTCCGGGTTGGGATGGCTCAAGAGCTTGTTCAGGAAAGGCCCAGCGTCATGACCAGAAAGGTGCTGGGGGTGATCCTCGCCGTGCTGGCATTTCTGTCGGTCTACGCGCTGTTTCCCAACTTGTGGCTGCTGGATGTGTTTGGTCGTGACCATGCAGCGTGGGTTGGCCTGTGCAAGATGGTTTGCGCTGTCGCCGCAGCGTCGTGGGTTCATTACCGGTGGTTTCGCGCAAAAGGCGCACGAGACTCTTGAACGAAGGCATCCGCCACACCATCACCGAAAGCCGCCCCAAAGAGAGCGACCACGTCGTCTGAAAGCGCCAGCTGGGCTCGGGCAGCACGGTCGAGACCATGACGCTACCCAGCTTCACCGGCCCCAGGCCGCCGGTGTTCAACGCCCAGGGCGGGCTGGCGGTGCAAGTGCCTGCCGGTGAGTTGCGCACGCAGATCCAGGCGCTGAGCCAGCAGCCGGACATGGCGTACCTGAACGAGTTGGCCCAGCGCAAGGACGTGAACTGGCAGCCGGTGAAGCTGGTTTTTGACCAGTGGAGCGACAAGCAAGAGGGGTTGACGCCGGCCGGTGCGGCGCTCCTGGGCGCTCCTGGGCGCAGCTGTGGCATGGGCCACCGGTGGGATGGGTGCGAACCCGATAGGCGGCACTGTCACCAACGCAACGACTGGCGCCGTATCGACAACGCTGGGTGGCCGCATGGCCAACGCCGCCTTCACCAACCTGGCCAGTCAGGCGGCCATCACCGTTGTCAACAACAAGGGCAACATCGGCAAGTCGCTGAGCGACCTGGTCAAGAGCGACATCGTCAAGGCCACGATTGCGGCGGCGCTGACAGCTGGCGCCATGGCGCAGCTCAATACCATCCCTGCCATGGCGGAGCTTGGCGTCAAGCTCAACTCAGGTCAGGCTGGACCCTCTGAGAAGCTCACCTACAACCTCATCAACGCCGGTGGGCGGGCCCTGACCAACACCGCCATCAACGGTGGCAACCTGGAAGAAGCGCTCAAGCAGGCGCTGGTGGGCGGGCTGGTGGACACCGCGCATGGGGCTGTGTCCAGCCAGATCAAGGCGGCGGTGTTTGACTACCTGGCCCACAAACTGGCGCATGCGCTGGCCGAGTGCGTGGCCGGGGCGGCGGCCGGTGGGGCGTACCGGGACGGGGCGATTGGGGCTGCGGTAGGGGAAATCATTGCGGGCCCCGGCGGGCTGATCAAGCCCCGGAACGGCATGTTCTACATCGAAGAAGAAAAGCGCAACGCCCTGGGCTTGGCCAAACTGGTCGGTGGCGCCGTCAGTGCCTACGCAGGGGGCAACGCGCAAACGGCCATCACCACAGCCGAGGCGGTGGTGACCAGCAACGCGTTCTTTGCAGACTGGCTGGCGCTGGCGCTCAGACCCCCAACGCGCGGTGGCGTGTTGCTGTGTCGGCAGGTGTTCAGTTGCGGTCTTGCTTGGGCGGCCGTGGTGGTGTGACATGGATTTTTGGCAACACTTGAACCGGCACAATCACGGACGGCTGCTCCTCCACGGGAGCGGGAACCACCGAGACGGTTGGTGGCACAGGCGGCACCAGCGTGAGCAATTCGGGCGGCATCGGGACAATCACCACCACAGGCGTCCATGTTTCCGGAACAACCGGCGGCCACTCATCCGGCGGTGGCTGTTGCGGATAGACAGGCAGCGGGTACACCGGCACCGGAACGACCGCCGTTGGACCTGTTGGACCCGTAGCTCCCGTGGCCCCTGTTTCACCGGTAGCGCCTGTAGCACCAGTTGCTCCGGTGTCACCCGCAGCGCCTGTGGCTCCCGTTGAACCTGTAGCGCCCGCAGGGCCTGCTGGACCTGTAGCACCTGTAGCACCTGTAGCACCTGTAGCACCTACAGCGCCAGCTGCTCCGGTTTCACCTGTAGCACCTGTGGCTCCCGTTGAACCTGCGGCTCCCGTGGGTCCTGCTGGACCAGCCGCACCTGCAGCTCCATCTGTACCAGTAGCACCGGTAGCCCCCGTAAGGCCTGTGGCGCCTGTAGCTCCCGTTGAACCAGTAGGTCCTGCTGGACCAGCCGCACCTGTTTCACCTGTAGTACCCGTGGGCCCTGCTGGACCAGTCGCACCCGTAGCGCCAGTTTCACCCATGGCCCCATCGGCACCTGTAGCTCCATCTGTACCAGCAGCACCGGTAGCCCCCGTAAGGCCTGTGGCGCCTGTAGCTCCCGCTGAACCGATGGCACCAGTTTCACCTGTAGCACCTGTAACTCCATCTGCACCAGCAGCTCCTGTCAGGCCTGTAGCGCCTACAGCGCCAACGGCTCCGGTGTCACCTGTAGCGCCTGTGGCTCCCGTTGAACCTGTGGCTCCCGTAGGTCCTGCTGGACCAGCCGCACCTGCGGCACCAGTGGCACCAGTTGAACCTGCGGCGCCAGCAGCTCCAGTGTCGCCTGTAGCGCCATCTGCACCTGTAGCACCTGTAGCACCTGTAGCACCTGTGGCTCCCGTTGAACCGATGGCACCTGTTTCACCTGTAGCGCCCGTGGGCCCTGCTGGACCAGTCGCACCCGTGGCACCTGTAACTCCATCTGCACCAGCAGCCCCTGTCAGGCCTGTAGCGCCTACAGCACCAACGGCTCCGGTGTCACCCGCAGCACCTGTGGCTCCCGTAGGTCCTGCTGGACCAGCAGCGCCCGTGTCGCCCGCTGCCCCATCCGCACCTGCAGCGCCAGTTGCTCCGGTTTCGCCTGCAGCCCCTGTGGCTCCCGTTGAACCTATGGCACCTGTTTCACCTGTAGTACCCGTGGGCCCTACTGGACCAGTCGCACCCGTAGCGCCAGTTTCACCCATGGCCCCATCGGCACCTGTAGCTCCATCTGT
Source organism: Hydrogenophaga sp. (assembly GCF_030656115.1). Taxonomy (GTDB): domain Bacteria; phylum Pseudomonadota; class Gammaproteobacteria; order Burkholderiales; family Burkholderiaceae_C; genus Hydrogenophaga. The sequence goes on from NZ_JAUSOO010000135.1 coordinate 6,089, forward strand.
ACCAGCAGCACCGGTAGCCCCCGTAAGGCCCGTGTCGCCTGTAGCTCCATCTGCACCAGCAGCTCCTGTCAGGCCTGTAGCGCCTGTAGCGCCTGTAGCGCCTGTAGCACCAGTTGCCCCGGTGTCACCCGCAGCGCCTGTGGCTCCCGTTGAACCTGTAGCGCCCGCAGGGCCTGCTGGACCTGTGGCACCTGTTTCACCGATTGCCCCATCGGCACCAGCAGCCCCAGTTAAACCTACAGCGCCAACTGCTCCGGTTTCACCTGTAGCCCCTATGGCTCCCGTTGAACCTATGGCACCTGTTTCACCTGTAGCGCCCGTGGGCCCTGCTGGACCAGTCGCACCCGTGGCACCTGTGGCACCTGTGGCACCTGTAACTCCATCTGCACCAGCAGCCCCTGTCAGGCCTGTAGCGCCTACAGCACCAACGGCTCCGGTGTCACCCGCAGCACCTGTGGCTCCCGTAGGTCCTGCTGGACCAGCCGCACCCGGGGCTCCAGCAGCGCCCGTGTCGCCTGTAGCTCCATCTGCACCAGCAGCTCCTGTCAGGCCTATAGCGCCTACAGCACCAACGGCTCCGGTGTCACCCGCAGCGCCTGTGGCTCCCATAGGTCCTACTGGGCCAGTCGCACCTGCAGCACCCGTGGCACCCGTGACCCCATCGGCACCTGTAGCTCCATCTGCACCAGCAGCTCCTGTCAGGCCTGTAGCGCCCGTGGGCCCTGCTGGACCAGTCGCACCCGTGGCACCTGTGGCCCCATCGGCACCTGTAGCACCTGCAACTCCATCTGCACCAGCAGCGCCAGTTGCTCCGGTGTCGCCTGTAGCGCCATCTGCACCAGCAGCTCCTGTCAGGCCTGTAGCGCCTACAGCACCAACGGCTCCGGTATCACCTGTAGCGCCTGTGTCTCCCATTGAACCTGCGGCTCCCGTGGGTCCTGCTGGACCAGTCGCACCGGTAGCTCCATCCACACCTGCGGCACCTGCGGCACCTACAGCACCAGCAGCTCCTGTTACGCCTGTGGCACCGGTAGCTCCCGTGGCGCCTGTAGCACCTGTAGCACCTGTAGCACCTGTAGCACCTGTAGCACCAGTTTCACCCATGGCCCCATCGGCACCTGTAGCTCCATCTGTACCAGCAGCTCCTGTCAGGCCTGTAGCGCCTACAGCACCAACGGCTCCGGTATCACCTGTAGCGCCTGTGGCTCCCGTAGGTCCTACTGGACCTGTGGCACCTGTTTCACCGATTGCCCCATCGGCACCAGTAGCACCTGTAGCCCCAGTTAAACCCACAGCGCCAGTTGCTCCGGTTTCACCTGTAGCCCCTGTGGCTCCCGTTGAACCTGCGGCTCCCGTGGGTCCTGCTGGACCAGTCGCACCCGTAGCGCCAGTTTCACCCATGGCCCCATCGGCACCTGTAGCTCCATCTGTACCAGCAGCACCGGTAGCCCCCGTAAGGCCTGTGGCACCCGTAGGTCCTGCTTGACCAGTCGCGCCTGCAGTACCTGTAGCTCCATCCGCACCTGCGGCCCCGGTGGCCCCGGTGGCCCCGGTGGCACCAGTTGAACCTGCCACGCCAGCAGCTCCGGTATCGCCTGTAGCGCCTGTGGCACCCGTAGGTCCTGCTGGACCAGTCGCACCTGAAGCACCTGTAGCTCCGTCCGCACCAGCAGCGCCAGTGTCCCCCGTTGCCCCATCGGCACCTGTAGCACCTGTGGCTCCCGTTACCCCATCCGCACCAGCAGCTCCGGTAGCGCCTGTGGCTCCCGTAGGCCCTGCTGGACCAGTGGCACCCGTGGCACCTGTAACTCCATCTGCACCAGCAGCTCCTGTCAGGCCTGTAGCGCCTACAGCGCCTACAGCGCCAACGGCTCCGGTGTCACCTGTAGCCCCTGTAGCTCCCGTTGAACCTGCGGCTCCCGTGGGTCCTGCTTGACCAGTCGCACCTGCAGTACCTGTAGCTCCATCCGCACCTGCGGCACCGGTGGCACCGGTGGCACCAGTTGAACCTGCCACGCCAGCAGCTCCGGTATCGCCTGTAGCGCCTGTGGCTCCCGTAGGTCCTACTGGGCCAGTCGCACCTGCAGCACCTGTAGCTCCATCTGCACCAGCAGCTCCTGTCAGGCCTGTAGCGCCTACAGCACCAACGGCTCCGGTGTCACCTGTAGCTCCCGTTGAACCGATGGCACCTGCAGCACCGGTGGCCCCGGTAGCACCGGTTGAACCTGCCACGCCAGCAGCTCCGGTAGCTCCTGTAGAGCCTGTGGCTCCCGTAGGTCCTGCTGGACCAGTCGCACCTGTTTCACCGATTGCCCCATCGGCACCTGTAGCACCTACAGCGCCAGCTGCTCCGATTTCACCTGTAGCCCCTGTAGCTCCCGTTGAACCTATGGCACCTGTTTCACCTGTAGTACCCGTGGGCCCTGCTGGACCAGTCGCACCCATGGCACCCGTGGCCCCATCGGCACCTGTAGTTCCATCTGTACCAGCAGCACCGGTAGCCCCAGTAAGGCCCGTGGCGCCTGTAGCTCCCGTTGCCCCATCCGCACCTGCGGCACCAGTCGCACCAGTGGCACCTACGGCGCCAGCAGCTCCGGTGTCGCCTGTAGCCCCTGTAGCGCCTGTGGCTCCCGTAGGCCCTGCTGGACCAGTCGCACCTGCAGCACCTGTAGCTCCATCTGCACCAGCAGCTCCTGTCAGGCCTGTAGCGCCTACAGCGCCAACGGCTCCGGTGTCACCTGTAGCCCCTGTAGCTCCCGCTGAACCTGCGGCTCCCGTGGATCCTGCTGGACCAGTCGCACCGGTAGCTCCATCCACACCTGCGGCACCGGTGGCACCTACAGCACCAGCAGCTCCTGTTACGCCTGTGGCACCGGTAGCTCCCGTGGCGCCTGAAGCACCTGTGGCACCCATGGCCCCATCGGCACCTGTAGCTCCATCTGCACCAGCAGCGCCAGTTGCTCCGGTGTCGCCTGTAGCGCCTGTAGCTCCCGCTGAACCTGTGGCTCCCGTAGGTCCTGCTTGACCAGTCGCACCTGCAGCACCGGTGGCACCGGTTGAACCTGCAGCACCAGTTACTCCGGTTTCACCTGTAGCCCCTGTAGCCCCTGTAGCTCCCGTTGAACCGATGGCACCTGTTTCACCTGTAGTACCCGTGGGCCCTGCTGGACCAGTCGCACCCGTGGCACCCGTGGCCCCATCGGCACCTGTAGCTCCATCTGTACCAGCAGCACCGGTAGCCCCAGTAAGGCCCGTGGCGCCTGCAGCTCCCGTTGAACCTGTGGCACCTGTAGATCCTGCTGGACCAGCGGCGCCCGTGTCGCCTGTAGCTCCATCTGCACCAGCAGCTCCTGTCAGGCCTGTAGCGCCTACAGCACCAACGGCTCCGGTATCGCCTGTAGCGCCTGTGGCTCCCGTAGGTCCTGCTGGACCAGTCGCACCTGCAGCACCTGTAGCTCCATCCGCACCTGCGGCACCGGTGGTCCCGGTTGAACCTGCGGCGCCAGCAGCTCCGGTGTCGCCTGTAGCTCCATCTGCACCAGTAGCTCCGGTAGCTCCTGTGGCTCCCGTAGGTCCTGCTGGACCTGTGGCACCTGTTTCACCGATTGCCCCATCGGCACCTGTAGCACCTGTAGCCCCAGTTGAACCTACAGCGCCAGTTGCTCCGGTTTCACCTGCAGCACCTGTAACTCCATCTGCTCCAGCAGCTCCTGTCAGGCCTGTCGCGCCTACAGCACCAACGGCTCCGGTATCGCCTGTAGCGCCTGTGGCTCCCGTAGGTCCTGCTGGACCAGTCGCACCTGTTTCACCGATTGCCCCATCG
>NZ_JAUSOO010000147.1 GCF_030656115.1 Hydrogenophaga sp.
TTCCACCGAGGCGCACGCCACGCTGGCCGTGGCCATGAACCGCATTGGCGGCAAGAGCAACACCGGCGAAGGCGGCGAAGACGCACTGCGCTACCGCAACGAGCTCAAAGGCATCCCGATCAAGCAGGGTCAGACCATGTCCGACCTGCTGGGCAAGGACGTGTTTGAGGTGGACTACACGCTGCAAGACGGCGACTCGATGCGCTCGAAGATCAAGCAGGTGGCGTCGGGCCGTTTCGGTGTCACCGCCGAATACCTCAACAGCGCCGACCAGATCCAGATCAAGATGGCCCAAGGCGCCAAGCCCGGCGAGGGTGGTCAGTTGCCCGGTGGCAAGGTGAGCGACTACATCGGCAAGCTGCGCCACAGCGTGCCGGGCGTGGGCCTCATTTCGCCGCCGCCGCACCACGACATCTACTCCATTGAAGACCTGGCGCAGCTGATCCACGACCTGAAAAACGTGGCGCCGCACAGCGACATCAGCGTGAAGCTGGTGTCTGAAATCGGCGTGGGCACCATCGCCGCCGGCGTGGCCAAGTGCAAGGCCGACCATGTGGTCATCGCCGGCCACGACGGTGGCACGGGCGCCTCGCCCTGGTCGTCCATCAAGCACGCGGGCAGCCCATGGGAAATCGGCTTGGCCGAAACCCAGCAAACGCTGGTGCTCAACCGCCTGCGCAGCCGCATCCGCGTGCAGGCCGACGGCCAGATGAAGACCGGCCGCGACGTCGTCATCGGCGCGCTGCTGGGTGCCGACGAGTTTGGCTTCGCCACCGCACCGCTGGTGGTCGAGGGCTGCATCATGATGCGCAAGTGCCACCTGAACACCTGCCCGGTGGGCGTGGCCACGCAAGACCCAGCGCTGCGCAAAAAATTCAGCGGCAAGCCCGAGCACGTCGTCAACTACTTCTTCTTCATCGCCGAAGAAGCGCGCCAGATCATGGCGCAGCTGGGCATCCGCAAGTTCGACGATCTGGTGGGTCGCGCCGACCTGCTGGACACCAAGCAAGGCATTGAGCACTGGAAAGCGCGTGGCCTGGACTTCAGCCGCCTGCTGGCCATGCCCGCCGTACCGGCCGATGTGCCGCGCTTCCACACCCAAACGCAAGAGCACGGCCTGGAGAAGTCGCTGGACAACATCCTGATTGCCAAGTCGCGCCCTGCCATTGACAAGGGTGAGCGTGTGCAGTTCATTGAGGTAGCACGCAACGTCAACCGCTCGGTGGGCGCCATGCTCTCCGGCGCCGTGACGCAGGTGCATCCCGAAGGCCTGCCCGACGACACCATCCGCATCCAGCTTGAAGGCACGGGCGGGCAGTCGTTTGGTGCGTTCCTCACGCGCGGCATCACGCTGTACCTGATTGGTGACGCCAACGACTACACCGGCAAAGGTCTGTCTGGCGGCCGCGTGGTGGTGCGCCCCAGTATCGACTTCCGGGGCGAAGCATCGCGCAACATCATCGTGGGCAACACCGTCATGTACGGCGCCACCACGGGTGAAGCGTTCTTCAGCGGCGTGGCCGGTGAGCGCTTTGCGGTGCGCCTGTCGGGCGCCACCGCGGTGGTCGAAGGCACGGGCGACCACGGTTGTGAATACATGACCGGCGGCACTGTGGCCGTGCTGGGCAAGACCGGGCGCAACTTTGCGGCCGGCATGAGCGGCGGCGTGGCTTATGTGTACGACGAAGACGGTCAGTTCGCCAAGCGCTGCAACACCGCCATGGTCAGCATGGACAAGGTGCTGAGCGCGGCTGAGCAGGAAGCCACCATGGACCGCGCCATCTGGCACCGCGACCAGACCGACGAAGCGCAGCTGAAGAAACTGCTGGAAGACCACAACCGCTGGACCGGCAGCAAGCGCGCCCGCGAGCTGCTGGACACCTGGGCTGAGTCGCGCGGCAAGTTCGTGAAGGTGTTCCCTAACGAATACAAACGCGCCCTGGGCGAGATCCATGCCCGCAAATCAGCCGCTGCGGCCACCACCAAAGCACAGGGCACGGCCAAGCAGGTTGCAGCCGCCAAGTAAGCCCGCAACGCACGCACACGAAGGACACACATCATGGGAAAAGTCACCGGCTTCATGGAATTCGAGCGTCTGGAAGAGGGCTACAAGCCCGTTCCTGAGCGCCTGAAACACTACAAAGAGTTCGTGGTGGGCCTCACCGCCGACCAGGCCAAAGTGCAGGCTGCGCGCTGCATGGACTGCGGCACGCCGTTTTGCAACAACGGCTGCCCGGTCAACAACATCATTCCGGACTTCAACGACCTGGTGTTCCAGGGCGACTGGAAGAACGCCATCACGGTGCTGCACAGCACCAACAACTTCCCTGAGTTCACGGGCCGCATCTGCCCCGCACCGTGCGAGGCGGCTTGCACGCTGAACGTGAACGACGACGCGGTGGGCATCAAGTCCATCGAGCACGCCATCATCGATCGCGCCTGGGCCGAGGGCTGGGTGCTGCCGCAGCCGCCCAAACACAAAACCGGCAAAAAAGTGGCCGTGGTGGGCTCAGGCCCCGCTGGCATGGCCGCCGCCCAGCAACTGGCGCGTGTGGGTCACGACGTGACCTTGTTCGAGAAAAACGACCGCGTGGGCGGCCTGCTGCGCTACGGCATTCCCGACTTCAAAATGGAGAAGTCGCACATTGACCGCCGCGTGGCACAGATGCAAGCCGAAGGCGTGGTGTTTCGCACCGGCGTGATGGTGGGCGAACTGCCCAAAGGCAGCAAGGTGACCAACTGGGCCAAGGAAACCATCAGCCCGGAACAGCTTCAGCACGACTTTGATGCTGTGCTGCTCACCGGCGGTTCCGAGCAGAGCCGCGACCTGCCCGTGCCGGGCCGCGACCTGGACGGCATCCACTTCGCGATGGAGTTCCTGCCCCAGCAAAACAAGGTCAATGCGGGCGACAAGCTCAAGGGGCAGTTGCGCGCCGACGGCAAGCACGTGATCGTGATCGGTGGTGGCGACACCGGCAGCGACTGCGTGGGCACCAGCAACCGCCACGGCGCCGTCAGCGTCACCCAGTTCGAGGTGATGCCTCAGCCTCCCGAGCAAGAAAACAAGCCGCTGGTGTGGCCCTACTGGCCGCTCAAGCTGCGCACCAGCTCCAGCCACGAAGAAGGCTGCACCCGCGAATTTGCCGTGTCCACCAAGGCCTTCAAAGGCGAAAAGGGCAAGGTCACCGGGCTCACGACCGTGCACGTTGAAATGAAAGACGGCAAGTTGGTCGAAATTGCGGGCACCGAAAAGGAATACAAAGCCGACCTGGTGTTGCTGGCCATGGGCTTTGTGAATCCGGTGCCCACCGTGCTCGATGCCTTCGGTGTGGACAAAGACGGTCGTGGCAACGCCAAAGCCAGCACCGACTTCCACGGTGGTTACGCCACCAACGTGCCCAAGGTGTTTGCCGCAGGCGACATGCGCCGGGGCCAGTCGCTGGTGGTCTGGGCCATTCGCGAAGGCCGACAGGCAGCGCGCTCGGTGGATGAGTTCCTGATGGGCTATTCCGACCTGCCACGTTGACATGGCCCCACCACCGCCGCGCTGCGCGCGACCTCCTCAAGGGGGCGATGCGGGTGGCCCGGCGGAGCCGGTTCTGCGATGGCCAGGGTGGGACGCACCGTTGTTCCACCTAGGATTTACCCTCATGCGACAATCACCGGCTATATGCACGGCCCCATGAGCGAACCCCCTTTCATTGAAATTGACCACGTCACGTTTGGCTACGACAGCCGGCGTACGATCCTCAGCGACCTGACGCTGAACTTTGCGCGTGGCAAGGTCACGGCGGTGCTGGGTGGTTCCGGTTGCGGCAAGACCACCCTGTTGCGCCTGATTGGTGGCGTGCATGCGGCCAACAGCGGGCGTGTGGTGTTCGACGGCGAGGTCATTGACTCCCGCAACAAAGCCCAGCTGTTTCGCCTGCGCCGCCGCCTGGGCATGCTGTTTCAGTTCGGTGCGCTGTTCACCGACCTGTCGGTGTTCGACAACGTGGCCTTTCCGCTGCGCGAGATGACCGATTTGCCCGAGTCGCTGATCCGCGACATCGTGCTGATGAAACTCAATGCCGTGGGCCTGCGCGGCGCGGCGGGGCTGCGCATCAGCGAGGTGTCGGGCGGCATGGCGCGGCGCATTGCGCTGGCCCGTGCCATTGCGCTGGATCCCGAACTCATCATGTACGACGAGCCCTTCGCTGGGCTCGACCTGGTGTCCATGGGGGTGGCGGCCAAGCTGATTCGCACCCTGACCGATGTGACCGGTGCCACCACGCTGCTGATTTCCCACGACGTGCCGCAGTGTATGGCCATCAGCGACTGGGTGGTGCTCATGGCCACCGGCGGGCGCATTGTGGCCCAAGGCACGCCGGCAGAGTTGATGGCCAGTGACGAGCCCGAGGTGCGCCAGTTCGTGCGTGGCGAGCCCGACGGACCGGTGAAATTCCATTACCCGGCACCGTCCGTGGCGGTCGACTTTGGCCTGGAGGCTTCGCGATGAACCTGCTGCAGCAGCTGGGCCGCCGTGCCCTGGACGTGTTGGCGGCCTGGGGCCATGGCGCCTTGTTCTTTATGGAGCTGATCAAGGCCGTGCCAGCCGGTTTGGCCCGGTTTGGCCTGGTGGTGACGCAGATCCACGCCATTGGCAACCGCTCGCTGGTCATCATTCTGGCCTCGGGCCTGGCGGTGGGTTTCGTGCTGGCCTTGCAGCTCTACAACACGCTCACCAATTTTGGTGCCGCCGAGTCGCTGGGCCTGGTGGTCAATTTGTCGCTGGTGCGTGAGCTTGGCCCAGTGGTCACGGCGCTGCTGTTCGCGGGCCGTGCTGGCACCTCGCTGACCGCCGAGATCGGCCTGATGAAAGCCGGCGAGCAGATTGCCGCCATGGAGCTGATGGCCATTGACCCGCGCAAGCGCGTGCTGGCGCCGCGTTTCATTGCCGGCGTCATCGCCATGCCGTTGCTGGCGGCGCTGTTTTCGGCCATTGGCATTCTGGGTGCCTGGGTGGTCGCGGTGGGCCTGATCGGCATTGACGCTGGTAATTTCTGGTCGATCCAGCAAAACGGTGTGGATGTGTGGCGCGATGTGGGCAATGGCGTGGTGAAAAGCGCTGTGTTTGGCGTCATTTGCACCGCCGTGGCCTTGTACCAGGGATACGAGACCGAAGCCACGCCCGAAGGCGTGGCCTACGCCACCACGCGCACGGTGGTGACCGCCTCGCTGGGTGTGCTGGCGATGGACTTCATCCTCACCGCCCTGATGTTTTCGACCCCTTGATCACCGAGCAGCTGACGTATGAACAAAAGAAGTATTGAAATCCTCGTGGGCCTGTTTGTCGTGTTGGGCGCGGCGGGTCTTCTCTTTCTGGCACTCAAGGCCGCCAACCTCGGCAGTTTCACCAACGGTGGTACCACCTACACGGTGCAGGCGCGCTTTGACAACATCGGGGGCCTGAAAGCCCGGGCGCCGGTGCGCTCTGCTGGCGTCAATGTGGGTCGCGTCACCAGCGTCACGCTCGACGCTCAGACCTTTCAAGGCTTGGTGACGATGGAAGTGAACCAAGGCATCTTGTTTCCCAAAGACTCGTCGGCCAAAATTCTCACAGCCGGTTTGCTGGGCGACCAATACATTGGCATTGAGCCCGGTGGCGACGAACGCAACCTGGCTGCGGGTGACGTGATCACACAGACCCAGTCGGCCATGGTGCTGGAAAACCTGATTGGGCAATTCCTGTTCAACAAGGCAGCAGACGGTGGAACGGGTGGCGCCGACTGAGGTGCTGGCCCGCGCGTTTGGGCGCTCTGGCGGGCCAGCGCAACGGACACAGCCAGCGGTTCGTTTCAATCAACAACAACGGGTACACAACCCAGGGGGTGTCAACATGTTCATGCCATCGATCTTGGGCCGTTCCATGGTGGGCGTGGTCTTGGTCGCGTTCATGAGTGGCTGCGCCAGCGGTCCCAATGCCAACCCGCAAGACCCGCTGGAGCCGTTCAACAGGGACATGTCTGTGTTCAATGAGTCGGTGGATTCGATGGTGCTCAAGCCGGTGGCCACGGTCTACCGCGATGCGACCCCTGATCTGGTGCGCACCGGTGTCAGCAATTTCTTCTCCAACCTGGGCGATGTGTGGTCCTTCATCAACGCGGCCTTGCAACTGCGACCGCGTGAGGCGAGCGAGAATTTTTTGCGCGTGGGTGTGAACACCGCGTTTGGACTGGGCGGTGTGCTTGACGTGGCTTCTGAAATGGGCATTGAACGCACCCGCCTGGACTTTGGTCAGACCCTCGGTCGCTGGGGCGTGCCTTCAGGCCCTTACCTGGTGCTGCCCATTTTTGGTCCGTCTTCGTTCCGGGACGCGGCGGGGTTTGGTGTGGAAACCCAAGGCGACTTGATCCAGCGGCTGGACAGTGTCTCCACCCGCAACTCGCTGATCGTGCTGAGGGCGGTCGAAACCCGGGCCAATCTGTTGCGAGCCACCTCCATGCTTGAAGGGGCTGCGCTCGACAAGTACAGTTTCACGCGCGACGTGTACCTGCGCCGCCGCCAGAGTCAAATTGAAGACTTGATTGATCTGGGCATCGGTGTGCGCAACGGTTCAGAAGATACACAAGACAGCAAATGAGAGACACCGGTGGTGGAACCCCGACCTGTCGGATCTGCTCCAATTGAAAGCATCGCACCTTTTTGCGTGCGGTAGACAGAGGGCCGATGGCCCGGAAAGGCACATGATGTTGAAGCGACGCACTTGGCTGAGCGGATGGATGGTTCTGGTTGCGGCCATGCTGGCGCTGCCCGTTCAAGCAACCGAAGAAACACCTGATGCGCTGGTCAAGCGCATTTCGGGTGAGGTCATGGCCGCGGTCAAAGCCGACCCCGCGATCCAGGCCGGCGATGTGAACCGCATCATCGCGTTGGTGGACGGCAAAATCATGCCCAGCGTCAACTTTGCCCGCATGACGTCGTCGGCCGTGGGGCGTTATTGGCGCCAGGCCACGCCCGAGCAGCAAAAGCAGCTCCAAGACGAGTTCAAGACCCTGCTGGTGCGCACCTACGCGGGCGCTCTCGGGGAAGTGAAGGACCAGACGGTGAGCTTTCGCCCCCTGCGCTCGCGCCCGGAAGACACCGAGGTGGTGGTTCGCTCCGAGGTGCGCGGTCGTGGTGATCCGATCCAGCTCGATTACAGGCTGGAGAAAACCCCCAACGGCTGGAAAATTTACGATCTGAACGTCTTGGGCGTGTGGCTGGTGGAAACCTACCGCACCCAGTTTGCGCAGGAAATCAATGCCAAGGGCATCGACGGCCTGATCGCCACGCTGGTGCAGCGCAACAAGAGCAACACCGCCAAGGCAGGTTGATGGCTGCGCCGTTGACCACCGCTGCAGCGCCCATGGCTGTGTCCGCGCTGCCTGAGCAACTGACCATGCACGTAGCGGCCAAGGTGTTGGACCAGCTGAGCCAGACGCTGGCTCAGCAGTCGGCTCAGACGGTGGTGCTGGATGCGCAGTCGCTGCGTGTGTTTGACTCGTCGGCGGTGGCTGTCTTGCTCGAATTGCGGCGCCGGTTGGTGTCCCGTGGCAAGACGCTTCAGCTGGCCCATTCGCCCACCCGGCTGCAGCAGTTGGTGACGCTTTACGGCGTCGGCGAGTTGCTGCCAGGCTGAGGCCCGGCCTGGTCACCCTTGGCACGCTGAAGCGCGTCCAGGTGATGAACAACCGCCGCCCCAGCATGTCTTGCGCGTCCAGCGAAGCCGGCAGTGGCTCAGGGGCTTAAAATCACCGGTTCGCTTTCGGTGTACAGATGTCCTGTGTTCCGTGGGTGTCTCTTGGGGTGCCGCCTCCACAATGCCAGCTGTCTCTTTCCAACACGTTTCCAAAATATTCCCTTCGCCCCGTGGTGATCTGCACGCCCTCAAGGACGTGTCGTTTGATGTTCAGCCGGGCGAATTTTTTGGTTTGCTGGGCCCCAACGGCGCTGGCAAAACCACACTCATCAGCATCTTGGCAGGTCTTACCCGCGCCAGCAGTGGCCGCGTGTTGGTGCACGGCAAAGACGTGCAGGCCGATTACCAAGCCGCCCGCCGCCAGCTCGGCGTGGTGCCGCAGGAGCTGGTGTTTGACCCTTTTTTCAACGTGCGAGAGGCGCTCCGGTTTCAGTCGGGCTATTTTGGTATCCGCCACAACGAGGCCTGGATCAACGAACTGCTGGACGGTCTGGGCTTGGCCGACAAAGCGGGCTCCAACATGCGCCAGCTCTCGGGGGGCATGAAACGCCGGGTGTTGATTGCGCAGGCGCTGGTGCACAAGCCGCCGGTGATCGTGCTGGACGAACCCACCGCTGGCGTGGACGTGGAACTGCGCCAGACGCTGTGGCAGTTCATTTCTGATTTGAACAAACGCCTGGGCAGTACGGTGCTGCTGACCACGCATTACCTGGAAGAGGCCGAAGCGCTGTGTGGCCGCCTGGCCATGCTCAAGCAGGGGCAGGTGGTGGCGTTGGAGTCGACCTCGGTGCTGCTGGCGCGTGCCGCGTCCAATGTGTTGCGTTTCAAAACCGATGCCACCTTGCCACCCGAGCTGGCGGCGCAAGCGCGCATCACCGGACGTGTGGTGCAACTGCCCGCCAACGATGCCCACGCGGTGGAGCGTGTCCTGGCACGTCTGCGCGAGTTGGGCGTGGTGGCGCAAGACATCGAGATACGCAAGGCCGATCTGGAAGATGTGTTTCTGGAGCTGACCGGTAGCCATGTCCGACCGGCCACACCAGTGCTGGCCCTGGACGAGGTGGACGTATGAGCGGTTGGCAGGCTCTGTTTTATAAAGAAATTCTGCGTTTCTGGAAGGTGGGTTTCCAGACCGTGGCCGCTCCGGTGATCACCGCCATTCTGTATCTGATGATCTTTGGCCATGTGCTTGAGGGCCGGGTACAGGTGTACGGCACGGTGGGCTACACCGCCTTTTTGTTGCCGGGCTTGGTGATGATGAGTGTGTTGCAAAACGCCTTTGCCAACAGCTCGTCGTCCATGGTGCAGAGCAAGGTCATGGGCAACCTGGTGTTTTTGTTGCTTACGCCGCTGTCGCACCGCGCCTGGTTTGTGGCCTATGTCGGATCGTCCGTGGTGCGAGGTCTGGCGGTGGGATCGGGCGTGATGCTGGCCACGTGGTGGTTTGCCCAGCCGTCCCTCGTGGCACCGCTGTGGATCGTGGTGTTCGCTGTGCTGGGTGCTGCGCTGTTGGGTGCGCTGGGTCTGATTGCGGGTCTGTGGGCCGAGAAGTTCGACCAAATGGCTGCCTTTCAAAACTTCATCATCATGCCCATGACATTTTTGTCGGGCGTGTTCTACTCCATCCATTCCTTGCCCGAGTTCTGGCAACAAGTCAGCCACCTCAATCCGTTTTTCTACATGATTGACGGTTTCCGTTACGGCTTTTTTGGTGTGAGCGATGTGTCGCCTTGGCTCAGTCTGAGCATTGTGGGGGTGGCGCTCGCCGGAGTGAGCGCCCTGGCGCTGTACCTGCTGCGCACGGGCTACAAAATTCGCCACTAGCATGCCCGGACCCGCTCGTGTGCCCGCTGGGCGCTGCCGCCTCCGATCGTCTGGCCTGTTGCGAGAGCACTGTGCTCGATGCACCGTTCACCCGGTGATTCAACCTTCCATTTTCCCCGACCCGTTATGACCGCTGACCAACTGCAACAACTCATCGCCGCCGGCTTGCCCTGCGAGCACCTGGACGTCACCGGTGACGGCCGCCACTGGGCGGCTGTGGTGGTGTCACCCGCTTTCGAGGGCATGCGCGCCATTGCCCGTCACAAGCGTGTCTACGCCACGCTGGGTGAGCGTATCCACAACGATGAGGTTCACGCCCTGTCCATGAAAACTTTCACGCCCGCCGAGTGGGCGCAACAACCCTGAACCCAGCCTGAGCCGCTCCATGGACAAACTGCGAATCACCGGTGGCCGCACGCTGCACGGCGAAGTGACTATTTCTGGCGCCAAAAACGCCGCGCTGCCTGAACTCTGTGCGGCACTGCTGACGTGTGAGCCGGTCACGTTGACCAATGTGCCGCGCTTGCGCGACGTGGCCACCATGCGCCAGTTGCTGGACCACATGGGCGTGCAAACCCAGACCCATGGCGCGCGCGGTGGCATGACGCTGCACGCGGCCGATTCGATCAACCCCGAAGCGCCCTACGAACTGGTCAAGACCATGCGAGCGTCGGTGCTGGTGCTGGGCCCGCTGCTGGCGCGCTTTGGCCGTGCACGCGTGTCGTTGCCCGGGGGGTGTGCCATAGGTTCGCGTCCGGTGGACCAGCACATCAAAGGCATGCAAGCCATGGGGGCCGAGATTCTGGTGGAGCACGGCTACATGGTGGCTCAACTGGCCGGCGGCAAAAAGCGCCTGCAGGGAGCCCGTATTGCCACCGACATGGTCACCGTCACCGGCACCGAAAACTTCTTGATGGCCGCCACGCTGGCCGAGGGCGAAACCCTGCTGGAAAACGCGGCCCAAGAGCCTGAGATTGCCGATCTGGCCGAGATGCTGATCGCCATGGGCGCAAAAATTGAAGGCCACGGCACCAGCCGCATCCACATTCAGGGCGTTGAGCGTCTGCACGGCTGCACCCACCAAGTGGTGGCCGACCGTATTGAAGCCGGTACCTTCCTGTGTGCCGTGGCCGCCACGGGTGGCGACGTGGTGTTGCGCCACGGCCGCGCCGACCACCTCGACGCCGTGATCGACAAGCTGATTGAAGCGGGCGCTGATATTGCAGCGGGCCAAGATGCGGACGGCGACTTTATTCGGGTCCGTTCCACCGGTCGTCTGAAAGCCCAGGGTTTTCGCACCACCGAATACCCCGGTTTCCCGACCGACATGCAGGCCCAGTTCATGGCGCTCAATTGCATTTCGCACGGCACGGCCAAGGTGACCGAAACCATTTTTGAAAACCGCTTCATGCACGTCAACGAAATGGTGCGTTTGGGTGCAAAGATCCAGATCGATGGCAAGGTCGCGGTGGTGGAGGGCACTGAAAAACTCTCCGGCGCCACCGTGATGGCCACCGACTTGCGCGCTTCCGCCAGCCTGGTGATCGCCGGCCTGGTGGCCGAGGGCGACACCATCGTGGACCGCATCTACCACCTGGACCGGGGTTACGACCAGATGGAAGAAAAATTGCGCGGCATTGGCGCCAACATTGAACGCATCAAATGATCACCTTAGCCCTGTCCAAAGGACGCATCTTTGACGAAACCCTGCCGCTGCTGGCCACCGCTGGCATTGAGGTGCTGGAAGATCCCGAGAAGTCGCGCAAGCTGATTTTGCCGACCAACCAGCCCGGCGTGCGCGTGGTGCTGGTGCGTGCCACCGACGTACCCACCTACGTGGAATACGGTGGTGCCGACATGGGGGTGACTGGCAAAGACACGCTGATTGAGCACGGCGGGCAAGGCTTGTACCAGCCGCTGGACCTGAAGATCGCCGCGTGCCGCATGAGTGTGGCGGTGCGGGCTGACTTCGATTACGCCAGCGCCGTGCGCCAGGGCTCACGCCTGAAAGTGGCCACCAAATACACCACAATAGCCCGCGAATTTTTCGCCAGCAAGGGTGTGCATGTGGATCTGATCAAGCTGTATGGCAGCATGGAATTGGCCCCGCTGACCGGCCTGGCCGATGCCATCGTGGACCTGGTGTCTACCGGCAACACGCTCAAGGCCAACCACCTGGTGGAAGTGGAGCGCATCATGGACATCAGCTCACGCTTGGTGGTCAACCAGGCTGCCCTCAAGCTCAAACAGGCTGCCATTCGACCCATCATCAACGCCTTCTCTCAGGCTATCGAAAGAAACGCCGTTCCGTCATGAACCTTACCGCCGCTCCGCTTTGCCTGTCCACCCGTGCGTCCGATTTTGAGGCGCAGTTTGCCGCGCGTCTGCATTGGTCGGCCGACGCCGACAGTGCGATTGAGCAGCGGGTGGCCGACATCCTGGCCGATGTGAAGCAGCGCGGCGATGTGGCCGTGCTCGAGTACACCGCCCGTTTTGACGGTCTGCAGGCCCCCAGCCTGGGTGCGCTGGAGCTGACGCAAGCGGAGTTGAAGGCGGCTTTTGATGCACTGCCCGATGCCCAGCGCCGTGCGCTGGAATCGGCTGCACGCCGTGTGCGCGTTTACCACGAAGCCCAGAAGAAAGCCAGTGGCGAGAGCTGGAGCTACCGCGACGAAGACGGCACTTTGTTGGGCCAAAAGGTCACGCCGCTGGACCGTGTGGGCATTTATGTGCCAGGTGGCAAGGCCGCGTATCCGTCCAGCGTGCTGATGAACGCCATTCCAGCCCACGTGGCCGGCGTGGGCGAGATCATCATGGTGGTGCCGACGCCGCGCGGTGAAAAAAACGCATTGGTGCTCGCCGCCGCCTATGTGGCCGGCGTTACCCGGGCCTTCACCATCGGCGGCGCACAGGCCGTGGCCGCGCTGGCTTATGGCACGGCCACCGTGCCCAAGGTGGACAAAATCACCGGTCCCGGCAACGCCTATGTGGCCAGCGCCAAGAAGCGTGTGTTTGGCACCGTGGGCATTGACATGATCGCCGGTCCGAGCGAAATCCTGGTGTTGGCCGACGGCAGCACACCGGCTGACTGGGTGGCGATGGACCTGTTCAGCCAGGCCGAGCACGACGAACTGGCGCAAAGCATTTTGTTGTGCCCCGACGCCGCGTACATCGACGCCGTGCAGGCCGCCATTCACCGCCTGTTGCCCACCATGCCGCGCGCGGCCATCATCGCCAAGAGCTTGAACGACCGGGGTGCGCTCATCCTTACGCGTGACATGGAAGAGGCTTGCGCTATCAGCAACCGCATCGCGCCCGAGCACCTGGAGGTGTCCAGCAGCGAGCCGCACCGCTGGGAACCACTGCTCAGACACGCTGGAGCCATCTTTCTGGGGGCCTACACCAGCGAGAGCCTGGGCGACTACTGCGCCGGCCCCAACCACGTGCTGCCCACCAGTGGCACCGCCCGTTTTTCCTCACCGCTGGGTGTCTACGACTTCCAAAAGCGCAGCAGCCTCATCGAGGTCAGTGCCGCTGGCGCCCAGACGCTGGGCACCGTTGCGGCCGAGCTGGCCTATGGCGAAGGCCTGCAGGCCCACGCCCGCGCCGCCGAGCTGCGCTTGGATGTGGTGCCGCCGATGCGGGCAACGAAATGACTGCCATGAACACCCCGAACCCCTTGCGCTTCATCCGTCAGGACGTCCAGTCCATGCAGGCCTACGCCATCCAGGACGCGACCGGCATGGTCAAGCTCGATGCGATGGAGAACCCCTTTACCTTGTCCCCCGAGCTACAAGCCGAGTTGGGCCAACGCCTGGGCGCTGTGGCCATCAACCGCTACCCCGGTGCCCGCATTGACGACCTGAAGCTGGCGTTGGCGCGTTATGTGGACTTGCCTGAGGGTTGCGGACTGATGCTGGGCAACGGCTCCGACGAGCTCATTTCCCTGCTGGCCATGGTCTGCGACGTGCCCGGCGCGTCCATCCTGGCGCCGCTGCCTGGTTTTGTGATGTACGCCATGGGCGCCCAATTGCAGGGACTGGCTTTCCACGGGGTTCCCCTTTCGGCCGACTTTGAGCTCGACGAGCCCGCCATGCTGACCGCGCTGCGCGAGCACCAGCCTGCCATCACCTACATCGCTTACCCCAACAACCCCACCGCCAACCTGTGGGATGCCGGCGTGATCCGTCGGCTGATCGCCGAGGCCGCCACGTTCGGCGGCCTGGTGGTCATGGACGAGGCTTACCAGCCGTTTTCCAGCCGCAGTTGGCTCGACGAAATCCGCGCCCACCCCGCAGCCAATGCCAACGTGTTGCTGATGCGCACCTTGTCCAAATTTGGTCTGGCCGGCGTGCGCCTGGGCTATATGCTGGGCGCGCAGGCGCTGGTGCAAGAGGTGGACAAACTGCGCCCGCCTTACAACGTGAGCGTGCTCAACGCCGAATGTGCCCTGTTTGCGTTAGAACATGCCCATGTGTTTGCACAACAGGCCAGCCAGATCCGCGAACAGCGTGCGCTGTTGATGCAGGCGCTGGCCAACATGCCGGGCGTGACGCCCTTTCCGAGCGAAGCCAACATGGTGCTGGTGCGGGTGCCCGATGCCGGGCGCAGCTTCGACGGCCTCAAGGCGCATGGCGTGCTGGTCAAGAATGTTTCTAAAATGCATCCATTGTTGAACAATTGTTTGCGCCTGACGGTGGGAACAACGGCCGAAAATGCCCAGTTGATCGACGCCCTTCAAATTTCCCTATGACCCAGATGCCTTCTGCAACCCCTGTGGCCGACCGTGTGGCGCAAGTGCAGCGCAACACCGCGGAAACGCAAATCAGCATCCGCGTCAACCTGGACGGTACCGGCGTGGCCAGCCTGTCCACCGGCATCGGTTTTTTTGACCACATGCTTGACCAGATCGCCCGCCACGGGCTGATCGATCTCGACATCCAGGCCCAAGGCGACCTGCATATTGACGGCCACCACACGGTGGAGGACGTGGGCATCACGCTTGGCCAGGCCTTTGCGCAGGCCGTGGGCGACAAAAAAGGCATTCGCCGCTACGGCCACGCCTACGTGCCGCTGGACGAAGCGCTCTCGCGCGTGGTGGTCGACTTTTCCGGCCGCCCCGGGCTGCACATGCGCGTGCCGTTCAAAAGCGGCATGGTGGGCGGGTTCGACACCCAGCTGGCGTTTGAATTTTTTCAGGGCTTCGTCAACCATGCCGGCGTCACGTTGCACATCGACAACCTGCACGGTGAAAACGCCCACCACCAGGCCGAAACCGTGTTCAAAGCCTTTGCCCGCGCTTTGCGCATGGCACTGGAACGTGATGCCCGCATGGGCGATGTGATTCCCTCCACCAAAGGCTCCCTCTGAGCTTGTCCATCTGATGAAACGCAAGACAGTCGCCGTGGTGGACTACGGCAGTGGCAACCTGCGCTCGGTGTCGCAGGCCGTGAAACACGTTGCACTGGCCAGCGACGTGGAGGTGCTGGTCACCTCCCACGCCCAAGAGGTGCTGGACGCCGATCGCGTGGTATTGCCAGGCCAGGGCCACATGGCCGATTGCATGCGCGAGCTGGCCACGTCGGGCCTGTTGGACGCCGTGTTGCACGCTGCAGCGAGCAAGCCGCTGTTCGGGGTGTGTGTGGGCATGCAAATGCTGCTGGAGCGCAGCGAAGAGGGCCCCACCGAGGGGCTGGGTCTGATACCCGGCGAAGTGGTGCGCTTTCGCCTGGAAGGCCGACTGCAGGCCGACGGTAGCCGCTTCAAGGTACCGCAAATGGGCTGGAACCAGGTCTTTCACGACCTCGGTCGTGGTCCAGACCACCCGCTGTGGGACGGCATAGCCGACGGCGCTTACTTTTATTTTGTCCACAGCTACTACGGCAAGCCGGCCAACCCGCAGCACAGCGTGGGTGAGGCCGACTATGGCGGCCGCTTTGCAGCGGCCATTGCCCGCGACAACATTTTCGCCACCCAGTTTCACCCCGAAAAAAGCGCCGATCAGGGTTTGGCGCTGTACCGCAACTTCCTCCACTGGAAGCCCTGACTTCAATCGTTTTCTTCTGATACCGACACCATCATGCTGCTGATTCCTGCCATTGATCTGAAAGACGGCCAGTGCGTTCGCCTCAAACAGGGCGACATGGACCAATCCACGGTGTTTGGTGAAGACCCTGCCGCCATCGCGCGCAGTTGGGTTGACAAAGGCGCTCGCCGTGTGCACTTGGTGGACCTGAACGGCGCTTTCGCTGGCAAACCGAAAAACGAACAAGCCATTCGCGCCATCTTGAAAGAGATCGGCTCCGAGGTGGACGTGCAGCTCGGTGGCGGCATTCGCGATCTCGACACGATCGAGCGCTACCTGGATGCCGGCTTGCGCTACGTCATCATCGGCACCGCAGCCGTGAAAAACCCCGGTTTCCTGCAAGACGCCTGCACCGCTTTCGGCGGCCACATCATCGTGGGTCTGGACGCCAAAGACGGCAAAGTGGCCACCGACGGCTGGAGCAAACTCACCGGTCACGAGGTGGTTGATCTGGGCAAAAAATTCGAAGACTACGGCGTCGAATCCATCATTTACACCGACATCGGCCGCGATGGCATGCTGTCTGGCATCAACATTGAAGCCACCGTCAAGCTGGCGCAAGCCCTGTCCATTCCGGTCATTGCCTCGGGCGGTCTGTCCAATCTGGACGACATTCGCGCCCTGTGTGGCGTGGAGGACGAAGGGGTCGAAGGCGTCATTTGTGGCCGCTCCATCTACAGCGGTGACCTGGATTTTGAAGCTGCACAATTGCTGGCCGACGACCTCAACGGATGAATACAGTCCTACTGAGAACCGCCCACCATGCTCGCTAAACGCATCATTCCTTGTCTGGACGTGACCGGTGGCCGTGTGGTCAAGGGTGTCAATTTTGTTGAGTTGCGCGACGCAGGCGATCCGGTCGAAATTGCGGCCCGTTACAACGACCAGGGCGCAGACGAGTTGACCTTTCTGGACATCACCGCCACCAGCGACGGCCGCGACCTGATCTTGCACATTATCGAAGCCGTGGCCTCACAGGTTTTTATTCCGCTCACTGTGGGTGGCGGTGTGCGCACGGTGGACGATGTGCGGCGATTGCTCAATGCCGGGGCCGACAAAACCAGTTTCAATTCGGCCGCACTGGCCAATCCGCAAGTCATCCGCGACGCCTCCGACAAATACGGTGCCCAGTGCATCGTGGTGGCCATCGACGCCAAGCGCCGTTTCGGTGAAGACGTGCTGGCCCGTGGCGAGGGATGGGACGTTTACAGCCACGGTGGGCGCAAAAACACCGGACTCGATGCCGTGACCTGGGCCCGCAAAATGGCCGAACACGGTGCGGGCGAAATTTTGCTCACCAGCATGGACCGCGACGGCACCAAAAGCGGCTTCGACCTGGCGCTGACCCGTGCCGTGGCCGACGCGGTCGACGTGCCTGTGATCGCTTCAGGCGGCGTGGGCAATCTGGACCACTTGGCCGACGGCGTGCAGCAGGGCAGGGCGGACGCGGTGCTGGCGGCCAGCATTTTTCACTACGGTGAATACACCGTGGCCCAGGCCAAAGCGCGCATGGCTGAGCGCGGTATCCCCGTGCGCCTTTAGGGGGTTTGCCTCGTTTTCAGGTGCGGAAAGCGCGCCTTTACAGCGCGTTGGGGTGTTGCTTCAGTTGTCGCTCCAGCCGGTCTTCCATCTCACCAATGCTGGCGCCCAGACCGTTTCCGGTTTGTTCGACCACCTCGGTCAGCGCCGTTTGCAGGCGGTTTATCCTTTGGAGGGTCTCCTCCGACAGTTCCTGTTCGCGGGCGGCTGTGGCCTGCAGTTCGGTCTGCAAAAACTGGCGCAATTCGGTGAATCTGGATGCCTCGGCCTTGTCCGCCAACGCACGCTGCTCAGCCACTTCGCGGGTGATGCGCCTCACCTCCATCAGATGGACCGTCTGGTAGTACACCAGAGCGAGCAAAAACACGACCAGCACCAAGGCCAGCATGCCCAGCAGCACAAGACCCAGCGGAGCCTGGACCTCGGCCAGCGCAAAGTTGAGGGTTGTCGGTGCCAAGATGGCTTCAAAGTTGAGCGCCACAAAACCGGCGACCAGCAAGATGAAGATGATCAGAAAAAGGGTGCGAAATTTCATGGGGCTCCTCCCGGTGCAGGCTGCGTCAGCAGGGGGCTGGGCGGTGAATGCAAGGGCCATCGTACGCCCAATCCTGCTCAAGCCGTCCAAGCCATGCAGGGCGCATGGTAGATTCACCGCATGAACTGGATTGAAGAAGTGAAATGGGACGCACAAGGCTTGGTCCCAGCCATTGCGCAAGAAGCGGCAACCGGCGACGTGTTGATGTTTGCCTGGATGAACCGCGATGCGCTGGAAAAAACAGCTGAGTTGGGGCGTGCGGTCTACTTCAGCCGGTCGCGGGGCAAGCTCTGGTTCAAGGGCGAAGAGTCCGGGCATGTGCAAATGGTCCACGATATTCGCTTGGACTGTGACAACGATGTGCTCCTGCTCAAGGTGACCCAACTGGGGCACGAGCCCGGTATCGCCTGCCACACTGGGCGCCACAGTTGTTTCTTCCAGCGCTACGAAGGCGGCGCCTGGCACGCAGTGGACCCGGTGCTCAAAGACCCTGAATCCATTTACAAATAACGCTATGTCCAACACCGATGACTTGGCACGCCTGGCGGCCGTGATCGAAAGCCGCAAGCCGGCCAACGGCGGCGATCCCGAGAAAAGCTACGTCGCCCGCTTGCTCCACAGGGGCCCTGATGCCTTCCTGAAAAAAATCGGCGAAGAGGCGACCGAGGCCGTCATGGCGGCCAAAGACTGCGACCACGGCGGGGATAGCCAGAAACTGGTCAACGAAATTGCCGACCTCTGGTTTCACAGCATGATTGCGCTGGCCCACTATGGCAAAACACCGGCCGACGTGGTGACCGAACTGGTGCGCCGCGAGGGTTTGAGCGGCCTGGAAGAAAAGGCGATGAGGAAAGTCCTGGTGCGCGAATACGAATCCCGGTCATCGGAGGGCCATTCATGAGCGACATCATCGACGTCAAAGCCATCGACAGTGAAAAAGCCCAGTCGCTCAAAAGCGTGGGCTGGGTGAGTTACATCCTGCACCTGATCGTGGCGGTGGCAGCGGTGTTGCCTGGCGCTCAAGTGGGCGCAGGCTTGCTCATCGTGGCGCTGGTGATTGACTTGGTGAAGAAATCAGACGCCGAGGGCACTTGGCAGGCCAGCCATTTTTCGTGGCGCATCCGCACCGTGATCTGGGCTGGCGTGCTGTACGTCGTCACCATCCCGCTCTGGTTTCTCCTTGTGTTGCCCGGCATGATTGCCTGGGCCCTGATTTCCATCTGGTTTCTCTACCGCATCGTCAAAGGCCTGGTGCGCATGAACGCCAACCAACCTATGCCTGACTAACTTTCCATGCGTGCACACGACCCCAACTGCATTTTCTGCAGAATCATTGCTGGGCAGATTCCATCCAAAAAAGTGTATGAAGATGAAGATATCTTCGCCTTCCACGACATCCATCCCTGGGCGCCGGTGCACTTTCTCATGGTGCCTAAACTCCACATTCCGTCCATGGCGCAGTTGGGCCCCGAGCATGAGCGTCTGATGGGGCGCATGATGTTGCTGGCGCCCCAACTCGCGGCAGAGCAGGGGTGCAACCCCTATCCCGACGGTGGCTTTCGCATGGTGTGCAACACCGGCACCGAGGGGGGGCAAGAGGTGCACCATTTGCATGTTCACGTCATGGGTGGTCCGCGTCCCTGGCTGCGCGGCTGATCTGCTAACCGCATGCCAGGGTGGCGATCTTGCCTGAGGCGGGTTTTTTGCCAGGACCCGTGCTGAACTCTTGGGCCGGCTTAGAATCCCACTCCAAGCGTTCAACGCATTACTTTTATATTTGGAGAAAACGATGGGTTCCTTCTCAATCTGGCACTGGTTGATCGTGCTGTTGATCGTGGTGATGGTCTTCGGTACCAAGAAGCTTAAAAACATGGGCTCTGATTTGGGCGGTGCCGTCAAAGGTTTCAAAGATGGTATGAAAGATGGCAACCAGAGCGCTGCCGAAGCGGATGCTGCGCCCGCTGGTCAGGTGACGCAGAGCACGCCCCGCACCGACAAAAACACCATCGACGTCGAAGCCAAGCAAAAAAGCTGATTTCGACCCGCTGATTTTTACCCGCTGGTCGTGTGCGCATGTGCATGAGCAGTCCGGTTCAGGGCTTTTTTCAAAGCCCGGCATTGCCCGCAGGATGGCTGATACATGATTGATCTGGGCATTTCCAAGCTCGCTCTGATTGGGGCGGTGGCGTTGATCGTCATCGGGCCCGAAAAACTCCCTCGGGTGGCCCGCACGGTGGGTGCTTTGTTGGGGAAGGCGCAACGTTACGTCGCCGACGTCAAGGCCGAGGTCAGCCGCTCGATGGAGCTCGAAGAGCTCAAGAAGATGAAAGAGACGGTGGAGAGCGCTGCCCGTGACGTGGAATCGTCGGTGCAAAGCGGTGCCAGCGATTTTGAAAAATCGTGGTCTGAAGCCACCGTCGGGCTGGATGGTGCCCCGTCTTACGGGTCTGATGCGCACCACAGCATTGGCTCGGATTTTCACCCCAGCTACAAACACCCCAAAAAGAACTGGCGCATCAAGCAAAAGGCCATGCCCCAGTGGTACAAGGCACGCACCGGCGTGCGTACCCGCACCCAGTCCGGAGCGGCCCGTGTGGCCCGTTTTCGGCCCCGTTCCTCCTCTGCGCCCCGCTGATGTCCGACCCCAAAGATTCCACCGACGAGCTTGCCGGTTCCGAGCAGCCGTTTGTCCAGCACCTCATGGAGTTGCGCGACCGCCTGCTGTATGGCGTTGTGGGTTTGGCCATTTGCATGGCCTTGCTGGCGTTCTGGCCTGGTCCGAGTGGCCTGATTGATTTGATCGCTGTGCCGATCCGTGCGCACATGCCACCCGATGCCAAGCTGATCGCAGTGGGTGTGTTCTCGCCATTTTTTGTGCCCATCAAAGTGTTGGCCATGGCGGCGCTGTTGCTGTCTTTGCCTTGGTGGATGTACCAGGTCTGGGCTTTTGTGGCGCCGGGCTTGTACAGCCATGAAAAACGTTTTGCGATCCCACTGATTTTGTTGGGCAGTTCGCTGGCTTATGTGGGCATTGCTTTTGTGCAGTTCTTTGTGCTCGATAAAATGTTTGGTTTCATCCAGCAGTTCACGCCTGACAGTGTGGCGGCTACACCCGATATTGCGTCTTACGTTGAAGCCATTTTGTCTCTGTACCTGGCTTTTGGTCTGGCTTTTCAGGTGCCGATTGTGGTGGTGCTGCTCGTCAAGATGAATATGGTGACCGTGAAGCAGTTGCGCGATTTTCGCGGTTACTTCATCGTGGTGGCTTTTGTCATTGCGGCCATCGTCACGCCACCGGACGTGATTTCGCAGTTGGCTCTGGCAGTTCCCATGTGCTTGCTGTACGAGTTGGGTATTTTTGGCGCCCAGTGGTTCATCCAAAAAGCCGCAGTCAAACCCGACGAGTCCGCTGATTAAGCCGCCAAAAGGCGGCTTACCAAACGCCTTAACGCGCCTCCTGTCGAGGCAGCGGGCTGCGTCGGCCAGGGGTCACATTCAACTCGGTTTTTCCATCACGGCGAACCACCTCCATGGTGGCAGAGGTGCCCGGCGGCAGGGCGGCCACAGCGGACAGCAGTTGAGCGACCGTGCCCACCTCGCGTCCGGCCACACGGGTGATCACGTCGCCTGGGCGAATACCGGCTTGCGCCGCAGGGCCGTTTTGCAATACGCCGGTGATGATCACGCCGGTGCCGGCTGGAATGCCAAAACTTTCAGCAAGTTCTGGGCTAAGGTCTTGCGGCTCTACGCCGATCCAGCCGCGGGTCACCTGTCCGTCGCGCACAATAGACTCCATCACGCTGCGAGCGGTGGATGTGGGAATGGCAAAGCCAATACCCATGGAGCCCCCAGAGCGGGAGTAGATGGCGGTGTTGATGCCCATCAGGTGCCCGTTCACATCCACCAGCGCCCCGCCGGAGTTCCCTGGGTTGATAGCGGCATCGGTTTGGATGAAATTTTCAAAGGTGTTGATGCCCAGTTGTGTGCGGCCCAGTGCACTGACAATGCCACCCGTGACGGTTTGACCCACCCCGAAGGGGTTGCCAATTGCCAACACTTGATCGCCAATAGACAAAGCATCGGAGTTGCCCAGCGTGATCACGGGCAATTCGGTCAACGCGATCTTGAGGACCGCCAAGTCGGTTTCCGGGTCTGTGCCGATCACTTGGGCAACGCTTTTGCGACCATCAATGAGCACCACCTCAATTTCATCGGCTTCCTCAATCACGTGGTTGTTGGTCAGTATGTAGCCTGCTGGGCTGACAATGACGCCCGAGCCCAACCCCGTTTGCGGTTGGGTTTGCAGTTGGTCACCAAAGAAAAATCGGAACCAAGGGTCGCTGCTGTGAATGTTGTTGACGGCTGCTTTGCTGGTGTTGATGCTCACTACCGCAGGCGATGCAGCACGCGCTGCACCACTGAAACCAGTGGTTCCACCCATGCCCTCCAATGACGCTGGCGCTGCAGCTTGGAACACTGGAACCACCGTGGACAGATTGGGGTTCCGGTTCAGCCACTGTGGCTTGAGTGTGGCCACCACGAAAAATGCCGCCAGTAACACGGTAACGGATTGGGCAAAGACAAGCCAGAGTCGTTTCATGGGGGTGTGTGAGGGCTGTAGGTTAAGGGTCGGTTGACCCTGCGCGTCCAATTGTCCTGTATGTGGCCACCAACGCCTTGATTTCAAGCACCTTGATGCATGTCAAGGTGCTTCTGTAGAGGACGCGGTGCAATGACAGTCTTCTAACCGAGGACTGGAGCAATAAATGAAAGCCATCGTTGATCTCTTCTCGACCGATTACGGTCTGTTCAGTATTTCCGGCATCATTTTTATGATCGGCATGGCGGTTTGGTTTTACCGGTTTTTCACCCGCAAGATGCAAGAGTCTGAACGTGCACAGCGCGGGTCTGGATCGGTTCATACAGAGTAGGATGCCTTGGAGGGAGCGGGGCGCGGCCTTGTGTCGCTGGGGACTGTCAAAATAAACAAGCGGGTTTGCCTTGGAGTGGGCCTGCCACTCTTTTGTGAAGGCAAACCTTTTATGAAGACAACCTCGAGCCCAATTTCCCGCACCATTCTGTTGCAGACCTTGGATGGCTTGTTGCAGCCGAGCCTGTTCAACGATCATGGCCCCAATGGCTTGCAGGTGGAAGGGCGCGAGGAAGTTCACAAGCTGGTCACGGGCGTCACAGCCTGTCGGGCTTTGATCGATGCGGCCATAGCCGCTGGCGCCGATGCCATTCTGGTTCATCACGGTCTGTTCTGGCGTGGTCAAGATGGTTGCGTCACCGGTTGGATGAAACAGCGGCTCGCACGCTTGTTGGCTCATGACATCAATCTTCTGGCCTACCACTTGCCCTTGGATGCGCACCCTGTGTTGGGCAACAACGCGCAACTTGCACTGCGCCTTGGGGTGTCGGTGTTTGAGGGTGTGGATGGGCGGTTTGGCCCGCAATGTTTGGGTTTTATGGGTCACCGGAATGTCGTATCGGCAGCCGCACTGGCGGCTCATGTGGAGCAGTCACTTGGGCGCGCCGTGACGCTGGTGGGCGAGCCAGACAGGCCGGTCGAGCGTGTCGCGCTGTGCACAGGGGGGGCTCAATCTTATTTTGAAGCGGCCATTGCCGCTGGTGCCGATGTGTTCATCACCGGCGAAATTTCGGAGCCTCAGGCTCATTACGCCCGGGAATGCGGCGTCGCGTACATTGCCTGCGGCCACCACGCTTCAGAGCGGTATGGCGTGCAGGCGGTGGGGGCGTATGTGGCCCAAGTACTGGGTCTGGAGCACCAATTCATTGATATCGACAACCCCGCCTGAGGCACTCCCCTATGACGAATGCCCAAATGCCATCCCGCAAGCCCGTCGTGTTAACCATGGGGGATCCCGCTGGCATCGGGCCTGAAATCATCGTCCAGGCCTTTCGTGAGCAGCCTGGCTTGATGCGGCAGGTGGTGGTGGCGGGTGATGTGGCAACTTTGCGTCATGCCGCGCGGTTGGTGGCTGAGTTGTCGCCGAAGCAGGCCGTGCACCCTCACATGTGGGCTGAACTGAGCGATCTGCGGGATTTCAGCCAGGTGCCACCAGGCTGTGTGGCGGTCATTCAAGCTTGTTCCTTGAAGCAGCCGGTGGCTCTGGGACGCATCAGTGTGGACGCAGGTCAAGCCGCGGCCGATTGCATTCGGTTTGCCGCGCAGGCTGCTTTGACTGGGCAGGCTCGCGCTGTTGTGACGGCCCCGATTCACAAAGAGGCGCTTGCGGCGGCGGGTGTTGCGTTTCCGGGGCACACCGAGTTGTTGCAGTCGATTGCAGCCAGCCACCAAGGGGTTGCCGTAGCCGCGTTACCGGTGCGCATGATGCTGAGTTGCCCTGGCCTGCGCACGGTTTTGGTGAGCATCCATGTGTCGTTGCGACAAGCATTGGATGCTGTGACGCAGGCCCAAGTTTTGCAAACGGTACGCCTTACCCACGCCCATTTTCAGTTGTACGGCATGGCGCACCCGCGCATCGCCGT
The DNA here is from genome assembly GCF_030656115.1 of Hydrogenophaga sp. Taxonomy (GTDB): domain Bacteria; phylum Pseudomonadota; class Gammaproteobacteria; order Burkholderiales; family Burkholderiaceae_C; genus Hydrogenophaga. The sequence continues at coordinate 24,217 of NZ_JAUSOO010000147.1, forward strand.
GGCAGGCCTCAATCCGCATGCGGGCGAGGGTGGTTTGTTTGGGCGTGAAGAGATTGATGCCATCGCCCCTGCCGTGGCGCAGGCCAGGGCTGAAGGCATCAATTGCACGGGTCCACATGCGCCCGACACGGTGTTCATGCGCGCTCGTCAGGGTGCTTTTGACGTGGTGGTGGCGATGTACCACGACCAAGGCTTGATCCCTGTAAAGTTGCTTGGTCTTGAGCACGGGGTCAACACCACGCTGGGGTTGCCCTTTGTGCGCACCAGTCCAGACCACGGTACCGCATTTGACTTGGCCGGCACGGGTCGAGCCAGTGCTGCGAGTTTGCTGGCTGCTCTAGATGCAGCGTTGTGCACAGCAACACTTGCATGAAAACTTCCGCGTCATGGCTGGTGTCGCGTCACGAGCTTCGTGGCGTCGACCACGAAAATGGAACAATACAACGCCACCTTGGCAGAGCAGGAAGGCGTCGCGTTGCAGGAAATTGCAAGCAAAGGCATGCCGCCCAACCCAGGTTGCAGAGCGGCGAACCAAGCTGGACTGGGCGGTTCTTCTGCACGATATCGTCGCGAACCATCCGATGCTCCGTGCACACGCCGAGGTGCCGGATCCCGCGCCAGGTAGAGATAGAAAAAATCGAGGCGACTGAACTGTGTGCGCATTGCGACGATGAGCCATGACATCAAAAAATTTGACCGTCTCAGCGACAGCATTGCAAGACGCTGACATCTGTTGTGCTTTTGTCGCCGCGACAATAGCCCAGTCCTATACCCCGGCAAGCCGTAGAGAATCAGGACGGGTCCAGTACAATCTCGGGTTGTCCCTAGTGTCCTCTCGAACCAGTTTGAAAGATCCCCATGAGTGAAGCAACCGTCGATGCGACTGTGGATAGCAGCCGCCGAACTTGGCTGATCACATCCTGCGCCATGGGTGGCGTAGGTGCAGCCGCTGTCGCTGTCCCCTTCGTCAGCAGTTTTCAGCCGTCCGAGCGGGCCAAGGCAGCCGGCGCAGCTGTCGAGGTCGATATTTCCACGCTGGCTCCTGGTGAGAAGCGTGTGGTTGAGTGGCGTGGCAAGCCTGTGTGGATCATGCGCCGCACACCCGAGCAGTTGGCTGCGCTTGAAAAGCAGGAAGACCAGCTCGCCGATCCCAACTCGGATCGCAAGGCATACCCCACTCCCGAATACGCGAAAAACCGCCATCGCTCCATCAAGCCCGATGTGCTGGTGGCTGTGGGGATCTGTACCCACCTCGGCTGCTCCCCCAGCGACAAGCTTTCCCCTGGTCCGCAACCTTCGCTGCCAGATGACTGGCAGGGTGGCTTTCTGTGCGCTTGCCATGGTTCCACGTTCGACGTGGCTGGGCGTGTGTTCAAGAACAAGCCGGCACCTGACAACCTCGAAGTGCCCCCGCACTACTACCTGTCCGAGACGACCCTGTTGGTCGGCGAAGAGAAGAAAGCCTGAGCTGCCGTACTTCGCAGTGCAAGCAGACACCTGACCTCAGAGGCAAATAATGGCTGAATTCAAAGAAATTTCCCCCGACGCTCCCATGGGCCAAAAAGCGCTCAATTGGGTCGATAACCGGTTCCCGTTGTCCAAGCTCTACAACGAGCACTTGGCTGAGTACTACGCGCCCAAGAACTTCAACTTCTGGTACTTCTTTGGGTCGCTCGCGCTGCTGGTGCTGGTGATTCAGATCGTTACCGGCATTTTTCTCGTGATGCATTACAAGCCCGATGCCAACCTGAACGCCGCTGGCGTCCCGGTGGCTTTCGCGTCGGTCGAATACATCATGCGCGATGTGCCTTGGGGCTGGCTCATTCGCTACATGCACTCCACGGGCGCCTCTGCGTTCTTTGTGGTGGTGTATATGCACATGTTCCGTGGTTTGATCTACGGTTCCTACCGCAAGCCGCGCGAACTGGTTTGGGTATTCGGTTGCGCCATTTTTCTGGTGCTGATGGCCGAAGCCTTCATGGGCTACCTGCTGCCTTGGGGGCAAATGTCCTATTGGGGCGCACAGGTGATTGTCAATCTGTTCTCCGCCATTCCATTTGTGGGTCCTGACCTGGCGCTGCTGATCCGCGGTGATTTCGTGGTTGGCGACGCCACGCTGAACCGCTTCTTTAGCTTCCACGTCATTGCCGTGCCGCTGGTGCTGCTGGGCTTGGTGGTTGCGCACATCATTGCGCTGCACGAAGTGGGTTCCAACAACCCTGACGGCGTCGAGATCAAGGCGCTCAAGGATGAGAAGGGCATTCCGCTGGATGGAATTCCTTTCCACCCCTACTACAGCGTCCACGACGTTTTGGGCGTCTCGGTGTTCCTGATGGTCTTCTCGGCCATCGTGTTCTTTGCCCCTGAGCTGGGTGGTTACTTCCTGGAGTACAACAACTTCATTCCAGCCGATCCGCTGGTGACGCCGTTGCACATTGCGCCTGTTTGGTACTTCACGCCGTTCTACTCCATGCTGCGTGCCATCACCAACGAAATGATGTACGCCCTGATTGCCTGCGTCTTGCTCGGCGCGGTGCTGGGTGTGACCAAAGCCAGGATTGGTTCGGTCATGAAAGTGGCTGTTGTTGGTGGTGCTGTGGTGATGGTGGCTTTGATGCTGGCCATTGACGCCAAATTCTGGGGTGTGGTTGCCATGGGTGGTGCCGTGGTCATCCTGTTTGCGCTGCCTTGGCTCGACAACAGTCCTGTGAAGTCCATTCGCTACCGTCCAGGCTGGAACAAGTGGTTGTACGCAGTGTTCGTGATCAACTTCCTGATCCTTGGCTATCTGGGTGTGTTGCCGCCATCGCCTATCGGTGAGCGCGTCTCCCAGGTGGGTACCTTGTTCTATTTCGGCTTCTTCTTGTTGATGCCTTGGTGGAGCCGGATCGGCGAGTTCAAGCCCGTTCCGACCCGCGTCACGTTCACGCCTCATTGAGCCCCAACCAGCGATTCCGGAGAGTCAAGCAAATGAAAAAAATTCTTCTGGGCTTCATGATGGCCTTGGGTTTGTCGGGTGCTGCGCTGGCTGCAGGTGCAGGGTTCCCATTGGACAAAGCCCCCCAGCGGACCAATGACATGGCGGCGCTGCAAAACGGTGCCAAATTGTTTGTCAACTACTGCCTTAGTTGCCACTCGGCATCGTTCATGCGTTACAACCGCCTGCGCGATATTGGTTTGAACGACAAACAGATTGCAGAAAATTTGACCTTCACCACCGACAAAATCGGTGACACGATGAAGTCGAACATTGATCCAGCTTTGGCAAAAAAGTGGTTTGGTGTCAATCCTCCCGACTTGACATTGGTGGCGCGTTCCCGCGCCAGCAAGCAAGGCTCTGGTGCTGATTACGTTTACACGTTGCTGCGTACCTACTACCGTGATGACACCAAGCCCACGGGCTGGAACAACTTGGTGTTTCCAAACATTGGCATGCCCAACCCTCTGTGGGAGTTGCAGGGTGAGCGTAGGCCCACTTTTGACAAAGTGAGCAGCCATGGGCACGAGGTTGAGCTGCACAAAGGCTGGGAGCCTGTGAAGGTCGGCACCATGAGTGCTTCTGCCTACGACCAGAATGTGGGCGATTTGGTGGCGTATCTGCAATGGATGGCAGAGCCGGAGCAGAACAACCGTGTGCGCATTGGCGTGTGGGTTTTGCTGTTCCTCTCGGTGTTCACTGTCATCGCTTGGCGACTGAACGCGGCATTCTGGAAAGATATCAAGTAATCCGATTTAGGTTTAGTCCCCATGCTCATGGGCATGGGGCCTTCCGTTCCACAGTGGTTTGCGGCACCGCTCGGTGTTTATGCAACCCACTGTTTTTGCTTTAAGGAGACTCCCTCATGATGGTCTTGTATTCGGGCACCACCTGCCCTTACTCCCACCGCTGCCGTTTTGTCCTGTTCGAAAAAGGCATGGACTTCGAGATCCGCGACGTGGACCTGTACAACAAGCCGGAAGACATCAGTGTGATGAACCCCTACGGCCAAGTCCCGATTCTGGTCGAACGCGATTTGATCCTGTACGAGTCGAACATCATCAACGAGTACATTGATGAGCGCTTTCCGCACCCCCAGTTGATGCCCGGCGACCCCGTCGACCGCGCACGCGTGCGCCTGTTTTTGTTGAACTTCGAAAAAGAACTGTTTGCGCATGTGTCCATGCTGGAGTCGCGCAGCACCAAAGGCAATGAGAAGGCCCTAGAAAAGGCTCGTGCGCACATCCGAGACCGGTTGACCCAGTTGGCACCGGTTTTCTTGAAGAACAAGTTCATGCTGGGTGACAATTTCTCGATGCTGGATGTGGCGATTGCTCCGCTGCTGTGGCGTCTGGATTTCTACGGCATTGAACTCAGCAAGAATGCCGCCCCGCTTCTTAAGTATGCAGAACGCATTTTTTCGCGTCCCGCCTACATTGAGGCACTCACACCTTCTGAAAAGGTTATGCGCAAATAAGCTGTCATTCAGTCTTTCACGGCTGATGTCGGGTTCTTGTTGGATAGTACCCATGAATTCTTTTGAGTCAGAAACACCGTCTACGCGTCCTTATCTCATACGTGCTCTGCACCAATGGTGCGTTGACAACGGTTTTTCACCCTATATTGCGGTGCAAGTCGACGCTTCGGTCAAAGTGCCGATGGAGTTCGTCAAAAATGGTGAAATCGTTCTTAACGTGGGTATAGATGCAACCAGTGCGCTTCACTTGGGCAATGACTTTATCGAGTTCAAGGCCCGCTTTGGCGGTGTGGCGCGCGAGATAATCGTGCCTGTTGGTCATGTGATTGCCATTTACGCACGTGAAAATGGTCAAGGTATGGCATTTCCTGCGCCCCCTGCCGCAACGGTCCATCTGGCTGGCGAAGTGCCGGTAAATGCTGTTTCTGCTCCTGGTACCTCTGGGGAAGCAGAAGGCGCAGTCGATCCGTTGTGCCGCAGTCCATTGCGAGTCGTGCCGACCGACGATGTGCCTGTCGAAGGATCCGAGTCACTGCCTCCTCCCGATGGGCCTACGCGCGGTGGAAGGCCACAGCTGACGCGCGTCAAGTAAAATGCTGTCCAGTGCCGCTTTAGCTCAGTTGGTAGAGCAATCGCCTTTACTGTGTAGTCTTTCATCTGTTGCCTTTCGGATGCTGTTTTGATACTCTATGCCTATGGTGAAGGTTTTCTTCATCAGCCTTGTTAAAGGCGAGTAGCAGGAGGGGGGCAGGGGGAGGATGGCAGCTGTGGATAACTCTGATCTTTTGCGGTGGCGGTGCCTTGACTCAGCAAGCGTGTTGATAGTACTGGCTACGCACGCAAAGCGCGACGCTAGCTACGAGCCGACGAAAGACAAGAGCTCCTCGCGTTGGCATGCCAATGTTGACGGGCGAGAGTTCGAGCTCCTCCTTACAGGCCCTAAGTATTGGGACACCAGAAGCTGTGTGGGTGGAGGCGGGGCGATTGACCTCATGATGCACCTTACTGGCGTTGACTTCAAGGGCGCAACTCGTCGCCTGAAGGGGCTTGGATTTTGACGGGCTCTGTTAAGGGCGCGTTGGTCAACACGGGCGCGAAGCCCTCCGTGGTTCTTGTTTCCCCGAAAACGCTATTGCCGAGATTCTGGAGCACGGCCTGGTCTGTAGGTCTGGCGGGTAAATCATTGGCTGCCAATACCCTTAAGATACGAATGAGGCACCTTGGTGCCTTCTACGGCTTCTGTGATGAATCGTTCGGGGATGACTCTCTCGATGCGGTACTCAGTAATCGTGATGTTCAAATGCTTCGGAGAATGGTTGAGGCCTTCTACCTTCACTTGACTGAAGCGAAGACATATACGTCTACTACAGTACAGCGTTGGGACGCTGTCAGGGTTTTTGTTGCGGATGTCCTAAGGCAGTTGGCTGTAGGAATTGACGAGTTGTACCTTCTATCCTCGTCCATTCAGTCCATAGGCCGAATCCGGGAGCCGCAACGCGGCGGCTTCAAGTTTGCAAGAGCGCTTCCAGGTGCTACGCTGAAGGACTTGTTGGTCGTCGCTGACCCTAGTTCTACGCGAAACCCGGCCAAGGATTATCGAGTCCGTTGGAGAAATTGGCTGATAGTGCATCTCCTGCTGCTGGTTGGCTTACGCCGAGGAGAAGTGCTGCTGCTAAGCATTGATTCGCTCAAGCAGGACGTCGATTCAGAAACTGGCGAATGGGTTCGGTGGCTTGATGTAACGACCACTGAGGATGAGGACTCGCGAGCCACGCGACCCAGCATTAAGACAGCAGAGTCGCATCGACAGGTTCCCGTCTCGGAAGACTTGGCCATACTTTACGAGCGCTATGTCTCCGAGTACCGGGTGCCTAGCGAAAATCATGCATTCCTTCTTACCGCAAGAGGTGGGGCGCCGCTTTCAGCTGAATCGGTCAACACAATGTTGGAGGGATTGACGGAAGCGCTCGGTGATAGCGAAAAAGCTCGATTTCATGAGCGTACAGGCGGCAAGAAGCATATCTCCCCACATGACCTTAGGCATACCTGTGCTACGGCGAGGTATCGAGCCTTCATCCAACATCAGCCTGACAGGGAACTCGCCTTACAACGAATGCGTGCATTCTTTGGCTGGTCGGTGAAGTCAACCATGCCCGACCTCTACGCAAGGGCAGCAATACAGGACGACCTAGTGCGTACCTGGAATGTTCTCTTCGATGAGAGAGTCCAGAATCTGCGAGGAGTCATGCCATGAATCCCGTTCGTCACGCCAGCAGTCACGGTGAATTGTCTCTTGACAAGATCACCGACTGGCCCTGGCCTACTGCTCCTCGCAGTTTCGTTGTCTATGATAAATATGCAGATGTCGAAGTTCACCTGGGCGCGGACGCAGCCGTCTGGACAGTCCCGGTTCAGGGGAGAACTCTCTGCTTGCGGTTTGCTCCTGGGGAAACTGGAGCGCTTCAACGACGGCTAGTTATGCTTACCCAAGCTCTGGCGTCTCCTTCGTCCATCGAGAAGTTTGGTCTTGCGCTCATCAACAACTGGGGGGTGTATTCCCAAATCTTGAAGGCAGGGCCTAGCGAGGTGAGAGTGCTTTGGGATGAGCTTGTCCAGAATGTGGATGTAGCAAAGGCTGGTAAGGCGATATTGAAGCTTGCCAGTAACTCAGCGGTTGGGACATGGCTCCCATTGCATTCGGCTCTGGTTAAGAGCTTGGATACCCGCGCAAAGGCGGTGTTGCTGAGCCAACGAGGCAAGGTGAAGCGCCGGGAGCGTTTGCTCTCAGCCAATCAGCAGTCTACGCTCACGCGGGTGCTCGATGATGCGGCTGAGGAACAGTCGTTACCGCCAGAAGATGCCGAGGGGCTGACGGCATTGGCCCTAATTTATCAGCACGCTATGCGACCGGTGCAGTTGCTTGCAATCCGCATGGAGCATGTTCGTTTGGTGCAAGACGCGACTCAAGAGTGGGCGTGCATCCTCTCTTTCCATACGGCCAAACAGCCAGATGGCAAGGCCTATGAGGTGCTGCGGCAAGTCAAACCAGAGTGGGTGCCATTGATACAGCAACTCGTGGTGAGCGCTCGGCAGGCCGGGCGGCAACGACTTTTTGCTTCCACGAACGTTGAAAAGCTTTGGTCTTTGTTGCGCTCGGCGTGCAGGCAGCGAGCATTTAGGGTCGATTTCACGGCCAACACCTTGCGGCATACAGCTGCCCAGGCCTTGGCCGATGCTGGTCAGGACCGCGAAAGCATTCGTCGATTCCTTACCCACACCAATGAAAACGCAGCTAGGGTGTATCAGAGAGGCAGTTTGCAACAGGGGAAACGAATAAACGAGGCCCTGGGAGTTTCCAAGTTGTATCAAAACGTCCTCAACCTGGCCGAGAGAAAGTTCGTGTCGATAGACGAGCTTTTGAGCGCCAACGAGGACCAACAAATCGGTGGGATTGTTGGAGAACGCCTGGTTGGCGGGTTAGGCATTTGCCGTACTGGCCAGTCGTCATGTCGATATAACCCCGTGACATCCTGCTACGGCTGCTCGAAATTCATCCCTTCTGGCGAGAGGGCGGTGCATGAAGAGGCGGTGGCTGGCATACGCGAGCAAGTGATGGTCTATGTCAATTTTGAACAAGATGGGGCCAGCCCGGCGTACCGGCAGTTGACACGCGCACTAGCAGGAGCACAGCAAACCATTGACACGATTGATGGCCTGGGGGGCTGCACGTGACGGTCCGCTTTTTGGAGGCTGAAACGAGGTCTGTCGCACCCAGCTCATACAACGATTTCATCGCGGCTTCCCGTCGATTTGTGGAGTACAAAGGGTTGCAGTGGGACATCCCCGTCACTGAAGATGGGACACCGTTGCCTGGTCGGGATTGGGATCTTAGGGTGTTGACGGACAGCCATGCGCGCAATGCGTCGCGAACGAACGGATTTGCGGTCGATGTTGAAATACGTAAGGCCTGTTTGGCAGCAGGTTGGAGCGAGGCACGACTCCCAGATGGGGCGGCCCTGGATGAGCGAGTTCAGAGCTTCATCAAGGCGGTTATCGCCTTTCGTTGTAAAGAGGCCCAGAACCCGAGGGTGACACGCCATTTAGCGCTCATTCTTCGAAAGTTTTTTTCGTCGACGAACAAAGCTCCTTGGGAGATTTCGGCTGAGGACTTGAACCGATTTCTTCAGCTCGGGCACAAGCAGGACAAGATTTGGGATGCACTGCTTTGGCTGGCCAAGCTTATGAATGCCCACCTGTTGTCAGTTGCTTGTCCGGTGGAGCCAGACACCGATAACTCCAGGGGGCTAAAGAAGCTCGGCAAACGCCTCACGGAGCGGAAGGAGGGGCAGAAGCTGCCGGAAATAGAAGCCTTTTACGAACTCGCGCGCATTGTTTTCCAAGAAACGCCACGGACCCATCCCGATTTAATCCGCTTTGGTGTTGTTCGACTGTTGATTTTGACTGGACTGCGTTTAAACGAGGTTCTCATGCTTCCTGCTGACTGCCTGCGGTGGGAGGATCATGTCGATGTTGTTACGGGACGCACAGCAAGTGAGGTCGGCGGGCTTTCAAGAACTCTGAGCCTTCGGTATTTTGGAGAAAAGCGAGAGGAGGGCGCGCCAGACATCCTCGTGGAAGACCACCAACAGGTTCCTGAGAGGTTTCAAGCGGCGGTGACCGAAGCGGTTGAGATGGTGCTGGCGGCAACCACTGAGCTTAGGAGGGTGCTCAAGTTGCAGCGGCATTCGCCAGCACCAAATCCGGCCTCTGACTTACGAACGTTCAAGACGACCGCTGGGACGACGCTGGAAGCCGCTGACTTGTTATTTCTTGTCCTCTATGGACACAGGCAACTCTTGCCGAACGTCATTGAGTTGGGTGCTGCCATCGCACCCGTTTCTCATCTCACCATTTACGCAGGTCTTGGAATCAGTGTCTCGGCTGGTTCCAGCTCTTTGTTTGGACGGTATGGCAGTTCGAAAGTTGACCCTAATTTCAAGCTCCGCCCTCACTCTCTCCGCCATTTGATGAACACGGAATTATTCCGGTTGAATGTCGCAGACACGGTGATTACGAACCACTTTGGGCGTCAGTCTGTTGCCCAGAGCTATGAGTACGACCATAGGACGCTGTCTGAGCGTCTTGCTTTTGTACGGCTGCCCGATGCTGCTTCTGCGACCGTAGTTCCTGGTGGCCCGGCAGACCTGGTGGCCAGAATGGTGGTGAGTGGCCAAGCTGGGGATAGCAACATTGCGCGGACATTCAGGAAAATTCAAGAGGAGCATGACGACGAGGTGGCCTTTGCCTACTTGGCTGCCAATTCGGATGGGTTTCATGTCACACCCTATGGCTACTGCGTCAACAGCTTTTCATTGAACCCATGCGCTAGACATCTCAAATGTTTCGATGAATGTCGTCATTTCGTACCCAGCGGACGGGCTGAGCACAGGGTTTCATTGAGTGCACTCAAGACGAAGCTCCAGCAAATGCGTGATGTTGCGATGCAGAAGCCAGCGAAAACAGTGGGTCGCGCCAATCAAGTCGCCCATGCTCAGCGGTTGCTGGCGGGCGTCGATGCCGCATTGCTCGCACAGCCTGGCGAGGCTTTGTTCCCTGACGGAATCGACCATTCCGCACTACCAAAGGACATTTTCCAATGAGACCGTTGGCCGACGATAGCAACAACGAACTCCAACGGGTCCTTGGCGAGTTGTTGGTTGAGGATGTGGATATTACGGTGCGAGAGGTTGCAAGAAGGCATGGCACCTTGAAGAACGCGTCAGCATTTACTCGCAATGCACAGCGTATGGACTTAATAGTTCAAGCGCAGCAGCGACAAATTGATGCCCGGAATGTACGGGAGGGACCGGCTCAACGACGGTCAGACTCAATGACCGCTCGCCTCGAGGAGCAAAGCCACAGGATAGTTGAGCTTGAGAGTCAAGTGGAAGCGCTTATTGTTTCCCACGCGGCGTGTATCCGAGCCGTAATGTTGCATGGCGGAATGCAAGGGGTGGAGCGGTTCTGGGGGGATTACAAACATATTGGCGATAAAGTGAAGGCGCTGGGGGCGGCGTCGGAGCAAGCTGAGGTGGTTCGGTTACGCAGAGCGGGGGACTAGGGCATCTCGTTATACACAAGTCAGCTCCAACCGCTCTGGCGCGCATACCGTAGACCTTCGACAAAGACGGCCACGTCCTGCATGCCCAGCCAGATCGACTTGACCCCCGGCTCGCCATCCCCCTTGCGCGCCAGAAACCCCCCGCGCTGCGCGATCAGCCGCAGCACCGTGTTGAGCTCTGGCACCGCCTTGGGTGCGGGCTTCTTGTTCAGAATGAACGCCGCCTTCCACTCGTCGGTCTCGAACACCAGGTCCGCCGGCAAGTCTCCCAGCGCACGCCCCAGCCGCATGAGCCGGTTGATGCGCCAGGCAATGACCATGTACAGGGCCAGCGCCGTCTGCAGTCGATCGCTGTCGCCAAGTTGGAGCCTCTCGACGCGGCAGCCCTCCTTGAGCACGAGGAAGAACAGCTCGATTTCCCAGCGCGCACGGTACCAGTCGATGAGCTCGCAAGCCTGCGCCAGTGTGGTGGCCTGCCGGTTGGTCAGCAGCCGCCAGACCACCGGCTTGACGCCCGCAGGCGCTTCCATCTCTGATGCCACCATGTTGGCGCCGACGCCAAATTGAGCCACCTGCCGATCGTCGACTGAGCCAGAGCAAACGAGTTGCAAGTTGCGCCGAGGTTGAATTTAGGTGCGCTCAATCCGGCTCACCGCAAAGCCGGCGCATGGCTCAATTCAACGTCGGCGGTAACAGGGTGGCCACAGGTGGGGGAATTTGGACTGGCCATCGGGGCGAAAAGCCGCCGATTTCGACCGTCCGCTTCTGTTATGTAAACGGCTGTCGGTTTCCGCGTAAATCTGGTGTCGGCATCAAGCCGGACGTAGTCACCCGCGACAGTCGGCGGACTGCTTTGAACTACCTTTGAATCGCATGGGGGATGCCCGTTGTGCAGGGCACAGACGTGTCCTGGGCGTGCCTGCTTTAGCCGTGGGACAAGCGGGGGTGAGTCAGCGCAGGCGCATGGCGCAGCGCTGGCTTTTTGCGTTACATATCGCCTACCTGTGCAAGAAGCAGGCGCGACAGTGACAGTAACTTGGAGGTGAACCCACTGTCGCGCCCCGAGACCCACCGCTTTGGAGGGCGCCGTTGCCGCTGTCAGTATTTCACGAAGCGGGCGTGGCTGTCCAGCAGCATGGCCTCACGCATGGGAATGGAGCCACCCATGCCCACTGCCCAGCACACACCACCACCGCTTTCACCACCGCCCAGACGCTTTGTGTGCGCCCGCTGCCGCTGCGCTGTGCTCATCTGCAGCCACTGCGACCGCGGCCAGCGCTTCTCCAGCGCAGTCTGCTCGCACCAGGCCAGCAGTTGCGCCCAGCGCGCTGCAGGCAAGCGCTACCAGGACAGCCGCAAAGGCCGCCACGCCCACGCCCAACGCCAGGGGCGATGGAGGGCCCGTCGGCAGATAGTGACGCATCAGGGTAGCCCACCACCGTGCGGTGCTGGTGTACTGCCTCCCGGCGACGAAACCACTCTGAATCCCGACACAAGTCAGCCCTGCAAGTGCCACTTCTGTGGCCGCTCGGTCTCGGACTTTGTTCGTCTGGACTTCTTGCGCTGTCGCCTTCGTCATTCACCCCATCCATCCCTATGGAGGTCCGACTCACATGGCCATTTCACCTGAACTCACGGCGCAGATCCTGCGCTACCACCACGCCGAGCGCTGGCCGGTGGGCACCATCGCGGCCCAGCTGGGCGTGCACCGCGAGACCATCATGCGCGTGCTCACCCAATCCGGCACCGCCCCCATCGTGCCCGCACAACGCCCCTCGGGCATCACCCCCTACCTGCCCTTTATCGAGGAGACCTTGAAGCAGTTCCCCAACCTCACCGCCAGCCGACTGCACGCCATGGCCGCCGAACGTGGCTACGAGGGACGCCCCGACCACTTTCGCCACATCGTCGCCCGCCACCGTCCGCGCCCCCCAGCACAGGCATACCTGCGACTTCGCACCTTGCCCGGTGAACAAGTGCAATGCGACTGGGCACATTTTGGCCACCTCCAGATCGGGCAAGCCCGTCGACCCCTGATGGCCTTTGTGATGGTTCTGTCCTGGTCCAGACGCATCTTCCTGCGCTTCTTCCTGGGCGCGCACATGGAGAACTTTCTGCGCGGCCACGTCCAGGCCTTTGAGTCCTGGGAGCACGTGCCCAGGGTCGTTCTCTACGACAACTTGAAGAGCGCGGTGCTCGAACGCCAGGGACAGGCCATCCGCTTCAATCCCACGCTGCTGTCCCTCTGTGCCCACTACCGTTTCGAGCCTCGGCCTGTGGCACCGGCACGGGGGAACGAGAAGGGACGGGTTGAGCGGGCCATCCGTTATATCCGCACCGCCTTCTTCGAGGGGCGCAGCTTTGATGGCATTGACGACCTCAATGCCCAGGCCGATGCCTGGGTGGCGGGTCCCGCCAGCGCTCGGCGCTGCCCTGAGGACACCCAGCTGTCGGTGCAGCAGGCCTTTGACCAAGAAACAGCGCACCTGATGGACCTCCCGGCCACACCGTTTTGCTGCGATGAGATCCGCGGTGTGACAGCGGCCAAGACGCCCTATGTTCGGTTCGATCTGAACGACTATTCCATCCCCCACACCCACGTGCAGCGCAGCCTCACCGTGCACGCCAACCTGCGTGAGGTGCGCATTCTGGATGGCCTGCAGTTGCTGGCCTCGCACCCGCGTTGCTGGGACAAGGCTCAGCAAATCGAGATCGAGGCCCATGTACAGGACCTGGTGCAGCACAAGCGAGGCGCGCGCGCCCACCGCGACACGGACCGCCTGGTGCACGCGCTGCCTCAGGTGCAGGACTTGTTGACAGAGGCGGCCAAGCGCGGTGAGCCGCTGGGGCGTATCGCCCGGGAGTTGCAGGAGCTGCTGGACGTGCATGGACGCACGCAGATGACGGCCGCCGTCACGGACGCCATGGGCCGCGGTGTGCCACACCCCCATGCGGTTCGTCTGGCGCTTGAGCGTAAGCGTCCGGCGCAGACCCCGCCCCCGCTGGGTGTGGCCCTGTCAGCGCATGCAAAAGCGCGTGACATCGCCGTGCGCCCCCACAGCCTGGACGGCTACGACCGCCTCACGCAGGAGGGTGACGATGCCAACCCCTGATCC
>NZ_JAUSOO010000160.1 GCF_030656115.1 Hydrogenophaga sp.
CATCACGATGCGCAGACCGGATGCCTTGAGGGTGGCTAAGGCCTCCGGTGTGCTGGCCTTGACCGGATCGGACACTGCCAACAGGCCCATCAGCTGTCCATCAACAGCCAGGTGCATCACGCTGGCACCTTCTGCGCGCAAAGCCTCGGCCTGCGGCACCAGCGCCGCGACCGAGACGCCCATCTGCTCCATCAGCGCGGTGTTGCCCAGCGCCAACTGGCGCCCAGCCACCTGGCCACGCACGCCGATGCCCGTGCCAGACTCGAAGTTCTCGGGTTTGTCCAGCACCATGCCGCGTTCGCGGGCGGCACGCACGATGGTGTCGGCCAGCGGGTGCTCGCTGCCCTGGTCCAGGCTGGCGGCCAGGCGCAGCACCTCGTCGGCGTCAAAACCGGTCGCGGGAATGGCGCTATCGAACGTCGGGCGACCTTCGGTCAATGTACCTGTCTTGTCGATGATCAGGGTGTCGATCTTGCGCATGTTCTCGATCGCCGCGGCATCCCGGAACAGCACGCCATGCGTGGCGCCCCGACCGGTCGCGACCATGATGGACATGGGAGTGGCCAGACCCAGGGCGCAGGGACAGGCAATGATCAGCACCGCCACCGCGTTGATCAGGCCGAACACCCAGCGCGGCTCGGGGCCGAACAGCCCCCAGCCGAAGAATGTCAGCAAGGCAATGCCCACCACCGTGACGACGAAGTAGCCCGCCACCACGTCGGCCATGCGCTGCATCGGTGCCCGGGAGCGTTGTGCCTGGGCCACCATCTGCACGATCTGCGACAGCATGGTGGCCGCGCCCACGCGCTCACTGCGCATCACCAGCGCGCCGCTGGTGTTGAGCGTGGCACCAATCACCTTGTCGCCCACCCGTTTGGCCACCGGCATCGGCTCGCCCGTGAGCATGGATTCATCGACCGCACTGCCGCCTTCGGTCACCTCGCCGTCCACCGGCACTTTTTCGCCGGGCCGCACGCGCAGCACGTCACCTACGTGCACATGGGTCAGCGGCACGTCCTCTTCGGTGCCGTCGGCGCGGATGCGGCGGGCCGTCTTGGGCGCCAACCCCAACAGCGACTTGATGGCCGCCGAGGTCTGCGACCGGGCCTTGAGTTCGAGCACCTGGCCCAACAGAGTGAGCGAAATGATCACGGCGGCGGCCTCGAAGTACACGGCGACGCGGCCCATGGAGATGAACGAGTCCGGGAACACCTGTGGCGTGACCGTCGCGACCACGCTGTAGGCAAATGCGGCTCCCGTGCCCAGCCCGATCAAGGTCCACATGTTGGGACTGCGGTTCATCACCGATTGCCAGCCACGCGAGAAGAACGGCCAGCCGGCCCACAGCACAATGGGAATGGACAAGACCAACTCGACCCAGCTCTGCACGGACATGTCCATCCACTGGAGGCGGTGGCCAAACATGGCGAGCACAAAGACCCCGGCGGTCAGCGGCAGCGTCCACCAGAAGCGGCGCTGGAAATCGCGCAATTCGGGGTTGTTGTCGTTATCAAGTTCCGGCAGCAAGGGCTCCAGCGTCATGCCGCACTTGGGGCAATTGCCCGGATGGTCCTGGCGAATCTCCGGGTGCATCGGGCAGGTGTAGACCGTGTCGGCGGCCGCTGGCGCTGAAACTGCAGTCGCCGTGGACACAAGGTACTGCAGCGGGTTGGCTGCGAACTTGCCCTGGCACTTGGCACTGCAGAAGTAGTAGGGCCGCCCCTCGCGCTTCAGCGTGTGCGCCGACTGCGCCGTGACCTTCATGCCGCACACCGGGTCCTTGAGATCGGTGGGCGAGTCGGGCACGGTCGGCGGGGTGCCGCTTCTGTGGTGTTGGTGTGTGGTGATATTCATGGGCCTATTGCTTGTCGTCCTGGGTGCGACCGGGTGTCTGCGGGTGCCGACCATGTCCTCCATGACCGTGTCCATGCATCAGGTGCATCAGCGGACAGGCCAGCAACAGCAGGTAGGGCCAGTAGCCCAGGACATGGCCCCAGTGCTCGCGCAGCATGTAAAACCCTGCGATCAATGCAGCCGTCGCCAGCGCCATGCCGGCTGGGCGCCGCCAGAAGGAATGCACATGGGGTTCGTTGTCATCGTGGTTCATGGTGTCTGGTGCTCCGTTGGCTAGGCTTTGACCGCGTACCGCATCATCATTCCCGCCTCGGCGTGTTCAAGCGTGTGACAGTGAAAGACGTAGTCCTGATCGCCTTGGTGCGGATGCGAAAAGTCGATGGCGATCC
Organism: Hydrogenophaga sp.; assembly: GCF_030656115.1. Lineage (GTDB taxonomy): Bacteria > Pseudomonadota > Gammaproteobacteria > Burkholderiales > Burkholderiaceae_C > Hydrogenophaga. Next base: position 2,244 of record NZ_JAUSOO010000160.1, read on the forward strand.
GCACGGATTCACCCGGCCACACCTGCAGGGTGTCGACCACGCCCTGGTCCTGAGGCAGCAGGCCGCGTGCACCGGCCAGGGAGCGAACCGGCGCTGGACTGCCCAGACGTTCGAGCACCCGGAACGAGAAACCGTGCAGGTGCATGGGGTGCGGCATGCTGCGTTCAGCGTTCTCGATCCGCCAGGTTTCACGCGCGCCCCGCTGGACAGTCAATGGGACAGCGGTATGGTCGTACACCCCACCGTTGATCGTCCAGTGGCCCTTGCCATCGTGGCCCAGTTGCATGCGCCGCGCCGCGCCCGCCGGTTCAACCGGAGCGGAGAGGCTAGACAGGCGCGCAGGCAGACGGCGGTCGTATGGTGTGCTGGACGGCGCCAGGTCGATACGCATCAGCGCCCGTGCATCGCCTTCCATGGCCATCGCTGCGAGCGCGGCTGCGCCTTGTGTCGCACCATGCTGGCTGTGGTCCATCGTGGCCATGTCGTGCCCCCCCTCCTGGTGCATCGGGTCGAAGGGCAAGGACGCCAGGGTCACCGGGCGGGTGGGGTTGGCTTCTCGAAAATCCACCAGCACATCCAGCCGCTGGCCCGGGGAAAGGAAGGTCTGATCGATGCGCAAGGGCTGCGCAAGCAGGCCGCCATCCGTGCCCGCCAGGTAGAAGCCGAGCGCTTTGCCGTCCTGCAGGAACGCGAGCCGGTAGCTGCGCGCGTTGCTGCCGTTGAGGATGCGAAAACGAACGATGCGACGCCCGGCCTTCATGTGCGGGCGCTCGGTCAGGTTGACCATCAGCCGGCTGCCCACCCAGCCACCGAAGGCTTGGGCGGCGCTGGGCGCGTACTGGAGACGTCCTTGGGCATCGAACTCCTTGTCCTGCAGCACCAGCGGGATTTCGGATTCACCCAACGCCAGCGCCAGCTCCTTGCGCAGGGCGGCTTCGTCGTCGTCCTCGACGAACAGCAGGCTGGCCAGGCCGTGATAGGCCTGCTGAGGGATGTATCCGTGGGCGTGGGGGTGGTACCAGTACATCGACGACCGGTCCTGCAAGGCGAACGCGTAGTCCATGCTCTGACCCGGCGCCACGACGTTGAGGCCATTGCCGTCGTTGCGAGAATCGACACTCAGGCCATGCCAGTGAATGACCGTCGGTTGATCAATGTGATTGATCAGCTTCACCCGCATCTCGTCGCCACGGCGGGCCAGAAGCGCCGGGTTGAGGAACTTCTTGCCACGCGATTCCACGGCGTAGGCTAGGATAGGTGTGCGCTGACCCGGCAGCACCTCGATCTCGCTGCGGACCACATGGACTTCCTTGAAGTCTGTTGCGGGTAGAACACCAAAAAGACCGCTGCTTCCCGGAAGTCGCAAGGGGTTGGAGAAGCCCGCCGCCTGTGTTTCAAGGCGAAGGATCTCGTCGGAAGACAGGCCTGACTGGGCAACTGTGGCCGCCCAGATGCCTGGGCAGGCTGTCGCAGCACCCAGAGCACCCGCGCCGCTCAGAAACTGCCGCCGGGAATACATCGACATCACACAATCTCCTGAACTGGATATGAAAACTGGTACAGCGTCAGAACGTCGCCGTGGTCACTGGGCACCGGTACTGGACGGCGACTGCGGCATGCGCTGCATCATCATTTCCATCATGTTCTGCATCATGTCCATGCGCATCTCCATCATTTGATGCCGCTGGGTCATGTCCGGTGTAACGGCGCCGGGAGCCCCCATTCCCTGCATTCCAGACATGCCACCCATGGACTTCACGCCTTTCATCATGTCCATTCCTTCTTGCATCGCCTGCATGTGTTCTGCCATCAGAGACTGGCGTTCGGCCGGCGTTTTGGCCGCCGCCATCTTGGCGCGCAGCGCCTGCATGGTGGTCATGTGCTGCTGCATGTGTTCCTGCATCTGCGGCATCGACGACATGCCCATGGGCATACCGGCCTGAGGTGTAGCCTGCTGGGTCGTGCCGCTGGCTGCCGGGGTGGACGGGTGGTGCTGGGTGTGGTCTGCTGCTTGCTGTGCTGCGGCAGAGAACGCCGCACCAGCGACAGCCACGGCCAGAAGGGTTCGGATCAAGGTGGACATATCGATTTCCTTTCGTGACGGAGCGCATGGCGAGATGCCATGGAGTCACTGTAGGAATCGACCCAGGTCGCCAAGATGACCCGGAGATGACAAAAAAGTCAGGTTCAGCGTGGCGACTGCTGCTGGGCCTGGAGATTGATGTCGTTGTGGTGGCGCCGGGTCTCTGGTGACCACTGCGACTTGATCCAGGACAGAACCGCCACGATGTCGGCATCGCTGAGCGAATCGCCAAAGGCGGGCATGTTGGTGGCGTAGTCGGGCATTCCAACGGCCTTCGCCACCCCTTCCTTGGTGATGCGAATCAGCACATCGTCCGAGTGGTGCCAGGTGTGGCCGCTCCCGTCGTGGGGAGGCGCCGGCAAGCGACCATCGGCACCCCGTTCTCGCCAGTTGGCCTGCCCCTCCAGCGTCACGCCATGGCAACTGGCGCACCGGGCCTGGTAGATCAGCGCACCCTGCTTGAGTATCACGACGTCATCCGGGCGAAGCAGCCCGATGGGATCTGACCGGAAGAAGTCCGCAGATGGCCCCCAGAAAAAAGCTGCGGCAATCCCTGCCAGAGCAAGAACAGCCGCAGCCAAACGGAGACGCTGAAAACGCAGGATCACTTCACTGGCTGGATGTCCGTCACCGTCATCTGCCCGTTCTCGTTCGTGACCATGAACTGGATCTTGGCACCGACGCTGGTCTTGTCCAGCAAGGCCTTGTCCTTGGCCACGAAGACCATGGTCATGCCGGGCATGTCCATGTGCTTGATTTCACCGTGCTTGATGGTGATCTTGCCGGCGTCCTTGTCGATCTTGCGGACTTCACCATCGGTCATGCTGGGCATGCCCGCCATGCCCGCCATGCCCATTTTGCTGTGGTCCATGTTCATTTGAGCGAACACGGGGTTGGCTGCAATGGCCGTGAAGGCCAGTGCGGTTGCGCTCAGAACCAGTCGCAGTTTCATCTTGAATCCTTGTGTCGTTGGGTGGAGGTTGTGATGATCGGATAGCTGCTTACTTGGCTGCCACCTTGACCTGGCCCTTCATGCCGGCCTCGTAGTGGCCCACATGCAAGCAGGCGAAGTTCACCACACCGGGCTTGGTGAAGCGCCAGATCACTTCACCCTGTTTGCCAGGCTTGAGCGAGATCTTGTTGGCTTCTTCGTGCTCCATGGTCGGGAACTTCTTCATGACCTCGTAGTGCTCCTTGAGCTCCTTTTCCGTGCCGAGGCTGAACTCGTGCGGCACCTTGCCGGAATTCTTGATGACAAAACGGATGGTCTCGCCCTTCTTCACCGACACGTTCGACGGCGTGAACCGCATGCTGTCGGCCGCGTCCACCTCGATCGTGCGCGTGACGTTGGCTGCGACACCCGGTTCGCCGATGGGCGATTCATCGTGCCCACCGCCATGGGTGCCACCAGCGAAAGCAGCCGATGCGGCCAATGCTGCAGCAGCGAAAACAAAGCCAGCGCGGGAAGCGAAGTTGAACTTGACGGATTTCATGGTTGTCCTTGGGGTTTTGGTTGGGGAAACGGTTGAGGAAAAACAGTGGTGAGACGGGCAATGGGCCATTTCAGTGGGACATGCCTTTGACGGTGGGTTTGATCGCCGTGGCGGCGGCCGGTGTCGTGTCAGCGCTGGCCGCAGGGCGTGGTGTCGGGGGAAGTGCGCCGTTCCATTCGTAGGCCACGGTTCCCTCGGGGAACTTGTACGGGCCCGGGTCTTTGTAGTCGCCCGTTTTCTGGTCCTTGCGGACCTTGAAGACCGTGAACATGCCACCCATTTCCAGCGGCCCGAACTGGCCGGTGCCGGTCATCATCGGCGCCGTGTTGTCGGGAATGGCCATCTGCATCTCACCCATGTCGGCCATGCCACGCTCGCCCATCAGCATGTAGTCGGGTGCGACTTTCTGGATCTTCTTGACCAGGCCGCGGTGGTCCACGCCGATCATGGTGGGCACATCGTGCCCCATGGCGTTCATGGTGTGGTGGCTCTTGTGGCAGTGCATGGCCCAGTCGCCTTCTTCGTCGGCGATCAGCTCGATCTGGCGCATCTGGCCCACGGCCACATCGGTAGTGACCTCGTACCAGCGCGTGCTGGGTGGCGTCGGACCACCGTCCGTGCCCGTGACCAGAAACTCGTGTCCGTGCAGGTGGATCGGGTGATTGGTCATGGTGAGATTGCCCACCCGGATGCGCACGCGGTCGTTCAGGCGCACGTTCAGCGTGTCGATGGCCGGGAACACCCGGCTGTTCCAGCACCAGATGTTGAAGTCGGTCATGGTGTTGACCTTGGGTGTCTTGCTACCGGGCTCCACGTCAAACGCATTGAGCAGGAAACAGAAGTCCCGGTCCACGTCGCTGATGTGAGGATGCTTGGTTTTGGGGTGGGTCACCCACATGCCCATCATGCCCATGGCCATCTGCACCATCTCGTCCGCATGCGGGTGGTACATGAAGGTGCCGGGTCGCCGCGCCTCAAATTCATACACAAAGGTCTTGCCCACGGGAATCGCGCGTTGGTTCAGACCCCCGACGCCGTCCATGCCACTGGGCAGACGCTGACCGTGCCAGTGGATGGTGGTGTGCTCGGGCAG
>NZ_JAUSOO010000167.1 GCF_030656115.1 Hydrogenophaga sp.
CAATGGGCTGGCCCGCGCTGTTCTGGTACATGCCAAAGAGGCTCATCACAAAGCCCGGCGTGCAAAAACCGCACTGGCTGCCGTGGCACTGCACCAGGGCTTCTTGCACCGGGTGCAGCGCGCCGCTGGGGGCGGCCAGGTCGTCGGCGGTGAACACCGCCATGCCGGCCACCGAATGGGCCAGCCGAATGCAGCTGTTCACGGCTTTGTACTGGAGCTGGCCGCCCACCGCTTCAGCCAGCACCACGGTGCAGGCACCGCAGTCGCCTTCGCCGCAGCCCTCCTTGGTGGCACTGAGGTGCAGGTCCTCGCGCAGCACCTCCAGCAGGGTGCGGTCGGGTGGTACATTGCCCAGCGTCACGGGCTGGCCGCGTCGCAAGAACGTCAGGGGGCGGGAGGCAATTTCAGAGGTCATGCGCGCCAGCATAGCGCCACGCCCATGGCACAACATATGCTCATGCGTATGGCCTGAATGCCCAAAATACCATTCACCTGCATACGACAAGGGTATGAAATACATCTCCATGTTCGACAAGATTGATCTGCACCTGATCCGCGTGCTGCACACCGTGCTGACCGAGCGCAGTGTGTCGCGCGCGGCGCTGCGCCTGGGCATGTACCAGCCGGCGGTGAGTGCGGCGCTCAAGCGGCTGCGCGAACTCGCCGGTGACCCGCTTTTGGTGCGTTCGGGCGCCGGCATGGTGCCCACGGTGGCGGGCCTGCGCATGATCGAACCCGCTGCCGACATCTTGCGCAGCGCAACCGTGCTGTTTTCTGATGCGCGCAGCTTCGACCCCGCCACCGCACAACACAGCTTCAGCCTGGCCGCCAGCGACTACCTGGACCCGCTGTTTCTGCCCCAGCTGGTGACGCAGATCAAAAGCCTGGCGCCCGAGTGCCCGATCCATATCTACCCGCTTTCGGCCGACGCGGACTACCGCCACCAGCTCGCGCAGGGCGAGGTGGACGTGGTGATTGGCAACTGGCCCAAGCCGCCCGACGACCTGCACCTGGGCCGGCTGTTTGGCGACGAGGTGGTGAGCCTGGTGTCCCACCAGCACCCGGCGGTGCGCCGGGGCTGGGACGTGGAGGCCGGGGTGGCGGCCGAGCACAGTGCGCCCACGCCCACGCACCCCGGCGCGCGCGGTGTGATCGACGACCACCTGGTCACGCAGGGGCTTACCCGCCACATCACCGTGCGCTGCCCGCATTTCGGGCTGATCCCGGCCATGGTGGCGGGCAGTTTGCTGGTGCTGACCACCGGGCGCCAGTATTGCGAGCGCTTCACCGGCGTGTTGCCGGTGCAGGTGCTGCCGTGCCCGGTGCCGTTTCCCCGCATGATGTATTACCAACTGTGGCACGAGCGCACCCACGCGTCCAACGCCGCGCGTTGGCTGCGCGAGCAAATCAAAAGCGTGGCGGCCTCGCTGCGCCGCCCTGAGACAGAAGCGGCGGCCGCCTGAACCCCAAGAAGAGGACATTCATGACCACTGCCCGATTGCAACTGACCGGCATCACCAAGCGCTACCCCGGCGTGGTGGCCAACAACGGGGTGTCGCTCACCGTGGCGCCCGGCGAGGTGCACGCCGTGCTGGGCGAAAACGGCGCCGGCAAGTCCACGCTGATGAAAATCATCTATGGGTCGGTCAAACCCGACGAAGGCGCGGTGATGTTCAACGGCCGACCCGTGCATGTGCGCAACCCGCAGGAGGCGCGGGCGCTGGGCATCAGCATGGTGTTTCAGCACTTCAGCCTGTTCGACACACTCACCGTGGCCGAAAACGTGTGGCTGGGGTTGGACAAGTCGCTGAGCCTGCCCGAGGTGAGCGCCAGCATCACCGCCAAGGCGGCCGAATACGGCCTGGACATCGATCCCGCGCGCCCGGTGCACACGCTCAGCGTGGGCGAAATGCAGCGGGTGGAGATCATTCGCGCGCTGCTCACCAACCCGCAACTGCTCATTCTGGACGAGCCCACCTCGGTGCTGACGCCGCAGGCGGTGGAAAAGCTGTTTGTGGTGCTGAAGAAGCTGGCGTCTGAGGGCTGCAGCATTTTGTACATCAGCCACAAGCTGCACGAAATTCGCGAGCTGTGCAACGCCTGCACGGTGCTGCGCGGCGGGCAGGTCACGGGCGTGTGCGACCCGCGCCAGGAAAGCAACGCTTCGCTGAGCCGCCTGATGATCGGCGCCGAGCCGCCCGCGCTGAACGTGCGCGCGCTCAACGCGGGCGCCGACGTGTTGCAGGTGGCCGGCCTCACGCTGGCCAGCGACGATCCGTTTGGCACCCACCTGGCCGACATCGCGCTCACCGTGCGCAGCGGCGAGGTGGTGGGCATTGCCGGTGTGTCGGGCAACGGCCAGAGCGAGATGCTGTATTGCCTGTCCGGCGAAACCACGCGGGCGCCGGTGGGCAGCATCCGGGTGGGCGGGGTCGATGCATCGCGTTTTGGCCCTGGCAAGCGCCGCGCGCTGGGCCTGCACTTCGTGCCCGAAGAACGGCTGGGCCGGGGCGCCGTGCCCACGCTGTCGCTGGCGCACAACCTGCTGCTGTCGCGCCGCGACGCGCGGGGCCCTGGTGGCTGGCTCAAGCTGGGCGCCCTCAAGGCGCAGGCGGCCGACATCATTGCGCGCTACAACGTGAAGGCCAACGGGCCGGACGCGGCGGCCAAGTCGCTCTCGGGCGGCAACCTGCAAAAGTTCATCGTGGGCCGCGAGATTGAAGCCAAACCGAAACTGCTGATCGTGAGCCAGCCCACCTGGGGTGTGGACGTGGGTGCTGCGGCGCAGATTCGCGGCGAAATTCTGGCGCTGCGCGACGCGGGTTGTGCGGTGCTGGTGGTGAGCGAAGAACTGGATGAGCTGTTCGAGATCAGCGACCGCCTGCACGTCATCGCCAAAGGCAGGCTTTCACCCAGCCTGGACCGGGCTGATGCCACCATTGAGCGCATTGGCGAATGGATGTCGGGCTTGTGGGAAGCACCGGCCCCCAACAACAACAAAAAGGAGACCGCCCATGCTGCGGCTTGAAGTCCGTCCCCAGCCTTCCGCGCGCTGGGGTTATGCCTCGCCGCTGCTGGCGCTGGCCATCACGGTGGTGATCGGCGTCATTCTGTTCGCCCTGCTGGGCAAAGACCCGGTGCGGGGCCTGCAGGTGTTTTTCTGGGAGCCCATCAAGAGCACCTACGCGCTGTCGGAGCTGATGGTCAAGGCCACGCCGCTGCTGATCATTGCGCTGGGGCTGGCGGTGTGCTTTCGGTCCAACGTGTGGAACATCGGTGCCGAGGGCCAGTTTGTCATTGGGGCCATTTTTGCCGCCGGTGTGGCGCTCATGGCCGACAAAACCACCGGTCCCTGGATCATCCCGGCGATTTTGCTGGCCGGTGTGCTGGGCGGCATGGTGTGGGCGGGCATCGTGGCGTTGCTGCGCGACCGCTTCAACGCCAACGAAATTCTGGTCAGCCTGATGCTGGTGTATGTGGCGGTGCAGGTGCTGAACTTTTTGGTCTACGGCCCCTGGAAAGACCCGCTGGGCTACAACTTTCCGCAGACCAAGACCTTTGAGTCGGTCACGCAAATCCCCAAGCTGATGCAGGGCTCGCGCGTCAACATCGGCCTGCTGATTGCGCTGGGCGGTGTGGCCGCGGTGTGGATCTTTCTGTTCCGCACTTACGCGGGTTACGCCCAGCTGGTGGGCGGGCTGGCACCGGCGGCGGCGCGCTACGCCGGGTTTTCTTCGCGCAAGGCGTTGTGGATCGCACTGCTCACGTCCGGCGGCGCGGCCGGCCTGGCCGGCGCGCTGGAAGTGGCCGGCCCCATTGGCCAGCTCACGCCGTATGTGCCGGCCGGTTACGGCTTTGCCGCCATCATCGTGGCGTTCGTGGGCCGCTTGCACCCGGTGGGCATCGTGTTTTCGGCCATTCTTATGAGCATGTTCTACATCGGCGGTGAGCTGGCGCAGTCGCGCCTGGGTCTGCCGAAGTCCATCACCGGGGTGTTTCAGGGGCTGCTGCTGTTTGCGTTGCTGGCCTGCGACACGCTGATTGCGTACCGCCTTGTTTGGAAGAAGTGATCATGGAATCCATTGCACTCCTCATCGCCGCTTCGCTCAACGCGGGCACCGTGCTGGCCATCGCCTCGCTGGGCCTGCTCATCAACGAAAAGGCCGGCATCGTCAACCTGGGCGCCGAGGGCATGATGCTGTGCGCCGCACTGGCCGGTTTTGCCACGGTGGTGCACACCGGCAGCACCGTGGCCGGTTTTGCGGCCGGCATGGCGGCCGGGGCGTTGCTGGCGGCCATTTTTGGCGGTCTGGTGATCTGGCTCAACACCAACCAGTACGCCACCGGGCTGGCGCTGTCGCTGTTTGGTGGGGGCTTTTCGGCGTTCGCCGGCACCCGCTATGTGCAGGAAAAACTGCCCGAACAGGCCCAGTTCGCCATTCCGGTGCTGGCCGACATTCCGCTGCTC
>NZ_JAUSOO010000170.1 GCF_030656115.1 Hydrogenophaga sp.
CAATGGCATGGTTGAGCGCTTCAATGGCCGCATCAGTGAGGTTGTCAAACAAACCCGGTTCGCCTCGGGTGCCGAACTCGATGCGACTTTGAACAACTACATGTTTACCTACAACCACCACATCCCACAGCGCTCGCTGGGGCATCTCTCGCCGGTCGATGCTCTCAAGGCCTGGAGCAAGAAAAAGCCGGAACTCTTCAATAAGCGTGTTTATAAACAGGCGGAACTTGATAAGTTTGTTGCTTTGCTTGCTTGGTGAGTTTTAATTAAAGGCGTTGAGATGAAATTATTTGGAAGGCTGGGTGGAGTCCTCATTGTAGTCTGCCTAGTTGGCTGTGGGGGTGGTGGTGGGAGTGGTATAGTGGTGTCGTCTGGTAATTCATCTGTCAAATCAGCTGTTATTACATTGAATTTGGTGGGTGCCGATAATGTTTTGACAACATACGTTGATGCATCTCAAGCTGTATTGGCTAAGGCAACTATAAGAGATGCTAATGGGAAGCTTGTCGAGGGTTTGAAGGTGACTTTCTCATCTGAGAATAACCTGATCAAGCTGTCACCAGCTCCTGATGTTTTGACTATCAATGGGGTGGCTACGGTTCAGGTAAGTGCTGCATCGCTTTCCGCTGTTGGTGCAGGTACGATAAGTGCCTCTGCAGTATTTGGCGGGGTTAATCTTCTTGCGACAAAAGATTTTCAGTTGTCATCTGCGAACCTAAGCTTGACCGATCTGAATGTTGGGTCAGCGAGTTTGGCTGCTTACGATAATCGGCAAGTTTCTGTTGTAGCTAAAATTAATGGTATTGCTGCAACGAGTACGCCAGTAGTTGTGACATTTAGTGCAAGCTGTGGAGAGGTAAGTCCTGCATTAATCACAACGGATGCAAATGGACGAGCGTCCACCACCTACACAGCGAGTGAAGCGCAATGTGCGGGTACCAATGTTTTTATCACAGCAAACAGTGCTGGCTTGGCTTCTCCTGTTAGCAGTGCAATTTCTGTAGCTCCTATAACTGCGACAAATATTCAGTTTGTGGATGCAAGGCCTGCAGTGATTTATTTGTTGAGTTCGGGTGCGGCCACACAATCGCAGGTTCGATTTAAAGTGGTTGATTCTGTTGGCAATCCCATACAGCACAAGAGTGTTCGGCTGGAGTTGATCAACTCAGTAGCAGGTGTTGGGTTGAGTCTTGATACGTTGGGGAATGTGGATCCTGTTACAAAATTTACAGGTTCTGATGGTGTAGTTGGTGTTGCGGTATTTAGTGGCAATGTTCCTACCTCCATGAAGGTTCAGGCAAGTCTTCTTCCTCCCGATAGTCTTGTTCAAACGACTTCTTCACAACTGGTCGTTGCCTCGGGGCGTCCTGTTCAAAAATCGGCCAGTTTGTCATTAGAGAAGTTTTCAATTGAGGGTTGGTCTATAGATGGCGTAACCACCTCTGTTACCTTGTCTGTGGCTGACCGACAAGGGAATCCGGTACCACAAGGTACCGAGGTTAATTTTGTAGCCGAGTCGGGGGTTATGATTCCACCCACATGCGTGATTCAAGAGGCGTCTCAATGTTCAAGTACGCACAGGTCTAGCGGCACAAGGCCGCTAGATGGGCGTGTTTCAATATTGGCCTATGTGCCTGGGGAAGAAGACTTTACCGATTTTAATTTTAATAATAGTTACGATGCTGGTGAGCCTTTTGTTGATTTGGGTAATGCTTTTAGAGATGATAATGAAGATGGGCGCTATACAGCGGGGGAGTTTTCTGTTTTGCGTGCAGGAGGTTTGCCTTGTTCTGTCGAGAGTGTGAATGGGCGTTCAAATTCGTGTGATGGTATTTGGGGGCCTATTGAGGTGCGTCAGCAGGTTGTTGTGGTTTATGCATCATCTCGGGCGTATTTTGATGATATTGTTGTTGGTGCTGCAAGGGTTCGGGTTAGAATCAAAGATGTCAATGATAATAGCATGCCTGCTGGGTCATCTTTGTCGGCAGAGAGTATTTCATTCGGAGTCTGCACAATAATGTCGGCAGCACCTGATGTGATTGCAAATCGGTACGGACCGCAGGATATTGATATGGAGCTTGATGGTTGTAATAGCGGCGATAGAATAAGAGTACTTGTACGTACTCCAAGTGGTTTTGAGTCTTCCCACGTTGTGACAATTCCTTAATTTTTATCCATATATTTTTGTTGATTACGTTAATCGGCCTGCCCGGCTCAGGAAAATCCACCGTCGGGCGTCACCTTGCCCGGCGTTTGTCTCTTCCCTTCTTTGATTCGGATCATGTGATTGAGCAGCGTATTGGCTGCTCGATTCGTGAGTTTTTCGAGCGGGAGGGCGAAGAGCATTTCCGCGATCTTGAGCAGGCGGTGCTGGACGAGTTGACGCAGGGCGAGTCCTGTGTTTTGTCCACTGGGGGTGGTTCGGTGCTTCGAGCTCAAAACCGCGCCCATTTGCATGCGCGAGGGCGGGTGATTTATCTGCGTTCCACACCAGAAGAGGTGTTTCGCCGCCTTCGCCACGACCGCAATCGACCTTTATTGCAGGTGGCAGATCCGTTGCAGCGTTTGCGTGATTTGTATGCCGTGCGCGATCCGCTGTATCGCGAGACGGCCCACTATGTGATTGAAACAGGTCGGCCTTCGGTGGCGACGCTGGTCAACATGATCGTGATGCAACTGGAGCTGGCGGGTATTGACGCGGGGTGTGCACAGGGCAGCTGTGCTCGTGCGCACCCATGAGAAAAAGTCTTGGTGGAGCGCTCCTTGGAAAAAGGTGGCGTTCTGGCAGAGTCTGGTCGGCTTGACTGACGGGCTTGGTCGGCCGTTCGGGTTGCCTTTGCGAAGGGCCTAAACTTCAGGGCTATGAATACGCAGACTCTTACCTTTACCACCGAGGTGGTGGATATCGCCCTTGGCGAGCGCAGCTATGGCATTTTGATCGGTTCAGCGCTGTTTGACCGCGACGCCAGTTACATCGGCTTGCCTGCAGCCGCTTGCGCCGTGATTGTGACGAACGAAACCGTGGCCCCCTTGTATGCACAAAGCCTGGCTTCTGCCCTGTCGCCCCGTTACCCCGTGGTTCACACAGTGGTGTTGCCTGATGGCGAGGTTTACAAAACCTGGGAATCGTTGAACCTGATTTTTGACGCCTTGCTGGGCCACGGTTGTGACCGCAAGACGGTGTTGTTTGCCTTGGGCGGTGGCGTGGTGGGCGATATGACCGGTTTTGCGGCGGCCAGCTACATGCGCGGGGTACCTTTTGTGCAGGTGCCCACCACGTTGCTGGCGCAGGTCGATTCGTCGGTGGGTGGCAAAACGGCCATCAACCATCCGCTGGGCAAAAATATGATCGGTGCTTTTTACCAGCCGCAGCGGGTGATTTGCGACCTGGACACGCTCAAGACGCTGCCTGTGCGGGAGTTGAGCGCGGGTTTGGCCGAGGTCATCAAATATGGTCCGATAGCGGACATGGCGTTTCTGGACTGGATTGAGGCGAACATGGATGCGCTGATGGCGCGCGACCAACAGGCTTTGGCCTATGCGGTCCGGCGCAGCTGCGAGATCAAGGCCGATGTGGTGGGGCAAGATGAACGCGAGTCGGGCTTGCGTGCCATTCTCAATTTTGGCCATACATTTGGCCACGCGATTGAGGCCGGTATGGGCTACGGCCAATGGCTGCATGGCGAGGCGGTGGGTTGTGGCATGGTCATGGCTGCACGCCTGTCGCAGGCTTTGGGTTTGGTCGATGCGGCGTTCGTAGAGCGTCTGACTGCGCTGATACGGCGAGCAGGCTTGCCCACAGTAGCGCCGGTTTTGGATGCGCAAGACAATGTGGGCCGCTACTTGGCGCTGATGCGGGTTGACAAGAAGTCTGAGGCGGGGGAGATCAAATTTGTCTTGATTGATGGTCCTGGCAAGGCCGTGGTGCGCCGTGCTGCGGACGACGTGGTCGCGCACGTGATTCAAGCCAGTTGCGCCAAGGCATGACGCTCCCCAGCGGACCCACCACCGGTCTGGCCCCTTTTGCCTGTGATCCAGCGCACAGCAGAGGACGCCGGTTTTTTGAGCCTGAAGCACCCACACGCACCGCATTTCAGCGCGACCGCGACCGGGTGGTTCACTCCACGGCTTTTCGGCGCCTGGTGTACAAGACGCAGGTTTTTCTGAACCATGAGGGTGACCTGTTTCGCACCCGCTTGACCCACTCGCTGGAAGTGGCCCAACTCGGGCGCAGCATTGCCCGCTCGCTGCGTTTGAACGAAGATCTGGTGGAGGCGGTGGCGCTGGCGCATGACTTGGGCCACACGCCGTTTGGTCACGCTGGACAGGATGCATTGCACAACTGTCTCAAGGCGCTCTCCATCGCCGAGTCCCGCAGCGGGTCTGAGGCTTGGGGTTTCGAGCACAACTTGCAAAGCTTGCGCGTGGTCGACGAGTTGGAGGAGCGTTACCCGGCGTTCAACGGTTTGAACCTGAGTTTTGAAACCCGGGAAGGGATCTTGAAGCATTGCTCGCGGGCCAATGCCCAGCGTCTGGAAGCACAAGAGCCCGGTGGTGTGGCTCAGCGGTTTTTGCAAGGGGGGTCGCCGTCGCTGGAAGCACAGCTGTGCAACCTGGCCGACGAGATTGCCTACAACGCCCACGACATTGACGATGGTGTGCGTTCGGGCTTGTTGACGATGGACCAATTGGCCGAGGTGCCGCTGTTTGAACACTACCGTTTGCAGGCCCTGGCTGCGCACCCGCAGCTGGTCGGGCGCCGTTTGTTGTTTGAATCCATACGCCTGATGCTGAGCGAACAGGTGTACGACGTGATCGACACCACCCGAACGCTGATCAGCGCTGCGGGTGTGCAGAGCTTGGCCGATGTGCGCAGCGGCTCTGGGTTGGTGGCGTTTTCACCGGACATGCGCGAGCGCTCGCAGGTGTTGAAAACGTTTTTGCTGCGCAATCTGTACCGCCACCCGCAGGTGGTGGAGACCACCGACCGTGCGCGCCGGGTGGTGAGCGATCTGTTTGAGCTGTACCTGAACGCGCCCCACGAGTTGCCCGAGGCCCATGGCCGCAGTCAGCACCACGCCCGTGCGGTGGCCGACTACATTGCGGGCATGACCGACCGCTTTGCCATCCGTGAGCACCAGCGGCTGTGCGGGACCGTGTTGTTTCCGTGAGCGGCTTCGCTGAACCCAGCCTGGAGGGCCAGGACAAGGCCGCTGCCGAGGCGCGTCGCCTGGCTGCGCTGGTGGTGGCGGTGGGCGTCACCTGTGCCTTGCACGTGGGCAAATTGCCGGTGGCCATTCCGGTGCTGCGCGAGTCTTTGGGCTTGACGCTGTTGCAGGCGGGTTTTCTGCTGTCGCTGGTGCAACTGGCGGGTATGACGCTGGGCCTGTTGGTGGGCTTGATGGCCGACCGACTGGGTACGCGGCGGGTGATGTTGGCGGGTTTGGTGTTGCTGGCGCTGGGCAGTGCGCTGGGTGCGCTGGCGCCGAGCGTCAACAGTTTGCTGATGACCCGTGTGGTGGAAGGCATGGGCTTTTTGATGGCTGTGTTGCCCGCGCCTGGCCTGTTGCGCCAGCGGGTGGCGCACCCGCCCACCTTGGCCCGCGCCCTGGGCTGGTGGGGTGCTTACATGCCACTGGGCACCGCCTTGGCGTTGCTGCTGGGTGCACCGGCGATCCAGTGGATGGGTTGGCGCTGGGCCTGGCTGGTGTTGGCTGGGGTTTCTTTGCTGGCTGCTGCAGCGTTGATGCGCTGGGTGCCCGGGGTGGTGTCTGCTGGCCAACTTGCAGGTCATGTGCCGGCGAGGTTGTGGCCGCGGTTGGTGCGGACCTTGCGCGCACCCGGGCCTTGGCTGGTTGCAGTGGCTTTCTTGCTGTATTCAGGGCAATGGCTGGCGGTGGTGGGTTTTTTGCCCACCATATACAGCCAGGCGGGCTACAGCGGCGCTGTGGTGGGGGTGCTGAGCGCGCTGGCGGCAGGCATCAACATGGCGGGCAACATTGGTGCTGGACGCTTGTTGGCTCGGGGGGTGTCGCCTGGGCAGATCTTGTCGGTGGCCTATGGCGCCATGGCTTTGGGGGCTTGGGTGGCGTTTGCCGCACAAGGCTATCCCGTGTGGCAATACGGAGCGGTGCTGGTCTTTTCCGGTGTGGGCGGTCTGATTCCAGGCACCTTGTTTGGCCTGGCGGTGGTGCTCGCACCCAGCGAAGACACCGTGTCCACCACTGTGGGCTGGATGCAGCAGTTGTCTGCGTTGGGTCAGTTTCTGGGCCCGCCGTTGGTGGCCGGGCTGGCCATGCAAGTGGGGGGCTGGCACTGGACATGGCTGGCCACGGGCGCTTGTTCGTTGCTTGGTACGGTGGTCGCCTGGCGTCTGCAGGCTGCGTGGCAGATGCGTGCCGTCGTGGGCTGAGCGTTCATCGCAGCGCTCGTGCGCATGGGGACCGGTATCAGCCGCTAAACTTTCGGTAACATCATTTGCACGGGATTGCAGCGCCTTCACCACTTGCCGATAGGGAATTTCACATGAGTTTTCTGAACCAGCTCAAACAACAGGCGCAGACGTTGCAAACGCGGCAAGGCGATGACCTTCAGCAACTGGATGCCAACACACAAGCCACCGAAGCCGCTTGCAAGACGGTTTGGCACTACTTCATGGAGCTGCCGCGCCAGCTCAATGTGATCGAGCCCGCAGCAGCCAGTCTGAGCCTGGACGGAAAAACGCCCTGGCCTCCCATGAAACAAACCGACTTTCGGTTTGATGCGCGCAAGAAAACCTTGCGAGGCAAAGAAGTGTTCGAGTATTTGGCTTTGGGTTGGCAGCTGGAGCCGCAGCAACCTGCAGCGGCGGGTGCCAGTGGATCGCCCAAAGGGCGCGTGAGCGTCAACTTCCCGCCCGACCTGGAGCGGGTTGAGCGGCGCCTGCGGGTTGGGCAGGTGCGGCACGACCGACGCGAGTTGCGCCACCCGGACACCAACCGCTTGCAATCCATCGTGTTTGAGCACGACATGGTGGCGCGTGCCAGCGTGCGGATGACGCCCGACCATGACAAAGGCAGCGTCGAGGTTCGCCTCGCCGCAGTGGGTGGCCTGGAGGTTGTGAGCACCCGCTATACGGTGGCCCAATTGAACACGGCGGCACTGGACGAACTGGCCAAACTGATCGTGGGCCAGCCCAGCCGTTTTCTCTGATGCTGGGCCGTGCTGAGAACGCGGGGCAGATAATGGGGGTCAGATTAACCACCTGCTGAGCACCCGGTTCATGGCCCGCCTTCCCCGACTCACCGTTCCCGGCTATCCGCACCACGTCATTCAGCGCGGCAACAACCGCCAGCCCATTGTTCTCAGCGACGCAGACCGTGAAACCCTGCTGGGTCTGGTGGCGGATAACGCGCTCAAGCATCGCGTGGCATTGCACGCTTATGTACTGATGGACAACCACTTTCACCTGTTGCTCACACCCGAAACCGAAGACGGTGTGCCACAGATGATGCAAGCCGTGGGGCGGCGCTACGTACGCTATTTCAACGATCTGCATCACCGCAGTGGCACCTTGTGGGAAGGGCGTTACAAGTCCACACTGATTCAGTCGGAGTCCTATTTGTTGGCCTGTATGACCTACATGGACCTGAATCCGGTTCGGGCGGGCATGGTGGCACAGGCTTCAGATTTCGTATGGTCCAGCCACCGGCACTACAGTGGGCTGGCGCAAGACCGGCGGTTGACGCCGCATACGCTGTATTGGGGCTTGGGCAACACACCCTTTGCGCGCGAAGCGGCATACGCCGAAATGGTGCGCGATGGTTTGTCGGTGCAGCAGCAAACCCGCATCACGGGTGCAGCATTGCGCGGATGGGCGCTGGGAGATGCGGGTTTTGTGGCCGAACTGCAAAAACGGACCCAGCGTCGGGTGACAGAATCCCGGCCCGGGCGGCCGGTTTCGCAGCGCAAGAGCGCTGAGAGCTTGTAAAAAATACCTGTATATCAAGCCTCTTCCGCTTGGTTTTAATATGTCCCCAATTTCCATTCAAGAACTTTTATGTCTGTTTAATTGGAATCTGACCCCTATTATTTGACTTGGCATTTTTGTTGCATTGCACTATGCTTTGCAACCCGCGATTTTTGTTTTACGCCCTCGAACCGAAAAGGAAGCGCCATGACCACGGCAGCCGAACAGCAGCAACTCCAGCAACACGGTCTGTACGACCCGACCAACGAGCACGACGCCTGTGGCGTGGGCTTTGTGGCGCACATCAAAGGCCAGAAAAGCCATGCCATCGTTCAGCAGGGTCTGAAGATTCTGGAAAATCTGGACCACCGGGGTGCTGTGGGCGCCGACAAGCTCATGGGTGACGGTGCGGGTTTGCTGATTCAGCTGCCCGATGCGCTGTACCGCGAAGAAATGGCCGCCCAAGGCGTCACCCTGCCGCCCGCCGGCGAATACGGTGTGGGCATGATTTTTATGCCCAAAGAGCATGCCAGCCGACTGGCTTGCGAGCAGGAAATGGAACGCGCCGTGGCCGCCGAAGGCCAGGTGCTGCTGGGCTGGCGCGATGTGCCGGTGAACCTGGACATGCCCATGTCGCCCACGGTGCGAGCCAAAGAGCCGGTGATTCGGCAGGTGTTCATTGGCCGCGGCAACGACGTCATCGTGCAAGACGCGCTGGAGCGCAAGCTGTATGTGATTCGCAAGACCTGCAGCGGCAACATCCAGCGTCTCAAACTCACGCACAGCAAAGAGTATTACGTGGTCAGCATGAGCAGCCGAACGGTGGTCTACAAAGGTCTGCTGCTGGCCAACCAGGTGGGTACCTACTTCAAAGATCTGGAAGACGAGCGCTGCGTGTCGGCCCTGGGCTTGGTGCACCAGCGTTTTTCCACCAACACCTTCCCCGAGTGGCCGCTGGCCCACCCGTACCGCTATGTGGCGCACAACGGTGAGATCAACACCGTCAAGGGCAACTACAACTGGATGAAGGCCCGCGAGGGCGTGATGTCCTCGCCGGTGCTGGGCGCCGACCTGAAAAAGCTGTACCCGATCAGCTTCGCCAGCCAATCCGACACCGCCACGTTCGACAACTGCCTGGAACTGCTCACCATGGCCGGCTACCCGCTGGCGCAGGCGG
>NZ_JAUSOO010000176.1 GCF_030656115.1 Hydrogenophaga sp.
TTCAGTCACTCATAAGACAGCCCATGGACGAACCGATTCTGACAATGGAAGAACGCGAGGCGATCAACAGTGGTCGCTGGTTCAGCAGCCTTTCACCCTCCCTGCGTCACGACATACTCCGATGCGCCTACGTCAAGCGATACAAAGACAGCGACCTGATCGTTGCCCGGGGCGACCCGCCCACCGAGTGGACGGCCGTGGCCAAGGGCGCGGTGCGCGTGAGCTCCACGTCGCTCTCGGGCAAACAGATCACATTGACCTATGTGGAACCCGGTGTGTGGTTCGGCGACGTGGCCATGTTCGACGGCGACCAACGCACCCACGATGCCTACGCCCACGGCCCCACCACCTTGCTGTGTGTGGCCCGCAACGATTTTCAGAAAATTCTGAGCGTGCACGTGGAGTTGTACGAAGCGCTCATGCGCTTGCAGGCCAGGCGTATCCGCACCCTGTTTGGCTTGGTGGAAGACCTGAACACACTGCCCTTGCGCGCCCGGCTGGCCAAACAGCTGCTGCACCTGGTGCGCAGCTACGGCGTGCCGTGCCTGTCGGACGGCAACGAAATGCGCATTGGCCTGCAACTGGCACAGGAAGAGTTGGCGCAGCTGCTGGGCGCATCGCGCCAGCGGGTCAACCAGGAGCTCAAATCGATGGAGCGCGAAAACGCGATCCGCATCGAGCAGGGCGGACTGGTGGTGCGCAACCGCGAGATGCTGATGCGCATCGCCGAAGCCGACACCTGACCCCCGTCCAGCGGGCGCTGGGAGGTCAGGTTCATATTCCCTCTCACACAAGGCTTCCCGCATGAGCGACACACACAACTTCACCGGCACCCGCGCGGTGTCAGACCAGCACGCGTTTGACACCACCGCCCTGCAGCAGTGGCTGCAAGTCCACCTCCCTGGCTTCAGCGGGCCACTGTCGGTGGAAATGTTCAAAGGCGGCCAGTCCAACCCCACGTACAAGCTCATCACACCCCAACGGGCCTATGTGATGCGCGCCAAACCCGGCCCGGTGGCCAAGCTGCTGCCATCGGCCCACGCCATTGAGCGCGAATACCGCGTCATGAGCGCCCTGCACGGCACCGGTGTGCCCGTGGCACAGATGCATGTGCTGTGCGAAGACGAGTCGGTCATTGGGCGGGCTTTTTACGTCATGGAATGCGTCGATGGCCGCGTCATGTGGGACCAGGCCCTGCCCGACATGACACGCGAGCAGCGCGGCGCCATCTACAACGAAATGAACCGCGTCATGGCCGCCCTGCACACGGTGGACCCCATGGCCATCGGGCTGGAGAGTTACGGCAAACCAGGTAATTATTTTGAGCGCCAGATTGGCCGCTGGAGCAAGCAGTACGTGGCGTCGGTCACGCAACCCATTGCCGAAATGGATCGGCTGATGGCATGGCTGCCACAAAACATTCCCGCCATGGCGCGCGACGCGTCCCTGGTATCGGTGGTACACGGCGACTACCGGCTGGACAACCTCATGTTCCACCCCACCGAGCCGCGCGTGCTCGCGGTGCTCGACTGGGAGCTGTCCACCCTGGGCCATCCGCTGGCCGACTTCAGTTACCACTGCATGTCCTGGCACATCCCCCCCGGCCTGTTCCGTGGCATTGGCGGGCTCGATGTGCAGGCGTTGGGCATTCCCACCGAGGCCGACTACATCGCGCTGTATTGCGAACGCACCGGCTTTGCCACGCCTGAGCAGCTCCAGGCCGACTGGAATTTTTACCTGGCCTACAACATGTTCCGTCTGGCGGCCATTCTGCAAGGCATCGCCAAACGCGTTGAAACCGGCACCGCGTCGAGCGCGCAAGCCGTGAAGTCGGCCGCTGGCGCCCGCCCCATGGCCGAACTGGCCTGGCGCTTTGCCCAGCCGGCCTGAAGCTCAGCCACAACCCCCTTTTCTACCCACAGGAGACCCGATGAACTTCGATTACACCGACAAAGTCAAGGACATGCGCGCTCGCCTGCTCGCGTTCATGGACGAGCACATCTACCCCAACGAAGCGCGTTTCTTCGCTGAAATTGCGGCCAACCGTGCCCATGGCAACGCATGGATTCCCACCACCATCATCGAAGAGCTCAAGCCCAAAGCCCGCGCCGCTGGCCTGTGGAACCTGTTCCTGCCCAAGAGCCCGCGTGCGCCCGAAGGCCTGTCCAACCTGGAATACGCGCCCCTGTGCGAAATCATGGGGCGTGTACCGTTTGCCGCCGAGGTGTTCAACTGCTCAGCCCCCGACACCGGCAACATGGAAACCTTGGAGCGCTACGCCAGCGAAGAACTGAAAGACCAGTGGCTGGAGCCGCTGCTCAAAGGCGAGTTTCGCTCGGCCTTCCTGATGACCGAGCCTGAAGTGGCCTCGTCCGACGCGACCAACATCCAGTGCCGCATTGAACGCGACGGCGACGAGTACGTCATCAACGGCCGCAAGTGGTGGTCGTCGGGTGCGGGCGACCCGCGTTGCGCGGTCTATATCGTCATGGGAAAAACCAACCCGGACGCACCCCGGCACTCGCAGCAGTCCATGATCGTCGTGCCCTCCAACGCCAAGGGCATCACCGTGGTGCGCCCGCTCAGCGTGTTTGGCTACGACGACGCACCACACGGTCACATGGAAGTGCTGCTGGAAAATGTGCGCGTGCCCGTGGGCAACCTGCTGTTGGGCGAGGGCCGAGGATTCGAAATCGCCCAAGGCCGCCTGGGCCCGGGCCGCATCCACCACTGCATGCGCTCCATTGGCGCGGCCGAACGCGCGCTGGAACTCATGTGCCAGCGCCTCAATTCCCGCGTGGCTTTTGGCAAACCGGTGTCGGCCCAATCGGTCTGGCACGAACGCATTGCCGATGCACGCTGCCGCATTGAAATGGCCCGCCTGCTCACGCTCAAGGCCGCGTACATGATGGACACTGTGGGCAACAAAGTGGCCAAGGCCGAAATCGCCATGATCAAGGTGGTGGCGCCCAACATGGCTTGCGACATCATCGACATGGCCATTCAGGCCCATGGCGGTGGCGGTGTCAGCGATGATTTCCCACTCGCCTACAGCTACGCCAACCAGCGCACCCTGCGCCTGGCCGACGGCCCCGACGAAGTGCACCGCCAATCCATCGCGAAACTGGAACTGTCCAAGCACATGGTGGTGAAAACCGAGGTGGACATGCCCGTAACACGCGGCTGTTGAGCCTCGGCCCTGCGCCTCAGCGTACCGACCCAGCAACAGCGCGGCAGATGAGGCGCTCCCAAGCCAAGCCGCAACACCCGAGACGGCCTGTCCGGACAGGCCCGATACAAAATACGCTGAAAAAAGCGAGCGGCACTCAAAATACCCCTCTAAAGTGTCTATAATTCGAAGCTTAGTCGGAGCGTAGCGCAGCCTGGTAGCGCATCTGCTTTGGGAGCAGAGGGTCGCGAGTTCGAATCCCGCCGCTCCGACCATAGAAAACAAAAAAGGCCCACTCCGTGGGCCTTTTTTCATGGTCTTCCCACAGACCTTGTCTGCCCGTAGCTCAACCGGATAGAGCAGCTGCCTTCTAAGCAGCAGGTCGGGGGTTCGAGTCCCTCCGGGCAGGCCATTAGTAAATATCATAAA
>NZ_JAUSOO010000182.1 GCF_030656115.1 Hydrogenophaga sp.
GCAGGAGACATGCATGAAACTCGCCACTTACAAAGACGGCTCGCGCGACGGACAACTGGTGGTGGTTTCCCGCGACCTTTCGACCGCGCATTATGCGACCGGCATCGCCCACAAGCTCCAGCAGGCGCTGGACGACTGGAACTTCATCAGCCCGCAGTTGCACGACCTGTACGTGACGCTCAACCAGGGCAAGGCGCGCCATGCGTTCCCGTTTGACCCGGCCCTGTGCATGGCACCGCTGCCGCGCGCTTACCAGTGGGCCGATGGCTCGGCCTACATCAACCACGTGGAGCTGGTGCGGGCGGCGCGCCACAGCGAGGTACCCGCGTCGTTCTATTCAGACCCTCTGATGTACCAGGGCGGCAGCGACGACTTCATCGGCCCCTGCGACGACGTGGTGGTGCCCAGCGAAGACTTCGGCATCGACTTCGAGGCCGAAATCGCCGTGGTGACCGGCGATGTGCCCATGGGTGCCACGCCCGCGCAGGCGCTGGACGGCATTCGCTTGCTGATGCTGGTGAACGACGTGTCGCTGCGCAACCTGATTCCGGCCGAACTGGCCAAGGGCTTTGGCTTTTTTCAGAGCAAGCCAGCCAGTGCCTTCAGCCCGGTGGCGGTCACGCCCGACGAATTGGGCGATGCCTGGCAGGGTGGGCGCGTGCACCTGACGCTGCAAAGCACCTGGAACGGCCGCAAAGTGGGCATGTGCGAAGCCGGTCCTGAAATGACCTTCCATTTCGGACAGCTCATTGCCCACATCTCCAAGACGCGCAACGTGCGCGCCGGCTCCATCGTGGGCAGCGGCACGGTGAGCAACAAGGCGGTTGAAGTGGATGACCGCAAAGACTGGCCCAAGGGCTACAGCTGCATTGCCGAAAAGCGCGCCATTGAAACCATCCTGGACGGTCAGCCGTCCACCGCTTACATGAAGTTTGGCGACACCATCCGCATTGAAATGAAGGGCAAAGACGGCCAGAGCATCTTCGGCGCCATTGACCAGACCATTGCGCCGCTGGAGGCTTGAGCGGCTGAGGGGGGCAGGTAGATGCCCATGTCCGCCGACCCCGCCCTGCGCTGGGGCGGTGGACGGATGGACAACCGTCGAACGGTGACGAACGGCAACAGGTGCCGCGCAACCGCAGGTGTTCTTAAAATAAGTATTTTCTTATATTTAAACGCTTTCATTGCCTTATGAAAAACCTGCATTTTTCTGCGAAGCTTTTCACCCGGCGTCTGGTGCTGCTGGCCTTGCTGGGGACCTCCTGGGCGGCGCAAGCCCAGACCCGGGTGCTCATCAACCCCGGTGACCAGGGGGAGCAATCCCGTTTTGCGGTGTACAACGTTTGGAAAGGTGCGGTGGAGCAGGCGCTGCGCAAGGCCGCGCCAGGCAGCACCCCGGCCGCCGTGTTGTCCACCGACGCCACCGCCGATCTGCAGACCACGCGCTCCCGTATCCACGAGGTGTACGTGGCCCCGGCCCATGTGGTGGGCAGTGCGGTGCGTTACGGTTACGTCCCTGTGCTCGGCCTGGACCGCTCGGTGCAAGCGGTGCTGGTGGCCCCTGCCGAAGGCGCGATCACCAGCCTGGCCCAGGCCCAAGGCAAGCGGCTGGGTCTGCCCATGCAGGACAGCGTGGTGACGTACCTGCTGCGGGGTGAGATCAACGCCCTCAACACCACCATCAAACGCCATTTTGGTCCCTTGTTTCAGACCCGCTACCAGGATGCCCTGTTGCCCTGCCTGCAGCTGCGCCGCTGCGATGTGGTGGCGGTGGAGCGGGCAGTGTTTGACCGCTGGGTGGCCGCCGGTGAAAAGCTGCGTGTGATCATGGAAACCCACACCGCACCCGGTTTGAGCGTGGCCGTGCGCGAGGACAGCAAGGTCAACGCCGACGCCTTTCGCGCCGCCCTGATCGAGTCCTTGGTGGCCAGTGCTGTGTTGAACGACGGGTCGAATGCGGTGGCGCTCAAGGGCGACGATTTCAATTACGTGTCGACTCTGGGCTACTTCACGCCGCGCAGCCTGGGCGGCGCGCAGGTGGTGGATGCGGCGGCGGTGGCGCAGATGCTGCAGCGCGGCGCGCGCTACATCGATACCCGCACCGACGCCGAATTCAAGGCCGGTCACGTGCCCGGCGCCAAGCTGGTGCCGTATGTGGAAAAAAGCGCCAAAGACGCCGACTACGAGGCCACTCTGGACCAGTTCGACACCGCGCAATTGGGGACCGATCGGGGCGTTGAATTGATCTTCGCCTGCAACGGCGCCGAATGCTGGAAAAGCTACAAAGCCAGCCAAGCCGCGCTGAAGGCGGGGTTCACCAAGGTGCACTGGTTTCGCGGCGGTTTTCCGGAATGGCGCGCTGCCGGGCAGAAAATTGCCACTGGGGGGTGACGGCCCCGGCTGGGCGTCCGGTCAGCTGGCGTAGATGTCATTGAGCGAGGCAAAGCCCTTGATCTCAATCGGGTTGCCAAACGGGTCGTAAAAGAACATCGTCCACTGTTCGCCCGGCTGCCCCGCAAAACGCCGCTGTGGCGGCAGCACAAACGCCACCCCGGCGGCTTGCAAACGCTCGGCCAGCGCCTGCCATTGCGGCAGCAGCATCACCAGTCCGAAGTGCGGCATGGGCACCAGGTGATCGCCCACCCGGCCCGTGCGGGTGGTCTTGAACGGCTCGCCCAGGTGCAGCGAAATCTGGTGGCTGAAGAAGTCGAAGTCCACCCAGGTGTCGGTGCTGCGCCCTTCGGGGCAACCCAGCACACCGCCGTAAAAGCGGCGCGCCTCGTCCAGGTTGGTCACGTGAAAGGCCAGGTGAAACAGGCTGCGGGCGGGCAGTGAAGCGGGAAGGGTGGGGTTCATGCGCGCAGCATATCAAAGCGCGCCAGCCCCAAACACCACCGCCCACCCGGGAAACCCAGGTGGGCGGTGCAGCGCCCAGGTGGGGCGCAGAGAGCGCTCAGGCGCTTAGCGCTGTGAAGGATCGGCAGCGGTCTGGTCGTACTTCAAGAAATACTGGCGTGCCATGGCGACCACCTGCGCATCGGTGGGGTGGTCGCTGCTGATCACATCGACGATGCACTTGTCTACCGCGTGCACGTTGTGCTGGCAGAAATCGCGGAACTCGATTTTGGCGCTGGCCGGACCGGTCAGCAAAATCTCGCTCACGCCCTCCAGCGCCTGCGCAACCTGGCTGAAAAAGTCTTTGTCGGCGCCCACATGGCCGTGCTTGGGGGTGTGGTGGCTGCGGGCTTTGATGCGTTGGGCCTCCACGTGTTCGCGGTCAAACATCAGCACGTGGGCTTCGCTGTGGTCGATCCAGACGACGGCATGAAAAGTGGTCAAAAAAATCTCCAGTGGGTTAAAAAATCACATCGTGGCCGGGCGGGTACCGCCCTGTGCCAGTTCCAGCTTGCTCTGGCAGTCCACGCAACGCATGGCCGTGGGGTTGGCGTGCAGGCGCGCGGTGGCGATGCCCACGCCGCAGTCCATGCACAGGCCGTAGCTGCCGTCGGCAATGCGCTGGAGGGCTGCGTCAATGGCCAGCAACTCGGCCGACTCGCGCTCGTCCAGTGCAAAAGCCAGGTCGCGCTCGGAATCGGCTTGCGCCCAGTCGTCGCTTTCGGTCGCGCGCAAATTCGCGGCCGCCTCGGCGCGGCCCACCGTGCCACCGCGCTGGGCGTGCAACTGCGACAGCGTGGCTGCGCGCATGTGCTGCAACTGGGTGGCAAAGCTGTCTGAAATGGTCTGGCTCATGGTCTCTTCCTTGTGTGTCGAACCGCTGGCAGCAAATGTCTGCAAGCCTCAGCAGTATGTTCTTCTTACCCGTTGCCCGGCGTCTTGACGCACGTCAAGCGATGCCTCCAGCGCCGGGAAAGCCCCAACACCTTCGCTTCCAGAACCGCATCCGATTGAGACGAAAATCAAAGCCCGACGGCCTGCGCCGCTGAGCCAGCCCGGCCCGGTATGGCAGGACCCGTTTCCGCTTGCGTTCCCATTTCCTTGCCCATTCAATCCCCGACAGGAGACCCCATGCAGACCGTGGACTACAGCCGCTACCAGACCCTTGCCATCACCCGCCGCGGCCCCTTGGTGGGCGGCATCCCGTCGGTGCTCGACATCCAGATGCGCGCCGACGGCCCCGGCGGCAACGGCAAACTGCCCACCGCTGGCCACGAAGGGCACTGGGAGCTGAGCGAGATCTGGCGCGACGTGGGCCGCGACGACAGCGTGCGTTGCGCGGTGCTGCGCGGCAGCGGCCTGGGCTTTTCGGGCGGCGGCGACCTGGCGCTGGTGCAGGACATGGCCACCGACTTTGAGGTGCGCACCCGGGTGTGGAAAGAAGCACGCGACCTGGTCTACAACGTGATCAACTGCGACAAACCCATCGTCAGCGCCATGCACGGCCCCGCCGTGGGTGCCGGGTTGGTGGCGGGCTTGCTGGCCGACATTTCGATTGCCGCCAGGAGCGCCAAAATTGTCGATGGCCACACCCGCCTGGGCGTGGCGGCGGGCGACCACGCCGCCATCGTCTGGCCGCTGCTGTGCGGCCTGGCCAAGGCCAAGTACTACCTCATGCTGTGCGACCCCATCAGCGGCGAAGAGGCCGAGCGCATCGGCCTCGTCTCGCTGGCGGTGGACGACGACGCCCTGATCGACAAAGCCTTTGAAGTGGCCGACCGCCTGGCCAGCGGCAGCCAGACCGCGATCCGCTGGACCAAGTATTCGCTCAACAACTGGCTGCGCCAGGCCGGCCCGGCGTTTGACACCTCGCTGGCGCTGGAATTCATGGGTTTTGCCGGCCCCGATGTGCGCGAAGGTGTGGCATCCTTGCGGGAACGCCGGGCACCCCGCTACGGCGTGGACAGCGACGGCAGCGCTGGATAAGCGCCCTCAACACGTGGGCATGCCCTTCAAACAACCTCCAGGAGACAAGCCATGAGCGACACATCGGGCAGTGGGTTTGGCAAATTTGTGCCGGGTTTCGAGTTTCTGCAAAACCTGGCCAGCCAAGCGGCCGGTGGGGTGGCGCAGGGTCTGGGCCAAAGCATTCCGCAGTTGCCCAACCTGGGCAACTGGGTGGCCCCCACCTACAACGTGGAAGACCTGGAAAAACGCATCGAAGAACTGAAGGCGGTGCATTTCTGGCTCGACCAGAATGCCAAGGCGCTGGGTGCCACCATCCAGGCGCTGGAGGTGCAAAAAATGACGCTGGCCACGCTGAAAAACATGAACTTCAGCATGGGCGATGTGGCCAATGCGCTGAAGGTCAAAGCGGCCGAAACGCTGGCCGGCTTCACGGGCGCCAGCCAGCCCCCGGCGGCGGACCCGACCCCCAACGCGACGCCGTTTGCCGGTCTTGAAATTCCGCCGCGCACCTACGGCACAGCCGCACCCACGCCACCGCAGCCCGAGGCGCCAGCGCAAGAAGCCGCCAGCGAAGTGCCTGCTGGAGCGTCCACCGGCGGTGTGGTGGACCCCATGCAGTGGTGGGGTGCGCTGTCGCAGCAGTTTCAACACATCGCCGCCAACGCCCTGAAAGATGTGGCCAAACAAACCGCGCTCGA
The DNA here is from genome assembly GCF_030656115.1 of Hydrogenophaga sp. Lineage (GTDB taxonomy): Bacteria > Pseudomonadota > Gammaproteobacteria > Burkholderiales > Burkholderiaceae_C > Hydrogenophaga. The sequence goes on from NZ_JAUSOO010000182.1 coordinate 5,562, forward strand.
CACCACCCGCGAGGTGGCCAGCGGCTTGACCGAGCAGGCGGTGAAAACCGCCACCGGCATGGCCGGCCAGGTCACCCGTGGCCTCACCGACACGGTGGCGCGCAACGTGGGCATGGCCGCTGGCGTGGGCAAGGCCGCCGTCCGGGCCGCAGCCCCGGGCTCCACCCCCCGCAAGGCCCCCAAGAAACCCGCCACCCAGGCCGCGCCCAGGAAAGCCCCGGCGCGCAAGCCCGCGACCGCGCCCAAGGCCGGCGCTGCTGCCCAACCCTCCGCCCCGGGCGACTGGAGCATGCCGAGCGCTTTTTTCCAGGTACCTGGTTTTTCGATGGGCAAGGCTGCAGCACCGCAAGCACCCGCCAAACCGGCATCCAAAGCCGCCAAAACCGCAGCCAAGCCCGTTGTCAAGTCGGCCAGCAAACCCGTCGCCAAAAAAGTCGCCGCCAAAAAGGCGGCACCGGCCAGCCGACGCTCCTGAACGGAACCAGCGCAGGCCGTGGCGCGATTGCAACCCATGAAACTCTTTCCTTACGCCCACGCCACCCATCCTCAATGGCGCATGGCCGCCGCGCTGGTGCTGGCGCAACTGCGGGCCCAAATGGCGCTGCCCGACCATGCCGCAGCACCTTCGTTGGCGCTGCTCTACATCACCGACCACTACGCCAACGAGGCCGAAGCCATCTTGGCGCACCTGAGCGCCGAATTGCCCGAAGTGACCGATTGGGCTGGCACCGTGGGCGTGGGCGTGGCCGCCAACAACGTGGAGTATTTCGACGAACCTGCCATGGCCGTGATGCTGTGCGACCTGAGCCCTGACCAGTACCGCGTGTTCAGCGGCGTGGCGCCGTTGTCGGCCAGCGGCCGCGTGGCGGGCCCCGACGGTTTTGTGGCCCACACGGCGCTGGTGCATGCCGACGGCAACACACCCGAACTGGCCGAGCTGATCGCCGAGGTGGCTGATCGAACCGCCAGCGGCTACGTGTTCGGTGGTCTGGCCGCCAGCCGCCGCAGCACGGTGCAATTTGCTTTCAGCAGTGCCGGCAACCTGCGCGGCCAGGGCGCCGCCAGTGGCGTGTTTCATGGGGGGCTGAGCGGCGTGGCGTTTGGGCCGGCGGTGGGCATTGTGTCGCGCGTGACCCAGGGCGCCCAGCCTGTGGCCCGCGAACACACCGTGACCGACGCCGACGGCAACCTGGTGCTCACGCTCGATGGCGAGCCTGCGCTGGACGTGCTGCTGCGCGAACTGGGTGTTTCGCTGGACCAGCCCGAGCAGGCCATGCCACGTCTGCGCGCCACCCTGGTGGGTCTCACGCTGCCAACCAGCGATCTGGCAGGGAGCGCGGTCGCGGCACGGCGCGGTCAGTTTGGCCCGGAGGTGATCGTGCGCCACCTGATCGGGCTCGACCCCGGCCGCCGGGGAGTGGCCATTGCCGACCTGGCGCCCGTGGGCACCCGCCTCGCGTTCTGCGAACGCAACGTGCAGGCCGCTCGCGCCGACCTCACACGGGTGTGCGCCGAGGTGCGCGAAGAACTGGAGCCTGAGGAGTTGAGCCTGTCCGTGGCCACAGCCCTGGCTGCCACCGAGCCCGATGCCGCACCGCATCCGGCCCGGCGCATGGCCGGGGCGGTGTACGTGAGCTGCTCCGGACGGGGCGGTCCGCACTTTGGCAGTCCCAGCGCCGAGCTGCAGACCGTGCGCCGTGCCCTGGGCGATGTGCCTCTGGTGGGTTTTTTTGCCGGCGGCGAAATTGCGCACCACCGGCTGTACGGCTACACCGGCGTGCTCACCGTGTTCACCATGCCCGCCTGATTCCCCGGTGTGGGCGGTGCTGGATTTGTAACGCCTTGTGAGCAGGCTCCGTTGGTCATCACCAGCCCCCGGCGGTCGGGCGCTGGCGTGCGGCGGCGGCCTGCGCCCTTTAAAGTGATTCTCTATCGCACGCTGGGGCGTGCAGACATGCGACGTCGGATCGCCAGAGGATGAACGTGGTGGACCAATTTGATCAATTCAGGGCCCAAGTGCCCACGGTCTTTGGACGCAGCCTGGACAGGGTGGTTGCGGCGCTGCAGGCCCAGGGCGGGCCGCCAGGCGAATGGACGGTGCTGGACCGCAAGACCGCCGTCTGGGGCGATCTGTTGCGACGGCGGGCCGACCTGTGCAAAGCGTTCGCTCAGCGTCTGGACGAGGTGGTTGAGGGTGCCGAGCTGGACTGGCCGCCCCAGTCCCGGCACGCCCTTCCCCCTGCGCAGGACATGGACCCTTTGTTGGACATGCAGGACCATGGGGCGTCGGTGTCGGCGCCCGTCCCGCTGGCGTCCTTGGGGCTGGTTGAAAGCCCCGCCTTCCTCGCGTCGTACCGGCGTTGCCTCGAATCGGTGAGGCGGTGCGAACCGGACGATGTGGCGCGGCGTTTTGAGCGTTTGGCCGCACCACGGCATGGGTTGGCTCTGGCCTATCGGTTGATGGACGAAGCGTCCCCCGATCTGGCGACGCTGGAGCGGCGCATGCAACACCTCGCGCCCGCACTGGTTGACGAATTGCAGGGGCTGTACCGCCGCTTGTCGGGTGTGGCCCAGCGCAGCGATGTGGCGGCGTTGACTGGGCCGATAGCGTCCAACGACGACGCAGTTCTGCCCGCTCTGGACAGGCTGTGCCAGCCCGAGCACGCCCCCACGCCAGCGCTGCTCAAGGCGTTCTTAAACCCTGCCCATGTCGGACTGAAGGCGCCGTTGCCAAGCCGTTTTCGCGGGCTGGTTCAGGCCCAGATGGAGGCTGTGACGGCTTCGGCGCGGGCGCCGGGCGACCGCACGGGCAGCGCCAGCATGGCCGCTCCTGTGGGCGTGGGCAGTTCCCTGGATGAGCACACCTGGGGCGTCTGGTCCCAGCCGTCGGCCCGTACCCTTCGCCTGCTGAGCCTCAAGGCCAGCGCCGACACCTTCGAACAGGTGGTGGCGCTTGACGTGGTGCGGGCCCTGGTGGGGCGCCTGGCGGCCCACCCGCTGTTGTTGCGGCCGGTGGGTGAGGCTCTGGTGGCCTTGGAGCCCACCTTGTTGCGGCTGGCGCGGGACGAGCCGCGCTTCATCACGCAACCCAGCCACCCGGCCCGGCGCTTGCTGGACGGTGTGCTGCACCGTGCGGTGGAACACAACGACGCATCGACACCGGCGTTTGTGGATTTCTATCGGTCGGTGCTGCAGGCCTTTTTGGAACTCCATGCGTTGCCCGAGGCACACAGCCCCGACTTTTTGCGCGTGCTGGAGCGGTTGGTGGCCACGTGGGATGCCAGCGATCAAGCCCTTCAAGCGCAGCAGGCGCAGCGCCTGCAAGCGCTGCGCCTGGCTGAGCAACGCCAGGCCATGGCCCAACAGATCGCTCAGGCGTGGTCACAGTTGCCCGAAATGGCCCACGCACCGGAGGCGGTGGTGTCTTTTCTGCGCGACGAATGGTCGACGGTGCTGGCTGGGCTGCGTGTGTCGCCGCCAGACGACGGGCCGGATGCGCAGACCTGCGAGCGCGCTGTGGCGTCTCTGCTGTGGTGCGTTCAACCGGCCGTCCTGGCGCACGACGCCGACTCGGTGCGCGCCGCGCTGCCTGAGTTGATGCTGACGCTGCGCCGCGGACTGGCCGCCATCGGCAGGCCCGAGGGCCTCATGCAGGAACGTTTGGCCGCTTTGGAAACGTTGTGCCAGCCGCCCACGCAGCCGAACCCTGCCGAGGAGGCTTCCTCACAGGAAACCGGGCCCGTCCAGGGGACTGAGCCTCAGCCGGCGCCGGACACACTGCCCGTGACAGCGGTTGCTGTCGAGCCCGAGCCCACCGCGCCGAAGCGATCGGTGTACCGACCCGAGGAACCCTGGCTCGACCGCAGCGAGCTGGTGTCCGTGGGCGTGGAAGAGGCTCGGCCGACCGACTTTTCCGAGCTGGGTGCGCTGCGACCGCTACCGACGGCCGAGGTGTCGGCTGTGTCCGAATTGAACGATGCGGCGGTGGAGGCGGTGCTGGCAGGCCTGACGCTGGGTGCCTGGGTCGATCTGCTGTCTCAGGGAGCCTGGTTGCGCGCGCAGCTGGTCTGGTCCAATACCACGCTCACCTTGTTCCTGTTCCACAGTGCCGGTGGCCGCACACATTCCATGAGCCGCCGCAGCTGCATCAAGCTCATCCAGGACCGCCGCCTGTCGTTGGTGAGCGCAGCACCCGATGTGCAGCGGGCCATCGGGTCCATCGCCAACACGCAACCCGCCAACCTCTGAGCGGCAGCGCCCGCGAGCGCTGCGGGCTGCGTGTCAGTCGGGTGCCGGCGCTGGGGTGTCGGGCGCAGCGTCTGCCGGGGGGCTGGCCAGGGTGGCGGTGTTGGAGGCCGCCACCGCCGCTTGGCGGGCGACCCGCGCGCGGGCGCGCTCCAGCGTGCGGTTGGCGTCCAGCACGTGCATGCCGTACATGTCGGCAAACGCTTCCACGGTTTTGCCGCTGGCGTCGAAGGCGCGCAGCAGCGCCTCTTCGCGCGCGGCGCGGCTGGCGGCTTCGGTCAGCGCGTCGTGGGTGAGCTGGTTCACTTCTTCGTCGCGGCCGTGCACGCGCTGGGCGTACTCGTCGCGCGGCAGGCCCGAAGCCTCAAAGGCCTGCAGGATGCGCTGGCGCAGCTTGGGGCGCAGGTCTTCGCGGCTGCGCGCACCCCGGCGGCGAAACACCTCGATCAGTGCGTGGTGCACTTGCTCGGGCGTCAGGTCTTCCACCGGCTGGCCGCTCAGGTCGTGCCGTTGCAGGCCCGAGGCCACCACCGTCAGGTAGCGCGTGGAGCGCGCGTGCAAGCCCAGCGCGGCCTTCAGGCTGTCTTTCTCCAGCACCTCGGGGTAAGCCGCCAGCAGGTCTTCAAAAATGCCGCGTTTGAGCGGCAGCAGCGTCTCACCAAACAGCACGGGCACCAACTCGGCCAGTTGGTCCAGCACCGGGTGCTGGCGCGCAGGCGCTGGCCCGGCGGGGCGCTCGGTGGCGGGGCGCTGTGGGCGGCGGCCTCGGTTGGGGCGCTGGCCGCGGGCGGGTGGTGCCGCGCGGGTTTCAGCGGGGGCCGGGGTGGCGTTGTCGGGCGTGGCGGGCGTGGAGGCGTTCATGACAAGGTGCAGAGCAGGAAAATAAAAAGGCCCATGGCTTGGGCCAACCCGACATCATGCCAGTCTTGGGCCCGGCGGCATGGCGGCGGCGCAGCGGTTCAACGGCGCAGCGCGCCAAACGCCTCAAATTCCCAGCTTCGCATGGCCAGCACCAGGGTGTAGCCCTCGCGGTCTTTGCCCGCCAGTTTCTGGTCGGTCTGGTGTTGTTGGGCAAAGTCTTGCGCCACGCGCTGCAGCCGCTCCATGAACAGCGGCGCCAGCGTGCGGCTCACCGAGCCGTGCACCAGCATCAGGCCCTCGCCCGTGCCGTCAAAGCCACCGGCAAAGTAGTCCAGCAACGCGTGGTCGCGAAAGTAGTTCATCACCGGGCCGTGCGGGCGCCAGCGGAAGGTTTTGGCCAGCTTCAGGCGGTAGCGGTTCAGCGCCCGCAGCTCAATGATGCCAATCCGGTCGAGCTGCACCAGGTACTTCACGCATTCGGCCTCGCTGAGCCGGTAGCTGGTGGTCATCTGCTCCAGCGTCCACTGGCTCAGCACGCAAATGGCCACCAGCAGCAGCTTTTTGTCGGCCACCACCGCGCGCTCTTGTTCGGCGGTCATTTCTCGCAGCAGCGGCTGCGCATCGGCCACACGCCTTGCCAGTTCGGCAAAGTCGATTTTCAGCGCACGGCATATCTCGTCCACCCTGGATAGCGACATGTCGCCCTTGGACAGCATGCGCTTGATGCTCGATTCCGCCATGCCCAGGGCCTGCGCCAGGTCGGCGTAGGTCATGTGCGCCGCTTTCAGTTCTTGCTTCAGGGCCGCAACCAGGTCAAGGGTGGTGCTCATGGGGGGTCGTACCGAATACCGATACCTGTGGGTTCAATGCGCTGAACTGTACCGTTTTCAGGCGCCGGTGAACCGGTCCGACGCCCGACACTGCCCACCAGCCCGTCGCGCCACAACGCGGCCCACCCTTGCGGCAGAATGCAGCAGCCTACCCTCGAAGGAGTCTTCCATGAACGCACCCGCCACCTGGATTGAGCCGCCCCGCCGTCCGCTGGACCCACCGCCGGCCGTGCACGCGCAAAGCCACGGCGGCGGCCAGTTCGCCCTGCTGCGCCAGCGCCGCTTTGCGCCGTTTTTCTGGACGCAGTTTTTGGGTGCGGCGAACGACAACTTGTTCAAGTTCGCCTTCACCGTGCTGGTGACCTACCAACTGCAGGTGCAGTGGCTGCCGGCTGAATTGGCCGGGCTGGTGATCGGCGCGCTGTTCATCCTGCCCTTTCTGTTGTTTTCCGCCACCAGCGGGCAACTGGCCGACAAGCTGGAGCGGCGCCAGATGATGATTTGGCTCAAGCGCGCCGAGATGGGCATCATGGCCATCGCCGCCTGGGGCTTTTTTGTGCAGAACATCCCGGTCTTGCTGGCCTGCATTTTTCTCATGGGCCTGCAGTCCACGGTGTTCGGGCCGGTCAAGTTCGCCTACCTGCCGCAGCACCTGAGCGAGCGCGAGCTCACCGGTGGCAATGGCGTGGTCGAAATGGGCACCTTTGTGGCCATTTTGCTGGGCAATCTGGCCGGTGGGCTCATCATCGCTGTGCCCGAAATCGGCGCGCACCACGTCGGCTTCACCTGCGTCGGTCTGGCCATTCTGGGCCGTGTCGCGTCGCACCACATACCCGCCTCGCCCGCCATGGACCCGGGCCTGTCCATCAACTGGAACCCGTTCACCGAAACCTGGCGCAACCTGCAACTGGCCCGCCAAACGCCGGTGGTGTTCCGGTCGGTGCTCGGCATCAGCTGGATGTGGTTCTTTGGCGCCGTGTTCCTCAGCCTGTTTCCCGCCTTTGCCAAAGACGTGCTGCACGGTGACGAGCAGGTGGCCTCGCTGTTGCTGGTGGTGTTCTCCATCGGCATCGGCACCGGCTCGTTGTTGTGCGAAGTGCTCAGCCGCCGCCATGTCGAAATTGGCCTGGTGCCGCTGGGCGCCATCGGCATGACCGTGTTCTCGGTCGACCTGTACTTCGCCACCCGGGGCCTGCCGCCCGCCAGCGGCCTGGGCCTGGGCGCCTTCATGGCCGACGCGGCGCACTGGCGCGTGCTCGCCGATCTGGCCCTGCTCAGCCTGTTTGCCGGGCTCTACAGCGTGCCCATGTACGCGCTGATCCAAATGCGCAGCCAGCCCACGCACCGCGCGCGCATCATCGCCGCCAACAACATCCTCAACGCGCTGTTCATGATCGCCAGTGCCGTCATCGCCGGGGCTTTGCTGCAGGCCGGTTTCACCATTCCGCAGATGTTTTTGTTCGTCGGTCTGGCCAACGCCGTGGTCGCGTTCTACATCTTCATGCTGGTGCCCGAATACCTGCTGCGCTTCGTGGCCTGGGTGGCCTCGCGCTTCGTCTACCGCTTCCAGGTGAGCGGCGACGCACACATCCCCACCCGGGGCGCGGCCATTCTGGCCTGCAACCATGTGAGCTATGTGGACGCGGTGCTGCTCATGGCCGCCAGCCCCCGGCCCATCCGGTTTCTGATGGACCACCGCATCTTCCAGGTGCCGGTGCTGGGCTGGCTGTTCAAGCTGGCCAAAGCCATTCCCATTGCGCCGCAAAAAGAAGACCCCGCCGCTTACGAAGCCGCCTTCAGCGCCGCTGCGGCGGTGCTGCGTGAGGGCGATTTGTTGGGTATCTTTCCCGAAGGCGGCATCACCCGCGACGGCACGCTGCAGCCCTTCAAAGGCGGCATCGCCAAAATACTCGTCCGCGCCAACGCCGAGGGCCTGCACGTTCCCGTCATTCCCATGGCGCTGAACCACCTGTGGGGCTCGTATTTCAGCCGCATCGAACGCGCTCAGGGCGAACCCACCGCCATGGTGAAACCCTTCCGTCGGGGTCTGTTCAACCGCGTGGGGCTGAACGTGGGTGCACCCGTGATGGCCGAGGACGCCACGCCCGACGGGCTGCGCGAGCGGGTGGCGGGGTTGATGCGGTGAGCGGCTCAGCCACCCCTCAGGGCGCCGCAATGCCCTGCTCAACCAAAGCCGCGTGCAGCCGCGTTGCCATCTCGCGGTAGCCCGCTGCGTTGGGGTGTACATGGTCGGCCCGCCAGGCGGGGTTGGACAGCACGTCGGAGAACACGTCAGGCACCAGGGGCACTTTTTCTTCCCGCGCCAGGTCGGCGTACAAGTCCGCATCGCTCAGCCGACGGCTCAACGCCCCGAGCAGTGACAGCTCGGGCACGCTCACCAGCACCGCCTGCGCTCCCGCTGCGCGCGCGGCTTGCAGCATGGCGCGCAGGTCTTCCTGAACGGCTTCGTGGGCGCGGCGGCGCAAAAAGTCGTTGCCACCCAGTTCCACAATGACCAGCGCGGGCCGGTGCGCCCGCAGCAAGGGCGCCAGTCGCGAGCGCGCCGCTTGTGCCGTGTCGCCGGGCACCCCGGCGTTGACGATCTGCCAGCCGGTTTTCGCGGCCAGCAAGCTGGGCCAGTCTTCCCCCGGGCCGGCACCGGTGCCGTGGGTCACGCTGTCGCCAAACGCCAGCACGGTTTGCCCCGGTGCCACCCGAACGCCTGTGGTTGCCTGGCGGCACGCGCTCAGCAAGGCCAGTGCGGCGGGCCACAGCAGCAGGCTGCGGCGGGTGTGTGGGGATGCGGTGGCGTCGATGGGCATGGGTTGCATTTTTGCTGTTTTCACCAAGTGTGTTGATTGCTCGCAAACCTGGCGGCATGGCGTAGCAACAACGCCATGGCGACTTGGCGGAAGTCCTGCCAATCCAGGTGGGGGCTTCGATAGGCTCAGGCCAGCAGTTCAAAGCGGGCGCTGGCGCAGGTCTGGCCGTTGATGCGCAGGTCGATCTGGTGCAGGCCGGGGTAGAGCTGGCGCGTGGTGACCGGGCGCAGGCTGTGGCGTTTGTCCAGGGTGCGCCCGGCGTGGGGCTCCAGCATGAGCTTCCAGCCCTTGAACACCTTGGCGCTGGTGCTGCCGTTGGCGCGCACGTGGTGCACCGCGTAGTCCACCACCAGCGGCTGGGGCTGTGGCGCGGTGGAGCGCAGCGTCACGTGAAGCCCCACGTCTTCGCCCACACTGGCGTGGTCGGTGGACAGACTCAGCGTGGCCTCGCCCTGCAAACCCAGCCCCAGGCCCCAGGCTTGCAGGGTGGGCGCGTGGCCTTGTTTGATGAGGCTGCGGCTGGCGTGGCGCAGCAGGGCGGTGCGTTGGGTGTTGGCGGCTTGCTGGTGTTCGCGCACCCACTGGGCCACCAGGTCGGGGTGGTCTTTGGCGATGTCGTTCAGGTGGTTGGCCACGCTGCGGCGCACGTAGGCGCTGGGGTCGTCTTGCAGCGCGCGCAGCAGCGGCAGGGTGGGCGCTGGGTTGGCCACCAGCGCGTGCAGCCGCAAACCCCAAGGCAGGCGCGGGCGCGAACCTTCGCTGACCAACCGTCGCACATGGGCGCTGGGGTCGTGTACCCAGCGCTTCAACACCGCAAGCGTCAGATCGGGGTGTTGCTGGATGAACGGGCGGATGGCGAATTCGGCCGAAAAACGCTGGGTCAGCGCGTGCAGGCAGGCCAGCGCACGCGGCACATCGGCCATGCCCTGGCGTGCCACGTATTCACCCAGCGACCACACCACCCAGCCTGAGAGCCCGGCCTGGCTCTGTGCGGCGCTCAGCCCCACGGGTTCACCGGCGGCATCCAAGCCCAAGGGATCGGCCAAGCTGGCTTCTATCACGTCGGCGGCTTGGGCAAAGTCGGCGGGCAGGGTGGCTTGCAGCGCGTCGGCCAGTTGCATGGCGCGGGCTTTGAATTCGAGCGCGTCCAGCCCCTGCGCGGCGTGTTGTTCAAAGCGCTGGCGGTCCAACGCGGGCCACACGCGGTGCAGGTGCAGGCCCGCATGGTGCACGGTGTGGGCATTGATGAGGTTTTTGAAAGGTTCGGTCATGCGTGTTCACAGCAAAGGCGGTAGTTCGGCGGCCAGCACATCGTAGACCGCGCGGATCGGCGCGTTGCCCCGAATTTCGCTGTGCACCACCAGCCACACCGGCAGCGGCGGAATGCGCAACTGCGGCAGCAGCGGCAACACGTCGGGGTCTTGGCGGCTCAGGTAATCGGCCACAAAACCAATGCCCATACCGGCGCGCACAGCGGCCCAATAGGCCATCAGGTCGTCGGTGCGCAGCACAAAGCGCTCGTTCGGCACGCTGTGGCCCATGGCCGCAAAGCCTTTGGCAATGTCGTCGTGGCGGTCGTTGCCCACCAAATCGTGCTGCAACAAGTCCGCAGGCTGGGCGGGCGTGCCGCGCCGTCGCAGGTAGTCGCGGTGCGCGCAAACCCCAATGCCCACGCTGCCCACCCGCTGCGCCACCAGCGCGCCTTGCTCGGGGCGCACCATGCGCACCGCAATATCGGCCTCGCGCCGCAGCAGGTTGCTCACCGCGTTGCTGGCCACCAGCTCCACCGCAATCTCGGGCAACAGCCGCCGCATGCGCGCCAAAATCGGCGGCAACAGCACACAAGCCACCGGCTGGCTGGCGCTCAGGCGCACCGTGCCGCGCAGCGCGGTGCGGGTGTCGCTCACGCTGCGCAGCAGGGCGTGGGCACCGGTCTCCATGGCGCGGGCCGCTTCGGCCAGGCGCTGCCCGGCGGCGGTGGGCGCCAAACCGCGCCCCGTGCGCTCAAACAGCACCGTGCCCAACTGCGCCTCCAGCTCGGCAATGTGCCGCCCCATGGTGGGTTGGCTGCTGCCCAGTTGGCGCGCTGCGGCCATCAGGCTGCCGTGTTCATACGCCGCCAAAAAGGCCGGAATCAGTTGCCAGTTGAATTGCGGACCATTCATTTTTGAATACCTGCTACCCGTTTTCATGCCATTGTGTTCAATGCAGCGCCATCCCACAATGACCTTCAAACCCCTTGGGGGGTTGAACTGCACAAAGGACTTGAGATGCAAAGAAGACAATTCATCCGCCTCGCGGGCGGTGGTGTGGTGCTGGCAGCCAGCGCCGGTTTGGCGGCTTGCAGCAGCGCCTTACCGCCCGAAGCCCTGCAAGCCTGGACCCCGCCCGAGCCCGGCCAAGACCTGCGCCACTGGCTGCTGGCCCACGCCATCTTGGCGCCCCATTCGCACAACCTGCAATCGTGGCTGGTCAATCTGTCCGTGCCCGACCAGATCACGCTGTTCGTGGACCTGAAGCGGCTGCTGCCCGAAACCGACCCGCTGTCGCGCCAGATGGTGATGAGCCAAGGCACGTTCTTGGAGCTGCTGGACTTGGCCGCCCGGCAACAAGGCCTTCGCGCCGACATGCAACTGTTCCCCGAAGGCGCGTTCGGCCCGACCACGCTGGACCAGCGGCCCACCGCCCGCGTGCGCCTGGTGCCCGACGCCACGGTGCAGCCCGACCCGCTGTTTGCGCAAATTTTCCGGCGCCACACCAACCGCGAGGCCTACGAGCCCCGCGAACCCGCCGCCGATGCGCTGCAAACCATCGCGCAAAGCGCCACCGCGCCGGGCCTGCGCCTGGGCTTTGTGGGCGGCGCCCAGCCCGACGCCCTGCAACAACACCGCCGCATTGCCATGGACGCGTGGCGCATTGAAATGGAGACACCGCGCACGGTGCTGGAGTCGTACAAGGTGCTGCGCATTGGGCCGCAAGAAATTGCCCAACACCGCGACGGCATTTCCATCAACACGCCCATGGTGCGTGCCCTGACCGCGCTCGGCCTGTTTGACCGCAGCCAAGCCCCCGCCCCCGGCGATTCGGCGGTGGCCGGGCAAATCAAAGACTTCAATGAAAAACTGGCCACCACGCCCGCATTCTTTTATATGGTGAGCCAAGGCAACGACCGTGTAACCCAGTTGCAAGCAGGCCGCGCCTACGCCCGCGCCCAATTGGCCGCCACGGCGCAGGGCTTGTCCATGCACCCCCTGCAACAAGCGCTGCAAGAGTACCCCGAGCAAGCCGAGCCCTACGCCGCCATCCACCGCCTGCTGAACACGCCGCCGCCGCAGTTCACGGTGCAAATGTGGGCGCGCCTGGGCTACGCGCCGCCGGTCGGGCCGGCACCGCGCCGGGGTGTGCGGGCGCATATCTTGGCGGGGTGAGGTGGCCACTCACCCAAATGGGGGGGTGTTGCAGAAAAAACCGGTAACGGCAATGAATAAGATGCCGGTTGGTGTTTGCGACATTTCATAATGGCGCGGTGGTTGGGGGATGAATATTTTCGTCCCTTGACCGTTTGTGTGATATTTGGACCCGTCCGAGGCAAGTAACCTATGACTACTAGAAAAACTCTGTTCACGCCAGCAGAGCAGTGGGAGAAGACCGCCACCCACCACGCTTTACTGAATCGCTGCTACGAAGATTGGAAAGTAGTCGGTGATAGGGTGTCTTCCATCGGCTTCTTCCGCGGCACGCACCATTCCGTGCAAGACGACGATGTCTTGATCGTGTCATCCACAAATGGCATGATGGAACGACTCGGAATGACGGGTATCTCCTCGAAAGGTGCGAGGCTTAATAATTACCATCTCCCTCTGCGACGTGGTTTTGACATCGTGCAGTTGCCGGATGATTTCATTGGAATGCAGTGGAATCATCCGGCCATTGGGCGCTACGTCGCTGACTTGCGCGCAAGTCGCCGCAGCCGGGTAAGCGCGTATAGCCCGGCACCTTCTCATTGCAAGACCTCCGGTGGAATCGATACCGACAGAATTGCCTTCTTCGGGCTGTACAAGTCGGGAAGATTGCCTGGATCGACCAGAACCCTCGATTACCGGCATTACCTCCGGTTCTTCCCAGATGGCTCGGTGGTTGCAACTACTGACTTCAATCACCAGGGCTGGCGCATTTCATTCGACCCCGACGCTACATCGCCACCCTATGCGGATACCAAAGGCGACTTTCGTACCGACGGCGAGTTGATAACCTTCGCGCTAAGCGAAACGATGTCCTGGTCGAAATGGATAGAGGTCGTTTATGCCCGTTATGAAGGGCAATTCAAGAATGGCAAACTGTGGCTAAGATTGACGCGCTACGCTCTATCTGGAAAGGCAGTGCCGGACAAACTATCGAACCTGATGTTGCCCTATCGTTTCCACCCTTTCGCCCCGGGCGCATTCCTTGACTGCTAGCGTTACTCCCCGTGCTCAGCCATCGCTTCGAGGGGGTGGCCTGCATGTGCTCGGAACCTAGGGGTCAGGTCATGTATTGAAACATCTCCATCCACCCCTCCAGCGGCTGCATACATATAAAAAACCCCTGAAACCCGCTTTAGCATTGCGTGGGCAGCTCTTTTATTCATAACAATTTCCACTGTTCGCACCAACCGGCTTACCGTTGTGTAGTGCAGACCGAAGGCTTGACCGAATTCTTTGAGACTGTAGCAGCCAGTGGCGTAGGCCTGGCCATGGCGCGGTTGCGTTCGGTTTTTTTACGAAGTGGGTAAGTGTCAATACAAGACCTGACCCCGCAGTTCCGACCCCGCAGTTCCGATGCTCGGGGGCGAGTGGATCAACTCATGATTGGTTAGGCGTATGGATATTCCCAAAGGACAACGCTTAAACTATCGATTATTTTTTGAATTATGACAGATAAGCAAAATCAACACTTTGTTCCACAGCATTATTTTCGAAACTTTTCTATTGATAAGAAAAGCATAGGAATGTTGATAAAAGGTTCGGGAAAAATTATCGAGAATGCTTCAGTGGATACACAAGCATCAAAGAATAACTTTTATGGCTCTCGTGAAATAGAGAAAATAGTCACAGAGTTCGATACTAAATATAGTGTAATTTTTTCTAAAATAATATCTCAAGTGAACGACAAGGCGCTGACCTCTCATGGTTTTATAGACATGATGGAAGCGCTATGCTTCCAAGAGCTTAGAACACTAAATGAAAGAAACTCTAACGTACCGCGAATGAAATTTCTCGAGGATTTTTATCAGCCACAACTTGAGGCGGTCGATGACTATGATTTAGGAGGGCCTCCAGAAGTTACCAAGGCAATTAATGAAGTTATGAGAACAGTCTTGCAAGCAATGAGTGACTCAAAACGATGGCAAACATTTAATATGTTTAATGTGAAAGTTAAGCTTGCTGAAATAGAGGATCTGGGTGCTGTCTTTTTAAAAAATGTAACTGGTACTCCATTTATTTTTAGTGATACTCCAGTAACAAGATCTAACCTTGCATTACAAGGCATGCCATATAGTAAACATGGAAATATGAATTTTGGTTTGACTCTGCATTATCCGATAAATAGCTGGCTTAGTTTTTTAATGTTTGACCGCAATGCTTATGAACTTATATCGGATGATCAAAATATAGTGATGGTAATCGATAGGAAAGATGTAGATGCATTGAATATATTGCAAATCCATAATGCGGTTAATTCAATTTACTTCAGAGAAAAGGAATTTAGTGACTATGTAAAACGCTTATGGGAAACTGAAAAAAATCGATCTACTGACGACAATTCTAGGGTTGAGTGTTTGGAGGAAATTACGCTGGACGGCTATTTAACAGGTGGAAAGACTAATGTTTTGATTAAACCTGAACCAGCTTATGCAGCAGAACTCACCTTTCTTAAAGTGAGCGATTTCTCTGATTATCAATTACTGCCATTCCGAGAAAGATTCGTGGTCATATTGAAGAATACCTAATCGGGTAACGCACAAAAGGGGTCGGGTCTTTCAATCACGCATTCGGCCTAACATTGCGCTCAACCGGAGCACGGTTATAATGCGGTTTTATTTGTCAGCTTCCCATGCCGCGCCCGGTTAGCTTTACGTTAAAAAATAAGCAAGCCACAACCCCTCAGTCAATTGCTCGCAATCCACCAGCACCAAATCAATCCCCACTTCGTTCAGCCTCTAAACGGCTGCTTTCATGCAAACCCCCATGCGACGAATCCTGATGACGCTTTCATGCTTGCTTGCCGCTGGCGCGGCACACGGGGCCGAGTCGGCGGCGGTTCAGCGCTGTATCGACCTGTTTCAGGCGGAGCAGAACCGCATTGAGCGGGAGTTCAGGCGCACCCGCCCGCCCGAAACCGAGCGGGCGGCTTTTGAGCGGTGGGCGAACAATCTGCATGCGGCCCTGAATGCGGCAGGCCGTGCGGCGGAGGCTTGTGAACGGCGGAGCCAACCCGCCTTGACGCCTGAGCGTCTCACCACGCTGGAGGCGTGTATGGCGCAGGTGGCGGCGCAGTCCGAAGCGCTTGAGCGCCGCTACGCCGGGCGCACGCTCTCCCGCGAGGAACAGTCCCAACTGCGCGCCGAGCAGCTGGCCCTGCATGAGCAGCGCATCGCCTGCGACTTGGCCTCCAGAAAGTAGGGGTTTGTTGGGGCGCGGCGCCGTTCGGTTTCAAGTTGGCGTAACCCCTCCCTCTGCGCCGGCAGGCCGAGCCCTGCGCCGCCGGGGCGTTGGTTTTTTACAGCCGCTGTAGCAACCCCGCCAATGCGTGCGCCACGGTGGCCTGGCGCACGGCGGCACGGTCGCCATCGAAGTGCTGGTGTTCGGTGAACACACCCATGGGCGTGGCCCAGCCGAACCACACCGTGCCCACCGGTTTTTCAGCGCTGCCGCCGGTGGGGCCGGCGATGCCGGTGACGGCCACCGACCAGTGCGCATGGGCGTTGACCACGGCGCCTGCGGCCATGGCGCGTGCCACCGGCTCGCTCACCGCACCGTGGGCCTCGATCAAGGCGGCTGGCACACCCAGCAGCTCGCACTTGGCGGCGTTGGAATAGGTGACAAAACCACGCTCGAACCACTCGCTGGAGCCGCTGACTTCGGTGCAGGCCCCGGCGATGAGTCCACCGGTGCAGCTCTCGGCCGTGGCCATGAACTGAGCGCGGGCTTTGAGTGCGGTGGCGAGAGCTTCCACGAGTTGGGGGGTGGTTTTTGTCATGGTTTGACGATTCTTCCGAAGGCTTGTTTGTGCAACACCGGTTGCTGCGGCAGGGGACAGTGTCCATGCTGTTGGTGGAATCGGCGTTCAAAAGTGTCTTGGTTTGACGCAACACCGGGGTGGAACGGATTGTGCTGCACGTGTCGAGTGGCCACGCAAACACATGTGTGTTCCCGGACAAACAGCATAGAACAACGACGAGGAGACATCCCGAATGATCAACATCGACAATGCGCTGCTGCGGCAGCTGCTTTTGATTGAGCGCCCCTGGGAAGTGCGTCAATACCGGCTGGACGTGCGCAAGCGCCGATGCGACGTATGGATCGCCCAGGAACCCGAGCGTGGCTGGTTCGGTCGACCCAAATCGGCCCCAGTCAGCGAAACGGCGGTGTGGCAGCACCTGGCGATTGGACAGATCCGTTTTCATCTGCACGTGAACATCCCGATGGGCTTTGATTCGAAGGGTATCGGCTGGATGGGCGAGAGTGGCATGCCGTTCACCCGGGCGTTGGCTGCTCGGGTGTTCGCACTCTTCAGTGAGGGCATCTCGTTGCAGTCGGTCTGTGGATTGCTGGACTTGAACTTGCAGGATGTCTGGAATTACCGCTTCGCACTGGACACCGGTCGGGCCGGTGGTGCCGATTTTGAGGCGCCAACCCGACCGGCCGTGCCGGTGCCTGCGGTGTCCTTGGCCGTGCCTGCGTCGGTCGCAAGCGCGGTGCCCGACATCACCGATCCGGTCTGGCTGCGCCTGCTCGGTGGCGAGCTCAAACTCGACATCAAGGTGCTCAGCCTCAAGCTCATGCTGGCCAAGCTGCGTTCGCAGATGGATCTGATTCAAGACGAAGAGGTGCGCCTGATGAAACTGAAGGAACTGCACCGCTATTTCGTTAAAAATGAACGTGTGCTCATCCACGAACTGAATCAGCTGCGGCTGGGCTGACCCACCATGAACGCCTCTCCCTCGTCCCTTTCCAGCCCGGTCAGTGGCACGCTGATGGATCTTCAAGAAGCCCTGGTGTTGATCCGTCGGGGTGCTTACCTGTCCATCGCGGCTGACGAGTCGCTGCTGCGCCGCTTGCCCTCGGGCAATTGGATTGCCGGCAGCATTCCCTATTTCATGGCGCAAGACGGCGGCGAGACCTCGCGCCAGAAGCTCTTCATCACCGAACTGCCCGCCCATGCCGGCACGCCGTTGCTGCGCTGGTACGACAACAGCAACCTGCACAAGGTGGCACTGGACGCACCGGCGCACGGCCTGACCGTGCTCATCGTGCCCGCCTTCTCCGAGGTGCATTCGCGCTTTGCTCGCGAGGCGCCGGCCTTTGAAGACCAGTACATGAAGCCGCTGGTGGGCTGGATTGCGGGCGTGCACCTGGACGACCTGGGCCAGGCCGCGCCTAGGGTGGTGAACGGCCAGACGCTCACTTTCAGCGGCGAACACGCCCTGGCGGTTCATATTCCGCTGCCCGAGTCGATCTACCCGCGCATCGAAATCCTGAACCTGTTCCGGCCCGGTTCGGGCGACGTGATCCGCTTTCCGTCCATCGGCTTCTCGGCGCACGAGTGCTTTGTGAACGGCGAACTGGTGAACCTGGCGCAGTACCTGGGCCAGAAAAACATCGACACCCGCCTGCCACTGGTCGCCGATTATTCGGGCGCCATGATCAACGTCTCGTTCAAGGCGGTGGACGCGGCAGCCGGGCAGGTCGATTTTTACGCCCCCGTGTTTGACGATGTGGAATACCGCATTGCCGAGCCGGTGCCCAACTACGCCAAAACGTTTGCCCAATCGCTGCCTGCCGACGCGGTGGGTGCGTCTTGGAGCTGCAACTGCATCCTGAATTACCTCTACGGCGAGCTGGAGGGCCAGCGCACCGGCCCCATGACCGGGCCCATGACCTTCGGCGAAATTGCCTACCAGTTGCTGAACCAAACCATGGTGTACGTCAACCTGGAAAAGCTTTAAAGCGAAGAGGGCTGCTGCTGTTGGTGCAGCGAGGTTGCCGCATCATGGTCGTGAAGATGCTGCTGCCCGCCCCTCATGCATGTGCATCGGGTTCGCCTGACGGAAGTGCTGTGCAAGACCAAAGATGGCGTGATCAACGTCAACATGGCCGACGACGCCATCCGCGGTCTGACCGTGGTCAAGAACGGCGAAATCACCTGGTCAGCGCCGCCGATCGGCTGTTTTGTGCGGTGTCGAAAAAGTATTGGGTACTTGGTTTTCATAGCACACAAGCACGGGTGTCCAAGGTTTTAAAGTAACCTGTCAGTCGTTCGTAAGGGAAAAACACGATGCCGAAAAGCCTTGCATCGAACGACAATGCGCAGTTGCCGACAACCTACAAGTGATATGGAGATACCGCATGACCGAATCGACGGCCGACCGTCCCTGGCTGGGCGCCTATCCCGTGGGTGTGCCCGCCGATATCGATGTGGCCCAGTACCCTTCGCTGGTCCATCTGATGGAGGAAAGTTTTCTGAAGTACGCCAGCCGGCCCGCCTACAGCTTCATGGGCAAAGAGCTCAGCTTCGGGCAGACCGACAGCCTGTCACAGGCGTTTGCGGCCTACCTGCAGGGGCTTGGGCTGGTCAAGGGCGACCGGGTCGCCATCATGATGCCCAACGTGCCGCAGTACCCGGTGGCGGTGGCGGGCATCTTGCGTGCGGGCTTCGTGGTGGTCAACGTGAATCCGCTCTACACCCCGCGCGAGCTGGAGCACCAGCTCAAGGACTCGGGTGCCAAAGCGATCGTCATCGTTGAAAACTTTGCCCACACCTTGGAGCAGTGCGTGGCCAACACGCCGGTCAAGCACGTGGTGCTGGCGGCCATGGGCGACCTGCTGGGCTTGCTCAAGGGTGCGGTGGTCAATTACGTGGTGCGCAACGTCAAGAAGATGGTGCCTGCCTTCAACCTGCCGCAGGCGGTGCGCTTCAACGAGGCCATCGCCCGGGGCACGCGCGGTACGTTCAAGCGGCCCGACATCAAGCCCGACCATGTGGCCGTGCTGCAGTACACCGGTGGTACCACCGGTGTGAGCAAGGGCGCGGTGCTGTTGCACCGCAACGTGATCGCCAACGTGTTGCAGTCCGAAGCCTGGAACAACCCGGTGATGAAGCAGGTACCGGCCAGCGAGCAGCCCACCAGTGTGTGCGCCTTGCCGCTGTACCACATCTTCGCTTTCACGGTGAACATGATGCTGTCCATGCGCACCGGCGGCAAAACCATTTTGATCCCCAACCCGCGCGACCTGCCTGCCGTGCTCAAAGAGCTGAGCAAACACACCTTCCACAGCTTTCCGGCCGTCAACACCCTGTTCAACGGCCTGGCCAACCACCCCGACTTCAACACCGTCAACTGGAGCAACCTGAAGGTGTCGGTGGGCGGCGGCATGGCGGTGCAAGGCGCCGTGGCCAAGCTCTGGCTGGAGAAAACCGGTTGCCCGATCTGCGAGGGCTACGGCCTGTCGGAAACCAGCCCGTCGGCCAGCTGCAACCCCACCACCAGCACCGAATACAGCGGCACCATTGGCGTGCCGCTGCCCAACACCTGGATGAAATGCCTGGACGACGACGGCGCAGAGGTGCCGATGGGGCAGCCCGGCGAGATCGCCATCAAGGGTCCGCAGGTGATGGCCGGTTATTGGCAGCGACCCGATGAGACCGCCAAGGTCATGACGCCCGATGGCTTCTTCAAGAGCGGCGACGTGGGCGTGATGGACGCGCGCGGCTATTTCAAAATAGTGGACCGCAAGAAAGACATGGTGCTGGTGAGCGGTTTCAACGTCTACCCCAATGAGGTGGAAGACGTGGTGGCCCAGTTGCCCGGGGTGATGGAGTGCGCGGTGGTGGGCGTGCCCGACGACAAGTCGGGCGAGGCGGTGAAGCTGGTGATTGTGAAAAAGGACCCGGCGCTCACCGAACTGCAGGTGCGCGACTTCTGCAAAGCCAACCTCACGGGCTACAAGCAGCCCAAGGTGGTGGAGTTCCGCACCGAGCTGCCCAAGACGCCGGTCGGCAAGATCCTGCGCCGCGAACTCAGAGACAAGAAGTGACCGGAGCGGGTACGACACAATGACGGGGCGGCTTTGGCCGCCTTTGTCTTTTCCGGAGGCCTTGAATGACCCACACCGCCATCGTTTCTGCTCTGCACGACGAACTCGCCAGCGTGCTCGCGCTGATGCCCGACGAACACCAGCAGGTGGTGGGTGGGCGCGAATTCTGGGTCGGGCACTTGCACGGGCAGGACGTGGTCGCGGTGCTCAGCGGCATCGGCAAGGTGGCTGCGGCCACCACCGCCACGCTGCTCATCGAACGCTTTGGCGTGAAGCGCATCGTGTTCACCGGCGTGGCCGGCGGGCTGGGGTCGGGTGTGCAGGTGGGCGATGTGGTGCTGGCCCGCAGTTTCCTGCAGCACGACATGGACGCGTCTCCGCTGTTTGCGCGCCACGAGGTGCCGGGCTATGGACGAGCGCGTTTCGACGCCGCTGCCGGGCTCACCGACGCGCTGGAGCTGGCGTGCGACCGCATGCTGCACACCCTGCCGCAACAGCTGGGCGCCGAAACCGTGGCGGCCTTCGGTCTGCAGGCGCCGCGCCTGCACCAGGGCTTGCTCATCAGCGGTGACCGCTTTGTGGCCACCACCGCCGAGAGCGCCGCCTTGCAGCGCGAACTGCCCGACGCGCTGGCCGTTGAAATGGAAGGCGCCGCCTTCGCGCAGGTGTGTCACGACTTTGGCGTGCCGCTGGCGGTGGTGCGCACCATCTCGGACCGCGCCGACGACACCGCGCACATGGACTTTCCACGCTTCCTGCGCGAAGTCGCCAGCCGCTACAGCGGCGCGGTGGTGGAGGCCTTGTTCAGCAACCGTTGAATGACCGGCGCGCGATGCCCCCACCAGAACGCAGCGCAACCGGCTTTGCCGGGGCGCACCGCGTTGCCCCTTGAGGGGCGGAGCCGGATACACGAAGTGAACCGGCGATGGGGGTGGTCTTAACGCAGCCAGCCCCGCTTGCGGAAATACACCATGGGCACGATGGCCGACAGGACCATCAGGCCGATCGCAAGTGGGTAGCCGTAGGCCCATTCCAGCTCGGGCATGAAGCGGAAATTCATGCCGTAGCTGCTGGCCACCAGGGTAGGCGGCAACAGCGACACACTGGCCACCGAGAAGATCTTGATGATCTTGTTCTGGTTGATGTTGATGAAACCGACCGTGGCGTCCATCAAGAAGTTGATCTTGTCGAACAGGAAGGCGGTGTGGCTGTCCAGCGAGTCGAGGTCGCGCAAAATTTGCCGCGCGTCTTCAAACTGCTCGGCGCTCAGCAGACGGCTGCGCATCATGAAACTCACAGCGCGCCGGGTGTCCATCACATTGCGGCGGATGCGTCCCGACATGTCTTCGTTGCGCGCAATGGCCGACAGCGCTTCGCTCAGCAGGTTGTCCGAGGCGTTGCTGTTGAGCACCTTTTTGCTCACCGTCTCAATCTCGTCGTAAATGTCTTCGAGCGTGTCGGCGCAGTATTCGGCGTCGGCGTCAAACAGCATCAGCAGCACATCTTTGGCGTCTTCGATCAGCCCTGGCATGCGCCGCGCCCGCATGCGCAGCAGGCGAAACACGGGCACGTCTTCGTCGTGGATGGAGAACAGCACGCCTTTGCTCTTGAGCGAGTCGTTGTGCTCGTTCAAGATGAACGCGACCCGGATGGCGCGCGGGTCTTCAGCGTCATCGATCAAAAAGTCGCTGCGCACATGCAGTTCGCCGTTGTCTTCTTCAAAAAAACGGGCCGATTCTTCGATGTCCTCGTCCATCGCGTCTTCGGGAATCGACAGGCCGAAGTGCTGCTTGACCCAGCGGCGCTCTTCGGGTGTGGGGGCCTCCAGGTCAACCCAGATGGGTTTGAACCGCGCCAGTTCTTCGAGCGACTCGATTTCTTCCTGAAACAGGCGGCCATTGGCCAAGGTGAATACGTTGAGCATGTGGGCGCTCCCGGCGTGAGAGGGGCTGAGGGAAGCGGGGCACGGGCGTGCCCCTGGGCGGGGGGAGGGTGGCGCTTTCAGCCGGCCGATCGCCGAATCTCAGCCCCCGCTCGGTGGGCGGGCTCAGACGGGAGCGGGTGGAGCTGAAAGCACACAACTGGGGGGTGTGCTGTCCATGGGGTGTTGAATGGGTTGAAAACTGCCGCTGATTATGGCACCGCAGGCCCGCTGTGGTGGGTGGGCGGTGGGGCCATGAACCGCATCAATTCGTCTTGGCGCCGCCGGGCGTCGCCCTCGCCGAGTTCCATCAGGGCGCTGACGAAATCGGGTTCAAACAGCAGGTAGCTCGCCAGCGCGGCGGCACTGCCCGCGGCGGCATGCCCGGTGTCCAGCGCGCCCAGCCCCACCAGGGTGTTGCGCGTGGGCCGGGGCAGGGCGTCGATGTATTTCAGGGCCAGCTCATCCAACGAAAAACTGGGTTGCAGCGCCAGCACCTCCACCGGGCGGTACGGCAGGGCCGCCGCCAGGTGAGGCGGCAGTTGGGCCAGCGTCTGGCTGACGCGCTGGGTTTGCTCCACATCGGACTGCAGCGTGTCGTGAAACACGCTGGCCATGGCGTGGCCCGCGATGGTGCCGGCAGTGGGCTCGTTGCTCACGCTGGCGGCCAGGCCCGAGCGCTGCGGTTGGCCCACGCCGATCACCAGCACCCGCCGGGCGCCGAAGTGAATGGCCGGTGACAGTGGGGACAACTGGCGCATGGATCCGTCGCCGAAATGCTCTTTGTGACCGTTCACCCAGAGCGGCACGGCCGGAAACAGGAACGGGATGGCGCTGGACGCCATCAGGTGTTCGATGGTGATGGGTTGGAAGTCGGCGCGCCGCCCGGGGCGGTGCCAGGGCTGCACCGGGCTGTCGGATCGGGTCTGGCAAAAAGTCCAGTGCTCGCCCGACGTGTAACTGGAGGCGCTCACGCCGAGCACGTCAATGTGGCGCTGCTCCAGCGCGAGTTCCAGTGCCTGGAGGTTGATCGCGCGGTGCAACGTGTCCACCAGGGGCAGGGTGTCAAGCAGGGCGCGGTGGCGGCGCACCTGGCGCGCCAGCGTCCAGCCGGCCACCAGGCGGTTGGCCCGAACCCAGCCGGGCGCGTCCAGCCGGTAGACCTGTTCCGAGCGCAGGCCGCGCCAAAAGTGGGCCAGCTGCGGCAGCGCCGCCAAGCCCCGTTCCGCGTGGCTGCCCAGGTAGGCCGCATTCAGTGCCCCCGCCGAGGTGCCAAACAACCACCGAAACGGAAAGCGGTGCTCGTTCGCTGTGCTGGTGCCCAGCATGGCCGCCAGCGCCCTGAGCACGCCCGCCTGGTACGCGGTGCGGGCACCGCCGCCCATCAGCACCAGCGCGCAGCCGTCGGCCACCGATTCGGTGGTCCCGTCCGCCAGCATGTTGCGTGAAATCAGGGTATCGAGTGACAACGTGGTGGGCCTTGTGAACCAGCGCCAGCGGCGCCTCGACTACATTGGGGCGTTTGGCAAAATCATGACACATTCCCACCTCTCTCCCCGCCGCGAGCGCTGGCTGCTGCTGACCATTGCCGGCATCCAGTTCACCCACATCCTCGACTTCATGATCATGATGCCGCTCGGGCCGCAGTTCACGCGGCTGTTTGGCATCACCGACGCGCAGTTCGGTCTGTTGGTTTCGGCCTACACCTTGTCGGCGGGCATTTCCGGTCTGGCCGCCGCCACCTATGTGGACCGGTTCGACCGCAAGCGCCTGCTGCTCACGCTGTACGTGCTGTTTGCGCTGGCCACACTGGCTTGCGGGCTGGCGCCGGGTTACGGGTTTTTGATGGTGGCGCGGGTGGCTGCTGGCATGTTTGGCGGCGTGCTGTCGGCGCTGTCGCAAACCATCGTGGCCGACGTGGTGCCGTTTGAGCGCCGTGGCCGGGCCATGGGCATCGTCATGTCGTCTTTCTCGTTTTCGACCGTGGCCGGGGTGCCTATCGGGCTGTTTCTCGCTTCGCACCTGAGTTGGCAGGCGCCGTTCATCGGCATTGCGGCGCTCAGTGGTGTGCTTGCCCTGGGCGCGGCACTGACCCTGCCCAAGCTGAACCAGCACCTGCTCGCCAAAGACCGGCCGTCCATCTGGCGCGGCATTGGCATGGTGCTGAGCGAGCGCAACCACCAGCGGGCGTTTGCGTTTTCTGCCCTGCTCATGTTCACCGGCTTCACCATCATTCCCTTCATCACCATCTACATGGAGACCAATGTGGGGGTGCGTTCGGACCAGGTTCCGTACATCTATCTCTGCGGCGGTGCGGCCACATTGGTCACCGCGCGGGTGTTCGGCCGCCTGGCCGATCGCATGGGCAAGGTGCGGTTGTTCCGCTGGCTGGCCCTGGCGGTCACCGTGCCCATCATGGCCGTCACGCTCATGCCCACCTTGCCACTGTGGGCGGTTCTGGCCGCCTCCACGGTGCTGTTTGTGTTGCTCAGCGGCCGCATGATTCCCGGCATGGCGCTGGTTACCGGCGCGGCCACGCCGGCCTTGCGCGGCACCTTCATGGCGCTCAACGCCTCGGTGCAATCGGCGGCCATGGGCCTGGCGTCGTTTCTGGGCGGGCTCATCATCAGCCGCGATGCGGGCGGTCTGGTGCAGCACTACTGGGTGGCGGGTCTGCTTGGCGTGTGTGCCAGCCTGGCTGCGGTGCTCATGTCGCGCCGCCTCACGTTGCACGGCACACCCAAAGCCGCAGGCTGAACGACAAGGTCCGCCTTTTCACACTTTGTTGCACTGCAAGATTGCGCTGTACCCCGTTCATGGGCATAGTGGCTTCAAGGCATCCCCGTCGCCGCCGGGAGGTCTGCCTACCCGGCGGCTTGTGTCAACCCGGAGCATAAGGAGGCTCATCTATGAACCTGACGATCAGCGGTCACCACCTCGAAGTCACCCCCGCCCTGCGCGGTTACGTCACCAGCAAACTCGAACGCATATCCCGTCACTTCGATCAAGTGGTCGATATCAAGGTGCTGCTCACGGTCGACAACCTCAAAGAGAAAGACCTGCGCCAGCGCGCTGAATGCAATATCCATGTCAAGGGGAGAGACCTGTTTGCGGAGAGTGCCCACGCTGATCTGTACGCCGCCGTGGACGAGTTGGCCGACAAACTGGATCGCCAGGTGCTGCGTTACAAGGACAAGGCGCAAGACCACCACCACGAAGCCGCCAAACGCCTGATGTAACGCTTGGGAAGGGCCGCTGAATGCGGTTCTTATGTTGCGCTGCAGCAAGCCGCTTGAAAAGTCAAGCGGCTTTTTTGTTTCCAAAGTCTAGCCAACGCCGCGCAACTCGGCATAATTTGCGGTCCAAGAGGCCCACATGAACCGACTATCTGCCATATTGCCCGCCGCGCAAGTGCTTGTGAGCGTCGACGCGACCAGCAAAAAACGTGCGTTTGAAGAAGCGGGCTTGCTGTTTGAAACCCTGCACGGCCTGAACCGTGCCCTGATCACCGACAGCCTGTTTGCGCGTGAGCGCCTGGGCTCCACCGGCCTGGGGCACGGTGTTGCCATTCCCCACGGCCGCATCAAGGGCCTGAAACAGCCGTTGGCTGCGGTGTTCCAGTTGGGCAACCCCATCGGCTTCGACGCCCCCGACGAGCAACCCGTGCAGCTGATGATTTTCTTGCTGGTGCCCGAAGCGGCCACCCAGAAACACCTGGAAATCCTGTCTGAAATCGCTGAGTTGCTGAGCGACAGTGTCTTGCGCGAGCAGATGAAAACGTCGGGCGAAGCTGCAGCGTTGCACAGCCTCATCACGTCCTGGCAGTCTGCACACGCCGCGGCCTGAATGTGGCGCTTTGCTTCGGCGTGGTGCAAGGCCACGTGCGAAACCGACCGGCGTGCCGAATCCTCACCAACAGCCCCTGCTTGGGGCTGTTTTGCCTTGTGCGACACCGTGCAAACGCAGCGCGCACGCGGTAACTTTCTGCTCTTGAGTGAAAGTGATGCGACATGAAACCCACCGTCGTCAGCGCAGACGTCCTGTTTGAAGACCACCGCGAAGCCCTGAAGTGGCAGTGGGTGGCTGGCCTGGGTGCTTCTGAGCGGCGCTTTGACGAGGTGGCTATTCGCGAGGCCCGTTCGGGTGCCGACCTGGTGGGCTACCTCAATTACATCCACCCCTACCGGGTGCAGGTGTTTGGCGAGCGCGAGGTGGCTTACCTGACCAGCGCCAACGACGACGACAACCGCCGCCGTGTTTCGCGCATCGTCACCCTGGAGCCACCCGTGCTGGTGGTGGCCGATGGACAGACCGCGCCCGATGCGCTGCTCGCCATGTGCGAGCGGGCTCAGATCCCGATGTTTTCCACCGCCGAGTCGGCGGCTTTCGTCATTGACGTGTTGCGCGCCTACCTGTCGCGCCATTTCGCTGACCGCGCCTCCATGCACGGTGTGTTCATGGACATTCTGGGCATGGGTGTGCTGATCACGGGCGAGTCGGGTTTGGGCAAAAGCGAACTCGGGCTGGAGCTGATTTCACGCGGCCACGGCCTGGTGGCCGACGATGCGGTGGACCTCTACCGCATCAACCAGACCAGCATCGAAGGCCGCTGCCCCGAGCTGCTGCAAAACCTGCTGGAAGTGCGTGGTATCGGTTTGCTCGACATCAAGGCCATCTTCGGCGAGACGGCGGTGCGCCGCAAAATGCGCCTGTCGTTGATCGTGCATCTGGTGCGCAAGGAAACCATGGAGCGCGACTACGAGCGCATGCCGCATGAGCCGCTGTACCAGGACGTGCTGGGCGTGCCCGTGCGCAAGGCGGTGATTCAGGTGGTGGCCGGGCGCAACATCGCTGTGCTGGTGGAAGCGGCGGTGCGCAACACCATTTTGCAGCTGCGAGGCATTGACACCTACCAGGAGTTTGTTTTGCGCCACCGCGCGGCCATGTCGCGGGGGGAGTGAATGGCACAGCCCCCACGCTCCCCACTGCCCCGGCATCGGCCTGAGCCGATGCCGCAAGTGGTTCGCTGCCCCCTCAGTGCCTTTTGTTGCGGTGCTGGCAATCGGTCTTGACGCAATTCGCGTAGAGCGACAGCGCGTGCTCTTGCAGCACAAAGCCACGCGTTTTGGCCACCAGGTGCTGACGTTTCTCGATTTCTTCGTCGAAAAACTCTTCCACGCGGCCGCAGTCCAGGCACACCAGGTGGTCGTGGTGCTGACCTTCGTTGAGTTCAAACACCGCCTTGCCCGACTCGAAGTTGCTGCGGGTGAGCAGGCCGGCCTGCTCAAACTGCATCAACACGCGGTACACCGTGGCCAGCCCAATGTCGGAACGGTCTTCCAGCAGCACGCGAAAAACGTCCTCGGCGGTCATGTGGCGCTGTTTGGCGTTTTGGAACACCTCCAGAATCTTCAGTCGCGGTAACGTGGCCTTGAGCCCCGTGCTTTTGAGTTCTTCGATGTTGGTCATGGGAGGGCAGGGTGCAAGGGGTGGTCGGCCGTTGGCGGCTGGGTCGATGGGCTCCCGGCGTGTGGGCCTGCGGCCTGCCGTACCCCGGGGCTACAATGTTCGGATCATATCGCCAGCGCGCGCGATGTGCAGCATGGCCACACCGCTGGTGGCTGTACCACGCGCCTTTCACGGTTTGCCCACATGCACCACCTCTCCTCTCCTCGCCCTTCTTTATATGAGCGCTTGCCGCGCCTCAGCCGCCCGGGCCGCGTGCTGTGCGCACTGGGCGCTGTGCTGGCGCTTACCGCCTGCTCCAGTCTGGGTGACCGGATGCAGGGCATGCCCAGCATCGGCAGCCTGGTGACGCCTTACAAGATCGATATTCAGCAAGGCAACGTGGTCACGCGCGAGCAGACCCAGGCGCTGCAGCCCGGCATGTCGCGCCTGCAGGTGCGCGACATTCTGGGTTCGCCGCTGCTCACCAGCGTGTTCCATGCCGACCGCTGGGACTACGTGTTTACCTTCAAGCGCCAGGGGCAACCGTCGCAGCAGCGCAAGCTGGTGGTGTTTTTCAAGGGCGAGTTGCTGGAGCGCTTTGAAGGCGACGAACTGCCCACCGAGGCCGAGTTTGTGGCCTCGCTGGACGTGCGTCGCACCTCCGACAAGCCGCCCGTGCTGAAAGCCACCGAAGAACAACTCAAAGCGTTCCAGGCGCGCAATGCCCAAGTTGCTCCGGCCCAAACGGTGCCCACCGTGGTCCCTGGCACCACCTATCCCCCACTGGAAACCCCGGGATCCGTCCAATGAGTGCCACCACCTCCAACCCGTTGCGCATTTGTGTGGCTGGCGCCAGCGGCCGCATGGGCCAGATGCTGGTGGACGCGGTGCGCGTCAGCGGCGACTGCGTGCTGTCGGGCGCAATCGACATCGCATCCAGCCCGGCCCTGGGCCAGGATGCTGGCGCCTTCGGTGGCCAGTCCACCGGCGTCACCATCACCG
Source organism: Hydrogenophaga sp. (assembly GCF_030656115.1). GTDB lineage: Bacteria > Pseudomonadota > Gammaproteobacteria > Burkholderiales > Burkholderiaceae_C > Hydrogenophaga. The sequence continues at coordinate 33,988 of NZ_JAUSOO010000182.1, forward strand.
CGGATCTGGATCAGGGGCTGGCCGGTAGCCAGTGCCTGATCGATTTCACCCGCCCCGAGGGCACGCTGGCCCACCTGCGTGCGTGCGTGAAGCACGGTGTGAACGCCGTCATTGGCACCACCGGTTTCAGCGACGAGCAAAAAGCCGAGATAGCGGAGGCTGCGAAGTCGATCGCCATCGTCATGGCGCCCAACATGAGCGTGGGCGTGAACGTGACGCTCAAGCTGCTGGAGATGGCGGCCAAGGCCCTGTCCACCGGTTACGACATCGAGATCATCGAAGCCCACCACCGCCACAAGGTGGACGCACCCAGCGGCACCGCCCTGAAAATGGGCGAGGTGATCGCCGACGCGCTGGGCCGAGATCTCAAGGACTGCGCCGTGTATGCGCGCGAAGGCGTGACCGGCGAGCGCGATCCGTCGAGCATCGGTTTTGCCACCATCCGCGGTGGCGACATCGTGGGCGACCACACGGTGCTGTTCGCCGGCACCGGCGAGCGCATCGAAGTCACGCACAAGTCCAGTAGCCGCGCCACCTACGCCCAGGGCAGCCTGCGTGCGGTGCGTTTCCTGTCGGACAAGCCCGCAGGCCTGTACGACATGTTCGACGTGCTCGGCTTGCGCTGAGTCGCCCCACCCCATGGGCATTCTGGAAACGCTGGCGCAGGCCGACGCACTGGGTCGCGCCGTGGCCCTGCTGTTGCTGGCCATGTCGGTGGCGAGTTGGGTGGTGATTGTGTGGAAAACCTGGCTGCTGCGCCGCGCGGTGCAGGGCGTGCGCCTGGGCACGGCCGCCTTCTGGCAAGCCAGCGATCTGGACGACGCCGACAGGCGCCTCGCGGTGTTTGACACCCGCGAGCTGCTGCTGCCGCTGTTGCGCGCCGCCCGCAGCCTCAGCGGTGCCCCCGCCCACACGCTGGCCACCGCAGGCGACCGCTCGCAGCAACTCACCCGCGTGTTGCGCGACGCGTTGCACCGCGTCCTGGCCCGGCTGCAATACGGCCAGGTGCTGCTCGCCACGGTGGGCTCCACGGCGCCTTTTGTGGGACTGTTGGGCACCGTCTGGGGTATTTACCACGCGCTCACCAGCATCGGCCTGGACGGCGGCTTTCGCATCGAGCAGGTGTCGGGCCCGGTGGGCGAGGCCTTGGTGATGACCGCAGCCGGCCTGGCGGTGGCCATTCCGGCGGTGCTGGCCTACAACGTGCTGGGCCGCAAGGTGGCCGACATTGAAGCCGAGCTGGAAGGCTTTGCGCGCGATTTGCGCGAGCTGCTGTGCCACACAGCCACGGCGCCAGCGCCCGCGGCCTGAGCACCATGGCCTTCGGCAGACTGGAAAAACCCGCCGGCCACCGGCCCATGAGCGACATCAACGTGACCCCGCTGGTGGACGTGATGCTGGTGCTGCTGGTGATCTTTATTTTGGCAGCCCCGCTCATGGCCAGCCGCCTGGCGCTGGAGCTGCCCAAGACCGAGGCGGCTGGTGCGCCAGCGGTGGACGCGTCCGCCGCCTTCGTGGCCTTGAGCGTGGACGCGCAAGGCCAGGCTTACTGGGACGACCAGCCTATTGAGGCCGATGCCTTGCGCCAGCGCCTGCAAGCCACCGCCGAGCGCGACCCGGCCACCGAACTGCAGCTGCGCGCCGACACCGCCGTGCCTTATGGCCGCGTGGTGCAACTGATTGCGCTGGCACAGACGGCGGGCCTCTCACGCATCGGTTTTGTGGCCGATCCGACGGCGCCAGCCCCCTCGGTGCCGGCGCCCGCCCGCTGAATTTCGCCGGGGGTCCCCAAGGCCTAAAATCGTGGGTTACCGTCCTGGGCGGTTGCAGGCGCCACACCGCGTGCCTGACCCCGCCCCCGAACCCTCTTACCCGACAGTCCTCCTCACCGCTTGCCCGGTCCCTGCTTCATGCAAGAAAAATACGCCCACAAGGAAGTCGAGCGCGCCGCGCACGCCCACTGGAACGCCACCGATGCCTACCGCGTGAGCGAAGACGCGGGCAAGAAGAAGTTTTACGCCTGCTCCATGCTGCCTTACCCCAGCGGCAAGCTGCACATGGGCCATGTGCGCAACTACACCATCAACGACATGCTGGCGCGCCACCTGCGCATGAAGGGCTTCAATGTGCTGATGCCCATGGGCTGGGATGCGTTTGGCCTGCCGGCTGAAAACGCGGCGCTGAAAAACGGTGTGCCGCCCGCCAAGTGGACGTACGAAAACATTGCGTACATGAAGCAGCAGATGCAGGCGATGGGCCTGGCCATCGACTGGAGCCGCGAAGTGGCCACTTGCGACCCCTCCTACTACAAGTGGAACCAGTGGCTGTTTTTGAAGATGCTGGAAAAGGGCATTGCTTACCGCAAGACCCAGGTGGTGAACTGGGACCCGGTGGACCAGACCGTGCTGGCCAACGAGCAGGTGATCGACGGCAAGGGCTGGCGCACCGG
>NZ_JAUSOO010000013.1 GCF_030656115.1 Hydrogenophaga sp.
CCCACAATCAGGCCATCCACGTTCTTGGCCAGCGCTTGCAGAATGGTCAGTTTGGTGCTGACCTTGCTGCCGGCCACGATGGCGATGAGTGGGCGTTTGGGCGCGGCCAGGGCTTTGCCAATGGCGTCCATCTCTGCGGCCAGCAGCGGGCCCGCGCAGGCTATTGGGGCGGTTTCGGCGATGCCGTAGGTGCTGCCTTCGGCGCGGTGCGCGGTGCCAAAGGCGTCGTGCACGAAGATGTCGCAAAGCTGGCCGAGTTTGGCGGCCAGCTCGGGTTTGTTCTTTTTCTCGCCCACGTTCAGGCGGCAGTTTTCCAGCATGACGAGCTGGCCGGGTTCCACGCTCACGCCGTCCACCCAGTTGGCCACCACGGGGATGTTGCGGCCCATGAGCTCACCCATGCGCGCGGCCACGGGGGCCAGCGAGTCTTCGGGCTTGAATTCGCCCTCGGTGGGGCGGCCCAGGTGGCTGGTCACCATGACGGCGGCTCCGGCGTCCAGCGCCATTTGAATGGCGGGGATGCTGGCGCGGATGCGGGTGTCTTCGGTGATCTCGCCCGCGTCGTTTTGCGGCACGTTGAGGTCGGCGCGGATGAACACGCGTTGGCCAGTGGCTTGGCCGTTGGCGCAGAGGTCGGAGAAGCGGATGAATTGCATGGTGGGTACCAGAGCGTTGAGATGGGGGGCCTGCGGGCACGGGGCTGCACAGGGCTTTCAGGACGGAAACCACCCATTGTAGAAAACGGCTCACAGCCGCCCCATGGTTGACCCCGCGCTGGGTTCAAGGCAGCCGGCGCCCATGCCAGCGCCCATTGCGCTGCGCGGTGAGGCTGGCCCACGACAGCGCCAGAACCGCTGAAGCCACACCGATCACCGCGCCCGCCAAAATGTCGATCGGGAAATGCATGCCCAGCGCCACCCGGCTCCACGCGACCAGCAAGGCCAGGCACACCACAGGCCAGCGTGCCAGGGGGTGGGGTGCCAAATGCCACGCGACGGCGGCCAGTGCACAGGCCACGCTGGCATGGCTGCTGGGGAAACTGGGTGTGGCTTTGTGCGCCAGCCCCAGATGACCCAGCCCCAGCGCAAAGGGGCGCGGGCTCGGGAACAGGTCGGCGAGACCGCTGGTGATCAACCAGGCCAGGACCATGGCCCACAGCATGTGCAGCGCCATGCGGCGCCATGGCGTTGGCCCAACCACCAGGAGCAACAGCACGAACAGCAACAAGCCGACCGGTAGCGCGGTGGAGCATAGGCGCGCCAAACCCATGAGCCAGGTGGGCGACGCGGGGGTGAGATTGATCCAGAAAAAAACCAGGTGGTGCAGCGCTGTCATGGGGGCCTGTCATGGAAATTCAGCCCCAAGGCCTTGGCCCTGATGCGCTGCTGCGGGCGGTATGCCGCTTCCCTGCCCGTTGTACAAACCGCTGATTAAGGTGGCCTTACCGCGCTCCCGGCGCAGGTTCGCGTCGGGTCTGGTCTTGAGAGGCTGAGATAAGCATGGCTTAACGGTGGAGCGCTTCAATGCCTCTCACCGCAACCCCCACCAGGACCTCTTCATGCCACCTCGTATCCATCTTCGTGCCGCCGTGATCGGCGGCCTTGCAGGGGCGCTGTCCCTGTTCACCGTGGGCGCCCATGCCCAGGTTGGCGCGCCGGGTCGGCTGCTGGCGTCCAACTGTTTTCAGTGCCACGGCACGAACGGCAAAGGCCCGGGCTTTGACCGGCTGGCGGGCCAGTCGGCCAACAGCATTTACAGCGATCTGAAGGAGTTTCAGTCGGGCAAAGAGGGCAACGGAATCATGGCACGGCACGCCCTGGGCTACACCGACGCGCAGCTGCGCGAGCTGGCGAACTGGCTCGCCACACAACGCTGACCCTTCACATTTTTTTGAAAGACCGACATGGACCGACGTTATTTTCTGCAAGGCATGGGCGCCACCCTGGCCACCGGACTCGTGGTGGCTTGCGGTGGCGGCGAGAGCGACAGCAGCGACAGCGACAACAGCAACGACAGCAGCAGCAACAACAGCGATGCCTTCCAAGCCGACCCCAACCTGGGTACGGCGCCCGGCGTGAGCGCCAAGAGCCGCGTCATCGTGGTGGGCGCGGGCATGGGCGGGGCGGCGGTGGCCAAATACCTGCGCCTGTGGGGCGACGCCATCGATGTGACCCTGGTGGAGCGCTTGCCGACCTACACATCCAACATCATGAGCAGCCTGGTGCTCACCGGCCAACGCACGCTGGGCAGCCTGACCTACACCCACGACCGGCTGCGCAGCGGCTACGGCATTCGCGTGGTGTACGGCGAGGTGGTGGCCATCGACCCGGTGGGCGTGAGCGTGACGCTGGCCGACAAAACGGTGTTGAAGGCCGACCGCATCGTGTTGGCCCCTGGCATCGCATTTGACGATGTGCCCGGGCTGAGCGACCCCGACCGCATGCCGCACGCCTGGAAGGCCGGTGCGCAGACCACGCTGCTCGCCAACCAGTTCAATGCCATGCCAGCCAACGGCACCGCCATTTTGACCATTCCGAAAGTGCCGTACCGCTGCCCGCCCGGGCCTTACGAGCGCGCCTGCCTGCTGGCCGACTGGATGAAAGTGCACAAGCCCCAGGCCAGGCTGCTGGTGTTGGACGCCAACGCCGACTACGTGGCCGAGCGGGACAACTTCGCCAGCGCCTTCACCGGGCTGCATGCGGGCGTGATCCAGTACATCCCGAACGCCGAGGTGAGCGAAGCCGACCCGGCCACCCTGACGCTCAAGACCCTGGCGGGCAATTTCAAGGGCGACGTGATCAACCTCATTCCGCGCCAGCGCGCCGGTGCGCTGATCACCAGCCAGGGGCTGGCCAACGCGACCGGTGGCCGCTTTGCGGGGGTGAACGTGCTGAGCTACGCCAGCACCGTGGCCGGGGCCGACAAGGTGCACATCATTGGCGACAGCAGCGCGACCACGCAGCCCAAGGCGGGCCACATCGCCAACCAGGAGGCCAAGGTCTGCGCCGACGCCATCAGCCGCTTGCTCAGCGGACTGTCGCCCGACCCGGCACCGGTGACCAACTCGGCCTGTTACTCCACCATCACGCAGACCCAGGCTTCGTGGCTGACCGCCGTGTTTCAGTACGACGCGGCCACGGCCAGCATGCAAGCGGTGGCCGCGTCTTCGGGGGCTTCGGCGGGCTGGGACAGCCGCAATTTCCGCGAGATGGACACCTGGTTCGGTGCCCTGATGGCCGACACGTTTGCCTGAGGCCGTATGGAACACGCACATGGGATAACACCCCACCCCAGGCCCCATGCCGGGCGGGTGGGTCTTGCCGCCGTGTTCCTGACCCTGCTGGCCTGGTCAGCTGGGTCGGCACAGGCCAGCACCCCGGCCGAAAAAGTGGTTTGCACCGACCAACCGCGCAGCCAATGGATGACGGAACAGCAGGCGCGCCAGCGCTTCAAGGCGTCAGACTATCTGCTGGTGAAGTTCAAGGTGTCGCGGGGCAACTGCCACGAGTTCTACGCCATTGAACACGGCGGCAGCATCGTGGAGGCTTACCTGCACCCGGTCACCGGCGAAGCGGTGCGCCTGACCCGCCAGCCACCGCTGGGCACACCGGCTGCGCCAGCGCCACCGCGCTGAAAGCGCGGTGTGGGCCGAGCGTCCAAACCCGAAAAACGTTCAGCCTCGCACAGCACAAACCAGCCCGTTTGAGGCAAGTTGAGGCCGGCGCAGACCCAAGCTACGCCGTGTAGAAAACTGCCGTTGGAACGCGAAAGTTCGGCTTTTTCTGCCGTATACCGATTAAGTGAAACTTAAAAAATCGGGCTGCTGGGGGTAACCGCTGTCATCGGTTTACCGGGTATACGAAACAGGATGTAAGCCTAAGCTTGGCATCTCAGACCCACTGGAGACCACCATGAAGACAAGCTTGCAGCCCACAGGGCACACTTTCCGTTTCTTCCTGACCACCTGTCTGGCCACCGTTCTGGTGCTGGGCTGGTCGGGCAGCGCACAGGCTGACCAGAAAAAACCCCGCACCCTGGCCGAACAACTGATCCATGACGTCAAGGAAGGCAAGATTCAGCCCGACGACGAGGACGAGCAAGCCGTCCAGGAATTGATCATCAAGCGCAACATCCCGATCACCTACCAGTACGTCAATACGCTGATGCACACCCCCAACGCATTCGGCCCAGGTGCGGCCTGCGTGACGTGCCATTCATCGCAGGATGCCACCAAGAGCTACCGGGGCCTCGATCTTTCCACCTGCAAAGGCCTGCTTCAGGGCTCCACCGAAGAACCCAAACGGGCGCTGTTCACACCCGGCACCGACCCCAAGCGCGATCCCCTGATCCGGCGGCTGCGCAACAACCGCATGCCGCTGGGCTCCAAGTTTCACGTTCCGAATGACACGCCCAACTACGTGGCGGTGAAACAATGGATCGTTGACGGCGCGAAGAACGACGACAACTACCGCAAGAACGTTGGGCCCCTGTTCAAGAAGGCCAACGCGTTTGCGCCCAACAGCCCGGCGTGTACCGCTTGCCACATGTCGAACCAGGAGCCACCGAGCTTCCATGAACTGGATCTGACCTCCCACAAGGGCGTCATGCTCGGTGCCGACTCGGTGGCCAAAGGGGTGGACAAGGCCACCAAAGTGGTGATTCCAGGCATGCCCGATCTCAGCGGGCTGTGGCAACACCTGGCGGAGGACCGCATGCCCCCCGGCATCAGCCCGAGTGAAAACCGCGACCACGCAAACACACTGATCCTGATGCAATGGATCAAACAAGGCGCCAACTGCAATTGAGCACCGCCACCCACCCGCTCACCCGGCGGCACCTGCTGTGCGCACTGGCATCGGGTCTGCCCGCCCTGGCGCTGCCCGCTGCCGCGTGGGCCACCCAAGGTGTGCCCGGGCCGCAAGTGGCACGTCGCTGGGACAGCGGCAACACCCTGCTTGCACCGCTGACGGCACACGGCGCCGATGTGCTGTTCGCGGGCGACCACGGGCTGGGCCGCATCGATCCGGCACAGGCCCTCCCGGTCTGGCACACCGCCCACGGCTTGTCGCGGGAAGCGGTCTTCCGCCCGCGGGTGGCGGGCGAGCTGGTCCTGTGCGGTGGTCTCGACGCCATCGGCGCCTGGCATCTCGCGCGAGGCGACCGGCGCTGGATCTACCTGGCGCAGACCCAGTTGGGTGTTCCCTGGGCCACGCCCGAACACACTTACGTGGGTGATGGCCACCACATGCTGTGTCTGGACAACGCCAGCGGCACCGTGCGCTGGCGCTTCGCCGGCACCCCCGACACGCTCACGGCGTATGCGCCCACCCTCAGCCAGAACACCTTGTTGTTCGCGCCGGGCAACGGCCTGCTGTACGCGCTCGACGCCGGCCAGGGCCAACTCAAATGGCAGCTCGACCGCAGCCACGAATGGCAGTACCTGCGGCAGCTTCACGTCAGTGGCGAGGTGCTGGTGGCGGGCAGCTACAAGGAGCTGCTGTACGGCATTTCGGTGCACGATGGCCGGGTCCTGTGGACCTTCAACGCCGGCAACTTCATCAACTCGCACCATGTGGCGGGCGACACCGCCTACCTCTGGTCACCCACGGGTTGGGTCTATGCCATCGACATCCAGAACGGCAGCGTGCGCTGGCGCCACCGCACCACCAACTACCGCTCGGCGCTGGCCAACTGGGGCCCGCTGATGGCCGAGCTGGTGACCGACAAGGCGTACCTCTATGCGCTGGACATGAACCAGGTGCTGCACGTGCTGGATCGCCAGAGTGGCGAAGAGGTGCAGCGTCTGGTCATGCCGCAAAGCATGCGGCCCACGGTGGTGCCCTTCGCGGGCCGTCAGGCCATGCTGGCCAGCGACGCGGGCGAGGTGCTGCTGGTGCGCTGGTGAACGCTTCAGGACCGTGTCGGGCTCACCCCTCGCACAGCACGAAGTCGGCCTTGCCCACGCCGCATTCGGGGCAACGCCAGCCGTCCGGCACGTCGGCCCAGCGCGTGCCGGGCGGAAAGCCTTCTTCGGGCCAGCCCGCGGCTTCGTCGTACAGCCATCCGCAGACGACGCAGAGGTATTGGTTCATGGTGGTTGCTTTCAACATTCGGTTCATCCACTGAGGCCAGGGTTCAGAGCGTGAGCCCGGCGGCGGTCAATCGTCATCACCGTGATCGCGGTCGTTGCCCGATATGAGGCTGTTCAGCGCCTGGGCCGTCACCAGCCCGTTGGGTGACTGCTGCCATTCCCAGGCACCGTAGGCCAGCACCGCGAGCAGCAGCAGCGTTGCCAGCCAGGCGCGGTTCTTCTGCACCAGACTCGGGCCCGGGCCTTCCACGCTGCCGGTCCACATGGGCGATGCCAGGTTCTTGCGGCGCAGCAGGCTCAGCCCCAGGATCAGGGCCAGATGGGCCAGCACCACGAACAGGAAGGCTTCACCCAGAAATTCGTGTATGTCGCCCAGCCAGTCGTCGCCGGGGAACACGCCCCATTCGTTGAAGGTGGCGTAACCGCTCAAGGTGAGTGGTACCACCAGCACCAGCAAGGCCACCACAGCCAGCGCCATGAGCAGGTTCTGCCCCTGGCGCCAGTTGATGGCGGAGAGCGACGGCGCGGTGCGCAGCGACCGCAGCCACGCCGGTGCGCTGCCCAGCTTGCGCCACATCAGGCCCAGGCCTGCCTGGCGCGGGCCGACCAGGCCATACAGCACGCGAAAGCCCAGCAGGCCAGCCATGGAATACCCGAGCGTGACGTGCAGCATGCGCCAGCTCTCGCCGTCGGCCGTCAGGTAGGCGCCCAGAAAACACAGGGCAAACAGCCAGTGAAACATGCGCGTGGGCGCATCGGTGACGCGGCGGCGGGTGGGTCGCGACGGGGACGCCACGGCGGCGGTGGAGGAAGTCATCGGAGTAGCGGCTTGCATGGTGGTTTTCCTGGGGTCAGTCATTCCAGAACCAGCGCTTGCCCAGGTTCACGCCCGCTGGCATGCGGAGGCTGTCGTCATCGAAATCGCCGCGGTCGGCACCGGGGTGGCAGGCCGCGCAGTTGGCCGCACGCTTGATGCTGGCGTGTTTCCAGACCGAAGTGGGTACCTCGCGGTGTTTGCGCTCAAACCAGGCCGAGCGCGTGAGCCGGTCTTCGGGCGGTTCCTCCGCCACGCGTTTGTAGGTGCCGGCGTTGGCCTGCAACCAAGTGCTGAGCTGCCGGACCGTGGCGTCATCGAGCGAAGCATCGGTGCCGTAGTGCTTGTCCAGGCCGGTCATGATGCGCTGCCACGAACGCGCGGGCAGCAGGCCCGGTGCGTAAGCGGTGTGGCAGGCGGCGCACTCGGCCATGTAGGCCTGGGGCATGTTGCGCGGCATCATGCGCCCGCTGTCGGCCTGGGCAGCGCCCAGAGCCGCCAGGCACAGCAGACCGGCCAGGGCGGGGCGGATCAGGCGGATCAGGCGGATCGAAAGGGTGTTCATGGTGTGTCCTTGTGGCGCGGATTCACTGGAGGCTGTTCAGGTAGGCCAGCACGTCGGCTTTCTCGGCGGCGCTGCAGGCGCGGCTGAGCACGTCGTTGCAGTTGCGCTTGAACCACTTGTCCACCTTGGCGGTGTCGGTGAAGGCCTTGGGGTTGAAGGCGGGCGCCAATGGCCCGATCACCTTGCCGGTGTTGGCGTGTTTGCCTTGCGTGGTCGGCGGTGTGCCGTGGCACGAGGCGCACGACCATTCGCCGCCGTGTTTCGCGTTGAAGAAACTCTGGCCTTTGGCCGCGTTGCCGGGGGCGCCGGCCTGGGCGCTCCAGTGTTGCAGTTGGGCGGTGGGCGTGGTGTCGGCGGCGTGGGCGGTGGTGAAGCACAGCGCGGCCAAGAGCAGCACAGGGGCGGTCAACAGGGAGCGGATCGGGGTCATGTCGGTGGCCTTTCAGAAAGCGGAGAAGCGGGGGAGTGGGGTTGGATGCAGTGTGCAAACCGCCGCTTGAACGGCACCTGAAGCCCGCGTTCATCGGCCATTCAGAAAAGCCGGCCGACAATGGCGCCATGTTTTTGCCTCAACGCTTCCCCCGTGTTTCCACCGCTGCGCTGCTGCTGTGCGGTGTGCTGAGCGTCGCGTTGGGGCCCATGGCCCGCGCCGACGACGACCACGAGCAGGCGCACCGGGCGGTGCAGGCGGGCGAGGTGATGCCCCTGCGCAGCGTGCTGGAGCGGCTGGAGCGCGAGCACCCCGGCCATGTGCTGGACGTGGAGCTGGATCGCGAGCACGGTCGCTGGATCTACGAGATCAAGCTGCTGCAGCCCGGCGGCCAGCGCGTCAAGCTCAAGCTGGATGCGCGCAGCGCCGAGCTGATCCAGCGCAAAGACCGCCACCCCAAGCGCTGACAGACGGCTCCCATGCGCATCCTCCTGGTTGAAGACGAACCCCAACTGCGCGCGCCCTTGCGCACCGCGCTGGACGCCGCAGGCTACGCGGTGGACGAGGCCGACAACGGGCGCGACGCGCTGTTTCTGGGCGACACCGAAGCCTTTGACGCGGTGGTGCTCGACCTGGGCCTGCCGGTGCTGGACGGCCTGAGCGTGCTCAAGCGCTGGCGCCACAACGGGCGCAACATGCCGGTGCTGATCCTGACCGCGCGCGACAACTGGAGCGAGAAGGTGGCCGGTATCGACGCCGGTGCCGACGACTACCTGACCAAACCGTTTCACATGGAAGAGCTGCTGGCGCGCTTGCGCGCACTCATCCGCCGCGCCCACGGCCAGGCCTCGCCGGTGTTGCAGTGCGGCGCGCTGGCGCTGGACACGCGCAGCGGCCGCGTCACGCTGGACGGCCTGCCGGTGGCCCTGACCAGCCACGAGCACAAGGTACTGGCCTACCTGATGCACCGGCCCGGTGCCGTGGTGTCGCGCACCGAACTGACCGAACACATTTACGCCCAGGACTTTGACCGCGACTCCAACACCATCGAGGTGTTTGTGGGCCGCCTGCGCAAAAAACTGCCGCCCGAACTGATTGAAACCGTGCGCGGCATGGGCTACCGGCTGGCGCTGCCTGAGCGCGCATGAAGCCGCGCACCGGCACCAACGCCCACCAGGCCACAGACACCGGCGCCGAACGCTGGACCTGGCCGGGCCACCACTCGCTGCGCCTGCGCCTGCTGGTGGCCACGCTGGCGGCGCTGGCGCTGGCGCTGCTGCTGGCGGGCGTGTTGCTCAGCGGCCTGTTTCGCACCCATGTGCTGCGCCAGTTTGAGGCCACGCTGACGCAGCAGCTCGACCAGCTCACCGCGCAACTGGACATCGACCCCGCCGGGCAGCCGGTGATCGATGCGCGCGCCCTGTCCGACCCGCGCTGGCAAAAACCCTATTCGGGCCTGTATTGGCAGCTCGACCGCGTGAGCCCGGACGGCCAAACCCGCAGCGGTGTGCTGCGCTCGCGCTCGCTGTGGGACAGCAGCCTGGCGCTGGGCGCCGACACGCTGGCCGACGGCGCCGTGCACGCGCACGAGGGCACCGGCCCGCAAGGCGCGGCGCTGCTGATGCTGGAGCGCACCGTGGGCCTGGGCGAACCCGCCGAGGCGCGCTGGCGGCTGATTGTGGCCGCCGACACGCAAGACAGCTTGCGGGCGGTGGCCGAATTCCGGGGCGTGCTCACCGCCTCGCTGGCGGTGCTGGGCGCGCTGCTGGTGCTGGCGGCGCTGGCGCAGGTGGCCGTGGGGCTGTCGCCGTTGCGCGCCCTGCAAACCGCACTGGGCCGCGTGCGCGAGGGCCAGGAGGCGCGGCTCAACGGCCAGTTTCCGGCCGAGGTGCAGCCGCTCATTGACGACTTCAACGGCGTGCTCGACCGCAACGCCGAGGTGGTGGCCCGCGCCCGCACCCAGGCGGGCAACCTGGCCCACGCCATCAAAACCCCGCTGGCGGTGCTGGGGCAGGCGGCGGCGCAGTCGCTGCAGCAAGCGCACCCCGACCACACGCTGGCGCTGCTGGTGCAAGAGCAGGTGGCCACCGCGCGCCGCCAGGTGGACTGGCACCTGGCCCGCTCACGCGCTGCGGCCGCGCACCGTCTGCCGGGCCAACGCACGGCGGTGGCGCCGGTGGCCGAGGGACTGGTGCGGGTGATGCAACGGGTGTATGCGGCACGCGCCCTGGACATGGACAGCACCGAGCTGCCTGAAGCGCTGGCGTTTGCAGGCGAAACGCAAGACCTGCAGGACATGCTGGGCAACCTGCTGGACAACGCCTGCAAATGGGCGCGCAGCGCGGTGCGCGTGAGTGCTTCAGACGCAGCCGGCGTGCTGAACTTGTGTGTGGAAGACGATGGACCCGGCATCGACGACACAGCCCGCACCACCGCACTGGCCCGGGGCACACGGCTGGACGAAACCGTGCCCGGTTCGGGTCTGGGGTTGGCCATCGTGGACGAGTTGGCCCAGCTCTACGGCGGGCAGCTGCGCCTGGGCACCTCGGCACTGGGCGGGCTGCGGGCCGAACTCCGCTTGCCCGCAGCCAAGGCTTGATAACCGCTATCTGCCCAACCGCCCCAGTCCCAGCTCGACCAGGCCTTCAGCACGGCGCAGCAGGAACAGCACATCCAGCCTCATGCGTTGCGCCATGGCCAGACCTTCGTCGGGGCCCGCCACCAGCAAGGCGGTGGCCCAGGCGTCAGCGTGCATACAGCTGCGCGCCAGCACGGTGACCGAGGCCACGCTGTTGCGCACCGGTGCGCAGTCGCGCGGGTCCATGGTGTGCGCGAGGCGCGTACCGCCCACCTCCAGATAGCGTCGGTAATCGCCCGAGGTGGCCACAGCCAGATCTTCCAGTTCGATGACGCCGTGCACCGCGCGGCGTTCCACCTCGGGGTGTTCGAGCGCCACCGCCCAAGGCACACCGCTGGCCTGGGTGCCCACGGCGCGCAGTTCACCGTCCAGCGCGGCCAGCGCATGGCGCACACCGTGCTGCTGCAACACGGTGGCCATGCGGTCCACCGCGTAACCCTTGGCAATGCCGCACAGGTCTATCTGCAAAGGCACACGCTTGCGGACACGGCCTGCGCACCTGTCCAGCTCCAGGCCTGCTTCCGCCCGGCGTGGCCAGGGTTGGCGTGCGGCGCGGATCGCTTGCGCGTCGGGGGCATCGCGCACCGCGCCAAATCCCCAGGCATTCACCAGCGCCCCCACGCACGGATCGAATGCACCCGCGCTCAGGCGGTGGACATCGAGCGCACCGTCCAGTACCTCCAGGATTTCAGCGGGCAGGTCCACCCATTCGTCCACGGGCGCGCGGTTAAGGCGCATGAGGTCGCTGCCCGGTTTCCAGGGCGACATCTGCTCGTCCACCTGCTCCACCGCAGCGGCGAGGTCCTGGCGCAAGGCCACCAGGTCCATGGTGTTGTCGGCGTCGACCGTGGCAGACCAGCGTGTGCCCATGGTCGGGCCGTTAACGGTGATGCGCTTGCAGGCCGTAGCGTGCTCATGGGGCTCAGAAGACATCTTCGGCATATCGCTCCTTGGCTTTCAGCGTCGATACGCTCAACTGCAGTGGCGCCAGCACCATGTCCAGCGTCTCGGCCACGCCCTGCGCCATGGCACGGCTGCCGCAGACGCGCACGATGGCGCCCTGTGCCACCAGGCCGCGCACGCGCTCGGCGTCGCGTCGCAGGGCGTCTTGCACATAGCCGCCGCCGTCGGGCACGCGGGAGAAAACCGTCTGCAGCGTTGCCAGGCGCCCTTCGCCGAGCCAGCGCTGAAGGTCGGGGCCGAAGAAAAAGTCCCGCGCCGGGTCGCGCCCACCAAAGTACAGGTGCATCGGGTGGCGTCTGTCGTTGCTGCGGATGAAGCCGGCCAGCGGCGCCACGCCGGTGCCCGCCCCGATCAGCAGCACAGGCCGCCGCGTGCGCGGCAGTGCGAAGCCGGGGTTGGGTCGGATAAAAGCGGTGATGCTGTCGCCCCTCTGCAGGCCCAGCAGGTGCGTCGAACACAGGCCACCCGGCATCTGGCGCACGCAGATTTCCAGAAATCCGTCTTCCCAGCCCGACGCCAGCGAGTAGTAGCGCGGCACAGCCGAACCCGGCGGCACGATGCCGACCAGATCGCCGGCGGCAAACCGCGCCAGACCGTGCCCGTGCAGGCGTGCGCCCAGTGTTTGTGCAGGCCAATAAAAGCGCAGGATCGCCGTGGCCTGTCCGGTGGCACCGGGGTAGTCCTGGCGCGCGATGAGCGTGAGCGCGGCGGTGGGCGGCACGCGTGGCACATGCTCCAACACCAGCGGTTCGCCCAACGCCTGTGCCAGCGCATCGCCCCAGCGCGCGAACTGCTGGCCCGATTGCTGGTGGATACACTCCAGCGGCAGCAACATGGGCCAGCCCTGCGTGCGCAGCGTCTGATCCAGCGCTTTGGCAAAGGCGCAAAAGGCCGGGAACTGCCGGTCGCCAAAACCCAGCACCGTCACAGGCACAGCGCTCGCGCTGAGCCCGGCGATGTGCGCCTGGGCTCCGCTGGCGTGGGCCGGGGCCTGGCCTTCGCCGTAGGTGGCGGCCAGCACAAACACCTGCCGTGTGGCGTCGGTGGTTTGAAAATGCTCCAGCGCGCTGGTGTGAACGCGGTGGCCGCTTTGGCTCAGCGCGTCTTGCAGCGTCTGGGCAAAACCCCAGGTGCTGCCGCCTTCGCTGGCCACGAAGATGAGCACGTCGGCCTGTGCCAGCGGGGTGTTGCCGGTGATGTGTGGCGCCTGGCGGCGCGCTTGCCACCAGATGACCACGCCCGACAGCCAGAACAGCAACACGCTGGCGCCCACAAGCCCGAGCACCACGGCCCAGGGCCAGGCCGCTTCGCCCGTGTGCAGCACCACGGCCCAGTCGTAGACGCGCTGAGCCAGGGTGGCATCCTGCCAAGCCAGCATCTGGCCCGAGTACCGGTCGATCCAGCCCTGCCCCTGGGCGGTGGCGACGTTCCAGGTGTCTTCCGGGTCGGTGGTGCCGGGAAAATTCAGTTTGTGCAGATCCTGCACCGCGAGGCTTTGCAGCGCGGCCAGCTGCGCGCCGGGCACGTCGGGCTGGCCGGTGACCACCGAGAGCACCTCAGGCTCGGTCCGGGAGTCCAGTTCCACCAGGCCCAGGGTCGAGGCGCTCATGGTCAGCGCCGTGAGCGATGTCAGGCAAAGGACAACGAGCACCACACGGCCCGCGACCACGTGGATGCGCTGCGCCAGCGAGCCACGCACCCGCGCCGCCAGCTGCCGCCAGCCGCCCATGCGACGCAGCAAAAGCACCAGGGCAGAGACGCACAACACGCCCATGACCAGCGCAATGGCCGCGGCGCCCCAGCGCCCGGCGTCGCCCAGCAGCAGCGAGCGGTGCAGGTTCTTCACCCAGCGTGGCAGCGCCGAGGCTTGCCAGGCGCCCAGCACCCGGCCATCGGCCGGGTCCACATACGTCGCCTGCGGCTGGTCGCCAGCAAAGCTGAACACCACGATGGCACCCGATGGCAGGCGACGAATCTCTTCCGCGCCTGGAACGGTGCGCGTCACGCGCTCCACCAGCGTGGCCACGGGCAAATCGCCCGGTGCGGCGGGGGCTTGCCACGCCTGCTGCACCGGGTCGATCGCCAAGACAGCGCCGGTGATGCCCAGCACCACAGCCAGGGTGCCCACGGTCAAGCCCAGCCAGCGGTGGATGGCCTTCCAGCTCATGCGAGTCCCTTTACTGAAGTTGAAAAGTCACCGACTGGATGTACTGCTTGCCGGCCTGCGGCTTGCCGACGTTGGCGGTGGACAGCGGGATGCGAACCTCCGACGGGCTGTCCCGCATGTCCTCCACGGCGGCGTCGATGCGGATTTCATAGCCCGCGTCGATCAGTGCATCCGCCAGATCGGCGGTGACCTTGAGCGTGCGCCCCGCGCCCACACTGGCGCCGGTCACACCATCCAGGCGCTTGGCGTCACCCGCCGAGAGGCGGCTCCAGTCAGACAAGTGCTTGTGGTACTTGGCCTTGCCACCGGCCACCCACAGCGTGCGCACATAGGCGCCTTTGGCATCGGTCAGGTACGCTGCCAGGTAGGCGCCGTCGCCGCCGTAGTTCTTGAGCTGGGCGGTGAGCGTGACCGGGCGGCTGTGTGCCAGGGCGGGAAGGGCCAGCGCGCAGGCGGTGGCCAGAATGGTCATGAGAGGTTTGGACATGGTGATGTTCCTGTAGAAGGGTGTTTATTCGGTTTGACCGCGCGGCTCGATGCCAGGGGTCAACAAAGACGGTGGCACGGCGGCACCGTCCGGTTGCATGGGTCGTTCCTGCGCAGAGCCCCTGTCATCGCGATCGCGTTCGCGGGCGCGCGGGTGGTCGTCTTGCTTGAGCTTCAACACCTTCAGGGTTTCCGGGTCGATCTTGGCTTTGAAGCTGCGGCCTTGGGCATCCGTGCCCCGCACTTCGTAGCAGCCGTCGTCGATCTTCAGCCGCTGGATCTGCCAGCCCTGTGCAACTGCCATTTGCCGCACCGCATCGCGTGACTGCCAGCGGTTCAGCGGCGCATCGCAACCGTCGCCAGCCGATGCGGGCAAGGCGGTCAGGCCCACCGACAAAACGAGCAGGCCCTGGCGCAGCGTGGCGGGGTATTTCATGGAAGACTCCTTCAAAACAGACCAGCGAATGAGAAACCGTGCACCGTGCAGGATGCGTACGGCTGCATGCCTGCGCAACCCTTTAAAACGGCGATTGCAGCGTGTTGAATGGCATTGTGAAATAACCATCTTGTACGCACGCTGAATGGCGCGTTCATGCGCTGTTCATCACCTGAGGCAACGCTGCACAAGCCGTCGAACGGGGTATCCCGTCGCGCAATGGATCACAGAAGCGGGCAAGTCGCGCGATGGAGCCGCCTCACGGCATTGCGCACGCCCACGTGGCGTTCTTGAGTTCAAAGAACCGCGCGGAATCGGCGGGTGTGCGGCCCGCCTGCTGCACGCCCACGCGCAAGCTTGACCGTGCTTTGCTTACCCGCGCGGGGTCGCACAAGGTCCAAACAGGTCCAAGGCCGGCTGGTAAGCCTGGGTGCTCACGCCCATCAAGCCCAGCACCGAATGGAACAGGTGGTCGTGCGACAGGGCTTGGTCGGCGCGTGCGCGCAGGCAGTCCGCACGCACCCCGGTGCGCTGCTGCAGCCCCGGCGAGAGCCACGCCACCATGGGCACATGGGTTTGCTGCTGCGGCGCAAACGCGTAGGGCACACCGTGCAGATACAGGCCGTTTTCGCCGAGCGATTCGCCGTGGTCGGACAGGTAGATCAGGCCGGTGTCGTTGGCGCCGGCGGCCGCGCGTTGCTGCAGCCAGGTCAGCGTCTGGTCCAGAAAATGGTCGGTGTAGGCGACGGTGTTGTCGTAGGCGTTGACCAGATCGGCAGCAGCACAGTCCGACAACGTGTTGCTGGTGCATTCGGGCTGGAACGGCTTGCGGCTGGGCGGTGTGCGCTTGAAGTAGGCCGGGCCGTGGCTGCCCATCTGGTGCAACACCAGCACCACGCCGCGCGCGCGGCGCTGCGGGTCGAGCGCGGCGATGCGGTCGTCCAGCCCGTGCAACATGGCCTCGTCAAAGCACTCGCCGCCCTCGCACAAGCCGGGCAGTTGCCGTTCGCGCGTGCTGGCGTTGGGCACGCGCTCGCACACGCCTTTGCAGCCCGACTGGTTGTCCAGCCACAGCACCGCCAGGCCCGCGCGCTGCAGCACGTCCAGCAGGCTCTCGTGCTCGGCGGTTTTGTCGCCGCCTTCTGCCCGCGTGAGCGGCGAAAACAGGCAGGGCACCGACACCTGGGTGTTGGTGCCACACGACTGCACCTGGCTGAAGTTCACCAGATCGCCCTGGGCCTGCCAGCGCGCCAGCGCGGGCGTGGTGGGCCGGGCGTAGCCATCCAGCCCCCAGTTTTGCGCGCGCGCCGTTTCGCCCACCACCAGCACCAGCAGCGGGGGCCGCGCTTGCTGCGCATAGCGGGCGCCGAGATGCGCGTCTTCGCCCACGGGTTGCAGGGTGCGCACCTGTTGGGGCAGCTGGTCGGCCGCCAGGCGGGTGGCGGCGTACACGCTGTTGAGCGGGTTGATCATGTAGCGCAGGCTTTTGTGGTTGCGCATGAGCGAGGCCAGGCTTTGGTAGGTGAGCAGCGTGATCAACACCACCCCCAGCAAGCCCAGCACCGCACCGCCGGCGTTGCGCCCGGTTTGCGCCAGCCAGCGGCGCGTGCGCAGGGGCTGGCGCCAGATCCACCACAGCGGCACCCCGGCCACCAGCAGCACGGTGAACAACAGCGAGAACGACAACAGGTCGCGCACCTCGCGGGCGTCGGTGTGCACCACGTTGGCCAGCATGGTGGGGTCGATCACCGCGCCGTACTGCCACATGAAGTGGGTGTTGAACGCCGCCACCAACACCAGCAACGACGCAACAGGCCGGTACACGCGGGGCCAGGCCAGCAGCGACAGCAGGACCCCGGTGCCACCCCACACCAGCAAACCCAGGCCAGCCAGCAACACCCACAGCTGCCCCTGCGATCCACCCAACGCGGCCACCCGCTGCCACAACGGCACGTTGCCCACCACCGCCAGCCACAGCGCCAGCGGCCACACGGCGCGCCAGGGGCCGCGGCCCAACACCAAGCCCGCGCGCAGACGCCGAGCAAAAACCAACCCAGAAGACAACAACACGCCAGCACCCCGCAGGCCAGAACAGCCTGGCGGGGCCAGCGTAAAAAGCCCAGGTTAACGCGGCCTTAACACGTTCAGAGAACGTGTCTGCGATCTCTCCGGGGGGGTGTTTATGGGGCAGAAGCCTCCGGCGCCAGCGTGGCCAGCACCGTTTCAGAGGCGATCTTCCACTGCCCGTGCTCCAGAACCAGGCGAAGTTGCTTGTGCGACCGGTCCTGGAAGTGCTTGGCCGCGTAGCGCTGAACAAACCGCACATCGGCCTGCGCGTCACCGGCGAGGTCCACCGCCAGGTCGTCCAGATCGATGCGGATTTGCTGCGCCGGCGTCACGCGCTCGCGGCGCGTGCGCTCCCATTGGGGGCGGGCTTGGTTGCCGGCAGGCTTGAACGCCGGGCTGTACATGCTCAGGTACCGATCCGCTTGGCCCGCCGACCAGGCCTTGGCCCAGGCCTGAACGGCGGCCTCCACCGCCGCGCGCGCATCGGCTTGCGGTGTGGCCGTCGCCGACGC
Source organism: Hydrogenophaga sp. (assembly GCF_030656115.1). Lineage (GTDB taxonomy): Bacteria > Pseudomonadota > Gammaproteobacteria > Burkholderiales > Burkholderiaceae_C > Hydrogenophaga. Next base: position 17,170 of record NZ_JAUSOO010000013.1, read on the forward strand.
AGGAGCTGCCGGGGCCTGCGCGGGCTCGGCTGCGGCGCGTGCGATCGGGGTGGGTGGAGGCGCTGTGGCGGTGGCGGTGTTCGCCACGGCGGCCAACGTGACCGCTTCGGGCGCCGCTGTGCCGCCCGTCAGGTGCATGACCAGCGCGGACACCGCGGCCAAGGCCAGCAAGCCGAGCACCCAGCGGCCAGGGCGCTGCTTGTACCAGCGCGAGCGTCTGCTGCGCCGGGGCGCCTCGTCGGCAAACCTTTTCTGGATGCGGTTCTCGTTCAGTTGCATCAGGACGAGCAACCCAAACAGGGCCAGCAGCGGCAAGGCCACCAAGGTCAGGACCACGTCCTCGAACGGCACACCCATGCTGCTCAGCAGCAGACCCAGCAGCAGCAGCCCCCACAGAAAAAATGCATTGAAAACCACCAGCCATCCTCCAGACAACGGTCGAGCCTATCCCCAGGACGCCCACGCGGGTCCGTTGCACGATCCCCCATTGTTGGGATGCTCCATGGCGCGTGCGTGCGTTGCAGCGGTCAACCACCGTGGTCAGGGTACAGCCACCACGTGACATGGCGGCGGGGAACCGGGACGCGTCGGCCCGGCTGCGCTCAGCGCGGCCAGCGCAGCGTGAAGCGCGTGGTCATGGGCGTGTCGCCTTCATCACGCAAGAACTGGGCCCCCAGCTGTTCGGCGATGCGTTCCACCAGGCGCAACCCCAGCCCCAGACCGGCGGTGTCGGCCGGGGCCACGGTGGTGCCGGTGCCCGCGCTGGCGGGCTGGGGGCAGGCGCCGCGCTGGCCGTCGTCGCTCACCGACAGGCCCACCGCCTGCGGTGTTTGCCACACCTCCACGCACACCTGGGTGCCTGCGGGCGTGTGGCGCAAAGCGTTTTCCAGCAGGTTGCGCAGGGCCAGCTCCAGCAGCATGGGCTGGGCACGCACCCGCACCGGCGCATCGGGCTGCACCAGCGAGAGTTCGTGTCCGGACTCATAAGCCATTTGCGCGTGCCGCGAAATCAGGTCCGTGGCGAGGGCACCCAGTTCCATGGGGGCGGCCACCTCACCCGAGAGCCCGCTCACCCCCGTGCGCTGCGCCCGCGCCAGGTCCAGCAACTGGGCCAGAATGCGCCCCGCGCGCAGCGCCTCGTGCTCCAGTTGTGCCAGGTGCTCGGGCGAAGGCTCGCGCTGCGCGGCACGCGCCTGCAGCGCGATGGCCGACAGTGGCGTGCGCAGCTCGTGGGCCACGTCAGAGGCAAAGGCGCGCTCACGCTGCGCCCGCGTCTGCAGGGTGTCCACCAGCGTGTTGATGGCCTGCACGGTGCTGGAAAATTCGCGAAACCGGTGCTGGTCGCTCAGCCGTTGGCCGGCAAACGCATCGAGTTCGGCCACCTCGCGGGACAGGCGGTCCAGCGGGCGCAGGCCACGCCGCAGGGTCCACCACAAACCCAGCGCCACCAGCGGCAACACCAGCAAGGCCGGGCGCGCCACGTGCTCCGCCACATCGCGCCCCAGGTCCACCCGCTGGGCCATGTTCATGAGCACCGCCACGCGGCGGCTGGGCGCATCGGGCGTGGCGCTGGTGGGCGCGGCCTCGACCACCACCATGCGCCAGGGGCCGCTGCCCATCGGGCCCTCGTAGTGCCGCACCGACGCGCCCACAGCGGGTGGTGTGCCCAGGCCCAGCCCGGCGGCCAGGCGGTGCGTGTCGGCCACCACGCGCTCGCCTTGCCACTCGATCACGGCCACGTCCTGCACGTAGCTGCGCAGCCCCTCGCGCGCCAGCGGTTGCGCCAGCTCGCTCACAGCGCCCGGCGACACGGCCAGCCACAAACGGGCCACACCCTGCATGTGGCCATCGCTCATTTCTTCGGTTTCGTGGTGCCCGGTGTACCAGGCCACCGCCATCAGGGTCAGCCAGACCAGGGTCAGCGCGCTCAGCGTCCAGCCCCAGAGGTGGCGCCACAGCACGTTCTGGCGCGGACGCTGGGTGGTTGTGGTGTTCATGACGCGGTGGCGCTTGGCGGTGTCGGTGTGTCGGCCTCGCGCGGAACGAAGTACCCCACGCCCCGCACCGTTTTGATCAGCGATTCGCCCAGCTTGCGCCGCAGGTGGTGCACATGCACTTCAATGGCGTTGCTGTCCAGCGCCTCGCCAAAGCCGTACAGCGCCGACTCCAGGCGCGATTTGGACAGCACCTGGGGCCGCGCCTGCAGCAGCGTGAGCAGCAGCGCAAATTCTTTGGCGCCCAGCGCCACCGGCACGCCGGCGCGCTGCACCGTGTGCGCGGCCGGGTCGAGCACCAGCTCGCCGTGTTCGATCACCGGTTTGCTGCGCCCACTGGCCCGGCGCAGCATGGCGCGCAGGCGCGCCAGCAGCTCGTTGGCGTCAAACGGCTTGACGATGTAGTCGTCGGCCCCGCCGTCGAGCCCGCTGATGCGGTCGCTCACGCCGTCGCGGGCGGTCATGATCAGCACCGGCATGTCGGTGTGCGGCAGCTGTTCGCGCCCGGCGGGCCGCTCGGTCTGGCGGCGCAGCCGCGCCAGCAGGTCCAGCCCGTCGCCATCGGGCAAGCCCAGGTCGAGCAGCATCACGTCAAACGGCTCCACCAACAACGCGGTCCAGGCCGCCTGCAAGGTGGCACACACATCCACCGCGTAGCCCGCCTGGCGCAGCGACGCGCTCAGGCCACTGGCAATACCGGGATCGTCTTCCACCACTAGTGCGCGCATGTCGGGGGCGGACGCGGGGTCCGAAAAAGCAAAAACTTCATTATCCGGCGTGCACTTAAGCACCGCTTAAAGAAGCCGGCCCACAGTCCACCGGCATGTTTGACACCTTTCACACGGCGCCCACCGGTGGCAGCCCAACCCAGGCCAACCGCCCCACGCGCTGGCTGCTGGCTGCACTGGCGGTGGCGCTGTTGTGGGACGCCAGCGGCGCCGATCTGCCGGTGATGCAGTGGCTGGGCACCGCGCAGGGCTTCCCGCTGCGCAACCACTGGCTGCTGGAGCGCGTGCTGCACGAGGGCTTGCGGCAGGCGTTCACCGGCTTGTTCTGGCTGATGGTGGTGTGGGCGCTGTGGCCCACCCGCTGGGAGCGGCCGGCCCTGCGCTGGCTGCAGCTGCCGCGCCGCGAGCGCCTGGGGCTGGTGCTGCTGGTGCTGTTGTCGCTGCTGGCGGTGAACCTCATTAAAGTGCAAAGCCAGACCAGCTGCCCGTGGGAGCTGCAGGACTTCGGTGGCCGCGCGGCGTATGTGTCGCACTGGAACCTGTGGCACGCCGATGGCGGCGCCGGGCGCTGCTTTCCGGGCGGGCACGCGTCCAGCGCCCTGGCCTTTGTGGCGTTGTGCCTGCCCTGGCTGAGCCCGCCAGAAAACCAGGGGCCACGCCGGCGCACGGTGGGGCTGCGCTGGCTGGTGGCCATGGTGTTCCTGGGGCTGGTGGCCGGTGGCGTGCAAACCCTGCGCGGTGCCCACTACCCCAGCCACACACTGTGGACGCTGGTGGTGTGCGGCTCGGTCTCGGTCATGGGGTGGCGCCTGCTGCACCCCGTCCGCCGCGCACCGCGGCCCAACCCGCAGGCCCCGTGCCTGGACAAGCGCTTTTGACCCGTGGCCGGGCACCGGCCAAAAAATCTGGCACGCAGTGGCATGTTGATCATTTTGTAAAATACAATCATTCTCATTTGTATTAGCCAAGGATCATCATGAAACATCGAATCCTCGCCCTTGCCATCGCCGCCCTGGGTGCCAACACGGCACTGACAGCATGGCCGGCCCATGCCAGCACACCGGCCGCTGCCGCGGCGGCGGGTGTCGAATACAAGACGGTGAGCGCGCACTACGCCGGTCTGGTGCACGCCAACTACAGCGACACCCTGGCCGCGGCCAAAGACATGCAATCCGCCATTGCCGGGTTCGTCAAGGCACCCTCCGCCGAAGGTCTGGAGAAAGCCCGCAAGGCCTGGCTGGAAGCCCGCGAGTTCTACGGCCAGACCGAGGCCTTCCGCTTCTACGGCGGCCCGATCGACGACGCCAACGGACCCGAAGGCCAGATCAACGCCTGGCCGCTGGACGAGTCCTATGTGGACTATGTGGTGGGCAAGCCCAAGACCGGCATGGTCAACAACCCCAAGTTCAAGATCACCAAGGCCGCGCTGATCAAGGCCAACGAGCGCGGCGGTGAAGAAAACATCAGTGCCGGCTGGCACGCCATCGAGTTCCTGCTCTGGGGCCAGGACCTGAGCGAAACCGGGCCGGGCAACCGCTCCTTTGAAGACTACGTCAAAGGCAAGGGCGAAAACGTCGAGCGCCGCGCGCTGTACCTGACCACCGCCACCGAACTGCTCATCGACGACCTGTCGGCCATGGTCAAAGCCTGGGCGCCCAACGCCAGGAACTACCGCGCCAAATTTGAAAAAGGCGGCAAGGAATCGGTGCGCAAAATGATCGTGGGCATGGGCTCGCTCTCGCGCGGCGAGCTGGCCGGCGAACGCATGGAAGTGGCACTGAATTCACAGGACCAGGAAGACGAACACTCCTGCTTCTCCGACAACACGCACCGCGACGTGGTGGCCAACGCCCTGGGCATCCAGAACGTGTGGCTGGGCCAGTACCAGCGCCGCGACGGCAGTCTGCTGCAAGGACCGGGCGTGCGCGATCTGGTGGCCGCCAAGAACGCCGCGCTGGCGGAGAAGACCACCGCGCAAATCGCCGCCTCGGTGCAGGGCGCCGAGGCCATTCCCGCCCCCTTCGACCGCGCCATCGCCAAGGGTTCGGCCGGCCGGCCGGCGATCGAGAAGACCATCGACAGTCTGGTCGAACAGTCCAGGCTGCTGGTGCAGTCGGCCTCCAGCGTGGGCATCACCAAGCTGACGCTGGTCGAGCCTTGATTCCGGCGCTCGCAACGGGCGCCATTCCAACGCTGTAGCCGGTCCATCGCTGCGCCCCACCGGGCGGCAGCGGGGCTTTTTGCCGCACCCTCTTTCTTGAAAGGCATGTTTCATGTCACGGACCCTCTTCTCCATGCCGATCGCCACCGCCGTTCTGGCCGGCTTGCTTGCCGGTTGCGGCGGCGGCGACACCCTCACGCTGGACACCACCGCACCCACACTGAGCAGCGTGCAAGCGGCCCACGAAACGGTGGTGAAGCAAGCGCGCCTCACCGTGACCGGCACCGTCACTGACGACACCGGTGTGCAGTCCGTGCAGATCGCGCTCAATGGCCAAACGGGCACGGCCGCTTTAAGCGGCGGCAGCTTCACGGCCACGGTCGACCTCAAGGCCGGCCGCAACAACTACACCCTGACCGCCCGGGACGCCGCCGGCAACGAGGGCACGCTGCAGGGATCGGTCTACCTGGGCCACCGCGTGGCGGGCGGCAACGCGCACGCCGGTGCCCTCATCGACGGCAAGCTCTACACATGGGGCCGCAACAACTTCGGCCAGACCGGTCTGGGATTCACCTCGACGGTGTCGGCCAACGCCGAAACACACCCGGTGGCGCCCACCCGCGCTGGCGGCATGGCAACCTTTGTGGCCCTGGCTTTCAACCAAAACCACTCCCTCGCCATCGATGCAAACGGTCAAGTCTGGAGTTGGGGCGACGACACCGATGGCCAACTGGGCCGGGGCACCGACGGCCGCAGCCTGTGCGGCAGCGGCACGGTCGCGAACTGCCGTCTGGACATCGCCCAGGTGCCAGGCCTGGACAACACCGTGAGCCTGTCCGCCGGCTACAACCATGTGCTGGCCCTCAAGGCCGACGGCACGGTCTGGGCCATGGGTCTGAACACCTTGGGGCAATTGGGCAACGGCACCACCACCCGCAGCGCCACGCCGGTGCCAGTGGTCTGGAGCCCTGCCGACGCGCCCAACGTCGGACGCATCGTCCAGGTCTCGGCCAGCTCGGCTTCTTCCTACGCACTGGACGACCAGGGCCAGCTCTGGGCCTGGGGCCGCAACCAGTACGCCAACCTGGGACAGGGTGCGCTCAGCACCGGCACCACCGCTCAGGCCACACCGCTCAAGGTGCCCATGCCCGCGGGCGTTCGCATCGCATCGGTGGCCAACGGCCGCGACCATGTGCTGGCCCTGTCCAGCGACGGCAAGGTCTACGCCTGGGGCCTGAACGCCAGCAGCCAGGTGGGCTTCAACGGCTACATCCACAAGGGCACGGCCACCGCCTGGGCGAGTCCGGTGCTCTCGCCCACCAGCCTGCCCTGGATGGAAACCCACCCGGTGGTCGAGGTCTATGGCAACGGCAACACGAGCTACGCGCGCCGCGCCGACGGCAAGGTCTACCCATGGGGCATGTACGGCGCCAGCGAGGGCACCGGCACCGTCTACGCCAACCTGGATGAGCCCGAAGACCGCCTGACGACGCTGGCGTCGATCGTCGACATGTCCCTGGGCGCGCTGCACCAGGTGGCACTGCGCAGCGACGGGCAGGTGTTTACCTGGGGCTGGAGCTTCGAAGGGGCGCTGGGTGGTGGCAGCACCACCATCAACACCTGGATGTACAACGCACCGCTGAACCCGGTGTTCCCATGACGTTCAGCACCTGGAAAACCCCTTCGACATGGGCCCGCCGGACGCTGGCGGTCGCCGCCTCGGTCGGTCTTGTTGGCTGCGGCGGTGGTTCGAGCGGTGGCGGTACCGCCGAGACGCCTTTGAACTGGACGTCACCCGGGGGCAACGCCACGGTCGCGGTGCATGCCACGGCACCCTTCATGCAGTTCGCACCCAGCATCGACGCGGCCCAGATGGTGGGTGTCTCTCAGGGGCGGGAGCTGTTTGTCGCCGAGTGGCAAGCCGCTCCGGGGCCACGGGCGTTGCTCGATGGCCTCGGCCCGCTGTTCAATGCCAACGCCTGCTCGGCCTGTCACGCGGTCGATGGCCGTGTTGCGCCCTACACCGCAGCGGGGGGAACCACGCCCGCGGTGCTGTTCCGGATCGGCAACGCGAGCGGCAACGAGCATCCCGTCTTCGGCGCCCAACTGCAGCACCAGAGCACCGAGGGCCTGGCCGAAGGCTGGGTCACCTGGTCGCGCCAGGCGACGACCGGTGCACTGAACCATGTGGTGACCTTGTTCGACAGCACGAGCGATCTGTCCGGCTACCACTTGGGTGCGCGCATTTCGCCGCAACTGGTGGGAATGGGTCTGCTGGACTTGGTCTCGGAAGCGCAAATTCTCGAATACGCCGACGCCGATGACCGCAACGGCGATGGCGTGTCGGGGCGCCCGCATTGGGTGACCGAAGAGGGTGTAACCCGCATCGGCCGATTCGGCTGGAAAGCCATCAACGCAACCCTGCGAACCCAGAACGCAGGGGCCCTGCACCAAGACATGGGTCTGACGACCCCCGTGAACCCGGTGGAGAACTGCACCCCCGCGCAGACGGTCTGCGCCACAGCCGCCAGCGGGGGCACGCCGGAAGTGTCGGAGGCGTCGTTGATGGCGGTGGTGGACTTCATGACCGTTTTGGCGGTGCCCGACCGGCGCATCGCGGACCAGAAAGCGTTTGACCAAGGCGCCCGCCTGTTCGGCAGCATCGGCTGCGTGGCTTGCCACCGACCGACGCTGACCACCATGACCCACCCCCGATTCCCCAGCCTGAGCAACCAGACCCTCTATGCCTACACCGACTTGCTGCTGCACGACATGGGCGATGGCCTGAGCGACGGCATCCAGGAAAAGGACGCTGCCCCGCGTGAGTGGCGCACACCACCGCTGTGGGGCCTTGGCATCGTTGAGCAAAAAGCAGGCGCCCGCTTCCTGCACGACGGCCGTGCAACGACTTTGCGCGAGGCCATCGAATGGCACGGTGGTGAAGCCCAATCGGCCCGGGATCGCTTCACCGGCCTTGGTGAGGGTGACAAGGCGCTGCTGCTGCAATTCCTGAGGGGCATCTGACGCTCCCATCCCTTCCACCACTGGCCATCACCATGCGAAAGCCCTTCCGCCTCACCCGTGTTGCCTTGACCCTTTCATGCGCCGCAGTGGCTTGCGCCAGCCTTTGGTTGCATGCCGAAACCGACGCCGACCCCCTGGGCGAAAAGACCGGGGGCCAGGGCACGGTGCATGCCACCGGCCGCCAGGCTTTTTCGTTTGCCTTGGCCAATCTGGACGACCGGGAGCAGACGCGCTTCGTCATCGGCAACTCCTTCTTCAAGCGCAACTGGGTCGAGGCCCCCGCCTCGACCACCGCACGCGACGGCCTGGGTCCGCACTTCATCGCGCGCTCCTGTGCGGGCTGCCATGCGATGGACGGGCGCGGCGCCCCGCCGGACTGGAAGAAGACCCTTGGCCCCGAACCCGACAACACCGTGGCGCTGCTGATCCGCCTGTCGGTGCCGGGCACGCCCGAGCCGCATGCCGGCGTGCGGCCCGAGCCCACCTACGGCGACCAGTTCAACAACGCCGCCGTGCAAGGCGTCAAGCCCGAAGGGCATGTGGAAATCCGCAGCACCCCCATCGGTGGCCGCTTTGCCGACGGCACCCGCTACACACTGCACAAGCCCGAATACCGGCTGACGCAGCTGGGTTACGGCCCCATGGCCCCGGACGTGATGATCAGCCCGCGCATCGCGCCGCAGGTCATCGGCCTGGGCCTGATCGAGGCCATTCCCGAGAGCGAAATCCTGCGCAACGCCCGCGAACAGGCGGCCGCGCCCGGCCCGATCAAAGGCATGCCCAACCGCGTGTGGGACGCGTTTGCCCAGCAAGAAGTGATCGGCCGTTTCGGCTGGAAGGCCAACACCGGCAGCGTGGCGCACCAAAGCGCCGGCGCTTTCAACGGCGACATGGGCATCACCAGCAGCGTGTTCTGGCAAGAGGCCTGCACCCCGGCGCAGAAAGACTGCCTGGCCGCACCCCACGGCGGCGGTCAACGCACGGGTCGCGACGGCCTGATGCCGGCGAGCGAAGCCCGCGCGGACCAGCCCGAGATCGACGATGAAACGCTCGGCCACGTGATCTTCTACACCGCCACGCTGGCGCCGCCCGCGCGCCGCAAGCCCAACGACCCCCAGGTGCTGCGCGGCCAGGCGCTGTTCCACCAGGCGCAGTGCGCCACCTGCCACCGGCCCAGCTACACCACCGGCGAGCCGCCGTTCCCACGGTTCACCAGCCGCCAGGTCCGCGGCCAGCGCATCTGGCCCTACACCGACCTGCTGCTGCACGACATGGGCCCGGACCTCGCCGACGGCCGACCCGACTTTCTGGCCAACGGCCGGCAGTGGAAAACGCCGCCGCTGTGGGGTATTGGCCTGCTCAAAGACGTGAACGGTCACCAACGCCTGCTGCACGACGGCCGCGCCAACGGCGTGCTCGACGCCGTGCTGTGGCACGGGGGCGAGGCGCGAGGCGCCCAGGAGCAGGTGCTCAAATTCAGCCCACGCGACCGCGATGCGCTCGTCGCTTTCGTGAACTCGCTCTGATGGACCCCATGCAACCACTGACACGACGCCAACTGCTGACAGCCACGGTGGCTGGCGCGGCGCTGCACGCTGCCCACGCGCAAACGCAGACCCACGGGCCAACGGCCTTTCCGTTTTACAGCGGCGAGCAGGCGCTGCAAGGCCTGTACGGCCAGCACCTGCCGCCGTTGGCCCGCGCGTTCGACGCCCAAGCCCAGGCGCTGCTGGCGGCCGCGCGCCTGCACTGCAACAACCCGTCTGCCCGGCCCGTGTTGCGCGAAGCCTGGCGCCAGGCCTTGCTGGCCTGGGCTGCACTGTCCACACCCGCGCTCGGCCCGGTGGTCGAGCGCCGTTCGCAGCGGCAAATCGACTTCTGGCCGGCGCGTCCGGCCCTGCTGGAGAAGGCGCTGAACCGGGTGCCCCAGTCCCTGGCCGACATGGACCGGATCGGCACCCCCGCCAAGGGTTTCCCGGCCCTGGAGCACCTGCTGGCCGGCCCGCCAACACCGGCGCATGGCCCTTACCTGGTGCTCATTGCCGAAGGCATCGCCGCCGAAGCCGCCGCACTGCGCTCCCGGTTTGACGCACGCGCTGCGCAGGACTGGGCACAAGACGAGACGGCCGCACGCAGCGCCTTCGCCGAATGGATCAACCAATGGCTCGGCGGCCTGGAACGTCTGCGCTGGATGCAGATGGAACAGCCGGTGCAAAAGGCCCGCACCGCCAGCCAGCGCCACAAACCCGCCTTCGCCCGGCTGGCCGCCGCCGACAACCAGGCCGAATGGCGTGCCCAGTGGCACGCCTTGCGCACACAAGCGCGCCTGACACCCGAACAAGCCGCACAGCCACCTCAACCGGACCGGGAACTGATCCCCATTGAAGCCCTGCTCATGGGCAAGGGCCACATCGCCTTGGCGCAGCGCTGGGCGCAGGCACTGGACGCGGCCGACACGGCCATGAACCGCCTGCCCGCCCAGGCCCGCGACACGGACCTGATGGCCCTGTCCAAAACACTCAAGGGCGTGACCACGCTGTACCAAACCGAGGTGGCTGCGGCGCTGGATGTGCCGCTGGGTTTTTCCGATGCCGATGGCGATTGATTCCCCCCGCGCCGAGGAGCGACACCAGCGGCCCGGCACCACCGGTTCGGCGGTGTTTCTGGACAAGGGCATTTCGCGCCGGCAGCTGGTGCTCTGGGCCGGCGGCATGTCTTGCCCGCCGGTCTGGGCGGCTCCCGCCCAGGGCACCACCTTGCTGGCCGCCTGGCAGCAGCAGGACGAGCAGCGCATCGGCCTGCTTGCGGTGAGCGGGGCCCACTGGTCGGTGCAGCGCTCGCTGGCGGTGCCCACGCGGGCGCACGGTCTGTGGTCTGAGCCCGGCGGTGGCCTGCTGGCCGTGGCGCGGCGACCGGGCGACTGGCTGTTGCGCTGGCACCCGCGCACGGGCAAAACGCAGTGGCACTGGATCGACGGCGACCGGCGCTTCAACGGCCACGTGATCGCCGGCGCCGGCGGCGCCACGCTGTGGACCACCGAGACCGACCTCGACAGCGCCCAAGGCATGCTGGGCGTGCGCGAGGCCCAAAGCCTGGAGAAAACCGACGAATGGGCCACGCACGGCATGGACCCGCACCAGCTGCTGGCCCTGCCGCAGCCCGCGGGCGATCTGCCCGCGGGCACGCTCATGGTGGCCAACGGCGGCATTCCCACCCTGCCCGAAACCGGCCGCAGCAAACGCGCGCTCAACCGCATGGATTCATCGCTGGTGGCGCTCGATCCGGCGAACGGTGCGTTGCGCGGCCAGTGGCGGCTGAACGATCCCCACCTCAGCATCCGCCACCTGGCCTGGAACCCGGTCTCGGGCACGCTGGGCATCGCCTTGCAGGCCGAACACCCCGACAAGACCGTCCAGCACGCGGCGCCCGTGCTCGCGGTGTGGGATGGCCGCACCCTGCGCACCGCCGAGCCCCCGCCCGCGCTGGCCGGCTACGGCGGCGACGTCTGCGCCTTGCCCGGTGGCGGCTTCGCCGTCAGTTGCCCACGCGCCCACCGGCTGGCGCTGTTCAACGCCACGGGCCACTGCACAGGCACCATCGAACACACCGAAGCCTACGCGCTGGCCGCCAACCGCCAGCAATGGTGGCTGGCCAGCAGCCGCAGCAAGGCCGGTCTGCTGCACAGCGGGGTGTCGGCCAACACGCCGCCCCGGCGGCAGGCCCAGCGCCCCGGCGGGGGGGCTCTGCAGATCGACAACCATTGGGTCTTGCCAGCGGTCTGAGAACGTGTTCACGGCCTCGGCGCAGGCTGAGAGGCTGAGAGGCTTTCGTTCATGCCCGCTCGCCACCCCAAAACGCACCCGCTGGTCTCTGCAAACGCGCGCCATAGCCTTGCTATGGCTGTGCTTTGCGCCTTGATCGGGCACGTTTTGAGGCGTCGCTCGGACACGCCCGAAAAACGCTCAGCCTCTGAGCGCGTGCACCCAGTGGCCGCCCGTGACGCGGAAGGGGTTGCGCCCATCGGCACCGCTGCTGCGGGTGGTCGCGTCGCCGCCGCGTGCCGTGCCGGAGGTCGGGTTTTGGTTCCGCCGGGGACAGTTTTTGCCGGATTCGCAGGTCCATAGCCCCGCCATGGGTCCAGAAGACGGTCAACAGTGGACCGCTGCGGTCGATTTGCCGCCGGCGACTTCCAAGTCCGACAGGCGGCTAATGTGCAAGCCCGACTTGGGACAGCCGTTGCGGCAAGGCTTGGGTCAACAGCTGCGCACAGCCGTCGGCATCGACCACCGGTTGGGCATGCACCTGCCAGACCCGGTGCAGCAGCTCGGGCGTCAGCACCTGGGCAGGCGCCCCGCTGGCCTGCAAGCGTCCCTGGTCAAGCACCCAGACCCGGTCGGCGTAGCGCAGGGCGAGGTTCAGGTCGTGCAGCACCGCGAGCACGCCGACGCCCTGCTCGCGCGCCCAGCGGCGCACTGTGGCCAGCGTTTCGTGCTGGTGGCGCAGGTCGAGCGCGGCGGTGGGTTCGTCCAGCAGCAGCCAGCGGCTGGCGCCGTCGGGCCGGGCTTCCCACACCTGCGCCAGCGCCCGGGCCAACTGCACCCGCGCGCGCTCGCCGCCGCTGAGGCTTTGCACGCTGCGGTGGGCAAGGTGACCCACGTCGGCTGCGGCCATGGCGCGCAGGGCAATCCCGGCTTCGTCCGCCGAGGGCTGCAAACGGTGCGGGTAGCGGCCCATGCCCACCAGCTCGCACGCCAGAAAGTCGAAAGCCACGCTGCTGTCTTGCGCCAGCAGTGCCCGGCAGCGGGCCTGTGCGCCCATGTCCACGAGGGCCATGGGCTGGCCGTCCAGCCAAACCTGGCCCGCGTCGGGCATCCGCAAACCGGCCAGCACCGACAGCAGGGTGGACTTGCCAGCGCCGTTGGGGCCCAGCAGCACCCCCACCTCGCCAGCGGGCAGGTGAAGCGAAATGCCGTGCAACAGCACCGTGCGGGCAGCGCGCACGGTGATGCCCCGCGCGCTCAGGCCGCGACCCGATGCCGCCTCGGCTTGCGCCATGGGCAAGGTGTGCATCACAACCGCCTCCCGTGCGCGCTGCGCAGCAAAACCAGAAAGAAAGGCACGCCCACCAGCGCGGTGAGCACACCCAGCGGCAGCTCTGCGGGCTGCGCCACCGTGCGGGCCACCGCGTCAGCGGCCAACACCAGGCTGGCGCCCAGCAAAGCAGAGCCCGGCAGCACCCAGCGGTGGTCGGGTCCGGCGATCAGGCGCACCATGTGCGGCGCCACCAGGCCAATGAACCCGATGATGCCGGTGGTGGCGGTGACCGCGCCCACGGCCAGCGCGGTCAGCACCACCACCTGGCGCTGCACCCGCTGCACCGGCACACCCAGCAGCACCGCCTGCGCCTCGCCCAGGGCCAGTGCATTGAGCGGTCCCGCCAGGCGCAGCCCCAGCACCAGCGCCACACCGCACAGGCCACCGACCAGCAGCACCGCGCTCCAGCGCGCGCCGCCCAGGCTGCCCAACAGCCAAAACTGCAGGCTGCGCAACTGCTCGTCGTTGGCCAGAAAGCTCAACAGCCCCAGACCCGCGCCAGCCAGTGCATTGATGCCGATACCGGCCAGCAGCATCAGCCCGACGCGGGTACCGCCGTCGCCGCGCGAGAGCAGGTAGATCAGCACCGTCACAGCCAGGCCGCCGCCAAAGGCCATGAGCACCAAGGTCCAGCTGCCCAGCGCACGCGGCAGATCGGGAAACCACACGGCACCCAGCACGATGGTGACGCCTGCGGCCAGCGCTGCGCCGCTGCTCACCCCGATCAGCCCCGGGTCGGCCAGCGGGTTGCGAAACAGCCCCTGCATGAGGGCGCCGGCCATGCCCAGCCCGGCGCCGGCTGCCAAGCCCAGCAACAGGCGGGGCAGGCGGATGCTGAAGAACACCCGTTCAGCTCCGCTGCGCTCGGTGCTGCGGTCGAAGGCGCCGACGATCACGCCGGGCAATTCGCTCAGCGGCAAACCGTAGGCGCCCTGCCCGGCTGCAAACAGCACCACCGCCAGCAGCAGAACGCCCAGGGCCAGCAACACACCGCTGCCCGAGCGTGGCCCGCTGGCCTGCCACGACCGCACGCACCAGCGAGCACCCGCAGCCACGGCGTCAGCCATGGGGCGCTCCGCCCTGCGGGTCGTCCCGCCACGTCCGGGGCGGCGTGGCATCGGACCCGGGACGCTGGCGCCCATGAGCCGCCGGCGCAGGCAGCCCCACACCCCAGTCCACGCAGTGAATGGTGTGACCGTCCACATCGGTGAAGGCAAATTCCCAGGCGCCCCAAGGCTGCAAGCTGGGGGCACTGGCCGGCAGGCGGTGGGCATGCAGCGCCTGGGTACCGCTCAGAGTGGTGCGCACCGGTTTCATGATGGCGCTTTGAAGGCTGGCGTACAACGCCTGGATGTCGCACACCACCGCTCGGTGGTGGCCTGGCGCCCAAGCCCGCTGGTGCGGGTCGGGCTTTTCCCAGCGACCCGCGGGGGCGCTGCAGGCCCAGAGCTGCACGCACAGCGATCCGTGTTCCAGCAGGGCGAGCACGCCAGGAATGTGCTGCCGGCATTCGAAGCCCAGCACGCCGGTGTAGTCGGCCACCGCGCGCGGCAGGTTGGGGGTGCGCAACATGGTTGCCATCAAACCACCCACTGGTGCAGTTTTTCGACCACACCGGGCAAGCGCGGGCCAAAGCCCAGCAGCTCCAGCGCGTCCATGTGCAGCAACGACCGAGCGCCCTGGCGCTGCCGGTAAGCGGGGGTGAGCGCCAGTTCGGGCCGCTGCCAGAACTGCTGCGCGCCGCCCACGGCCTCCAGGCCTTGTGTGGTCATGAGGATCAGGTCGGGCGCCGCAGCGGCCATGGCCTCGGCGGTCATGGGGCGGTAACCCTTGAACCCGCCCATCGCGTTCCTGGCACCCATGAAACCGATCACGGCATGGGCTGCCGTGCCTTCACCAGAGACCAAAGGACTGCCGGTGTGCGACAGCACGAACAACACCTTGGGCGGGTGGGCGCACCTGCCCTGCCGCACACGGGCGGTGACGGTTTCCCAGCGCGCGTCCAGCTGCTGTTGCAAGGCGCGGGCGTCGGCCTCACGACCCGTTGCGCGGCCCACCGCAGCCACCTTGCGGCGCACCTCGTCCCAGCTGTGGTCGGACTCGATCAGCTCGACCTGGACACCCGCGCTGCGGATCTGGTCCAGCACCACCGGTGGCCCGGCGTCGGTGCCGGCCACCAGAGCGTCCGGCCGCAGTGCCAGCAGTCCTTCGGCGGAGAGCTGGCGCATGTAGCCGACCTTGGGCGTCGCCTGCGCTGCGTCAGGAAAGAGGCTGGTGGTGTCGGTGCCCACCAGCTGACGTTGTGCGCCCAGCGCGTAAACCACCTCGGTGATGCCGCCGCCCACCGTGACCAGGCGCGGCCCGCGCGCGCGCTCAGCGCCGGAGCTGAAGGGCCGGGGACGGGCAGCAGGGGCAGGCTGGCTCCACGAAGGCTTGCCAGCGGCGGCCAGCACCGAGCCAGCCAGGGCTGCGAGCCAGCGCCTTCTGGGCGCGCTGGCGGGCGAGGCGTTGGCGGGTGCTTTCGCGGGTGTGAGGGACATCTTGACGGGTTTCATGCGGGGGTTTCATGCGGGGGTTCGGGGGGAGACATGGCGTTCACGGCATCAAACCCACCGGGGCAAAGCCAGCGGTGTTCTGACCGATGTGCCAGCAAACGCCACAGGGATCCGTGACGGCAAATTCGGTGATGCCCCAGGGCTGCTCAGCCAAGAGCGTGACGCGCACGCCGTACCGGTGGGCGATGTTCTGCCTCAGCACATGCGCGTACCAGGCGTGTACGTCGGGCACCAGCAGGTGCATGCTCAGGTTCTTGGCCAGCGCCGGAGCGTCCACGTCTTGCAGCAAAAAAGCGCAGCCATCGACGTGGAAATACACCACGCCAGCGCTTTCAGAGCGCCGCTCAAAGCCCAGATCGGCGTAGAAGCGCTGGGACAGGGCAAAGTCCTTCGCGGGCACGAAAGCCTTGATCTCGGTGGCGTGCAGCGCGCTCATGCGACCACGGCCTGTTGGCCTGCCTCGCGCAGTGGCGCCAGCAAGTCGCGCCAGCCCTGCCGCTCGGGCTGGCCGGGTTTGCGGGCGCCGAAGAACATGGCCATCAGCTCCCCTCGCGCGTCAAACGCTTCCAGCGAGGTCACGTTGCCGTGGTCACCGGGTTTCTCCACCACCCAGACGCTGGCGATCAGGTCTTCGCGCAGGTGCAGGTTGAAGCCGGGGTCCAGCACGTTGAGCCACAGCCTGCCGCGCATCTCCAGGGGCTCGACGCGCTGCACCGGCCCCGTGTGGATTTGGATGCAACCCGGACTGCCAACGAAGACCATGATGGGTGTGCCGTCGATCGCCGCCCCCTGCAGCAGCTGACGCACGGCCGAGCGCGCCACCGGATGCGTGAAACGGCCCTGAGCCAGCGCAAAGGCCTGTTGGCGCTGCAGGCCATGGCGGCCCAACAGCCCAAAAAACTGGTGCGTATCGGTCATTGCCGACCACTCGCGGAGGAAGCTGGCCACGTCCACCGAGACGACGGGGTCGGGGTCGTCCTGGAGCGCTGGCGATGAACACCCAAAAACCGCTTCCCGTGCCGGCTCGATCCAGGTGTTGAGCAAGCGCTCCCACGCCATCGGCTCGGTGCGCGAGCGCGGAAAAATCTTGTGCACCGCCGTGCCGCTGCGGTCGTAGAACTGCAGGCTGGCCTGCATCGGGCCGTGCGCGCCTTCGTGGGCCTCGCTCACCACGAAACCGGCGTGCCAACGGTTGAAGAACAGGCGCAGATCAATGTCTTCGCCCAGGGCCAGTCCAACACGCCCCTGAGCCGACACGTTGGTGTAAACGCCGGTTTTTTCATGCACCGTGCCCTCGTTGCGTGTGAGGGCCATCAGCGGACCGCAGGCTTGCAGCGACTGCAGCAGCGCCAGCCAGTCGCTCTTGAGCGGCACCGCGCGCAGGGCGTGTTCGTGCAAGCCCACATGCGCTGCCATGACCGCACCTTCGCTCAAGCCGATCGCGTGCGCCGCCTCACGGGCGCGCAAACCGCGTTGGCGCGCCTGGGCAAACGCGGCGCGGACAGCCACCGCGTCGCGGACCCCGGCGCTCATTGCACCGCCTCAGAGGCTGGGCGTTCTGGCCTGCCGGGCAGGGCCCGCGTGCCGGCCATGAGCCCGTCAACCGTGGGTAGGGGGGGTGCCTCGTCGAGGCCGGGTACGGTGTGCATATCAGCTTCCTATGGGTGGGTGGTCGGATCGATGGTCGGTATGCCCATCCGTCACGGCGGCACAGACGCATTCACGCGGCGCTGCGGCACGGCGTCGGGCGCCCGATGGCCCTGTTCGTTGCGGTGGCGGATGAGGTCCAGGTCGGTGCCGTCGAGCGAGTAAGCGCGTGCAAAACCCGCCACATACGCGCCCGACAACGGCTGCAACTCGAACAAGCGGAAATCCTGCAAAGGCCGGATGACTTGCATGAACGTGCCAAAACGCCGGTCAAACACGTCCATCACGGCCTCGAACCGCGGCGTACCCCGCAGACACTCGGCGGCCTGGCAGGCCAGCGTGAGCCGCTCGCGCGCAAACAGGTGCCGGGCCTGCTCCTCGCTCTCAATGAACAGCACACTGGCCCGTGCGGTCGCCCGCAGGTTGGCGGTGTGACGCGCCAAGTCGCTGAGGTAGACGCAGTAACGCCCTTCATGCGCCACATACGGTGCATGGCTGGCCTGCGGCTGCCCATGCGCATCGACGGTACCGAGGTAGAGACTTTGAAAGCGCGACGGAAAGGCCCGGCAAGCCTCCCGCACGTTCAGCAAATCGGCGTCTTCAGACACGGTTTTCTCCTGTTGTGTGGGTCAAAAATCGGCCACCAACGCCACCGAGAGGCTGCGGCCCGGTGCGGTGTAGGCGTCCAGCACGGGCGAGCTGGCGGCAATGCCGCGCACATTGGTCCACTCCCAGTATTTGCGGTCGGTCAGGTTGCGAATGGCACCGCTGAGCCGCAGGCCGGGACGCAGCTGCCAGCTGGCGCGGAGGTCCAGCGTGGTGTGTGCCGGGGTGGCAAACTGGTTGGCTGTGGTGCTGTCGTCGATATCCTCGGCCGATTTCCTGGCCACGTGGTTGAGCGTGGCGCCCAGCGTCCAGACCCCCATCTGGTGGTCCACACCGAAAACCAACTGGGCTGGGTTGACCGAGTTGAGGGGGCGGCCCGAATCGCTGTCGGTGCCGGTGGTCTGGCCGTAAGCCGCCTTGAGCACGGTGGACCGGCCCAGCGGCAACTGGCCTTTGAACTCGAAGCCGCGGAGCGTGACCCGGCCGCGGTTGACCGCCTGGTAGCGCAGGGGGTCGGCCGGGGTTGAGGTGCTGCCGCCAACCGCCACCAGCTCTTCGATGAAGTCCTTGTAGCGCCCGTTGAAGGCGGCCACCTCCCAGTGGGTGCGGTCCTGGCCGCCACGCACACCCAGCTCCACCGTCCGGCTGGTTTCGGGCTTCAGATCCGGGTTGGGGATGGTCTTGTAGTTGCCAAAAGGATTTTCAAAATAGTTGTTGACCTGCAGCGGGCTCGGCGCCTTGAAGCCTGCGGCCAGGTTGCCAAACACGCTCCAGCTGTCCGCCGGGCGGAAGATCACACCGAGTTTGGGCGACAGGGCCGAATCGTCCAGCCTGGTGGCCGCCAGCGGGTAGAGCGCGTCTGCCTGTGGCTTGAGGGCGTAGTGGTCGTAGCGCAGCGCCGGAATGAGGCTCCAATGCTCGCTGGCAAACTCACTCTGCACAAACAGTGCGGCGGTGGTCTCCCGTGTTTTCGGGAAGCGTTTGAGTGGGTAGACCTCGTAAGACGGGGGCACGGTGCCGGTGACCAGGTTGTCCAGTGTCGCCACGGAAACGTCCATGCCATAAACCAGTTTCTGACTCCAGTCGGCGCCGACAGGCCGGGTTTTTTCCGCCTGCAACACGCCCTGCCAGAGTTGTTCGGCGTAGGTCACATCGCGCGAGCGCTGGCGGGGCTGGCCGCTGGACAGCACCTCATCCGACCGCGTCACCTCTTGCGACTTGGCGTCCTGAATGCCCAGCGAAACGCGCAGGCTGTCCGCCCAGGGCGTGCCGACAGCGAAGCGGCCGTCCCAACTCAAGCGGCTGCGCACCATGTCGGTGGTGCCGTCCAGATTCAGCGTCTGCACCCCCATTGACGTGCCACGGGCGGTGTAGGCGGCGACCTCGCTGGATTTGTCCACATGCTCCAAGGTCAGGGTGTGTTTTTGCTGCGCGCCGGGTGTGAGGACCAGCTTGGCCAGCAGCGACACATCGTTGTCGGCTTGCGGGTTGGGCGTGGTGCGCGTGCTGTTGAGCGCGCCGTTCGTGCCCTGGTTGTCCAGCGCCTTGGCGCGACCCGTCTGCACGCTGCCCAGCCATTGCACCGTGGGGCTCGGTTGGGCGGCCAGGGTCAGGCCCAGGCCGGTGCTGCCGTTTTCGGTGTCGTGGCGCACCCCCACGCGGCCACCGAACGCCTGGTCTTTTTTCAGCATATCGGCAGGTTCGGTGGTGCTCATGGACACCATGCCGGCCAGACCGTCTGAGCCGTACAGCGCGGAGTTGGCGCCGCGCAGGATTTCCACCCGCGAGATCAGACCCAAGTCGTAGTAATCGCGCCCAAACGAGGCCGACCCAAACACGCCGCTGGCGAGCTCGCGCGGCACGCGAATACCGTCCACCGTGAGCAGCACCCGGTTGCCCTCAAGGCCACGGATGTTGAAGCCGGCGTTGCCGTCGCGGCCGGTACCGCCCACCACCGCGCCAAACCGCTGCGGCGCGCGCTTGACACTCACATTGGGCAATTCGCGCACCAGGTCGCGAATGTCTTGCACCTGCGCCGCGTCCAGCGCAGCGCCCTGAATGACGTCCACAACGGCGGGCACTTCGTCCAACACCCGCTCACTGCGGGCACCGCTGACGACCACTTCCTTGAGCGAATCGACGGGCACCTGCGCCACCGCAGGCACCGCACAACCCAAGAAACCCGCACCCGACAAACACGCCACCAACATCTTTGAATCACGCACCAGCCTTCTCCATATGCCCTATGAGTACCCACCATGGCTGGCTGTGAACAGGTCACTGGCTGGCTGACATCGCTATGTTACATGATAATGATTCGCATTAGCAAATTTTGTTAAACTCTGAACCTGCGCGTTTTTCAGCCGCTCAGGAACTGCGACGTCCTGGCGTGCCATTGCTGGCGACCTGTCTGCAACCGAATCGACCACATGACCAACGAAGCCACACCGGACACCCTCTTGCGCAACCACGGCCTGAAGCCCTCGGCGTCGCGCCTGCTGGTGCTGCAAGCCTTGATGCAGTCCGCTGTTCGCCACCTGGACGCCGAAGCCGTGTACCAGTGTCTGGTTGAACAGGGAGCGCCGCTGGGACTGACCACGGTCTACAAAGTGCTGGCGCAGTTTGAACAGGTGGGCCTGGTCGAACGCCGCGAGCTGCGGCCCGGCAAGCGTTTGTACGAGTTGGCATGCGCGAACCACACCGAGCATGGGCACCTGGTCTGCCTGCAGACCCGCCAGGTGTTTGAATTTGACATGGCGCCGCTGTTGGACACGCTGGCGGTGGTCGCTGGCCACCATGGGCTGGCGCTGTCGCGCGTGGTGGTCACGGCTTACGGGGTTCCCCAAAACGGGATCCCCCGCCACCCAAACGACAATACGTCGCGTTAACTTTCAGACCCCAAGCGCATGGTTTCTGCAGAACAACGGGTTCTGACGGTCGGCAAGCCCCAAAATCGCAAGTTTCCAACCCACCAGGAGGCTGCCATGAAAGGCGACCCGCAAGCCATTGCGCATCTTCAGGCCCAACTCAAGAACGAGCTGACCGCCATCAACCAGTATTTTGTGCACTACCGCATGCTCAAGCACTGGGGTTTTGACAAGCTGGCCAAGAAGGAATACGAGGAATCCATTGGCGAAATGAAGCACGCCGACTGGCTCATGGACCGCATCTTCACACTCGACGGTCTGCCCAACCTGCAAGACCTGGGCAAGCTCAACATCGGTGAAAACGTGCCTGAAATGCTGGGCAGCGACCTGGCGCTGGAGCGCGGCGCGCAGGCCACCATCAAAGACGGCGTGGCCCACTGCGAGTCGGTGCGTGACTTTGTCTCGCGCGACCTGCTCATGAAAATCCTCGACGACACCGAGGAACACATCGACTTCCTGGAAACCCAGCTGGAGCTGATCGACAAAGTGGGCCTGCCCAACTACCTGCAAAGCCAGATGAGCGAGCCCAGCTGAGCGTTCAGCCGACCGCTCGTCGGCACAGGGCCACAGGAACACCGGAGATGCGCAAAAAAATGAATGAGATCAATTATCATTCACGAACCCAATCCACCGCGTGTTCAACCCATGATCGTCTGCGTCTGCCGCCGAGTGAACGACAAAACCATTGCCCAGGCCGCACGCTGCGGCATGAGCTTTGATGACATCCAGATCGACATGGGCGTAGCGACCCAATGCGGTCGGTGCGAATCCAGTGCACGCGCGGTCTGGATGCAGTGCCATCCCTCACAACCCACGGCACACCTGCACCTGCAACCGCATTCCACCCCCAACAAGGCCGCGTAAACCGGGTCGGGGGTTCCGTTGGGTGGCCGATTCGTTGGCCCATTCTCAAGCAATGCCTCCCGCAGAGGCCCTCACCAGCCCAAGCCAATTTTCAGTGGCAGGTACACCACCATACCGGCCACGATGGTGCCCAGCACGCCGCGCTGCCAGGCAAACCAGGCCAGCCCGGCCGCCACCGCAAACAGCCGGGCGTCTTGCCAGGTCTGGATCAGCGCGCCTTGCGTCATCACGATCTCGGGCACCACCACCGCCGCCAGCGCGGCAATGGGCGCGTACTGCAGGCCGCGCTGGGCCCAGTTCGGCAGCGTCCAGGGTTTGCTGGACATGAAGAAAAAACCGCGTGTGACCACCGTGACCACGCCCAGCGCCACGATGGTGAGCAGGGTCCAGGGATCGACATCAAACATGGCGGGCTCCCCCCGGCGGCTTGTGCCAGGGCATTTTTTCCAGCACCAGGCAAATGGCCACCGCGCTGGCAATGGCCACCAGAATGTTGAGCTTGAGCGGCAACGCAAACGCCGCCACCGCCGCCGCACCGGCCACGCCCGCAGAAACCATGCGCAGCTGGGAGCTGGCCAGCGAGCTCAGCACACCCAGCAGCGCCAGAATGCCCGCAAACCCCAGACCCCAGGCGGTGGGAATGGCGTTGGCCAGCGCAATGCCCACCAGACTCGCCACCATCCAGGCGATGTAATTCACCGCGCAATTGCCCATCAAATAGGCCTGCTGGCGCGCCAGTTCCTCGGGCGTGTGGCCAGGCTGGTGGTAGCGGCGGGCAAAAAACACGTAGCTCAAATCGCCAGTGACGTAGCCCGACACCATGCGCTGCCAGCGCGGCAGGTGCATCATGTACGGCCGCAAATGGGCCGAAAACACCACAAAACGCAGGTTGACGCAGAACGCCGCCGCCAAAATCACCCACAGCGGCGCGCCCGCCGCGATCATGGGCACGGCGGCCAGTTGCGCGCTGCCGGCGTACACAATCAGCGTCATCAACACCGCCTCCAGCACCGACAAGCCCGACTTGACCATGGCCACCCCGGTCATCAGCCCCCAGGCGCCAATGCCCATGGCCACGGTGACCTGGTCGCGCACACCCTCCCAAAATTCCGCGCGGCGGCGGTGCTCGGCCAAAAAGAACATCAGCGCCCCGCTTTCTGGGCACCCGCACCGTCCAGCACCTGGCCCGGCGCCAGCGCAAAGCCGCGCAGAAAATCGGCTGCGGGCAAGCGCTTGCCACCCGAGCGCTGCAACTCGGTCAGCACCAGCACGCCGTCACCGGTTTGCACCCGAATGCCGTCGGCCGCCACGGTCAGCACCTGGCCGGGCAACGCACCGGCTTGGGCAACGCCAGCGGGTTCAGCGGCGGCCATCCACACCTTCACCGCCTCCCCGGCGAGCGCCGTGGCCGCGCCCGGAAACGGGTTGAATGCGCGCACCCGGCGGGCAATCGCGTCGGCCGGCAACGGCCAGTCGATGGCGGCCTCGGCCTTCTCGATCTTGTGGGCGTAGGTCACACCGTCGGAGGGTTGCGGCACCGGCTTGAGGCCACCGCAGGCGGCCAGCTCCAGCGCCTCCACCATCAGCCGCCCGCCCAGCGTGGCCAGGCGGTCGTGCAGCAGGCCGGTGGTGTCGGTGGCGGCCACGGGCAGGCGCTCCACCAGCAGCATGTCGCCAGTGTCCAGCCCCGCGTCCATCTGCATGATGGTGACACCGGTTTGTGCGTCACCGGCCTCAATGGCGCGGTGAATGGGCGCCGCCCCGCGCCAGCGCGGCAGCAGCGAGGCATGGATGTTGAAGCAACCCAGGCGCGGCGCGTCCAGCACCCATTGCGGCAAGATCAGTCCGTAGGCCGCCACCACCATGGCGTCGGCCTGGGCCGCAGCGATGGCGTCGCGCGCAGCGGCGGCCTCGATGGGGTATTTGCCATCCAGCCGCAGGCTGTGCGGCTGCGCCACGGGCATCTGGTGGTCCAGCGCAAACTGCTTCACGGGCGAGGCTTGCAGCTTCATGCCCCGGCCCGCAGGGCGGTCGGGCTGGGTCAGCACCAGCGACACGTGAAAGCCCGCTGCGTGCAAACGCTCCAGGGCCACGCGGGCGAATTCCGGCGTGCCGGCAAAAATGATGTTCATGGCGTGTGTGGCGAAAAAAGACAAGCGCAACTGCGCAGGCTACCAGGCAGCGGTGCGGTGCGTGAAACAGCACCGCTTCAGCGGGCGGGCGTGCAACCGGTGTGCCGCGCCACCGTCCCGGTCATGAGCGCAGGGCCTCGCGCTGCGCCTTCACCAGCTTGGACTTGATGCGCCCCTGCTTGAGCGGCGACAGGTATTCCACAAACACCTTGCCCATCAGGTGGTCCATCTCGTGCTGAATGCACACCGCCAGCATGCCCTCGGCTTCGATCAACCGGGATTGACCGTCGCGGTCCAGCGCGCGCACCCGCACGGCCACCGAGCGCTCAACGCCGTCGTAAATGCCCGGCACCGACAGGCAACCTTCTTCGCCCTTGCGTTTTTCCGGGCTCGCCCATTCAATCTCCGGGTTGATCAGCACCATCGGCTGGTTGCGCTCTTCGCTCACGTCGATCACCACCAGCCGCTCGTGCACATTCACCTGTGTGGCCGCCAGGCCAATGCCGTTGGCGTCGTACATGGTGGCGAACATGCGGTCGATCAGGCCGCGAAGGCGCTCGTCCACCGCCGCCACCGGGCGGGCCACGGTGTGCAGGCGGGGGTCGGGGTAACAGAGAATACCGAGCAAAGAGGGCGTGTTCATGGTCAGCGGGGCCACAGAAGAAACGGATTGGCAGGTCAATGGAAGGGGGCAGCCGGACAGTCCTGAAGAGGCGTCTTGGTTACACGCCTGCCCGTTTGTCGCTATTTTCGCCACTTTTGTCCACAGCCGCTCGCGCCCTTCCCCGTATACATTGCCTAATCAATGGCTTGGGCGCAGAATCAAATGCAAATTGTCAAGAAAAAGCAGCGCTGCCATCCCGCCTCTGACCTCTGCGGTCTGGGCTCCAAAAACCAGCCACGTCAGCCCCAGGGGCCCCTACATGCCATTGAAGTCCAGCCTGTCAACCGCCACCCCTCTTTTGCGTCCACTGGCCTGTGCCAGCGCCCTGCTGGCCTTGCTGCTGGCCGGCAACGCCAGCGCACAAAACTTCCCCATCACCCCTGAGCAGCGCACCACGGCAGGCCAGGTGGCGCAAGCCGGTGTGGCGCTGTCTGAGCTGGCGCCCAACGCCCCCGACAGCTACACCGTGAAACGCGGCGACACGCTGTGGGCCATCTCCACCCTGTTCCTGAAAAGCCCGTGGCGCTGGCCCGAGCTGTGGGGCATGAATCTGCAAGAGATTCGCAACCCGCACCGCATCTTTCCTGGCCAGGTACTCTACCTGGACAAGTCCGATGGCAGCGCGCGCCTGAGCACGCGCCCTCCCGGCGCCCGGAGCGACGACACCAGCACGGTGCGGGTATCGCCACGCACCCGGTTTGAGAGCCTGGGTGACACCAGCATTCCACCCATTTCCCTGCAAGCCGTTGAAGCGTTTCTGGCCGAACCCATGATCGTGGACGAAGCCACCTTTGCGCGCGCACCGCGCATTGTGGCCACCCAGGAAACCCGCGTGCTGCTCAGCCGCGGTGACCGAGCCTACGCCCGTGGACTGTACAGTTCGGGCGTGCCCGGCGAGGCCCTGACCGAAGGCCCAGGCTTGTCGCGCGAATTGCGTGTGTTCCGCAACGCCGTGCCCCTGAAAGACCCCACCACCGGCGAAATCCTCGGGTTTGAAGCCCAGTACGTGGGCAAAGCCCTGCTGGAGCGCGGCGAAAGCAGCCGCGAAGTGACCGATGCCAGCGGCAAGGTCCAGACCGAACTGGTTCCCGCCACCATCGACATCGTGGTGGCCAAAGAGGAAATGCGCGTGGGCGACCGCCTGTTGCCCGAGCCACCGCGCGAACTGCCCAACTACATACCGAGCGCGCCCAGCAGCGCCCAATCCGGGCAAATCGTCTCGGTGTACGGCAACGCCGTCACCTTTGCGGCGCAAAACCAGGTCGTGGCCATCAACCGCGGTACCGCCCACGGCATGGAGCGCGGTCACGTGCTGGCCCTGCAGCGCGAAAGCCACTTGATCACCGACAAGACCGACGATGCCCGTCCCCAGTTGCGCCTGCCCGGCGAGCGCAACGGCCTGATGATGGTCTTCCGGACCTTCGACAAGTTGTCTTATGCGCTGGTGCTGCAAATCACCGATGGCGTGAAAGTGGGCGACCGCTTCACCAACCCCTGACGCGCGGAAAAGCTGCCACCATGGCCAGCGACGAACTTGCCAGCTGGCTGCGTTTGCTGCTCACGCCCGGTGTGGGCAACGCTTCTGCGCGCAAGCTGCTGGCCACCTTTGGTTTGCCCGAAGCCGTGTTCAGGCAAAGCCCGCCCGCCTTGAGAGCGGTGGTTGGCCCCCAAGCGACACTGGCCCTGCTCACCCCGCCCGACAACCTGGACGCTGCCGTGGCGCGCCTGCAGACCTGGCTGGCCGAGGCCCCCAACCGCCATGTGCTCACCTTGGGCGATGCCCGCTACCCGCCCGAGCTGCTGCAGATGGCCGATCCGCCCCTGGTGCTGTACGTGGTCGGGCAGCTCGATGCCCTGCAGCACCCGCGCCGACTGGCCATTGTGGGCAGCCGCAACCCTACCCCGCAAGGCGAGGCCAATGCACGGCAATTTGCCTGCGCGCTCGGTGAAGCCGGTGTGTGCGTGGTGTCGGGGCTGGCGCTGGGTGTCGACGGCGCGGCCCACGAAGGCGCGCTCGATGCCGATGCGCCCACCATCGCGGTGGTCGGCACGGGGCTGGACCGCGTGTACCCCAAGCGCCACCTGTCGCTGGCCCACCGCATCGTCGCACGCGGCGCCCTGGTGAGCGAATACGCCCTGGGCACACCGCCATTGCCCGCCAACTTTCCCCAACGCAACCGCATCATTGCCGGCTTGTCCCAGGGCACGCTGGTGGTGGAAGCCGCGGTGCAATCCGGCTCGCTGATCACCGCCCGGCTCGCCGCCGAACAAGGCCGCGAGGTGTTTGCCATTCCGGGCTCCATTCACGCGCCACAGGCCCGAGGCTGCCACGCGCTGATACGGCAAGGCGCCAAACTGGTGGAGTCGGCCCAGGACATTCTGGAAGACCTGCGCCTTACCGAGGCGCCAGCGCATACCGGCACAGCGGATGTGTTCACGGACAACGGCACCAACCCGCCCACCGCACCCGACCCGCTGCTGAGCGCCATGGGCTTCGACCCCGTGAGCCTGGACGCCCTGCAAGCGCGCACCGGGCTGTCCACCGCCCACCTGCAAGCCCGTCTGCTGGAACTGGAACTGCAAGGCGATGTGGGCCGGTTGCCCGGCGGCCTGCTGCAACGCATCGGTCGCAGCTGAGCCTGAGAGGCTGGAGCCTCTCAGCCCAGCAAGCGTTCGGGATTCGCGTCCAGCTTGGCCAGTGCGTCGCGCGTGGCGCGCACGGTCAGGGTTTCTTCCTCGCTCGGCACCAGCAACCCCGCCTGCAAATACGAGGCCACCCGGTTGGCCTGAATCAGGAAACACCGCCCGGTGTTGGCCACAAACATGTAGAGCTGGCCACGCTGGCTGCGCCAGGCAAACTGCACGCTGTCGAGTTTGCCGTTGTGGTCCAGACCGAACCAGGACCCAATCTGCAACTCGGCAGCCCAGGCGCGCATGGCCTCATTGGGCTGGCTACCGCCCTGGTTGATCACCTCGATGTTGCTGGCGTCCACGCCCGTGATCATCTCGATGCTGTCTTTGTCCAGATCCAGATCACCCATGCCGCCCTCGGGCAAATACTCCTCCAGGCTGGCCAGCCGCTGGGACAGGCGGTCCAGACTTTCCTGCGAAATCGCTTCGGTGCGCGACATAAAGGCATCGGCCAGCGTGTCGCTGACCGACTTGATGTGCTGGTCTTGCACTGCAAGCGAATACCCCAGGAGACCCATGCCCTGGCGCAACCGCTGCAACAAACCGGGCAACTGCTGAATCACGCGCGCCCGGTCGTTGCGGTTCGGTTTGGCACTGGCGGCCCACAGCAAATCCGAAGCCACCTGCCTTAACGCACGGGTTTCCTCGTGCTTCGCACCATACTTGACGCTGGCCATCGCCAGCACATCGGCCCAAACCTTGAACAGGAAATCGCGCACCTCGTCGCGCACCGACATACCGTCGAGCAACTTGCGCAACTCGATCGTGTACTGCACCGAGAGCGTTTCTTTTTGCTCAACCTGCTGCGCCACCGAGACAAAGCGGCTCGCACCACCCTGCTCGCTGAGGTAGCGCGACAAGAATTTCTGAAACTCATCGAGCACCAGCTGAAACACCCTGCGGCCGGTCTCGGGGTATTGCTCGATCACCTGCACCACACGCCGGATCTCGGCTTCCAGGACCGACGTGCCAATGTTGGACTCAAACCCCATCACACAGGAACCCATGCGGTCGATCAGCTGGCGCGCGGGATGGTGCAAGGTGTTGAAAAAATCGGGCTCGGCCAGTGCCACCCGCAACACCGGTATCTGCAGCCGCGCAAACCACACCCGCATACCCGGTGGAATGCGCTCTTCGGCCAAGATGCTCTGAAACATCAGGGCCACCACCTCGATCGTGGCCCGCTCGGTGGGCGTGGCAGCGGCCTGCTTGAATTCGGCGGTGCGCTCTCGCAGCGCGGTGGAAGCACGTTCCACATGCGAAGCATCGAAATAGGCCGCCTCAGGTTCCAAAGCGCCAGGCAGCGACGCTTCCACACGGGCCGCTGCCATGGACTGCTGCATGACCTGCTGAAGCGCGGGCGACGGCGGCGACACCTGCGTGGCCTCGAAATCACCACCCACCTTGTCCATGAGCATGCGCTTGAGCCGCCCGACCACCCCTTGGGCGCGCATGCGGGCCCGGGCCAGCGGGGTGGAGCTCGTCATGAGCCGGGTCTCGTCGTTCACACCCATGGCCGCAGACCCAGAACCCATGCGGCCCGGCTCAAAGCCGGCACCTGTGCCAGCCCCGGCCCCGGCACCAACGCCGGCTTTGTTGGCAGTCCCCGCGGCGCCGTCTGAGCCCGCTGCACCGGTCTCCAAGCCGGGCTTGGCATCGGCCGAACGTCCGGTTTGAACACCGGGTGTGCGCTTGACCAAGGCCTGCAAATCGATCTCTTGCATGACACCGCTGGACACCAAAAACGCGTTGGCGGCCTTGTAGGCGCTCAACATCGTGTCGGCCAGCACGGGCGACAAGGCATCTTGAACCATCGCCCAGGCGTCGCGCGACATGTGAACGGCCAGCCACTGCTCCACCAGAATGCGCGCGGTCACGTCGGGCAACAGCACATCGCTGCGCAGCAGTTCCTGCCGTTTTTCCAGGTGCTGCACCCGAAAGCGCAAGGCATTGAGTTCGCCAGACGCCACATCCAGCACCCGCATCGCCAACCGGGACGCCATGATTTGATCGTCAATGGCACCCTCGGCCACGAGTTCCAAGCGACTGGGTCGGCTCAATGTGCCGCCGCTTTGGGAAAACGCCGGCAGCAGGGTGCGTTGCAAAGCTTTGCGGCTCTGGTTGAGCCATTGGGTCTGCCCCTTCTGGAATGCAGTCCAGGCATCCCGGCGCGCCTGCATGTCTCGGGGCGGACCCGGTTGGTCCAGGATGCTTGTCAGCCGTGCATCACAGACCTTGACCAAATCGGGAAGCGCGCGCCCCACGTGAACCACGAAGCGTTCACGCGCCTGTTTGGCCAGAGAAGAGACGTGCGGATCGGGTAAAGACACAATGAATTCAGTATGACATGAAAGCGCCGGGGTTCAGGGCCCGCAGCGCTGGCACCTGGCACCCAGCGAGATGGCCAACACGTTCTTGCCTGTGGACATCAGCGACCGGTCCTCCGGTCTCTCAAACCACAGCGCCCGCGTTCGGATCGTCCGGGTCGGCTTCTTCCTTTTTGCCGCCGCCTTTGATCAAATCTTCGCGCTTGATGCCCAGCCACATCGCAATGGCAGCCGCCACAAACACCGACGAATAAATACCAAACAGAATGCCAATCGTGAGGGCCAGCGCAAAGTAGTACAGCGTCGGGCCGCCAAACAACAGCATCGACAACACCATGATCTGGGTGGAGCCGTGGGTGATGATGGTGCGGCTGATGGTCGACGTGATGGCGTTGTCAATGATCTCGGGCGTGGTCTTCTTGCGGTAGCGGCGAAAGCTCTCCCGGATGCGGTCAAAAATCACCACCGATTCGTTCACCGAATAACCCAGCACCGCCAGCACCGCCGCCAGCACCGCCAGCGAAAACTCCCACTGGAAGAAGGCGAAGAAGCCCAGGATGATCACCACGTCGTGCAGGTTGGCGATGATGGCCGAGACGGCGTACTTCCACTCAAACCGTATCGCCAAGTAAATCATGATGCCAACAATCACCATACCCAGCGCTTTCAGGCCGTCTTCCACCAGTTCGCGGCCCACCTGCGGGCCCACAAACTCGGTGCGGCGCAGTTCCAC
Source organism: Hydrogenophaga sp. (assembly GCF_030656115.1). GTDB lineage: Bacteria > Pseudomonadota > Gammaproteobacteria > Burkholderiales > Burkholderiaceae_C > Hydrogenophaga. The sequence goes on from NZ_JAUSOO010000013.1 coordinate 47,317, forward strand.
CGCCGGGTTCTGCGCCTTCAGCGCCGCCAGAACAACCTCACTTTGTTGCCCGGACGACTTGCCGACCTGCACCGGCAGACGCAGCAACACGTCGCGCGAAGATCCGAAGTTTTGCACCGGCACCTCGGCGTAGCCCAGCGACTCGATCACTTGGCGCACCGCAGACAGATCGGCCGGTTGTTCGTAGGCCACTTCCATAACGGTGCCCCCCGTGAACTCCACCGACAGGTTGAGCCCGCGCGTGACCAGGAAGATGACAGCGGCGATGAAGGTGATGGCCGAAATCGCGTTCAGCACGATGGCGTGCTTCATGAACGGGATGTCGCGGCGGATGCGGAACAGTTCCATGGCGTTTTTTTCCTTCAGTCGGCTTTGGCGACAGGGGTGTTGTTGTCAGGACGCCAGACCGTGCCAATCGACACCGTCTTGAGTTTTTTCTGCCTGCCGTACCAGAAGTTCACCACGCCGCGCGAGAAGAACACCGACGAAAACATGCTGGTCAGAATGCCGATGCAGTGCACCACAGCGAAGCCGCGCACCGGACCGGAGCCAAACGCCAGCAGCGCCACACCCGCAATCAGGGTGGTGATGTTGGAGTCCAGAATCGTGCCCCAAGCCTGGTCGTAGCCCGCGTTGATCGCGGTCTGGGGTGAGGCCCCCCTGCGCAGCTCTTCGCGCACACGTTCGTTGATCAGCACGTTGGAATCGATCGCCATGCCCAGTGCCAGCGCCATGGCCGCAATGCCGGGCAGCGTGAGCGTGGCCTGCAGCATCGACAGCACCGCCACCAGCAGCACCAGGTTGAAGCCCAGCGCCAGGCTGGAGAACACGCCAAACAGCATGTAATACACGCACATGAACAACACGATCACGGCAAAGCCCCAGATCACGCTGTTGAAACCCTTGGCAATGTTTTCAGCGCCCAGGCTGGGGCCAATGGTGCGCTCTTCAATGATTTCCATGGGCGCGGCCAGCGAGCCCGCGCGCAGCAGCAGCGCGGTGTCGCTGGCTTCCATGGTGGTCATGGCGCCCGAAATCTGCACCCGGCCGCCGCCAATTTCGGTGCGGATCACGGGCGCGGTCACCACCTCACCACGGCCTTTTTCAAACAGGATGATGGCCATGCGCTTGCCCACGTTCTCGCGCGTCACGTCACGGAAAATGCGCGAGCCCTTGGCGTCGAGCGTCAGGTGCACCGCGGCCTCCTGGGTCTGGCTGTCAAAACCGGCCTGTGCGTCGGTGAGGTTTTCGCCGGTCAGCAGCACGTCGCGCTTGACGATGACCGCACGGCCACTGCGCTCGGGGTAGCGCTCTGAACCGAACGGCACCGCCCCGTTGCCGCGCTCGGCCGCCAGGCCCTCGCTGCTTTCGTCCACCAGGCGCACCTCCAGTGTGGCGGTGCGGCCCAGAATGTCTTTGGCCTTGGCCGTGTCCTGCACACCGGGCAACTGCACCACGATGCGGTCCAGGCCCTGCTGCTGAATCACCGGCTCGGCCACACCCAGTTCGTTGATGCGGTTGTGCAGCGTGGTGATGTTTTGCTTGAGCGCCTGCTCCTGCACGCGGCGCGCGGCCTCGGGGCGGATGGAGGCCACCAGGCGGTATTCGGTGCCGTCGGGCCTGTCAACGGCCTCCAGGTCGGCAAACCGGTCTTGGATGACGGCGCGGGCGGCGTCCAGCGTCTGGGCGTCGCGGGCACGCACTTCAATGGTTTGCCCATTGCGGCTCACGCCGCCGTGGCGCACGCTTTTTTCGCGCAGCGCGGTGCGCAGGTCGCCGGTCAACACATCGGCGCGGCGCTGCAAGGCTGCCTGCATGTCCACCTGGAGCATGAAGTGCACACCACCGCGCAGGTCCAGGCCCAGGTACATGGGCGACGCGCCCAGGCTGGCCAGCCAGGCCGGTGTGCGGGGCAGCAGGTTGAGCGCCACCACGTAAGAGGGGTTGGCGGCGTCGGGGTTGAGCGCACGCTCCAGCGCGTCGCGTGCCTTGATCTGGTCGTCGGTGGTTTCAAACCGGGCCTTGACCGAATTGCCTTCAAACTGGATCAGCGAGGCATTGACGCCCTGCGCCGCCAGCGCCTGTTCCACCCGCGTGACCGTGGTGGTGTCGACCCGCACCGAGGCGCGGCCTGCAGACACCTGGACGGCGGGCGATTCACCGAACAGGTTGGGCAGGGCATACACAGCCCCGATCACCAGAGCAACCGCGATGATCAGGTACTTCCAGTGCGGATAACGGTTCATGGGCGAGCAACCAAGAGGCTAGAAGGGAAGTTTTCCGAGGGCGTGGCGGAACCGGCTTTGCCGGGCCGCACACGCCGCCCCCTTGAGGGGGTGACGCGCCGCAGGCGTGGCGCGGGGGTGGGCCTTATTTGATCGTGCCTTTGGGCAACACCTGAACCACCGCCGTGCGCTGCATCTGAACCTCTACACCGGTAGCAAGTTCCACACCCACGTAAATTTCACCGATTTTGGACACTTTGCCCAGGAAACCGCCGGCCGTCACCACCTCGTCGCCCTTGGCCAAGGCCTCCACCATGGCCTTGTGCTCTTTCTGCCGCTTCATCTGCGGGCGAATCATCACGAAATACAGCACCACAAACATCAACACCAACGGCAGCAAGCCCATGATGGTGGATTGGGTGTCACCACCGGCAGCGGCCTGGGCGTAAGCAGAAGAAATGAACATGGGAATACTCCAACGAGATCGGTTGATACAGCCATTGCCAGCAAAGCAACGGCCCGCGCAAGGCCGCCATCACCCACTGGACACAACCGGGCATTGTATGCGGCACCCCGGTGTGTCCGTTGCCTGCAAGGCAAAGCGCCCAGACCGTCCGCCAATCAAGTCACTGGCCCAACAGCCTGCCGGGCTGTAAGCTTCCATCCCGGCAGGCCGCCAACAACGGTGTTCGTTGCATGACCTGCTGAGCCCACCCCCACTGGCCAACCCCCATTGGCATTGGTTTACACGCCTGTGATCGCCTACCTTCACAACCACCCTCTCTTGAGTGCCTTGCTGACTGGCCTGGTCGGAGTGGCCATCGGCGCGGCACTTGTGGTCTTGCGCAACATCCGCAAGTACCGCGGCACCTCCCAGTCCCTGGAACTGAACAACCGCCTGGCAGACGCGGAACGCCGCTACAAGAAGGCGCTGGCCTCCAACGAAGCCAGCCACACCTTCTTTGCCAACATGAGCCATGAACTGCGCACGCCCTTTCAGGGCCTGCTCGGCATGTTGGACCTGGTGGGCAACTCCCCCCTGGATGCGGCACAGCGCGAGTACCTGAGCACCGCGCAACGTGCGGCGCACCACCTGCTGGGGGTTCTGAACGACATCCTGGACGTCAGCGCCATGGATTCGGGCATGTTCAGCCTCTCACGCTCACCCATGTCCCTGCGCCAGGTGCTGCACGATGTCGAAGCCCTGATGGGCCGCGAGGCGCAGCACAAAGGACTGAACCTCAGCGTCAGCTGCGACAACGACGTGCCGCCCTGGGTGGAAGGCGACGAAACCCGGGTGCGGCAGATTTTGTTCAATCTGTTGAGCAATGCGCTGAAATTCACCCGCGAAGGACGCATTGCCATTCGCATCCGGCGCTCCAAATCCCACACCAACGGCATCGTGATGTCGGTGCAAGACACCGGCTCCGGCATGGACGAAGCCACCGTGCAGCAGCTCTTCACCCGCTTCTTTCAGGCCGACAGCTCGCGCCAGCGGCGCACGGGGGGCACCGGTCTGGGTCTGGAGATTTCGCGCAACCTCGCGCGCATGATGGGCGGCGACATCCATGTGGCCAGCCAGCCCGGTGTGGGCACCACCTTCACCGTGTTGCTGCTTTTGTCCGCCTGCGAGCCCGCCGAACCGGATGACTTCAGCGAACCCGCGCCACTGCAAGAGCCTGAAGCCAACGCCGCAGACATGCCCAGCCTGCACTTTCTGGTGGCCGACGACCACCCCATCAACCTGCAATACCTGTTGCACCTGCTCCACAGCATGGGGCACCAGGCCACGCTGTGCGACAACGGCAAGAAAGCCCTGGCACTGGCCCAGCAACACAGTTACGACGCCCTGCTGCTCGACTACCACATGCCCGACATGGACGGCCTGGAGGTCACCCGGGCCATACGCGCAGGCCCCGAGCCCTTCTCGGCCACGAAAATTTTGCTGCTCACAGCCGATGTGGTCAACGACACACGCCAGCTGGCCCGCGAAGCCGGCGTGGACGCCTTCCTGAGCAAGCCGCTGAAAAATCGCGATCTGGAACGGGCCATTCTGGCCTGCGGCCTTTACACCCCCCAAACACCCGCCGGGCGGCGGGCACACACCGCGCCGCAGTTCATGATGAGCGACTACGAGCTGCCCGGCAACATCGATGTGCCGGCGTCTGACGAACCGGCCGGCGGCACCGCGTTGGTGGACTGGCCCGCCCTGCAGGAACTCACCCAGATAATGAGCCAGCCAGGCGTGGAGGAACAACTGCAAGCCCTTTACAGCCCTGGCACAGGCGCTCTGGCAGAGTGCACCACCGCGGTGCTTCAAGGCGGTACCGCGCAACAACGGGCCGCCATTCACAAGCTCAAAGGCAGCCTGCTGCTGCTCGGGCTGCAAGCCATGGCCGTCTACTGTGCCAAGGGCGAAGACAAACTCAAGGCCAGCCCGCCCCAGACCCTGGGTCGGCCCTGGACCACTGGCCTGAACACGCTGGCCCAAAAAACCCAGGAAGAACTGGCGGCCCACTTCGCCATGCGTTCCTCTTGATCTTGATCTTGATCTTGATCTTGATCGGGTAGGGTGGGTCGAACCGGATCAGATCTGGTTTTGTTTTGATGGGCGCGGCGTGCACCAACAGCCGGCGCCCCATGGCCACTTCAGTGGGCGGTTTTTGCCCCAGCGCGGGGCGCCTGCGCACCCGTCTCGCCCGCAGCCCACCGCGTCTGCAGCCCGTTCCAGCGCTGGCGCGCCGCCGCCAGGTTGCGCTCTTTCACGTGACCAAAGCCTTTGATCTGCTCGGGCACGCGGGCGATCTCCAGCGCCAGGGCGTGGCTGTCTGCGTCCAGCGCGTCCAGCAGGTTCTCGATGGTGCGGCGGTATTCGCCGATCAGGGCGCGCTCGGTGCGGCGCTCTTCGGTGCGGCCAAACACATCCAGCGCGGTGCCGCGCAGGCCTTTGAAGCGGGCCAGCAGCCGAAAGGCGGTGAACATGAAGGGGCCAAACGGCTGCTTCACCAGCTCACCGCGCGCATTTTTCTGGGCAATCAGCGGCGGCGCCAGGTGCACATGGAGCTTGAAGTCGCCTTCAAACTGTTGGGCAATGCGGGCATGGAAGGCCGTGTCGCTGTGCAACCGCGCCACCTCGTACTCGTCCTTGTAGGCCATCAGCTTGAACAGGCAACGCACCACCGCCTCGGTCAGCGTGGTTTTGCCCAGCGGCTGCTCGGCCGCGCGCACGCGCTCCACAAAGCGCTGGTAGTCGGCGGCGTAGGCGGCGTTTTGGTAGCCGGAGAGAAACTCGACCCGGCGCTGAATCAATGCGTCCAGCGACTCGCGCTTCTTGAACTGGATCACCTGCTCACCGCTGGTTGGCGGCTGCCACAGCGCTTGCACCGCCTGCGGGTTGTGCGCGGCGCGGCGGCCCCATTCAAAGGCGGCCTTGTTCTTGTCCACCTGCACGGCATTGAGTTCCATGGCGCGCATCAGCGCCGTGTGGCCCAGCGGCACCCAGCCTTTTTGCCAGGCGAAACCCAGCATCAGCGGGTTGGCGTACAGGCTGTCGCCCATGAGCTGGGTGGCGGCGGTCTCCGCGTCAAACACGCCCACCGCCTCGGCACCCAGGCTGTGCAGCAAGGTGTCCACACAGGCCTGCGCCGGGTTTTGCCAGTCGGGGTTTTTCACAAAGGCTGCCGTGGGCGTGGCGCTGGCGTTCAGCGCCACATGGCTGCGCCCGGCGCGCAGGCGCTGCCAGGTTTCCTTGTGCGCCGCCACAATCGGGTCGCAGCCCAACACCAGGTCGGCTGACGCAGCGGCAACCCGGGTGGTGCGAATGCCGTCTTGCTGCGTCGCAATCAACACATGGCTCCAGGTGGCGCCGCCCTTTTGCGCCAAGCCAGCGGCGTCTTGCGTGACGATGCCCTTGCCCTCAATGTGCGCGGCCATGCCCAGCAGCTGCCCGATGGTGATGACGCCCGTGCCGCCCACGCCAGCCACGATGATGCCCCAGGCCTCGGCGCCCAGCACCGGCAAGGTGGGTTCGGGCAGCGCGCCCCCGGTCCAGGTCTGGCTGGCGGCTTTTTTGTCTTTCTTGCGCAGCTGGCCGCCCTCCACCGTGACGAAGCTCGGGCAAAAGCCCTTGACGCACGAATAATCTTTGTTGCAGCTGCTCTGGTTGATGGTGCGCTTGCGGCCAAACTCGGTTTCCAGCGGCTCCACGCTCAGGCAGTTGCTCTGCACGCCACAGTCGCCGCAGCCCTCGCACACCAGCTCGTTGATCACCACGCGCTTGGCCGGGTCCACCAGCGTGCCGCGCTTGCGGCGGCGGCGCTTTTCGGTGGCGCAGGTCTGGTCGTAAATGATGACGGTGCTGCCCTTGATTTCACGGAACGCGCGCTGCACCGCGTCCAGCGTGTCGCGGTGCTCAATGGCAATGCCTTCGGGCAGGCCCTTCACGCCCGCGTATTTCTCCGGTTCGTCGGTCACGATGGTGATTTGGACCGCGCCCTCGGCCCGCATGCTCTGCGCAATCTGCACCACGCTGTGGCCCTCGGGCCGCTCGCCCACCTGCTGGCCGCCGGTCATGGCCACCGCGTCGTTGTACAAAATCTTGTAGGTGATGTTCACGCCCGCCGCAATGCTCTGGCGGATGGCCAGGATGCCGCTGTGGAAATAGGTACCGTCACCCAGGTTGGCGAACATGTGCTGGTCGTTGCTGAACGGCTGCTGGCCCACCCACGGCACGCCTTCACCGCCCATCTGCGTGAAACCGACCGTGGCGCGGTCCATCCAGATCGTCATGAAATGGCAACCAATACCGGCCATGGCGCGCGAACCCTCGGGCACCCGGGTGCTGGTGTTATGCGGGCAGCCCGAGCAAAACCAGGGCTGGCGCTCGGCGCCTTGCACACCCTGGGTCAGCAGCGTCTGCATCGACTGCTCCTGCGCCGTGAGGATGGCGAGCTGCGCGTCGATACGCGCCTGCACGTCTTCGGGCAGGCCCATCTTGCGCAGGCGCTTGGCCACCGCACGGGCGATGATGCTGGGCGTCAGGTCGGCATTGGCGCGCAGCAGCGTGTGCGCGCTCGGGTTGGGCATGCTCCATTCGCCACCGGTGAAGTCGCCTTCGACCTCGTCGAACTTGCCCAGCACGTTGGGCCGCACGTCGCCGCGCCAGTTGTACAGCTCTTCCTTCAGCTGGTATTCAATGACCTGGCGCTTCTCTTCCACCACCAGAATCTCGCGCAGCCCGGTGGCGAATTCGCGCGTGGTCTGCGCTTCCAGCGGCCATACCACGTTCACCTTGTGCAGGCGCAGGCCGATGCGGCGGCAGGTGTCGTCGTCCAGCCCCAGGTCGAGCAGCGCCTGGCGGGTGTCGTTGAAGGCCTTGCCGCTGGCGATGATGCCAAAGCGGTCGTTCGGGCCGGCCACCACGTTGTGGTTGAGCTTGTTGGCGCGGATGTAGGCCAGCGCGGCGTACCACTTGAAATCAAAGAGACGCGCTTCCTGCTCCAGTGCCGCGTCGGGCCAGCGGATGTGCACGCCACCGGGCGGCATGTCAAATTCGGGAATCACGATGTTGACCCGCTCCGGGTCGATCATGGCCGTGGCGCTGCTTTCCACGATCTCCTGAATCGTCTTCATGCCCGCCCACACGCCGCTGAAACGGCTCATGGCGATGGCGTGCACGCCCAGGTCCAGAATGTCCTGCACCGTGGACGGAAAGAACACCGGCAGGCCGCAGGCCTTGAAGTTGTGGTCGCTCTGGTGCGCGGCGGTGCTGCTCTTGGCCACGTGGTCGTCGCCAGCCACCGCAATCACCCCGCCCCAGGGCGTGGTGCCCGCCATGTTGGCGTGTTTGAACACATCGCTGCAGCGGTCCACGCCCGGGCCCTTGCCGTACCAGATGCCGAACACGCCATCAAACTTGTTGCTGCCGTGCGGGGCAAAGCCCAGCTGCTGCGTGCCCCAGAGCGCGGTGGCCGCCAGCTCTTCGTTCACGCCCGGCTGAAACACGATGTTCTGCGCCTTCAGGTAGGGCGCGGCCTTCTGCAAGGCCTGGTCGTAACCCCCCAGTGGCGAACCCCGGTAACCGCTGATGAAACCCGCCGTGTTTTTGCCCTGTAGCGCGTCGCGCTGGCGCTGCAGCATGGGCAGCTTCACCAGCGCCTGCACGCCGCTCATGAAGGCGCGGCCGTGGTCGAGGGAATATTTGTCGTCCAGCGTCACGGTTTCAAGTGCGCGGCGGATGTGTTCGGGCAGTGGGGCATTCATCTTGTTGTCTCCTGCAAGGGTGGGGCCCGCCTTGTGGGCGGTGGTAGGCACCGCAAACCAGCCGATGGGCCAGTTTCAGTGTGTCGCACAGTGTATGACCCGGGCACCGACATGTGTTTGCGTTTCATGCCCCAAAACAGGGTCCAGAAGAAACATTCTTGCTGAATCAGCCGCGCAATCGCGGGTGGTGTGTCAAAACCGCCTGGTGCACACGTTCAATAGCAACCCGTGGCAAGGGCAGCAAGCGTGCCTGTTGCACAACCTCATCGGGTGTGACCCGCGCCAGCACATCATCCAACGCCCGCTCGGCCACACTGGCAGGCAAACCTGCCGCCTGAGCCACGGCAAGCACATGCTTGCGTCCTGGCGCCCGGCCTTCTCCCTTCCAGTCCATGAAATGCTCGCCCTGATAACCCGGACACCACGTCAAGTCGTAAGGCGGCGCCAACCGCCAGCGTCCATCCACCTCCTGCAAAAACGACAGGTTTTTGGCATGGTCATCCCGGTTGTTCATCAACACATTGAACACCCCGATCTGTAACGCCTTGACTACCTCGCGGTGGTCGCGGGTGAGGATGCGTGTGGCACGCAAAAAGTCTTCATAGCTCACCGACGGCACCTGAAAATTGGCATGAAGCAAACCTGCCAACGTGTGCACATGCACCCGCTGCGTACCCCTGCGGTCAAATCGGCGCGTGCCAAAAGCCCAACGACCGCCAGGCAATTCAAACAACTTCGTTTCGCACATGTTCAGTCCGGCCATACGCGCCAGCCGGGCATACCACTCCTCTACAACGCAACTTTCAGGTGCATCGTCAGCACCTGCAAACTTCACCAGCCAGGCCTCTTCTTCAGGCAAGTGTTTTGCGCGCGTGTACATCGAAGGTGCACCAACACCCTGCTGAGACGGCATCAGATACATCAGCGCTTTCGGTCGCGCACCGCCAGGCGATCCACCGGCACGGGCCAATTCCGCCAGCACGGTGTAACCCTCATCACACTCCAGCGCCTGCACCTCATGTGCCAGCTCGTGCAAAGCCAAACTCTGGGTCGAATGGAGGTCGGCCTTAGAAGGCTCGTAGGTCAAAGCGCCCATGGTGTTCTCACCCAGGGCAGCCAGCCAGTCCAGGGCCGAAAACCCGCCAGGGTTCAAGCCTCTGGCCATGGCACGCCGATGCAACAGTCGAAACCCCCAGCCGTCAGGCAGTGAGTCGTACACCAAACCTGGCACCCCGTGCAAAGCCTTGTAGCTTCCTGGCTGGTCAGGGTAAGCCGCTTGGCGCAAAGGCAGGCGCAGCGGTGACAGCTGCACACCTCGCTCCAGCGCAGCTGCAGCGTACTCAAACAGAATCTCCGAGCCGTTGTCCGCGAGCGTTCCAACCTGCCAGCGATGCCCAAACCCACAATAAAAAACACCCAGCTCTTTCACGGCGCGCCCTCTGGCAACGTCGGCCCACGCCGGCGACCCGCCCGCATGCGGGGTGCCGCTTGCGCTTGCGCCCGCATGGCCTTGATCGAACGCGGCTGCAGCGCCAGCACCTCTTGCAAATCTGGCAAGGCGTTCAACACTTCCAGCACGCGAACAAACGTCGCCAAGGTGCTAAAGCCTGTTTGCTCCAAACGGCGCAAGGTGCGGTCAGCCACACCGGCACGGGCTGCCAACTCTTCGGCCGAGAGGTTCAACGCCAAACGACGCGCCCGCACCCTGCGGCCCAGTTCAGCACACACCTCTTCGGGCAGAGCCAGCGAGAAATCAGGCATTTTTTGACCGGTTAACCCTACATGAACCCTATTATCGGTAATTTTCTGCCGTTTGTTGAGCAAATGGCTCTTCACAACAGATTTCATTTTGAAACCGTGTGCAGAGTGAAGTGAACACAGGCTTGATGCGCTTGGCCACGCCAGCCCCCATCCCAGCCTTCCCCCAGAGGGGGAAGGGGCAAGACATCCCCCGCTGCAAGGCGCCTGGGCACGCCGTGTCTGACTCCCTCCCCCTCTGGGGGAGGGTTGGGGTGGGGGCTCTCCCGAACTTTTCAAAATGAGAATCACTGGACTCATCAATTCAAACATGACACGGGCATGGCGCTGAAAGATGCATGAACATATGATTGACCCAAACCTCTTCCTCGATGCTGTTCTGACGGCTGACGAAGCGTGCAACATGTTGTATGACACGGTAGCGCGCGTGCAAACATGGGCAGACTCCAACGGTTTGGTCGTATAGGCTGTAACAAGTCCGATCGCTCCATTGACTGGCTGGAACTGGTCCCACAGCCACCCCGCTCTTGTCCTGCTTTTGCAACACGCTGAACAAAGGCGCGGCATCTGCTATTCAAAAATCACCCCACCATGCAAGCCCTCGACAAGTTCGACATCGCCATCTTGAACGAGCTGCAAAACAATGGCCGCTTGACCAACGCTGAGTTGGCCAGCCGTGTGGGCTTGTCGGCGGCGCCTTGTTGGCGGCGTGTGCGTGCGTTGGAAGAGGCGGGGTTCATTACCGGCTACCGGGCCGAACTTTGCCGGGAAAAAATGGGCCTGGGTGTGCTGGCCTTTGTGCGGCTGGACGCCGAGCGCAACCGGGGCGACGTGCTGCGCCAAATGGAAACCGCCATCCAGAAAATCCCTGAAATCGTGTCGTGCCACTACATCAGCGGTTCCGGCACCTTTGAGCTGCAAGTGGTCTGCCCCGACCTCGTGGAATTCAGCCGCTTCGCGCGCGAAGTGCTCATCAACCTGCCCAACGTGAAAGACCTGCACACCAGCTTTTCGCTGGGCCAAGTCAAAGCCGCCAGCGCCCTGCCGCTGGGGCACCTCCTGAGATAAGGCCGCTGGAGCGCGCTCCAGGCACTCAAGCGCAGCTGGGGGGGGTGGTTGGAAAAGTTATTCACAACCACAGGCTCAGAACCCGCATCCCGCCATGCAACAAAGGTGTGGCGGCTCACAGGCCCATTTCCCTATCACGCACAGCGCGTGTCCCGAATTTTTAGAGGGTCAGCGCTTGCGGTTATGGATGCTGGTGTGCTTGATTTGGCAATACCGTCATCTTTTTCACAACGGATCGTATCTCGGGCATGTATCCTTTTGCCCAGGCTACCGGAGCGCAGCCTCTCGGCTCTCGTCACCCAAAAGTAAACAAATTGTCAAAAACCTCCGTTAACATCAGTGATTGCGCGTGCCGGGGCACTCTGCACATGGCGCGAATGTTGCTTACACAACACCCATTCAGAGAGGTTCGTCATGATTAAAAAAGCAGTCTTCCCCGTCGGCGGTCTCGGTACCCGCTTCTTGCCCGCCACCAAAGCCATTCCCAAAGAAATGCTGCCTGTGGTGGACCGGCCACTCATCCAGTATGCGGTTGACGAAGCCTATGCCGCCGGTATTCGCCAAATGATCTTCATCACCGGGCGCCACAAGCGCGCCATTGGTGACCATTACGACGCCGCCTTCGAACTCGAATACGAGCTGGAGCGCGGCAGCAAAAAAGAGCTGCTCGATCTGGTGCACGCCATCAAACCCGACGACATGGACTGTGTGTTCATCCGCCAGGCGCGCCCGCTGGGTTTGGGGCATGCGGTTTTGTGCTCTGAAAGCGTGGTGGGTAACGAGCCGTTTGCCGTGCTGCTGGCCGACGACCTGATGGTGGGCCCGGCGGGCGGCCCTTCGGTGCTGCAGCAAATGGTGCGCGCCTACGAACAGAACCCCGGCACCGTACTGGCGGTGCAAGACGTGCCCCGCGAAGACACCCGCCGCTACGGCGTGGTAGACGTGCACGGCGTGAACGACACCATGGCCGAGGTGTTTGGCATGGTTGAAAAACCCGTGCCTGCGGTCGCACCGTCCACACTGGCCGTGGCCGGCCGCTACATTCTGTCGCCCAGCGTGTTCGAAACCATCCGCCGCCAAGACCGCGGCGCAGGCGGAGAGATCCAGCTCACCGACGGCATTGCCGCCCTGATCGGTACCGAAAAGGTCTACGCCTACCGCTACGAAGGCAAGCGCTACGACTGCGGCAACAAAGCCGGCTTTTTGGAAGCCACCATCGACCTGGCCCTGGCCGACCCCTCTCTGCGCAACGTGGTGTTGGCCCACATCCAAAACATCGCAGCCAACACACCTCCCGCCGGCCATTGACCCGGCTCTTGGGTGTGTCAACGTATGAACACCCCAACCCCCTTGGGCGTTCTTTCGCCTGCAGCGTTAATGGCGCTTTCAGCGCCATCCCCGTCTCCATCTCACCACCCCTCATTTGGGGGATGGTGGGTCCACAGTGGAAACAAAATGCACTAACATCATCAGCGAAAACCCTAAGAACCCGTCGGACTTGCAAGAGGCTCACAGGTTTTTGGTTCCTTGTTTTCACCTCATCCCGGCTTCACCTGGCACATCGATTGCTAATGTCGGGCTGTTCTTTTTAAAAAAGCCCGTCATGCCAGTTCAACCCATGCCCATTCCCGCCCAGCGCGTCCAGGCCGGGCCACCTTACGCCGACACCGTCGTTCCATTGCACAGCGAGCAAGCCCTTGAACTGGCTCTTTTCCCCTGGCGCGGCCAAGCCACCCGCCACGCGCGCGCCAAACTCATTCTGGCGTTCACCGATCTGGCCATATTGGGCCTGTGCTTTCTGATTGGACACATGCCGCTGTGGCTGGACGAAGAAGCCACCTTCCTGGAAGTGCTGGATCTGTGGTGGGTCGGCCATGGGCACCTATGGGTTACCTTGTTGATGGGTATCTCGGCGGGCATGGTGGTCTGGATGGGCGCCGTGTATGGCCATTACACCGCTGCGCGGCGCATGCCGTGGTCAGACGAGCTGCGCCAGTTGCTGACCGTGATTGCCGTCGCCGCCATGGCCAACGCCGTGCTCAACTACCTGGGCAATTGGCCTGTTTCCCGCCTTTGGACAGGTTTCAGCTGGGCACTGGTGTTTGTGTTGCTGCCCCTGGCTCGTTACAGCGTGCGCCGCCGCATGCTCACCGCCGGGCTGCTCACCCAGCCCTATGTGCTGATTGGCCAGCCACAAGACGTGGCCCTGGCCGCCGCCGCACTGGCCAGCGAGCCGCTCATGGGCTACACCCCGGTGGCCGTGGTCTGCCCAGAACCGCTGCCCCAAACCCTGGCGGTGGGCGGGCGCAACCTGGTGCCCATGGCCCTGAGCCCCGGGGCGCGCCAATACCTGGCACGCCCCGGCGGTTACCAGGTGGTGGCGGTTATGCCCGAACACAACAGCCGCTGGCTGCGCGACTTTGCGCAAGACCTCATGCTCACCCGCGACGACATCACCATCGTTCCGGCCCTCAGCGGCCTGCCCATGCTGGGCATGGAGGCATCGCACTTTTTCAGCCACGAGGTGCTGCTGCTGCGCGCCCGCAACAACCTCCAGCGCCGTATCCCTAAAATGCTCAAGCGGGCGCTGGATGTGGTGGGCGCCCTGGCCTTGATGTGTGTGCTCAGCCCACTGCTGCTGGGCGTGGCCTGGCTGATCTGGCGCGAAGACCGCGGCCCGGTGCTCTTCACCCAGGACCGGGTGGGGCTGGGCGGCCAGCGCTTCAAGTTCATCAAGTTCCGCAGCATGGTGACCAACGCTGACGCTGCCCTGGAGCGCTGGAAAGAAGCCGAGCCTGAGTTGTATGCCCAGTACCGAGCCAACAACTTCAAGCTGCAAGAAGACCCCCGCATCACCCGCGTAGGCCGCTGGATTCGGCGCACCAGCGTGGACGAACTGCCCCAACTCATCAACGTGTTGCTGGGCGACATGAGCCTGGTGGGCCCACGCCCCTTGCTGCCCCGAGAACTGCCCGACTACGGCAAAGCCATTGCCGCCTACGGCAGAGCCCGCCCCGGCATCACCGGGCTTTGGCAAGTGAGCGGCCGCAGCTCCACCACGTTTGACCACCGCATTGCCATGGACCTTTGGTACGTGCGCAACTGGTCCCTTTGGTACGACATCGTCATCTTGCTGCGCACCGTGGGCGTGGTGGCGCGCCAAGAGGGTGCTTGCTGATGTCGACAGCTCAAACACAGCCTTCCTTACCCCGCACCCTTTACATTCGCCTGCCGCCTATTTTTGCGATTCATTTCCGCCACCTCTCCCTCCGCCATCCACCCGATCCACCTACCCGCTAACCTGTATGTCCACCGTTGTTCCCGTCATTCTTTGTGGCGGCTCAGGCACCCGCCTGTGGCCGCTCAGCCGCGCTGGTTTCCCCAAGCAGTTTCTGTGTCTCACGGGTAACAACAGCCTGTTTCAGCAAGCAACCCTGCGGCTGAGCGCGCTGGCCGCGCCGGGTACCAACACCCTGCCCCCGCTGGTGGTGTGCAACGAAGAGCACCGCTTTTTGGCCCAAGAGCAGCTGCGCGAAACCGGCTTGGCCAACGCCCGCTTTTTGCTGGAGCCGCTGGGCCGCAACACCGCCCCCGCGCTCACCCTGGCGGCACTGGCGGCCATGCAAGACGGCACCGACCCCGTGCTGGTGGTTACCCCGGCAGACCAAACCATCACCGACGAAGACGCGTTCAAAGCCGCCCTGCAAACCGCCATTGCCCAGGCCCAGGCCGGGCACATTGCCATTTTGGGCGTCACGCCCGACCGGCCTGAAACCGGCTACGGCTACATCCGTACCGAAGCCCCCAGCGACAACCAGGCCAGCCATGCATTGACGGTGCAGCAGTTCGTTGAAAAGCCTGACCTGCCCACCGCCCAAAGCTACCTGGACCAAGGCGGCTACTTTTGGAACGCGGGGATGTTCGTTCTCAAGGCTTCGGTCTGGCTCAAGGCCCTGGGCCATTTCAGGCCCGACATTGCCAGCGCATGCCAAGCCGCCTGGGCCGCCCAAGCCATCGACGGCCCGTTTGTGCGCCCCGGCAAAGACCTGTTTGCCGCCGTGCCCAGCGAGTCGGTGGACTACGCGGTGATGGAGCGCTGCCCCGGCCAGGCCGAATTCCCCATTTGCATGGTGCCGTTGGCGGCCGGCTGGAACGACCTGGGCGCCTGGGACGCCGTGTGGAGCGCCTTGCCCAAAGACGGCCACGGCAACGCCCTGGTGGGCGACGTCATCAGCACAGGCAGCCACAACAATCTGGTGCACGCCAGCGGTCGGCTGGTGGCGCTGGTGGGTGTGAGCAACCTGGTGGTGGTGGAAACGGCCGACGCCGTGCTGGTGAGCAGCCAGGAGCGCAGCCAGGACGTAAAACTCATCGTGGCAGAGCTGAATAAGAGCCAGCGCGAAGAACACAACCTGCACCGCAAAGTGCACCGCCCCTGGGGCTGGTACGACAGCATCGACCAAGGCGGGCGCTTCAAGGTCAAGCGCATCTTGGTCAACCCCAAAGCCAGCCTGAGCCTGCAAAAACACCACCACCGCGCCGAACACTGGATTGTGGTGAGCGGCACCGCCGAAATTACCAACGGTGAACAGGTATTGCTGCTGTCTGAAAACCAGAGCACCTACATTCCCCTGGGCGCCGTACACCGCCTGGTCAACCCCGGCAGCATTCCGCTGGAAATTGTGGAAGTGCAGTCTGGCAGCTATCTGGGCGAAGACGACATCGTGCGCCTGCAAGACACCTATGGCCGTGCACCGGCCACCAATTAAAGAGAAACCCCATGAAAATTGCCGTTGCCGGTACCGGCTATGTTGGCTTGTCTATTGCCGTGCTGTTGGCACAACACCACGAGGTGGTGGCCCTGGACATTGTTCCCGCCAAGGTTGACCAGATCAACGCCCGGCAAAGCCCCATTGAAGACGCTGGGCTGCACGATTACCTGCAGAACAAGCCCCTGAACCTGCGGGCCACGCTGAACAAAGAAGAGGCGTACCAAGGCGCTGACTTTGTGGTCATTGCCACCCCCACCGACTACGACGTTTCGCGCAACTACTTCAACACGTCGTCGGTTGAAGCAGTGATTCGCGATGTGGCCGCCATCAACCCCAGTGCGGTGATGGTGGTGAAGTCCACCGTGCCGGTGGGTTTTACGAATGACGCCAGCCAGCGCCTAGGCACGGGCAACCTGATGTTCAGCCCCGAGTTTTTGCGTGAAGGCAAGGCCTTGCATGACAACCTGTACCCCAGCCGCATTGTGGTGGGCGAAATCTCCGAACGGGCTCAGCGGTTTGCCAGCTTGCTGCAGCAAGGCGCGGTGAAGCCAGACGTGCCGCTGTTGTTCACCGACAGCACCGAGGCCGAAGCCATCAAGCTGTTTGCCAACACCTACCTGGCCATGCGCGTGGCGTTTTTCAACGAGCTGGACACCTACGCCGCCACCCATAGCCTGAACACGCGCCAGATTATTGACGGCGTGTGCCTGGACCCGCGCATAGGCTCCCACTACAACAACCCCAGCTTTGGCTACGGCGGCTACTGCCTGCCCAAAGACACCAAGCAACTGCTGGCCAACTACGCGTCCGTGCCGCAAAACCTGATTGGCGCCATCGTCAGCTCGAATAGTTCACGCAAAGACTTTGTGGCCCAGGACATTCTGGACCGCAAGCCCAACACCGTGGGCGTGTACCGCCTGGTGATGAAAGCCGGCAGCGACAACTTCAGGGCCAGCAGCGTGCAGGGCATCATGAAGCGGCTGAAAGCCAAAGGCGTGGAAGTGATCGTTTACGAACCCGTGCTGCAAGAGCCGCACTTCTACAATTCTGTGGTTCTGAACGACCTAGATGCCTTCAAGGCAAAGGCCGATGTGATCATTGCCAACCGCCTGACCCCCGAACTGAGCGACGTGCAAGACAAGATTTACACCCGCGACCTGTTTGGCAACGACTGAAAACACCCCAAGCACCCAATCTATATGAACACACCCCGTATTTACGTAGCCGGCCACCGAGGCATGGTGGGCTCGGCCATTGTGCGTAACCTGTTGGCGCATGGCCACCCAGCCAGCCACATCATCACCCGCACCCACTCCGAGCTGAACCTGACCCAACAGGCCGATGTGCGCGCCTTTTTTGCCGCTGAAAAGCCCGACCAAGTGTATTTGGCCGCTGCCAAGGTGGGTGGCATTCACGCCAACAACACCTACCCTGCCGACTTCATCTACCAAAACCTGATGATGCAGGCCAACGTGATCGATGCTGCATTCCACAGTGGCGTTAAGAAACTTCTTTTTTTAGGCTCCAGCTGCATCTACCCCAAGCTGGCCCCGCAACCCATGGCCGAAAATGCCCTGCTCACTGGCCTGCTGGAGCCCACCAACGAACCCTACGCCGTGGCCAAAATCGCAGGCATCAAGCTTTGCGAAAGCTACAACCGCCAGTTTGGTGTCAGCCACGGGGTGGACTACCGCAGCGTCATGCCCACCAATCTGTATGGCCCGGGCGACAACTACCACCCCGAAAACAGCCATGTCATCCCCGCGCTGATCCGCCGCTTTCACCAAGCCAAAATGCAAGCCGCGCCCGAAGTGGCCATCTGGGGCACCGGCACGCCCAGACGCGAATTTTTGTATGTGGACGACATGGCCGCCGCCAGCGTGCATGTGATGAACCTGCCCGCTGCCACCTACCAGCAACACACACAACCCATGCTCAGCCACATCAACGTGGGCTATGGCGAAGACATGAGCATTGCCGAGCTGGCCCACAGTGTGGCGCGCACTGTGGGCTACACCGGGCATATCACCTTTGACACCACCAAACCCGACGGCGCACCCCGCAAACTCATGGACAGCAGCCGTCTGCACAGCCTGGGCTGGCAACCCCAGGTTGACCTTCCCACCGGCCTGGCTCTTGCTTACCAAGACTTTCTGAAACAAGAGCCCCGCATGGCCTAACCACCTTCAGCCCTTGCCCCCACAGCCCAGCCATGCAAAAATCAAGCTAGCTATTTTAATCTGAGCCTAGCCATGATCAGCATTCCCCTTGCCCAAGCCAAAAACCAATTGTCTGAACTTATCTGCCGCGTGGAGCGCGGCGAAACCGTGGCCGTCACCCGGCGCGGCAAGCCTGTGGTGCAACTCGTGATGTACGACACCCAAGCGCCCAGCCAGCAATCTGAGCAGGTGCAACAAGTTTTTGCCAACCTGCGCCAACTGCGCAGCAGTCTGGCGCTGGAAGGCAACCTCAAAACCATCGCACGCGAGGGACTGGCGTGACGTCATTCGTGCTGGACAACTCTGTGGTCTGCGGCTGGCTGCTGGAAAGCCATTGCACACCCTACAGCGAAGCTGTCGCCCAACGTCTGCGAACCAGCCGCGCCATGGCGCCGGCCCTGCTGCCGATGGAATACACCAACGTGCTGCGCACTGCCTGCAAAAGGCAAAACCTTGTTGCCGCGCAGGCCCAACACATGCTGGCCTTGCTCGCCCAGTTGCCGATTGATATAGACACCACAGCGCCCAACCCCGCACAGGTGTTTGACTTGGCTTTGCGCCACGACCTCACCAGCTACGGCGCACTTTACCTTGACCTTGCCCTGCGCCGCAGCCTGCCCATCGCCACCCAAGACCGCGCCCTTGCCAACGCAGCCCTTGCAGCTGGGGTTGGCCTAGTGAGCGCCTAACCATCAACCCAACCACAATAAACCATGACCCCAACGAACAGCACCACCCCAGAAACCAACACCCAGCCCAAAGTCGCCCTCATCACCGGCGTCACAGGCCAAGACGGTTCGTACTTGGCCGAGTTTTTGTTGGAAAAGGGCTATACCGTGCACGGCATCAAACGCCGGGGCAGCTTGTTTAACACTCAGCGGGTGGACCATATTTATCAAGACCCTCATATAGACAATGCTCGCTTTAAGCTGCATTACGGCGATTTGAGCGACACCAGCAACCTGGTGCGCATCATCCAGGAAACCCAGCCCGACGAAATTTACAACCTGGGCGCCATGAGCCATGTGGCCGTGAGCTTTGAAAGCCCTGAATACACCGCCGATGTGGACGGCCTGGGCACGCTGCGCATCCTGGAAGCCATCCGCATATTGGGCTTGGAGAAGAAAACCCGCTTTTACCAAGCCAGCACCAGCGAACTCTATGGCCTGGTGCAAGAAATTCCACAAAAAGAAACCACACCTTTTTACCCCCGCAGCCCCTACGCCGTTGCCAAGCTCTACGCCTACTGGATCGTCGTCAACTACCGCGAGGCCTACGGCATGTATGCCTGCAACGGCGTCCTGTTCAACCACGAGAGCCCGCGCCGTGGTGAAACCTTTGTCACCCGCAAAATCACCCGCGGCCTGGCCAACATTGCCCAGGGTCTGGAACCTTGCCTTTACATGGGTAACATGGATGCTCTGCGGGACTGGGGCCACGCCAAGGACTATGTGCGCATGCAGTGGATGATGCTGCAGCAAGAACAAGCTGAGGACTTTGTGATTGCCACCGGCGTGCAATACAGTGTGCGCCACTTCATTCAATGGTCAGCCCAAGAACTGGGCGTAACGCTGCGCTTTGAGGGCCACGGCGTTGAAGAACGCGGCGTGGTGGACAGCATCACCGGCGACAACGCACCCGCCCTGAAGGTGGGCGACGTCATCGTGAAAATTGACCCCCGCTACTTCCGCCCCACCGAAGTGGAAACCCTGCTGGGCGACCCCACCAAAGCCAAAGAAAAACTGGGATGGGTGCCTGAGATTACGGTGCAAGAGATGTGCGCCGAAATGGTGGCCAGCGATCTTGCGCAAGCCAAACAACATGCCCTGCTCAAGCAGCATGGCTATAACGTTAATGTCAGTGTGGAGTAAAAATGAAAGCCGTCATTCTTGCAGGTGGATTGGGAACACGCATTTCTGAAGAAACCACCACCCGGCCCAAGCCCATGATCGAAATTGGCGGCAAGCCCATTTTGTGGCACATCCTGAAGACCTATTCCCACCACGGCATCAACGACTTCGTCATTTGCTGCGGCTACAAGGGCTACGTCATCAAAGAATATTTTGCCAACTACTTTTTGCACATGTCCGATGTCACCTTTGACATGGTGAACAACAACATGGAAGTGCACCACCGCAAGGCCGAACCCTGGCGCGTCACCCTGGTGGACACCGGCGAAGACACCATGACCGGCGGGCGCCTCAAGCGCGTGGCCGACTATGTGAAAGACGAAGAAGCCTTTTGCTTCACCTATGGCGACGGCGTGAGCGATGTGAACATCACCGAACTCATCGCCTTTCACCGCGCCCAAAACGTCAAAGCCACCCTGACCGGCACCATTCCCCCGGGCCGCTTTGGTGCTTTGGACTTGCAAGGCAACAAAGTCAACAGCTTCATGGAAAAGCCCAAAGGCGATGGCGCCATGATCAACGGCGGCTTCTTTGTGCTGTCGCCCCAAGTCATTGACTACATCACCGACGACACCACCACCTGGGAACGCGAACCCCTGGAACAGCTGGCCCAAGAAGGCAACTTGGCCGCATTCCCGCACCATGGCTTTTGGCAACCCATGGACACCCTGCGCGACAAAATCCAACTCGAAGAGATGTGGCAATCCGGCAAAGCACCCTGGAAGGTGTGGGCATGAGCACCGTCAACCCCAGCTTCTGGCAAGGCAAGCGCGTGCTGCTGACCGGCCACACCGGCTTCAAAGGCAGCTGGATGTCGCTCTGGCTGCAGTCCCTGGGTGTGAAACTGGTGGGCTATGCCCTTGCGCCCCCCACCCAACCCAGCCTGTTTGAAACAGCCCATGTGGCCAGCGGCATGACCAGCGTCATAGGCGACATTCGCGACCTGGCCCACCTGCAAGCCGTGTTCGCAGAGCACCAGCCCGACATCATCATCCACATGGCCGCGCAACCGCTGGTGCGCTATTCGTACCAAAACCCGGTCGAAACGTATTCCACCAACGTCATGGGCACCGTGCACCTGCTTGAAGCGGTGCGCCACACGCCCAGCGTGAAAGCCGTGGTGAACATCACCACCGACAAATGCTACGAAAACCGCGAATGGGTGTGGGGCTACCGTGAAAACGAGCCCATGGGCGGCTTCGACCCCTACAGCAACAGCAAAGGCTGCGCCGAACTGGTCAGCGCCGCTTACCGCTCGTCCTACTTCAACGCCAACAACTACGCCCAACACGGCGTAGCCACCGCAACCGTACGCGCCGGCAACGTCATTGGCGGTGGCGACTGGGCGCAAGACCGGCTGATTCCAGACATTTTGGCCAGCTTTGAGCAAGGCAAACCCGTTCACATACGCAACCCACACGCCACCCGCCCGTGGCAACACGTGATGGAGCCCCTGCGCGGCTACCTGATGCTGGCCGAGCGCTTGGTTGAACACGGCCCCGACTGCGCCGAAGCCTGGAACTTTGGCCCACACGACGACGACGCCAAACCCGTCGGCTGGATCGTGGAACAAATGGCCGCGCTGTGGGGTGAAGGTGCCCAATGGCAAATTGACACTGGCGAACACCCACACGAAGCCCACTACCTGAAGCTCGACATATCCAAAGCCCGCAGCCGCCTGAATTGGCACCCAGCCCTGCGCCTGAACGACGCCTTGAAGCTGATCACCGAATGGTCGGTGCAGCGACGCAACGGC
Source organism: Hydrogenophaga sp. (assembly GCF_030656115.1). Classification (GTDB taxonomy): domain Bacteria; phylum Pseudomonadota; class Gammaproteobacteria; order Burkholderiales; family Burkholderiaceae_C; genus Hydrogenophaga. The sequence goes on from NZ_JAUSOO010000013.1 coordinate 69,286, forward strand.
GCCGACATGCGAGCGATCACACTGGGCCAAATCCACGCTTACCAAGCCATGGCTCAAAATTAATCAAAAAGCCCTCTCAGCCGCCATCTCGCATTCCTATTCATTCTGAACACCACCATGCAAAACGCCAAATCCGAAGCCATTCGCAGCCAAATAGCCCAACTCGTTGAAGAATACGCAGCCATCACCCTGGCACCGGAAACCTTCTTCCCCGGTGTCAGTCTCGTGCCGCCTTCGGGCAAGCAACTCGACGCCGCTGAACTCAAAAACATGGTGGATGCTGGCCTGGACGGCTGGCTGACCTCAGGCCGCTTCAACAGCGAGTTCGAGAAAAAACTGGCCGCCTTCATCGGCATCAAGCACCTGATCACCGTCAACTCGGGCTCGTCGGCCAACCTGGTGGCCTTCAGCACCCTCACATCGCCCAAGCTGGGTGAGCGCGCCATTAAAAAAGGCGACGAAGTCATTGGCGTGGCCGCAGGTTTCCCCACCACCGTCAACCCCATTTTGCAGTTTGGCGCCGTGCCGGTTTTTGTGGATGTGGACCGCATCACCCACAACATTGACGCCAGCAAAATCGAAGCCGCCATCGGCCCCAAAACCAAGGCCATCATGCTGGCACACAGCTTGGGCAACCCGTTCAACCTGGACGTGGTTACCGCGCTGTGCAAAAAATACAACTTGTGGCTAGTTGAAGACTGCTGCGACGCACTGGGCACCACCTACCGAGGCCAAATGGTGGGCACCTTTGGCGACATTGCCACCCTCAGCTTTTACCCCGCGCACCACATCACCATGGGCGAGGGCGGCGCGGTGTTCACCAAACACGATGAATTAAAAACCATTGCCGAAAGCTTTCGTGACTGGGGCCGCGACTGCTACTGCGCACCCGGCAAAGACAACACCTGCGGCAAACGCTTTTGCCAACAGCTGGGCGATTTGCCCGAAGGTTACGACCACAAATACACCTACAGCCACCTGGGCTACAACCTGAAAATTACCGACATGCAAGCCGCCTGCGGCTTGGCGCAACTGGACAAAGCCGCGCAATTTATTCAAGCCCGCAAAGACAACTTTGCCTTTTTGAAAGAGCGCCTGAAAGACTGCGCCGAATTTGTTCACCTGCCCGAAGCCACCGAGCATTCAGACCCCTCGTGGTTCGGTTTCCCCATTACCCTGAAAGAAAACTGCCCCGTCACCCGGCTGGACCTGTTGACCTACCTGGACCAAAACAAAGTGGGCACCCGCCTGCTGTTTGCTGGCAACCTGACCCGCCAGCCCTACATGGCCGGTGCCCACTACCGCATCAGCGGCGACCTGACCAACACCGACAACGTGATGAACAACACGTTTTGGATTGGGGTTCAACCTGCGCTCACCCGCGAAATGCTGGAATTTGCTGCGCAGAAAATTGAAAGTTATTTGGGTGTGAATTTTTAAAAACAACTCTTCAATTAAACCCGCCATGAACCCAAAAGCGTTGATCACGGGAGCCACTGGTTATGTTGGCTCCAAACTCAGCCAGCGGCTGTTGGCCAATGGCTGGCAGGTTGATGTGCTGGTTCGTACAGCAGGCAGGCCACTGCCTGAATCGTTGGCCCACTTGGTAGGTCAACACACCTACGACGGCAGCGCACAAAGCGCACTGGACGCTGTGGCCGCCACCAAGCCAGACGTGGTTTTTCACTTGGCCTCCATGGTTATCGCCGAACACAATAGCGATCAAATAACAGACCTGATCAACAGCAACCTGTTGTTTGGCACACATCTGGCCGAAGCCTGTGTTCGCAACGGTGTGCTGCGGTTCATCAACACCGGCACCTATTGGCAGCACTACCGCAGCGAGGGATACGACCCGGTGTGCCTTTACGCCGCCACCAAACAAGCCTTTGAAGACATCTTGGATTTTTACGCCGATGCCTTTGGGCTGCGGGTTATCACGCTCAAACTGTTTGACACGTATGGCCCAGACGATCCACGGCCCAAGCTGGTCAATTTGCTGGTGAAAGCCCTGCACAGCGGCGAAGCGCTCGGCATGTCGCCAGGTGAACAGGTGCTGGACCTTGTACACATAGACGATGTCACAAACGCCTTTCTAGTGGGTGCCCAACAGCTGCTGAACGGCACTGCGTACACACCCCACAAGCGGTACGCCGTATCGTCAGGCGCACCGCTGTCTGTGCGCCAGCTGGTTGCCCTGATGGAGCAGGTCAGCGGAAAAACCATTCAGGTGACTTTTGGTGTAAGGCCTTACCGCAGCCGCGAAGTGATGATGCCTTGGCAGGGTGGTTTTTTATTGCCAGGGTGGGTATCAAAAAAAAATTTATTGACGGAGCTTCCAAAACTATTTGGCCATAGAAATTGATAATATAACCCTTCTTACTTTTAAAGCGCCTTGATTTATTGATTCATATAGATAATTCTGCAGTCAAATTAATAGGCGGTTACACATTTAGGGAAACTCAGCAAAACCCCTCCCAAGGTATGGCAGACGTAAGCCCAGTGCAGCACACTCAGTGACCATGAAACAAAGCAGCTTTGACCTGAACCTGAGCACGCGGCGCACCCGCAAACAGGCGTTTTTGCAGCAGATGGACACCGTGGTTCCCTGGGCTGCTTTG
>NZ_JAUSOO010000015.1 GCF_030656115.1 Hydrogenophaga sp.
TGATTTGCGCTCCACGCTTCCTTCCCACACTCGGTCGCCCTCATGCGGTTGCGCTTCGCTTCGCTCGTCTTGGTCAACTTGCGGCGGGACTTGCACCCGCAGGAGTGCGCCCATGCTGGGCGCACATGAAAAAGGCCCGCACGCTGCGGGCCTCGTTGCTTATTAAAAAGCCAAATCAGAACTGCTCGAACGTATTGTCCGAGTAAGTCAGACGATTGGTACTTTCGTTAAATTCACCGACCTTAACATCTGATTTGGTCATGGGGTGAACCGACTTGGAACCGTCGTAAACCATTTTGATACCCTCCGAACTGGTCAGCGTCAAAACCGCTTTGTGCCCGTTGGCAGCAGACCCACCGTTTCCATCCAGATGGATGACCACCGAGCCTTGGATGTATTGGCCGGTCAAGGTCACCGTTGCACCCGAAGCCCCTTTGTCGGTGTTGTTGATCACAAAATCTTTGACATACAGCACGGGCCGCGTTGGGATGGTCAAAACGGCATTGAGTGTGGCCTTGATTTTCTGCGGATTGTTGGCGCTCACCGGCTGGTTGCTGAAGAAGTTGGTGTAATCCAGCATTTCCATGACGATGTTTCCACGCAGGAATTCAACCCACGGACTGTTGACATCGGCCCGCCGTTCCAGTCGCCCACCAAACGTGGCCTTGGTAGGCACGTAGTGGGTTTGTGACTTGTCCCACTTGCCATCGCTGGCAGCCAGCTGACCACGAATGGCACTGTTGCCTGCGACATACCCAACACGGAGATCGAACTTCTCGGTGCCATCACGTGCATCGGTGTTGACAGGTGCTTCGATGAACGAATCTTTGCCCACGCCGATAGAAGACATGAAATAGATGGCTCCCTGCTGATCAGAGCTGAAGAACTTGATAACAGCATCGCTGTTCAAGCTCAACTTTTGAACACCATTGGCCACCGTTTTGACAACGTCCAGTTCAACCTCATGGCGGCGTCCTCGGCCATTGTCCAAAACAGGGCTAACTGACAGCCCCTGGTAATACAGGCTCGGCGCTGTGGTTCCCGTCAGGCGCAATGCCGTCAAATTACCCTCGGTAAATGTGCGTGTGAAATCGGCAACGCCCTCCTGACCGCGCTGGACGGAGTACGCCGGATAGTTTTCGGCGGGCACTGGCTTACCTTGATCGGCTGTGCCGACATAGGTCTGCGTAAACGTTCCGCAGGAAGTACTGTTTGGCGTCGAACACGTTCCATATTCACGTCTGGCGGTGGTTTTGACCGCGTAAGCACCCGGAGCATCACTCTTGGCCTCGATCAACAAACGATGACGCCAGCGCCAAGTGTTGAGCTGACCGGTGGTCGCATCTTGTACATCCCGATTCACCACAATGTAGGAGCTGCAACCGACTGTTTTGGCGTTTGCAGCGGTGGTTGCTTCGGTCCTGAATGTGTTGTCGGTATAAACCGCGCAACCGGCACCGTACTGTGTACCCAGACGGTTACTCCTGTAGAGGCCGGAACTGTTTTGGGCATCCTCCAGCAACTGGACACCAAAATCCATGGTGCGCAGCATTTCGAAGGTGGAGTCAACGACAGGACGAACACGGGTAGTCACCTCATCCTGTACCGCCGTCAACTGCGTTTGAAGTGAAAGATCTGTGGCATCCAACGCCTTGGCGTTGCTGCGCAGAGTAGTCATCAATGCCTTGGCCTGCGCAAGGGCCCCGACCTCTGCAGGTGTGTTGGTGGGTGGGGATACTTTAGGTGGATCCACATTGGCTGCCGCCGCCACTTGGTCGATCTTGCTCTGCAAGGCAGGCACTTTCAAATCGCCAAACGCGGACTTGTCCAGCTCTCCGACCACGCACGTGACCTTGGCAGCTGTATCGGCTTTGTCTTTACAAGCCGCCACATCACCATCCTTGGCCAACTGAGAAATGGCGGCCAGCACGACACCCGCTGGGTTTGTTGGCTTGTTGGATGCATCAAATTCTGGCGCAACGGTCAACGGATCGAAACCCATGGACTCCCGCAAGTCCTTGTTGGCTTGTTCAATGTTGGTCTTTGTCAAACCTCCCTTGCGTACAGCCGCAGCAACAGCGTTCGTGGTGAGTGGATTGACTTGGACCGTAAATGTCCGGGCGCTGACACTGACAGGTGGCTGCACAGCAGACTTCAACATAAGACCAACGGGCTTGACCATCGCACCAGTGGCTTCGTCTGCCATTTCAGTCTCATCGGTCGCCTCAACTTCTACCAAGATAGGCCCGGTGTAGTCTGGATATTTGATCGAATAAGCCCCTTTGTCAGACTTGCTCTCGCCGAGCTTGTCGCCACGGCTACCGTTTTCATTCAGTTTGTATGCCGTTACTTTCGCCTTGTGAAGGGGCCCTTTAGCTGCAGTACCACTGAGGGTGTACTCGACACTGGCAGGTTGGTCCACCACAGTCGATCCCCCACCGCAGCCCGCCAAGACCACAGCAGCGGCGATCCCTGTCATGTGCCAAATGACACGTTTGCTTGTAATTCTCATTGTTCTCTCCTGAAAAATAATACGAAGTACGCCCGTACTCCGCAAGTATTACTTTAGTAGAGAACCAAGAATTTTTCCACTATCTCAATCAAAATTTTATTATTCAATCCATTGCCAAAACGACATTATTGATTCGACAGCATTTTCCATAACTCCAAGGAAAAACCAACAAAATCAATAACTTGCAAAACCAGCAACCAACAACCAACAACCAAGCAAATAGACTCTTCGTCGTTTCGTGTGGAATTTGACAGCAGGCTTTATCTGGCTTCGAACTGGCCCAGAAAAGTGAGACCACGCCACGCTACAGGTCTGGGATTCTCAGAGATAAAACTCCACACTGGATGGTGAGATGTGGGGTTAGCGGATGAAACAACGCAGTTTGTCGGCCTACACCAGCGCGCTGGGCCGGGCGGCCACTTTGTCGCGCCAGGCTTGCAGGGCGACCAAGCCTTCACCGGCAGGTTTGAAGCGCATGAGCCGACCGAACTCGACAGCACAAAACGCGGTGATGTCTGCAATGGTGAAGCGCTCGCCGGCCACCCAGGGCTGGCGCTGCAGCTCGGCGTCGAGCCAGGCGGCGGTCTCCAAGGCTTTGCCCGCCTGCGACTGGCCGAAGTCGGGGAACTGCGGTTGCTCCAGCGCCGCCAGCCCGGGGTGGGTGTGGCGGATGGCGTTGGCCAGCGGCAGCATGAAGGACCACTCCACGCGCCGGTCGGCCATTTCAATGAAGGCGCGCTCATCAGACGTGCGTCCCATCAGGTTGGGCTCGGGCACGCGGCCTTCCATGTAGGTGCAGATGGCGCGGGTTTCGGTCAGCACGCGGCCATCGTCCAGCTCCAGCGCGGGCACCCGGGCCAATGGGCTTTTGGCGAGGTAATGGGCGGTTTTGTGTTCTTGCGCGTTCAGGTCGATGTTGATCAGCTCCAGCCCGTTGATGTTTTTTTCGACCAGAAACATGAGCACGCGGCGGGGATTGGGCGCGCGGGGAGAGACGTACAGCTTCATGGCGTGGCACCCTTCAGGTCCTGGCCCACAGACAGGGTACGGTGGTTGAGTTCGCTAAAAAGCTGGGCGGCGGTGTAGAGATCGATCATGCGCGGTGGCACCTCCGGGGCCATCGCGCATGGTAGTCACCGCGCTGCTTTCTGTCGCGCCCGGGCTGTCGCCTGCGCGCAGTTGGGTGGCTCAGCGGCTTACGGCATGCCGATGAAGGATGTCCTGAAAGGAAGCACCATGACCAACGCATTCAACAGCATCAAACAAGGCCTGACCGAGGCCGTTGCCCATGCCAAAACCAAAGGGAGCAAGAATGAGCGGCGTCCAGCTGTACCGACCCCAACCGGTGGACGTCAGCGGCCTGCGCCTGAGCCTCACACAGGAGCAGTTTGCCCCACGCTTTGGCTTCTCGGTGGCCACCTTGCGCCACTGGGAGCGCGGTGACCGCTCGCCCAGCGGCGCGTCGCTGGTCTTGCTGAACGTGATCGACCGCAACCCCAGCGCAGTGCTGCAAGCCCTGCAATAGCCACAGCCATCCGCCACCGTTGAAGCGCCCTATCCCAACAGCGCTCAGCGCATGAAGCCGATGTCGGTGGGGTAATCGCTGCCGCCGAACTGGCGCAGGTTGGGCACGATGGCGGCCATGGCGCTGTCGGGCACACCAAACCATTGGGCCAGCGTGGCCGCGTACTGATCGACCGAGGTGCTGGGGAGCAGGCGGCCCTGGCCCACATGCCACTGGTCGTCGGCGTCGGTGGTGCTGTTGGTCACGCTCACCGGTGGCGCCTGGCCGTAAAACGCCTGGCCACGCACCGAACCGCCCACCAGGAAGTGGTGGGCGCCCCAGCCGTGGTCGGAGCCGTCGCCGTTGCTCTGCAGGGTGCGGCCAAAGTCCGAGGCGGTGAAGGCGGTCACCTGCTCGGCCACCTTCAGGCTCACGGTGGCGGCGTGAAAGGCGGTGAGAGCGCTGCTGACCTGGCCCAGCAGCACGGGCTGTTTGGCCATCAGGTTGTCGTGCAAATCAAAGCCGCCCAGCGAGACGAAGAACACCTGGCGCCGCGTGCCCAACAGGTCGCGCGCGGCAATCATGCGCGCCACCAGTTTGAGCTGGTCGGCCAGGCTGTTTTGGCTGGGAAAGTGGCTGAACGGCGCGTCGGTGGCGGGGAATGCGCTCAAGGCGTCGCTCACCGTGGCTTCGGTGCTGAACGCCCGGGCGGTGACCTGGTTGTAGGCGTTTTCCAGCCGGTGGTTGCGCTTTTGCAGCGCCAGCTGCAGCAAAGCGTCGCGCACCGCAGGCGCGTTGTACACCGGTTGGCTCAGGCTGTTGATCTTCACCGCACCGCCCGAACTGACCTGGTACGACAGCGCCTGCTCTCCCGACAAAAAAACCGTGTTGCCGGCCACGGAAACACAGGTCAGCACGTGGTTGGCGCCGTTGGAGGTCAGGGCAAGGTCGCCCAGGTGGCCACCCCAGCCGGTGGTGGCGCCTTCGGCGCTGGAGGTTTGCCAGACCGACTGCTGGTCGTTGTGCGAGAACAAGCGCGGCGGACGCTTCACGCTGGGGTTGTTGTAGTCGGCGCGCGTCATCGGGACCATGAGAGGCCCGACGTTGAGCTGCACCGCCGCCGCACCGCTGTTGAACAGGTTGGCCAGGCCACTCATTTCGGGCGGCAGCGCGTACTGCCGCTCGTTGGCCAAGGGCGTGCGGGGTTGCAACAGGGTGGCCGCCAGGTCGGCGCGCGCCAGGGCGATGCCGCCGCCGCTGAAGTCGGGATGGCCGCCGCGAACGGTGTTGTAGCGCGCGTAGCTGGCTTCGTCGTAGGTGACGACGGTGTTGGCGTAATCGTTGCCACCGAACAGAAACACGCACACCAGCGCTTTGTAGTCACTGGCCTGCGCGGCGGCGGCCTCACCCATGGCGACGAGGTTGAGCGCCGTGGGCAAGGCGGCGCCGGCGAAGGCGAGTTGGCCGGCACGGCGCAAAAAGGCGCGGCGGCTGTGCCGCTCGGGCTGGATGAAGTGCATGCTGGCGCGACCCTTATTTCTGGACGAGGTACTCGGGGCACGCCATGACCATGAAGATGGCCGAGCAGACCCGGCGGCGCTGGGCCTGCTCGATCTGGGCTGTGGTGCCGGTGCTGGGCAAGGGGGTGCTGTTGAGCGCCTGAACCAGGATGGCCTGGGTGGTGGCGGAAATGGCGCCCGCGGCGAGCACCAGGCAGACGTGGCTCACCAGGGCCTGCGCATCGTGCACCAGGGCCAGTTCGCGGCTGTAGTCGGCGCTCGCATCGGCCACGCCGCGATCGATGGCGTTTTGCATGAAGTTGAGGTAGCCGCTGACCGAGGTCTCGTTGACGATCTGGAACTCTGGCGCTGTGGCGCCTGCGGCGGCCAGGCCGGGGGAAGGGGGCACGAAGCCCGGACGAAAAAAGTTGAACACCGATGGCGAGCGCAGCGGGCTTTGCCCCAGTTGGGTCGAGGCGCGGCTCAAGTCACCGATCTTCCAGGTGCCGGTGGCCGAGCGCACGTCAAAACTGCGCCCCCACTGAATGAAGCGCAGCATGGGCTCGCGCAGCTTGCCGTGGGTGGGGCTGCTCAGGCCGGTGGGGCTGCGGGCTTCGTCGTCGAGCAAGATGGCGCTCCACACCGCAGACAGGTCGCCGCGCGTGCCGGCCCCGTTGTCATTGAAGCACGCCGCCACCCGCGCCACATAGGCCGGGCTGGGGTCGCTGGTGACGAGGCGCTGAATCATTTGGCGCGCGAAGAAAGGGCCGACATTGGGGTGGTTGAACAGGCGGTCCAGGGCGGTGCGCAGCGCGGGGGCACCCGGTGTGTTGGCGGGCACCGTGACACCCAGAAAGCGGGCTTCCAGGCTGGAATGGCGCTCGGGGTAGAGCAGCATGGGTTTGCTGGCGAAGTCTTTGGTCCTGATCGTGCCGCCGCCGGGCCGGGCTTCGTTGCCGCCATCGGAATGGTCGAAGTCGTAGCCGGTGAAGACGCGCGCCAGCTGGCTCACATCGTCCTGGGTGTAGCTTTCGGTGCCCTGGCTGGTGCCGTCGAGATGGAGGTTCACCAGGCCGATGCTGAACAGCTGCATCACCTCGCGCGCGTAGTTTTCGTCGGGCACCCGGCCGGTGCGGGCGTCTTCCTTGCGGTTGCCCTTGGTGTTGAGAAAGTAGCCCATGGCCGGGTGCAAGGTCACGTCTTCCAGCAGCTGGCGGAAGTTGCCAAAGGCGTTGCGCACCAGCATGTCCCACCAGGCGGCGTAGGCATGGCTGCGCCACACAAATTCGGCCGTGTTCAAGGAAGCCACGAAAAACTCGGACAGGGCCAGCGCCATGCGCAGGCGCATGGCGCTGGGGCCGCCGCTGAACAGTTGGCACCAGAGCATGTGGTCGGCCTGGCGCGTGCTGAAAAAATGCCGTTGGGTATCCACCACCCCATAGCCCTGCGATTCCAGCCAATCCCAGCCCGTGGGACCGAGGGGCATCTGGTACTGGCGCTGCAGCCACGCGGTGTAGCGGTCCGCGCGCAGCTCGGCGATCTCATCGCGGGTTGAAGAGAACTGGGCCTGCTGCAAAAAGCGCGCAGCGTCCTCGTCGGTGTGGGGGCGCACAAATGACCAGGTAGCCATGGAGGCAAGGCGCTCAGCCCTTGGCGGCGTCGAGCAGGTCGCGGGTGCGCAGGGCTTCGCGGCGAGCGGCGGCGGCAAAGTCGGCGCCGCTGGACGCGTACAAAATGGCGCGCGACGAATTGACGATGACGGGGCCGGTGGTGGCACCGCCTTGCGTGCGGTAGCCGGCCTGCACGGTGGCCACCGCGTCGCCACCTTGCGCGCCCACGCCCGGGATGAGCAGCGGCAAGGTGGGTGCGAGTTCGCGCACGCGCTGGATTTCAGCCGGGTAGGTGGCACCCACCACCAGGCCGAGCTGGCCGTTCAGGTTCCACGGGCCTTGCGCCAGGCGCGCCACGTGCTCAAACAGCAAGGGCTGGCCGTCCACCGAGGCCAGGCGCTGGTTTTGCAGGTCGTCGCCGCCGGGGTTGGAGGTGCGGCAGAGCAAAAAAGCGCCCTTGCCGTGGTACTTCAAATAGGGCTGCACCGAGTCAAAACCCATGAACGGCGAGAGCGTGACCGCGTCGGCGCCGTAGCGCTCGAACGCTTCGATGGCGTACTGCTCGGCGGTGCTGCCGATGTCGCCGCGCTTGGCGTCCAGAATCACCGGCACCTGCGGCGCCACGGCGCGCATGTGGGCCATCAGCTTTTCCAGCTGGTCTTCGGCGCGGTGGGCGGCGAAGTAGGCAATCTGCGGTTTGAATGCGATGGCGGTGTCGGCGGTGGCTTCGACGATGGCTGCGCAAAAATCGTAAATGCGGCTGGCGTCGCCGCGGAGGTGGGCGGGGAATTTGGCCGGGTCCGGGTCCAGGCCCACGCACAGCAGGGAACGGTTGTGGCGCTCGGCGCCTTGCAGCATGTCGATGAAGGTCATGCGGTGGATTTTACGGTTCGGCCGCCCGCGCGACAGTGCGGCTGGGGCGCCAACACACCGGAGCGCAAAGCCCCCTAAGATCGCGGCCATGCACGCCCTGACCCGCCAACAACTGATTCTGCTCGTCCTGCTCACCCTGGTGTGGGGCATCAACTGGCCGATCATGAAGTTCGGCGTGACGGGCTTCCCGCCGCTGACGTTTCGCACCCTCTGCATGTGGATCGGGCTGCCGGTGCTGGGCGCGGTGCTGCTGTGGCGGCGGGTGCCGTTTCGGGTGGGCCGCGCGCACTGGCGCGAGCTGGCTCTGCTCACCGTGTTCAACATGTTTTTCTGGCACACGCTGGCCATTTTGGCCATTCAAACGCTGTCCAGCGGGCGCGCGGCCATTCTGGGCTACACCATGCCGGTGTTTTCGGCGCTGGTGGGCGCCTGGTGGTTTGGCCAGCGGCTGCAAAGCCGGGCCTGGGGCGGCGTGGCGGCGGCGGCGCTGGGTGTGGTGCTGCTGCTGTGGCACGAAATCACCAGCCTTTCAGGCAAGCCGCTGGGCGTGGCCATGATGCTGGTGGCGGCCGCCACCTGGGCGGTGGGCACGCAGCTGATGCGCCGCACCCGCATTCCGCACCCGACGCTGGCGCTGTCGTTCTGGATGACGCTGTTCACCGCGCTCTGGATGACGCTGCTGGCGGTGCTGTTTGAGCGCGACGCCTGGGTCTGGCCCACGCCGGCCATTCAAGCGGCGATTGTGTACAACGCCATTGGCGTGTTTGCCTTTGCGCAGGTGGCCTGGCTGATGGTGGCGCGCGACCTACCGCCGATTGCATCCACGCTGTCGGTCATGTTCATCCCGGTGCTGGGCGTGTTCAGCGGCGCCTGGTGGCTGGGCGAGGTGCTGCACTGGCAAGACTGGGCGGCCGTGGCGCTGGTGATGGTGGCCATTGCCACGGTGCTGTGGCCGGCGCGGCGCTGACGCAGCCGCTTTTAAAACCGGGTGCAGAGAGAACCGGCCCACATTCGCGGGCACCCGCGGAACCGGCTTGGCCGGGCCGCAGGGTGCGTCCCCCTCCCAGCGCCGCAGGCGCGCCAGAGTGGGGGAAGCCGCGTCAGCGGCGCAGGGGGGTGTTTGCAGTCTCCATGGCCAGACACAAATCGGCCCAGGCCTTGGCTTTGTCGCTGGGAGTGCGCAGCAAATAGGCCGGGTGGTAGGTGACGATGACCGGCACGCCCTGGTAACGGTGCACCTGGCCGCGCAGCTTGCCAATGGGCTCATTCGTCTGCAGCACCGACTGCACCGCAAAGCGGCCCATGGCAATGATGAGCTTGGGTTGCACCAAGGCCACCTGGCGCGCCAGGTAGGGTGCGCACTGCGCCACCTCGGCGGGCTGGGGGTTGCGGTTGGCGGGCGGGCGGCACTTGAGCACGTTGGAAATAAAAACGCCCTGCGTGCCCTCCCCGCTGCGGCTGCGGCCCACGGCGCGCAGCATGTTGTCGAGCAACTGCCCGGCCGCGCCCACAAAGGGCTCGCCTTGCAGGTCTTCGTTTTCACCGGGTGCCTCGCCCACAATGAACCAGTCGGCCTGCACGCTGCCGGTGCCGAACACGGTGTTTTTTCGCTTCTCGCACAAACCGCAAGCCTGGCAGTTGGCCACGGCTTCGCGCAGCGCGGGCCAGTCCATGGACTCGATGCCGCTGGGGCGCGGTGACCGCTCGACCGCCGGGGCGGGCGCCGGAGTGGCGGGCCGGGGTGCAGGGTTCGGTGCACGGGAAGGTGCTGGCGGGCGCAGCGCAGCGGGCGCTGCAACGGGTGCAGGTGCCGCCACCGGTGAAGGCGCAGGCCGAGCCGCTGGCTGCCGGGGCTCTGGCGCTGCCACTGGCGCAGCCGGTTGGGGCGCCCAGACGCGCACGCCCATTTCGGCCAGCATGGCGCGCTGGCGGGCATCGAGTTGCGGCACGAACGAGGTGTCCCAGCCCGCCGCTTCGGTGTTGGGTGCCGCGGGGTCGCCCGGTGGGGCCGCTGGCATGGGCAGGTCTGGGCTCATGGCGTTGTCTCTTGGGCGGTGTGGGCCAGCGCCACCAGGTTCAGGCTCATCCCCACGGCGTCTTCGCGCGCGCGCTGGCCGGCGGGGTAGTAGCCCCGGCGCAGGCCCACCTGGGCAAAACCATAGCGCTGGTACAAAGCCCGCGCTGGGGCGTTGCTGTGGCGCACTTCCAGCCAGAGCCACTGCGCGCACTGCCCGCGCGACCAGAGCACCAGCGCGTCGAGCATGAAACGCGCCCAGCCCTGGCGCTGCTGCGCGGGGGCCACGGTGATGTTGAGCAGGTGCACCTCGTCCACACCGGGCATGGCCACCAGGTAGCCCAGCAGCACGCGGCCATCGGCCCGCCCGGGGTGCACCACCTCGCCCGGCAACGCCTCGCCCAGCAGCAGCACCGCCGGGTAGCCCGACCGCAGCGAGTCGCTGAAATGCTTGCGCGACCAGGGGTGGGTGTAGGCGGTTTTTTCCACCTCGACCACCGTGTCCAGATCGGCCTCGGTCATGGGCACAAAGGCGATGCGGCGCTGGCTGTGGGTCGGCGCAGGGCTGTCTGCGGGGTCTGCGCCGTCGGCCGTGACCAGCGCTGGCCAGCCGCGCTGGGCCCAGGCGGGGGCTGCAACAGGCTGAGGGGCAGCGGCGTCGGGGGTGCGGGCTTGGGCAGAAGGCGCCATGGGTCTCGGGCTCAGGGTGTGGTGACAGCAGGCACGGCGCTGGCGGCGGCCAGGCGCAACGCATCGCGCTCGGCGGTGGTTTGCGCCACCTTGTCGCGCACATACAGCGGCAGCGCGTCGCGGGCGGCCACCGCCGCCCCGGCCGCCAGCAGACCTGGGGCCAATTGCAGCAGCGCGCTGGCACTGGGCAAGGCCAGCAGGCGCGGGCCGGGCACATGGGCCAGCCGCTCGGCGTACACCGCAAACACATTGCCGGCCAGCAGACAGCGGCCCTCGGCCAGGCCCGCGTCGGCCGGCAGGCACTGCGCCAAGTAGGCGCCCAGGTGTTGCGGCGCGCACAGGCGCGGCGGCGCCAGCGGGTGCAGGCCTTGGGCGGTGTGGGCGTAGGGCGCTACGTACAACTCGTCCATGCGGGCATCCAGCAGGGCCACGATCACACCGGGCAGCGGCTCGCCAGCGGTGGCCTGGGCCGTGCGCGCGGCCTCGGCCAGCGCCAGCAGCGTGTCCACCGCCAACACCGGCAAGCCGCCGGGCTGGCTGGGGCTTTGTGCACCGTAGGCCAGACCCTGCGCCACGGCGCAGGCGGTGCGCAGCCCCGTGAACGAGCCCGGACCACGGCCAAACACCACCGCGTCCAGGCTGTGCAGCGTCCAGCCGGCCTGGGTCAGCAGCGCTTGCACCAGGGGCAACAAGGTGGCCGACGCCTGGGCGCCACCCGGCCCGGTGTGCTGCCACAACGGGGCGCCGGGCGCACCGCTGCCCAGCGCCACCGACAAGGTGTCGGTGCTGGTTTCCAGGGCCAACAGGCGCAGCGCGGCAGGCGGTGGGGTTGAAACATCGGGAGCGGTAACGGGCATCCGGGCATTATCGGCCAGCCCAAGCGCCGTGCGCTGGGGGCCGCTGGGAGCCTTCGCTGGCAAACCAGGCCCACCGGTGCACCCATTCCACCCTTTACACGACCCAGTGGGCAGGTGCACCCCCATCGCCGCCACATAATGAAACCACCATGTGTTCTGTTGTCCCCCGCTTTCTGCTGACCCTGCGCCTGCTGCTCGCCGCCTGGGCAGGCCTGACCCTGCCGGCGTGCGCCCAATCGGCAGGCGCTGTGGGCGCGCTGCCGCCCGGTGTGTCGGCCGCGCTGGCGCGTGCGGGCGTGCCGGCCAGCGCGTTTTCGGCCCTGGTGGTGCCGCTGGACGCCAGCGCCCGAGAACGGCTGCGCTACCGGGCGGATGCCTCGGTCAACCCGGCCTCGGTAATGAAGTTGGTGACCACTTACGCTGCTATCGACCTGCTGGGTCCCGACTTCACCTGGAACACCCGCTTTTACAGCGACGGCGTGGTGAGCCAGGGGGTGCTGCGCGGCAACCTGTACGTGCGCGGCGGTGGCGACCCGAAACTGGTGCTCGAACGCATTCAGGCCGCCTTCATGAACCTGCAAGACCAGGGCGTGCGCGTGATTCTGGGCGACATGGTGCTGGACCACAGCGCGTTCGAGTTGCCCGCCATCGACCCCGGCGCCTTCGACGGCGAAGCCCTGCGGCCCTACAACGCCGCGCCCGACGCGCTGCTGGTCAACTTCAAGTCCGTGGTGCTCACCTTTCAGCCCGATACCGGCGCTGGCGTGGCCCGTGTGCGCAGCGAGCCACCCATGGCCGGCCTGGCCATTGACGCGGCGGTGCCGCTGTCGCGCGCAGCCTGCGGCGACTGGCGCGGCAGCCTGCAAGCGCGCTTTGACGACGCCAACCACATCCGCTTTGAAGGCCGCTACCCCGGCAGCTGCGGCGAACGGGTGTGGCCCGTGGCCTACCAGGACCCGGCCAGCTACGCCGCCCGCTCGCTGGAAGGGCTGTGGCGCGCCAGCGGCGGCGCCATCACCGGCGCGGTGCGCGCCGGCCTCACGCCGCCCGGCGCCCAACTGCTGCACGAAGCGCGCTCACTGCCGCTCTCGGACATCATCACGGACGTGAACCAGTGGAGCAACAACGTGATGGCCCAGCAGGTGTTCCTCACCCTGGGCCAGCTCTCCCCCACGCGGGTGCTCACCGAAAGCACCCTGGCCGACCGGCTGGCGCCCATGCGCACCGCCCGCTTTGAGCGCTCGCGCGAGGTGGTGGCCAGCTGGTGGAAGCGCACCTTTGGTCTGCGCTACACCGCACCGGTGATGGACAACGGCGCCGGCCTGTCGCGCATGGAACGCATCACCCCCGAAGCGCTGGTGGGCCTGCTGCGCCACGCCGCTGCGCACCCACAAGGCAGCCAGTTCGTGCAATCGTTGTCCATCGCCGGTGTCAACGGCACCACCGCCCGCATGGCCCGGGGCGCCAACAGTGCCGCGCGCGGCAACGCCTGGCTCAAAACCGGCACCCTGCGCGACGTGACCGGCATCGCCGGCTACGTCAACGCCGCCAGCGGACAGCGCTACGCCGTGGTCGGCTTCATCAACGACCCCAATGCACCGGCGGCACGGCCTGCGCTGGAGGCCTTGGTGGAGTGGGCGGCAGCGCAGCCAGATTGAGAGGCTGAGCCTGTCGCCGGGTGCGTGGGTGAACCCACAAGCCCCGATGGGGGGGTGATCGTTTTGGCACTTGGTTGGGGTGTGGATAACTTTCCGAAAACCCAATGGTGACAACGACTTACGATGGTTTTTAGGGGGTTTTTCGTCGCCGGGGGTTTTGGCGCGAAATGGGCGGTGCGGGGGGAGGAAATGGGCGAAATGTGTACGGATGCAGGCGATTTGGCACGAATTTGCATAGCAAATGGCAAACGGGCCTCTGCTCCCCACCTTATTTGCCTACTTCTCCTCGGTCGCCTGAGTCGATGGACACCTTGATGCCGAAACGTTTCACGAGCCGTCCCATCGTTTCCATCACCTCCTCTGCAGCCACAGTGACGGAGTTTGCCTGCTGCTCTGGCACCGTCTTCCGAATCGCATCAAGAACAAACCAGGTCTTGAGCAGCGAAGAAAAAATATTCAGCACATCTTTTTCGAAGTCATCTTGGGTATGTGTTGTCGAGAAATTCATGTCAACTCCAGTAAAGCAAAAAATCAACAAAAAGGCTCGGCATAGCTGTTGCGCTCATACGCATCAGCAAAAGTACCGGCTACAGAAAGCAAGGCTAAGCTAACCTTGGGTCCACATTGACGAAAAAGGCACAGCATGTGCTCTTCGTCCACAGCTATGTAAACGCCCCTACGCTTGGCTGTCGCTGGTTGGTCAGCCGACTCGCAGGCCTTGCGTATAGCCGCCCGCAGTTGTGCCTGGCCCGTAGGGCCGATGCGATCCAACGTCAAACCGGTCACAGTAAAGCTCCGTGTCAGTGCCTGTGTGTCGTCCCAGCTCAGTGCCAGTAGTTCGAACAATTTGGATGCACTTCCAACTGGGCCGAAAAATGAGGGCGGCGCACCGCTGAAGCGACGTGCGCATGCGATCAACCGTTTTGCTGTCTGCGCGGAAATGTAGGCCTGATTGACGTAGACACACCATTTCTCTTGGGTCGCGGCCTCTTTGACCATCCCCAACTGCGTGTACAAAGAAAATACATCATGGGATGTACGTGCGGCCTTGGGCCTGAGATGGCGAGCAAGCAATGCAGCAAGGGCATCGAACCGAAGAGCTTCAGTAATGCTCATCACTACGAATATCTCGATTGCGCAATGCCAAGCTCGCGAATAATCGCAGCAGCCAAAGAAGCGTCGTCGGCGCTTGCCGCCTCAAATGACCGGCTACGGCCTTCTGTCCTGAACTCAACCACATGATGGCTTGAACTGGGTTCGATGAGTTGACCGCTGCCACCAGCTTTCTGCACACCGATAGCTGAAGCCCCATTGCTGCCAAGGCCAAATGTAGTGCGCTCAGCCGCTCTCAGCAGAGCCTCGCTGATCGTGCTGCTCTGGCCACCGTATTTCATCTGCCCCGGGTTGCTGAAGTAGGGAATATTCCCTTTGCCGTCAGAAAACTCACGCGCAACGCTCTTGGCCTCCTCATCGCTAAGGCCGGCTTGCTTTAGGAAGTTCGCAATGCCGGTGAGGGTGGTCAACTCGCCACCCATCGCCAAGGTGTTGCCGCTCTTGTCCAGAGCGAAACCGTTCGCGTCGGTCTTCGGCGCTCCTCGCCCCATCAACTCATTACGAAGCTTGATGTATTCCGGGCTGCTCAGAGCACCACCTTCTTTCAGCAGGTCTTCCTGAGCCTGTTTCAGATCCTCGGTGGATACGCCACTCAGATCACCACCAGCACCGGCAAAACCTTGAAGATCTTTGAGACGCTGGAGCTGTGCAGCGGCGTTGGCTACCCCTTTGGCGAAGCCCTCCACAGCCGTCTTGCCATCGTTCATGTTCTTGACGATTGCGCGACCGGTTTCATCGACCTCGATCCGCAGTCCGTACATGGCAGCTTCGGCTTTCATTGCATCGATGGCCACGCCACTATTGGCCGCAATCTGCGCCTCTGCCATGCGGCGCCAAGCTTGGGCAATGCCAGCGGCGGTAGCCTCGCCGCTGTTCTTAATCAACTCGAAATCCCGCGCTGACTGTTCGGCAGCGGCATCTAGGTCTTTTTGCATCGCGACACCAGCGCGCTTGAAAGCTTGCTCGGTCTCGCTGCCCGCCTGCCAGCTCTTTCTGCCAACGCCCTCCACTTTGACTCCGGCCTCCTCAGCGGCTTCGCCCAACCGCTTGTTGGCGTTGGCCGCGCCGTCAATCACCTCTTTGTAGCCGGCACCGCTGCGAATCGCCTCCTGGGTTTTCTCCAGGCTCTTCTGCAGCAGCGTCAATCCTGCGGTCTGTACATCGGTCTCTTTCAACTTAGCTTCCGCCAACCGGATAGAGCCCTGAAGTTCGGCTTCCTTGACCGGGTTCAGAGTGTCAGTGACCTGTGCTTCGGCCAGCTTGGCCTGCGCCACTGCGATGGTGTTCTCTGCCTCGATTCTTTGCACGGCGATCTTGGCTTCGCTGATAGCGATGTCGATCTCCATCAGCGCCACACGCGCCTGGATGGCTCCAGCTTCGTCGCCGATCAACTTAGCCATCTCTTCGGACTGCGATGCCAGCAGCCTACGGGTCTCTAAGTCCTGCAGAGTGACCGCCGCATCCGTTTTGCGCGTAGTGGCTACAGCTTCGATGGCCTTCACCTCCGCTGATGCAGCTTCCGCTGACGCCTTAGCCCTCTCTTCGGCTGCAGCCGAAGCCTCCCTTGCCAGCCGTGCCTGTTCCTTGGAGGCTGCCTTGGCCGCGTCACCGGCGCGGTTGCTCGCAGCTTCTGCCCGGCCGAGGCCTTCTTCCACGTCGTCGCCGGCCTTCTGTGCTTCATCGCCCACGCCCATCAGGCGCACCCCGATCTCTCCGATGGCCACCAACAGCAACCCCACGCCCGTGGCCGCCAGCAAACGCTTGATAGCCACCGACAGTGCCGTGGCCGCCCCGGCCGCAACCGTCATGCCAGTGGCAGCGCCTTGCGCACCCACAGCCGTCGCGGTCATGGCCGCAGCAGCCGTGTAGAGCGTAGAGGCTATGTTGATAGCTTTAAACCCAAGCCACGCTTTGACTGCCAGCTCGATGGCAGGAGCCATCGTGATCAGCGTGCGGGTCACCGCCTCGGCCATTTCGGCCACCGCCACGAATGCGTCGGCAATGTCCTGTGCTTTGCGCTCCAGCTCGCCGGTCTCCTTCATCCGTTCGAACTCGGTCAACAACTCGCGGATCTTCTCGGTCAACCAGTCCAACACGCCAGCCTTGGAGATCATGCCAAAGAACTCCTCCATCGCGTCTTTCGCGTTGGAGACGGCACCGGCATACGTGTTCATGAGCTGCTCGCTCGCACCTTCGTTCATGCGGCCCAGCTCATCAATGAGCTTGCTGATCACATCGCGACCCAGCTCTCCGGCCGCGCTCATCTTCTGCAATTCGGGCACGCTGCGCCCGGTGGCGGTCGCCAGGGCATCCCAAACAGGCACGCCGCGTTCGGCCAACTGCATCAGTTCCTCGCCTTGCAGCTTCCCCTTCGTCCAGGCCTGGCCGAGGGCCGTGGTCACGCCGGCCAGTGTTTCCGTACCGCCGCCCAGGTTCGCCGCCACATCGGCCAGCGAACGCATCTGCGCTTCTGTCGGTTGCAAACCAAAGGCCGTGAGCTTGACGAAGGCGTCAGCCATATCAGTCACGGCAAACGGCGTTGTGGCCGCCAGTTCCTTGATCATGCCCATGGCCTCGGTGGCCGCCTCGGTGCCGCCCAGCAGGTTGCCCAGGCGCACCTCCAGGTTCTCGAAGGCTGAGCCGGTGGCGATCACATCGCCAGCCAGGTTCTTTAGCTCGTTCAGGCCGACCAGGGCGGTGGTCCAGGCCACCGCCTTGTGCGCGGCATTGCCCATGGCCTTGCCAACGCCATCGGTGGATTGCGCCAGGAGGTCGGTGGACGTCGCCGCACCCCTGGCTTCCGCCTTCAGCTCGACCACGCGCTTGTTGAAGGCGGCCACAGCCGCCTCCTTGTCCTTGGGCAGTACGTCGGCCGAATTACGAATCTGCGCCAGCGCTACCTGTAGCTCGTGGACGGCGCTCTCGGCCTTCTTTACGCCGTTCAGGCCTAGCCGTTTAAAGGCATCTTCCAAACCAGCAGGCGCCTCCGGGCCTTCGGTCGTCAGCTTGCGCAGGTTGGCTTGGAATTCCTTGAGAACCTGGTCGGCCTCCGCCTGGCGCTGACGCACTTTCTCGGCACCAGCCGCCAGCGCGTCCAAACCCTTTTGCGCATCCTGCGCGGCTGTCTTTAACCGCTCGTTTTCGCTGACCAAGTTGCTTGTATCCACGCCCAGCGTGCGGGCCGCATCACGGGCGCTATCCATGGCCTTGCGATGCTCACCCACGGCTTCGGACGCCTTGCGGGCCGCAGACACCGCCGCTCCATATTCGTTACCCAACGCACGCTCTTCACTGGCGGCTGCCTTGGTCGCCGCCTGCGCCTGCGAAAGGGCTCCTTGCTTGGCCTGCAACTGCTGGCGCAGCTCTGCAATGGAACTGCGTGCCTGGGCCACCGAGGTCTTGTATTCGTCGGTTCCACGGGCGGCCTGCTCGCTGCCGGACTGCAGGCTCTTCAGCGCATGCTGCATAGCTTGCACATCGGCGCGGGCGGTCGCCAACTCGGCGGCGGCCTGGCGCTCGGCATCGGCCAACGCCGCCGTCTTGGCTGCAGCAGCCGTCTTAGCAGTGTTCAGTCGCTCCAGCTCGGCCGTGGCCTGGTTGAGCTGATTGCTCAGCGTGCGGCCTTCCGACCCGAGCTGGCGCAGGTTGTCAATCGCCGCCTGTTGCTGGCCCACATTGCGCAGCGCCGCCGCCACCTCGACTGCCTGGTCTTTTAAACCCGCCGCCTCCAACGTCGCCGCGTCCAACCCATCCAAAAGCGCCTTCACGCCTGGCAGTCCGTCGTCCTTCGCGGAGATGACGTACTGAATTCGTTTTTCGTTCGATTGACTCATAATGATGCCTATGGCGAGACTCTGTTTCCTGTTGATGCTGCTGATCGGCAACCCCGCTGTGGCGGGTGCGCTAGGGGCCGCTGGGGTCTTGTGCGTGCTCGGCTGGCTGTTAGCCGGTCCCCGCGGTCACTGGCTCTGATCAAGATGCGTCTTCCACCCAAGTTGTGGGTACACGGCTTGGCCACGGCAGCACTACCAAGGATGAACTCCGAACCTTCGTATTCGGTTCACCAACGGAGCCATTCTTCGGGGACACGATCCGCTCTATCTGGCGCTCGCTCACCCGGTGTTCTATGGCCAATTGGCGCGTGGACTTGGGGCCGTACTCTGCGCGAATTCGTTTGTTCCGTTCCGCGAGGATCACGCCTGATGCACAAGGGATCGTGATGCGCATGCCAGTGCCTTCGTATTTGTACTCATCACACAGCTTTCGCATGTTGTCGAAGCCGATGAGTTCTGCGACGGGATGGTCAGTCGCTGCTTTTCCGGGGATGTAGAGTCTCAGCCCTCCAAAGCGATCCACGAGTTTTGCAGTCGCCAACGGGCCAATGAGTTCAACGATGCCCCGGAGGGTCGGGGGCAGTTCTTCAGCGTTGTCGTCAAGCACTCGCGCAAGCTGATCGATAGAGCAATGTTCCATGATGTTTGCAATGTCGTTTTGGAACAGCGAATGTGTTTTGGGCGGTGTCGATTTCGCAGAGGGCAAAGCTTCCCCACAAGACAAAGGGCACACCATCAGATGATGGTGTGCCCTTTGATGGCTTCCTGAACGTGGTCGAGTCCCAGGCAATCCCAGCCCCGCTAGGAGCGTTGAAACCGATGCGAAGCGCCCACTCCCTTCGAAACGTCCGGCCAGCGCCTTGGCGCGCGATTTAAACGGGGTTTAAACGCCGATTCCACAGGAAGATGACACCCCTATCGCATCCAGATCGGTCTTGGTCAGGCTCGGGCCACACTCGGATTGCGTTTGCGCCGCTGCACAGGGTGCTTGGTAGACAAGGGCTTGTCGGCAACAGTTTGTGCTTTCTGTACGGCCAATTGCCCCAACGTACCGAGCCACTCATCCAGAACCCTCTTCATGTCGCTGTCGATCTGCGCAGCTTTGGTCAGCCGCTCCGTAATGCGGTGCTCTGCTCCGTTCGGCGTCTGCAATATGTCCCCGCGAGCAATGCGAAGCGCAAATAGCCAGTCAACGTACTCTAGCGTGCCGCGATCTCTTTCCAATTCAAACTGCAAGGAGTAGCGCTCTGAGACGGCCTTGAGCACGCGGTTGAGGTCGCCGCAACGTTCATCCAGGAAGGCAAAGAGGCTGGTACTGGTTATGCCGCTGAGTTCGGCGTCGGTTTTGGCCATCGCGAGCAGGCCTGAGATCAGGTTGAGCTGGTCGCGCAACAATTCCATGCTTCGGTGCTCGTCCTCGGAGAGTTGGTAGTTCATGTTGTGTTCCCTTTTAGCGATTGATCTGGTTGATGATGGATTCGATCTGGCGCGCCGAAATGGGCGCGTAGCGCATGCCGATTTCCTGCACGGCTTCCGTTTTGCTCAGACCGATGCCGGCCGGCGGTTTGGATGTGAATTGGTCGAAGTCTTGGCGAATGACCCGGTTGCGTCTTTCCTGGCGAACACGGCTGCACAACGGAATTTCCAGCGTGGTCCCCCCATAGAGGGCCGCCAGTCGCTCCATGGCAGGCGCGCCGATGACCGCCGCCATCTGCGCCCACCGCCTGGCCCCAGCAGGGTTTGCATCAGGAAAGCGCGGCACCTTGACCTCAACGCCGGGCCAGGCGTTGAGAAGCGCGACAGTGGCCTCTGTGCCTATGCATTGCGCCAGAGTCCGAGCGGTCTCGGGCATCAGGTGGAGGAGTTCCGTGAAGTCTTCGCCCGTCAACCGGTCGAGCACGGGGGATACAACGGCACTCATCGCTCGCCACCCTTGCCTGCAGCCTTGTTGGTGCGACCCTTCAGCGTGCGACTCAGTGCCGCCACTAAGCGGTGCAGCAATGCCGGGCTGGCGAAGTCAACCCGGTCACACCAGCCGTTGCGCTTGCAAATCGCATCTGCATATGCCAACGTGTGGGGCGTTCCGGTGAGGGCCTCCAAGGCCGAGAGCAGCGCGTGGACCTTGCCCATCAGGGCGGCCCGGTCCGCAGACGGCGATACGCGTTTGCGGCCACCATCGCGGCCGGGGTGACGCGCACCGCTACGGCGCAGGTAGTCGAGCACGCGGGCCATTTCTGGCAGCGTGAGAACCGTCGAGCTCGATTTCCCGGTCTGTGCAAGCAACATGGCCCGATACGTCGCGTCATCCATGTCCATTTGGCGCTGTGCCGCCTTGATCGCGATGATCCTGGCATTGCGCTGGCGATCCACCGATGCCGTCGTCGTGCGTGCAGATGTCGTTCTGACAGTCGTCATACGGCCTCCCTCTCATTGGTAGCACGAGCTTCAACGCTGCGGGCTTCGTCCAATGACACCGTCTTGAGCTTTCCGTGAAGGAATCGACGCACCGCCGTGTAGCTCACCGGCTCGCCCCAATCGGAATTCCACGAACGCGTCAGGCGGCGGTGAACTTCCTGCATTGTTGGGTGCCGCAGGGTGCGTTTTATCCGAAGGGCTTTCACCATCCATGGCTGCACGGCCTGTTCGGGCTTTGACCAAGTGCTCTTTGGGGTCAGGTCGCGAACGGTCAACCAACGGATCAGCGTCCGCTCGGAGGGTGCACCAGGTACAGCCCCCTTTTGCCCACCCCCTCCAGCGCGCATCACGGACACGGCCAACGCCTCAGACAAGCTGGGCTCCACACGGCCTGACTGAACCTCTGCCAGAAACAAGACAACTGCGCGTTTAGAGCGGCAGTGTTCCCGTTGCTGCACGCGCTTGACCGCCTGGAGCACCTCTTGTCTCGCATCGCGGATGCGCTCCTCGGCACTTTGCGGACCAGTGCCGCTGCCCGCCGCTGTGCTACCCACTGCCCGCGCGGTGAGCGTGGATTCGCTGTTGGGGTCAAAGACCACGGTGTCGCGATGCCGTGCCACGGGGGAAAGCCGCCCCAGATCGCGCACAAGGCGCCAGATCACATGACCACGGCTCAATCGCGACAAACCTGGTGCCTTTCGCTTCAGACGCTGCAAGACGCCAACCCTTTCCAGCAGGCCCACGTACTTCATCAGGCTGTGATAAGCGTTTTTCTCTGTCCCATCACAAAGCGTTGTAAGCAGATCGTTCAGGGTAAAAGTGCCCTGCTGCCGCATGAGCCACCAGGCGCGTTGACGCAATGTGTTCATGGCCGCCCTCCTGTCTGGATGCGGCGCTTGCGGGCATCGCGGATAGCGCGCGTGAAGTCGTCACAAAGCTGGATGTTGCGCACGTCATCAAGATCGACACGCGGCTTGCCCTGTTTTTTTGCCACCGCCTCCACCACATGAATGGCGCTCATCACCAAGCGCATGCGGGCGTCGGTTTCTTCATGAATCCGTGCCACGAGGGCCGGCGCTATCTCGACCTCGCTGAGCTGCGCGCAGGTGGCCGTGACGTCCGCGAGTGAGCTCTTGTGAAATTCGCAAATGCGCGCACGGCTGCTGATCTGGGTGCGCCTAGCCAGCTTCGGAACGTCCTGCTCCATCAACACAATGATCACGAGCGTGCACGTCTTGTCCGTGACACCGCGCAGTCGTTCCAGGCAGGCCGCTCCCCGGGAAAGGGCAAAGCCTGCTTCGTCGAGCACGATGGGGATTTCTTCCGCCGCGATGGCCTCTTCAATCCGGCGCTCGAAGCCAGTGACAGGCTCGATACCAAGCTTGTCCGCCAGCTCGACCATCATGCGGCGCACGGTCCAGTCCACCTGGGCTGTGAGCATGATGGCGCCGTTCTCAGACGCCCAGTTGTGCAGCGTGCGAGTCTTGCCCTCGCCCGGACGCCCATGCACCACGATCCACCCGGACTCCTGGGAGCCCCGGTTTTCCTGTAGCGCCACGTGCGCCCGGAAGCGCCTGGCGTTCTCTGTTTTTACAAATTCTCGTTTCATGCCTAGAATTGCCTTTCGTTTTGGGCTTTCAAAACACGGCTGGGGAATGAGTGCAATCAGGCCCCAGCCACCTTCTTTCCGGTTTCCTCGGGTGTTGACCCTTCCGAGGTCCTGCCGAAACTCTCCATATCCTTCAACCGCGCATCGCGGGCCGCTTCGGCCGCGCGGTCTTGCGCGTCGATCTCGTCGCCATACAACTGCATGGCCAGGTCGCTGAAGTCCGCCTTCGTGGCCGGCGCAGAGGATGCCGTTGGTTCCGCTTCCTCCATCGGGCGTAGCGATGGATGGGACCCGACAGCAAAGGGCAGCACTTGGCCGGGCTGCATCTCCAGTGCGGGCGCAGCCATGCGCTGCTCAATCTGTTCGATCTGCTGCACCTTGCGTCGAATCTGCGCGTTGGCGCGCTTCTCCAGGGCGAACTCGTAGTAGCTCAAGCTGCGGTAGCCTGACGCCTCCATGAACGTGGCTTCACACAGCAGCCGCCCCTGGAGGTCTTTGACCCAGACGCGACTTCCGTCCATCGTGTCGATGGCGACCATGACCTCTTCGCCGTTGAAGTCACCCAGCGCCGAGTGGTAGTAACGCTGCCCATTGAACGGGCTGACGGTTTCTCTCGTGACCGTCTTTCGCACATGAGGACGGAACAGGTCGATCAGACTGGCTTCGTCCATGGTGAAAGGTTGCCACCCCGCTTCCTTGGCAGCGTCCATGGCTCGCTGCGGCGTCATGTGCACCATGCGGCCGGAGGCTGGGTCTTTGAACTTGGGCAGGCTGGAATGCGGTGTGTTGTTGCTCTTGTGCACCTTGCCGTTGATCCAGTCCACGGCTTCCTCATAGCTGCCGAACACGATGCCCTTGCCTTGCGTCTGAGCCTGCCGCTTGAGCAAGTCGCGTTCACTCAGGTTGCCCGCACGAGCAGCTTTCACCATCTTCTCGGTGAGCTTCTTGACGCGCTTGTGGATGAGGGCGTCCATGCCTGCGCCCTGGTAGGTTGCCAACTCCCGCGCCTCGCGGTCCAGGTAGGTGTTGTAGTTCTCGCAGATGCCGTTGGCCTGGCTGTTGCCGACCTCTTGGGGGTGCACGATGCTGATACCTGCGCGGGTGGAAAGGCTGGAAATCGGGTCGAACTCGACATTGCGGTTCTTCACGCTGCCGGTGCTGTCTGTCTGCCAGACAGCCGGGACGCCGCCGACGCGGATGCAGTTCTCCAGACCTTTCAAGATAACTTCGGACGATTCCGACAGGCCAATGGCCGGCGGCGTCACGTAACGCGTTGCCAGGTCGTGGAAATGCCAGACCTCGTAAGTAACGAACTCCCCGGTAACTGGGTGGGGTGCCGTGAAGTGGGTTGCCCAGCCATCGGCATGTACCTCCACGAAAGGCTCCAGGCCATCCGCTGTGCGGTGCTGATACCTCTGGTGCGACCGCAGGCGACTGCCATGGTGGCGGCCCTTCATGGCATCGAGCTTGCTGTACTTGTCGCGGAAGAAGCGGGCCAGGGTGTCGTAGCTGATGGACTCCCCCCAGGCTGAATTCCAGTTCCCGGCCAACTGCTCATGCACCCACTTGAGGGTGGGTTTCTGCGGGCGAGCGAACAACTCGGCGGCGACCCACATCCAGGGCTTGGCCTGCATGTCGCGCGGGGGCTTCTTGGGCGTGAGGTCTTCTGCCGCCAGCCACCTGTAGAGGCTGCGTTCCGATGGGAAGCCAGCGGCCTGAACGGTGCCTTTGCGGCCGCGGCCGTCGCGGGCCATGCTCAGGATGGCCGAGGCCACGTTCGCCTCCAGGCGGCCTGCCTGTGCTTGGGTGAGAAAGGTAACCACTGCGCGCTTCAAGGAGCAGCCAGCCTGTTCCTGCAAGCGCAGGACGGCTGTGCGAACGGCTTGGCGGGCATCTCGGACGGCTCGGGTGTGCTCGGTTTCTTCGTGTGACACGCCTCCACGCGAGAGCAGTTCGGATTGAACTATGTTCCTTATCTGGCCCGAGCCCCCTCGTTGGGCCATCCATGTTGCATGAAGATGTGGGGGAAGCGAGTGGGCATTTACCTCATAGGTTTTGCCGCCACGACCCCTACGCCCCTGCAGCAGCCTGACCTGTAGGAGATGACCGTTCCATGGAAGTCCATCCAGAGCCCTGGCCAACGCGCGACTTGCCCGACGGTCTGCAATGCCAGCCAGGAGAGAAAACTCTTTTACACCCAGCCAATGGTGCGGATCAGCCACCATCATCACCAATGAATCTGCACTCAAACGTTGGCATCAATCACGCCGTCCTTGATGCCAAGCATCACGGCGATCTTGTGTGACTCTCCCCAACGACCCTTGACTCGGCCGTAGATCACAGCTCGGACCAGACGAGGATCAAAGCCGTGCTTCTTTGCCCACCCGCTTACTGTCTCTCCGCGATGTCGAATTTCGTTTAACGCTTGCTCGGGAGTCCTCATTCGGATACCTTTCTATGACAACAACTGTGAGCATGCTACCAATCGTTATCAAAGATGTCAAACGTTATCACCAATGATCGATTCGCGACTCGCCTGCGGCGGGAGAGAGAGCGCCTGGGCCTCACGCAGCAGGAGTTTGCAGCCAAGGTCGGCGTAAGCCGGATGTCGCAAGTTAACTACGAATCCGGGAAGCGATACCCTGGGGAGGAGTACTTCACGAACCTGAAGAAGATCAAGGGGCTTGACAGGTTCTATTTAGCGATTGGTCAGCACGAACATGACACCTCCGACGCAACAATTGGGGCGCTCCACTTGTTTCATGCCACCGCTGAGGCTCTGGATCTGGACAACGATGCGTTTAGCGTTGCATGGGAAGAGATGACTCAGTGCGCCGCGATCAACGTTCCTCAAGACACCCCAGAGTCTTGGCGGCAGATAGAGGAGACCGCATGTCGTTATGCGAAAGATGTCTTGTCGCATTCTCCAGTGATCTTGAACGAAGACGCTTTTCTAGAAGTTCTGCAAAGGATTGAGGAAGTGCTGACTGTGGCCGAGAGTCCCACTGTGCTATCCCCACAGAAAAAGGCTCGCCTTGTGCTGATGCTGTACAGGCAGTACCGCTCAGCAGGAAAACTCGACTGGAACGTTATCTACGATGCGATCCTGCTTGCTGGGTAGAGCGGAAATGTGGCCTAAGTGTGGCTTTATAGAGGGCCTTTGTTTACTTCAACGGGTAGCAGCCATGGTCGGCACGACCATGAAACGTGTCAACAGACAGGTAGCGGCAATGACACGGCACCCCAGCCGCGTCAGGCAGGGCCGTGCCCCTTTGAGCTTTGAATGTGATGTGCCGTGCAGGCACTCCAGCCTCGTAGAGCCACGCACTTTGCTTCACAGATCGCCTGTTTTGTGCCAATAACTGCTCAAACCAGCCCATTCCGGCGCTTTGGCTGATGCAAATTGGCTCATTCCGTACCTCCCAAAAAAATCCAGGCACAGCAACGACTTAGGCTCATTTCATGGGCCATTCCAGCGTGCCAAAACGGGTACACCCCCACACTTGCGCTGGTAGTAACCCTCTGTTTTCAACGAGGGTCTGGCTCTACTATCTCCAGCTGAAAATAGAACGGTCGTTCTTTTTACTTCTTGGATTTCGTTACACACCAGCAGGAGACACGCATGAAGTTCTTGAAATTGGCGGCGATTTCGGCCGCTTGCATCAGCGTTTTGGCGGGCTGCGGCGGCGGTGACAGCCCCGACGCGGGCAGCAGTTTCGACCTGAGTGGTGCGCCAGGCAGCCTGATCGCGACCCCAACGGCCCTGACCACGCTCACGCCCGCGGCCTTCACTGAAGCCTTGGAGAAAGCCCTGGGCGTGGCCGATGCTGCCAATCTGTTCAAGATCACAGAAGTGCCCAAGTGCGACATCACGTTCAATTATTTTCAGTACGGTACCGTGGGTGGCGCCGGTGAGAAAACGTCCGCGTCGGGCGGCATCATGGTGCCCGGCGGCACCGACCCCGCCTGCACCGGCCCACGCCCGGTGCTGCTGTACGCGCACGGCACCAGCACCAACAAAAACCTGAATATGGCCAACCCAGACGGAAACCGTGAAGCGGCCCTGGTGGCCGCCATGTACGCCGCACAGGGCTACATCGTGGTGGCACCCAACTACGCGGGCTACGAGTCCTCACCGCTGCCTTACCACCCGTACCTGAATCTGGAACAGCAAGCGCAAGATGTGGTGGACGCACTGACCGCCGCCCGCAAAGGGTTTGCGACCATCAACGCCAACGCCAACGCCAACAGCAAGCTCTTCGTGAGCGGTTATTCGCAAGGCGGCTTCGTGTCGATGGCAGCGCAGCGCAAACTGCAATTGGCTGGCACGCCGGTGACCGCGGGCGCACACCACTCGGGCCCTTACAACCTGGGACGATTTGGGGACGCTGTTTACAGCGGCAATGTGAACCTGGGTGCCACCCTTTTCAGCCCCCTGCTGAACACCAGCTTCCAGCGCACCTACGGCAACATCTACGCCAGCCCGAGCGAGATGTACGAGGCCACGTTCGCCACAGGCATCGAAACCCTGCTGCCCAGCACCACGCCGCTGAACACGCTGCTGAGCACAGGCAAGCTGCCGGCCACGGCGCTGTTTGCGGCGGACAGTCTGCCCAAACCAGCCGGGTTTGAACTCTTTTTCGGCACCCCCAACCTGATCAAGACCAGCTACCGCAATGCGGTGCTGGCCGATGCCGTTGCCAACCCGACCGCGCCCCAGCACCCGCTGCGCGTGGCCGCTTACAAGAACGATCTGCTGGCCCAGAACTGGACACCCGCCCAGCCCATGCTGCTGTGCGGCGGCAACGCCGACCCCACGGTGTTCTTCAGCGCCAACACCAGCACCGCCAAGGCGTATTTCAATGGCAAGGGCGTGCCAGACCAGGCGGTGACGGTGCTGGATGTGGACAGCGCACCGGCTGGCGCCAACGACCCATTCCTGATGGCCAAGGGCGGCTTTGCACAAGCCAAAGCGGCAGCGGGCAGCGCAGCGCTAGAAAAGTACCACGGCGAACTGGTACCACCTTTCTGTCACGCAGCGGCACGCGGCTACTTCACCCAGTTTTAAAGCCCGGCTCAAGACCGTATCTTTCAACACACAGAGCACATCAATATGAAAAAAACTTTCATTGCTGCAGCGGCCACCCTGGCCTGCGCAGGCGCGTGGGCACAAGTCACGCTGTACGGCCTGGCCGATGTCGGCATCACCCGGGTGAGTGGCTACGCGCAAGGCAGCGTGACCCAGCTCAACAGCGGCATCATGGAGGGCTCGCGCTGGGGCATCAAGTCTGAGGAAGACCTGGGGGGTGGCTACAAAGCCCTCGTCACCCTGGAAAGCCGCGTCGAGCTCGATACGGGCGGGCTGGGCAACCGCCCTGCCTCGGGCAACCAACTGCCCGACCGCCTCACCGCCGGACTGCCACCCGCCGTGGCAGCAGCCCTGACCAACGCCGCCATCGGGCCTTCGCTGGGCGTCAACCTCACCAACACCGCCTTCGACCGCCAGGCCTGGGTCGGGCTGGTCACGCCCGTTGGGGGCTTCTTGATGGGTCGCCAGTACACGCCCGCCTTCGAGGCGTTTGCGACGTTTGACACCATGAACACGCAGAGCGCCCTGTCGGCGGCCCAGCTGGTGACGATCCCTGTAGGGCTCGATATCCGCTACAACAACGCCGTTCAATACCGCATCGTCCAGGGCCCCTGGAACGCCGCGCTGATGTACGGCATGGGCGAAGGCGCCAACAGCTCCAGCAACCGGCTGCTGGGCATCAACACCTTGTACAAGGGCAGCGCCTTCAATGTGGGCTTCGGCATGAACAGCAAGAAGAATTCGGCTGGGCAGCAGGCGCTCAAAACCACGGTGCTGGGCGCATCGACGGCCCGGGGCGACTGGATCGTCTCGGGCATGTTCGCCCGCATTCAGGAACCCAACCCTTCATCGGGCCCTGAACTGAGTGCAGGCCTCACGTTGGGTGGTGTGCCCGCACCGTTGATCAGCACCGTGCTGGACCGGCTCAAGCAAGACGCCAACCTGATCCATGTGGGAGCCCGCTACAACCTGGGCGCGGCTGGCCACATCACGGTGGCTTACAACAAGCTCAACGACAAACGCGCCTCCAACGCCGACATCAGCTCCTACGGCGTGGCCTACACCTATCCGTTGTCCAAGCGCACCAACCTGAACGCCGTGCTCACCCGCTTCAACAACAGCGCCACCGCGCAAGCGGCCCCTGGCGGCAACGGCTATTTGGGCGGGGTGACGGCCACCGCAGGACGCGACTCGACGTCGCTCGCACTGGGCATGCGCCACAGCTTCTGAGCCAAAGGCCCGGTCACGGGCCTATCCGACCCAGGTGGTTCAGCGAATCACCGATCCTCAGCGCAAAGCGCACCGGTCGTGGTGGCGGTCAACCCGCTGCCACGACCGCTTCAAGCCGCCGCCCGCTGCAACCGGTCCCGCACGCCGTCCCATTCGGGGCTGGCGGGCGGGGTTTCCACCCAGATGAGTTTTACGCCGATGGCGTCCAACTCGCGCAGGGTGGCAAACAGCGCCTGGGCGGCTTGCACGGCGTCGTCGGGCATGCGGCGCACGGTCACGCCCGGGGCGGCTTTCAGCGTGGCACGGGCGTACACCGCAATGTGCCGGGCATCCGTACCCAGCAGGTCCAGCGCGGCTTGCAGGGGCTGAGCGGCCATGAGCCGCACCTTGGCGTTGGGCGCGTAGTGCGATTCGAGCGTGCCCGAGGCGCGCGGGGCAGCGCCATCGCGCTCGCGCAGCGGCTGGCCGCAAGCGGCCTCCAGCTGCGCCTGCGTGACCATGCCGGGGCGCAGCAGCACCGGATAACCCCGGCTGCAATCGACGATGGTGGACTCGATGCCCACCGGGCAGGCGCCGCCATCCAGAATCAACAAGGCTTCGTCGGGCAGTTGGGCGAATTCTTCGGCCACGTGCGCCGCGGTGGTGGGGCTGACGCGGCCAAAGCGGTTGGCGCTGGGTGCGGCCACGCCGTGCACGCCGTGGGCGCGGGCCGCTGTCAGCAGCGCCTGTGCCACCGGGTGCGACGGGCAGCGCAGGCCCACCGAGTCTTGCCCGCCGGCCGACACGGCGGCCACACCGTCGCGGCGCGGCAAGATCAGTGTGAGCGGGCCGGGCCAGAAGGCGTGCATGAGCGCCAGGGCAAAGTCGGGCAACTCGCGGGCGTAATGGTCCACCCCGGCGCGCCAGCCTTGGGCACCGCCACCAGGCGCCAGGTGCACGATGAGCGGGTGGTCGCTGGGGCGGCCTTTGGCTTCAAAAATGCGGTGCACCGCGCTGGCGTTGTCGGCATCCGCCGCCAGGCCATACACGGTTTCGGTGGGCATGCCCACCAGCGAGCCGGCGGCCAGGCGCTGCGCCGCCTGCTCGATGGCGGCGGGGTCGGCGGCGTTGAGAAGCAAAGGCATGGGTGGCAAACGCTCAGGCGTTTCAGGCGTTTCAGGCGTTTCAGGCGTCCAGCGCGGGCAAGCCCAGCAGCGCCAGCACCTTCGCCGCCGTCTCGCGCACCTCGGCCACGGTGGGCGCGGTGATGTTCAGGTGGCCCATCTTGCGGCCCGGGCGGGCGCTGAGCTTGCCGTACAGGTGCAGGTGGGTGCCGGACAGCGCCAGCACCTGCGCCCACGGCGGCGACACGGGTTGTGCGCTGGGCTGGGCGCGCACGCCGTTGGCGTCGAACCACAAGTCACCCAGCAGGTTGACCATGATGGCCGGGCTGTGCTGGCGCGGCGTGGGCAGCGGCAGGCCGGCCAGGGCGCGCACCTGGGCTTCAAACTGGGAAATGTCGCAGGCGTTTTGTGTGTAGTGGCCGCTGTTGTGGGGGCGCGGCGCCATTTCGTTCACGATCAGGTCCAAGCCGCCCTGGCCATCGTCCACCAGGAAATATTCCACGCACAGCACGCCCACATAGTTCAGGTGGTTCGCAATGGCCACCGTGCTGGCGCGGGCGCGCTCGGCCAGCACGGCGGGCACCGCGCCCTCGTACACAGCGGTCAGCGCCAGAATGCCGTCGCGGTGGGTGTTGGCCTGCACCGGAAAGCTCACGCTCTGGCCGTCGGAGCCGCGCGCCACGATCACCGAGCACTCGGCCTGCAGCGGCATGAGTTTTTCCAGCACGCAAGACACGCCACCCAACTGCGCCCAGGCGGCGGCCAGCTCGTCGCGGTTGTTCACGCGCACCTGGCCTTTGCCGTCGTAGCCCAGGCGGGCGGTTTTCAAAATGCCGGGCAGCAAATCGGCGGGCACGGCGGCCAGCAGCTCGGCGCTGGTGATGGCGGCATAGGGCGCGGGGTACACGCCGCTGAGGGGCGCGCACTGCACAAAGTGCGACTTTTCCTTGATGCGGTCTTGCGCCACCGCCACACACGCGGCCGACGGGGCCACCGGCCGGTGCGCGCCCAGCGTGCCCAGCGCGGGCGCGGGCACGTTTTCAAACTCGGTGGTGATGGCTTCGCAGCGCTGCATCAGCTGGGCCAGGCCCTGCTCGTCGCCGTAAGGCGTCTGGATGTGAAAGTGGCTGATCAGCCCGGCCGGGCTGGCGGGGTCCGGGTCGAGCACCGCCGTGAAATAACCCATGGCCTGGGCCGCCTGCACAAACATGCGGCCCAGCTGCCCACCGCCCATCACGCCCAGCGTGATCTGCTGGCCGCTGGCCGAGGTGCTGCCGGGAAGAAGGGGCTTGAAACTCATGGGTGAATGCTCGGAAAAGGGTGGGTCATTCGGTGGGCAAGGTCATGTTGCGCGCGGCTTCGGTTTGCGCAGCGCGAAAGGCTTCGAGCTTGTCGCGCAGCGCCGGGCTTTCGCTGGCCAGCAGCGCCACCGCAAACAGCGCCGCATTGGCCGCACCCGCCGGGCCAATGGCAAACGTGGCCACCGGAATGCCCTTGGGCATTTGCACAATGCTGTGCAGCGAATCCACGCCCGAGAGCGCCTTGGACTGCACCGGCACACCCAGCACCGGCACCACGGTTTTGGCCGCGATCATGCCCGGCAAGTGAGCGGCACCGCCCGCGCCCGCGATGATGGCCTTGAGCCCACGGCCCACGGCCGCCTCGGCGTAGGCAAACATGTCGTCGGGCATGCGGTGGGCCGACACCACGCGGGCCTCGTGCGTGATGCCGAAATCTTTGAGAATCTGCACGGCGTGCTGCATGGTGTCCCAGTCGCTGCTGGAGCCCATGACCACGCCCACTTGGATGGGGTTCATGTTGTGTGCCTTTTACCCGTCGATTGAGTAGCCGGGTGCCTGGAGACAGAGACGCGCCTGAAAATCTGCCCGCCTCCGGTAAAGTGTCGATTTTACGTTTCGCGCCCCTGCGCCGCCGTGCGCCGCATGGGCGCACCCCATTCCAGAGACCGCCATGATCGACGTCACCCTTGCCAACTTTGAAACCGAAGTCATTGAAGCTTCGCAACACACGCCCGTGCTGGTGGACTTCTGGGCGCCGTGGTGCGGGCCCTGCAAGGTCATCGGCCCGCTGCTGGAGAAAATTGAAGCCGCCTACGCAGGCCGTTTCAAGCTGGTGAAAATTGACACCGAACAGGAACAACAACTGGCGGGCGCCTTTGGCATCAAGAGCATTCCCACCTGCGTGCTGATGGTGAACGGCCAGCCGGTGGACGGTTTCATGGGCGCACTGCCCGAAGGCCAGATCAATGCCTTTCTGGACAAGCACCTGCCCGCGCCCGAGGTGCTGGAAGCCGCCGAAGAAGAAGCCGACGCCCTGCAAGCCCTGGCCGCTGGCGATGTGCAAGGCGCGCTGGACAAGCTGCACCACGCGGTGCAAACCGACCCCGAAAACGACGACGCCCGCTTTGATCTGGTGAAACTGCTGCTGGAGCTGGACCGCGACGACGAGGCCAAGGTGGCGTTTGCGCCGGTGATTGCCAAGTCCATGGCGGTGCGCCGGCTCGACTCGCTCAACCGCTGGATGAAAGCGCGCGACGCCCAAGACGGGGTGGCAGACCCGCAAGCCCATGCCACCGATTTGCAAACCCGCATCGCCGCCAACAAACGCGACTTTGACAGCCGCTTTGCCCTGGCCCAACTGCTGCTGGCCCACAACCAGTTTGTGCCCGCCATGGACGCGCTGCTGGAGATTCTGATGCGCGACAAAGCCTGGAACGAAGACCTGGCCCGCAAAACCTACATCGCCATCCTGGACATCATCGAGCCGCCCAAGCCCAAAGTGGCCGAAGGCCAGGTGCCGCCCGAAGACCCCACGGTGGCCACCTACCGCCGGCGCTTGTCGAGCGTGGTGTTGAGCTGAGGCGCAGCCCTCAAGGTCGCTGATCGGTCGAGGGCTTTTTCCAGAGGTTGATGCCACCGTCCACCGCGTGTTGGTCGATGGCGGCCAACTCGTCGGCGCTGAAGTCCAGCTGGTTCAGCGCGCCCACCAGCTCGGTGATCTGCCCGGGTTTGCTCGCGCCAATCAGGGCCGAGGTCATGCCCGGCTGGCGCAGCACCCAGGCCACGGCCATCTGCGCCAGGCTCTGGCCACGTGCCTGTGCAATGCCGTTCAAGGCGCGCACATGCGCCAGGTTCTGCGCGCTCAGGTGGTCGGTGGTGAAGGAGCCGCCGCCGGGGCGGTTGATGCGCGCGTCGGCCGGCACGCCGTTCAGGTATTTGTTGGTCAGCAGGCCTTGCGCCAGCGGGCTGAAGGCGATGCAGCCCATGCCCTCGGCTTGCAGGGTGTCGAGCAAATCTTCTTCCACCCAGCGGTTCATGAGGCTGTACGACGGTTGGTGGATCAGCAGCGGCACACCCATGCCGCGCAAAATGGCCGCCGCTTCGCGGGTTTTGCCGGCCGAATAGCTGGAAATGCCCACATACAGCGCCTTGCCCTGCTGCACGGCGCTGGCCAGCGCGCCCATGGTTTCTTCCAGCGGGGTGTCGGGGTCGAAGCGGTGCGAATAGAAGATGTCCACATAGTCCAGCCCCATGCGCTTCAAGCTCTGGTCCAGGCTGGCGAGCACGTATTTGCGCGAACCGCCACCCTGCCCATACGGCCCGGGCCACATGTCCCAGCCCGCTTTGCTGGAGATGATCAGCTCGTCGCGGTAGGGTTTGAAGTCGCGCCGCAGGTGTTCGCCGAAATTGGTCTCGGCGCTGCCTGCGGGCGGGCCGTAGTTGTTGGCCAGGTCGAAGTGGGTAATGCCCAGATCAAACGCGGTGCGCAACATGGCGCGCTGGGTTTCCATGGGCGTGGCATCGCCAAAGTTGTGCCACAGACCCAGGGTGATGCTGGGCAGCTTGAGGCCGCTTTTGCCAACGGTGCGGTAGGGCATGCGGTCGTAGCGCTGGGGGTGGGCGGTGTACATGGTTGCGTCTCTGTGGTTGGGGGGTGGTGCACTCTACCCAGTAACCCGGTGGTAACCGTGTCGTTTTGGGGAACAAACACTGCCCATTCGCTCCCTTCACAGCTACGCTTTGCTCGGCTTCTCCACGTAATTGCGGATTAGGTACTCGTTGAACATAGGGACAGTGAAAGCAATGTCGCCGTGAGACGGGCTGTAGATCATTCCTTTGCTGATAATCTGCGCGCGCCGCGGGCCGAGGCTTTGATGGGTTTCGTTTAGAGCGTCTGCGACTTCCGATGATCGGTACGGCCCGGCACCCAGTTTGGCCATCGCGATCACGTACTCTCGCTCTTTGGGCGTTAAACGGTCAAATCGCACCTTGAAGAAGCCTTCGTCCAGCCGCTTTGTCGCCTCTCCGGCAGCCTTCGATGCATCTTCCCGCTTGATGCCCGGTCCCTCGGCGAGGTTCCAGCACTGATAGCCCCACTCCTGCAGAAAGTAGGGATAGCCTTTGGTCTTTGCCAGGATCTCGCTGATAGCAGCGTCCTCAATTTGCTCACCCTCACTCTCGACTGGCTGCTTAATGGCGGTCTTCGCATCCATCTCCACAAGCGCACCAACCGCAGGGTAGTGAAAAAGTCGTTCTGCGTAGGATTTCGCATCGCCCGAAAGAGCTGCAACCTGCGGCAGCCCTGCACCAAAGAATAAAACAGGCAATGCCTTTTGATTGACCTTGTGGAGAGCAACTATCAGAGCGGCCAGATCTTCAGAGCGCAGGTACTGAACTTCATCAATGAGCAGTGTCCAGGCCTTACCGGCGGCCTTTGCGGCCTCGCCTACGCGCACAAACAATTCGGTTAGGTCTGCCTCCATATCCCCGCTGTCCGCAACGCCTATTTCCGGGTCAACCGAAATGGAAGCGTCTCCGTACGAGAGTTTGAACGCAGAGGCGAAAGAGCGAAGCGCCCGAAGAGCCTGATGGGCTTTGGCCTTCGCGTTCTGCGACGTGGAGAGTTTGCGCAAGACCTGGTTGATCTTGGGCACAAGCAACTCACTGAGCACCTTGCCCTCTGGCGCTTCTATGGCAGATGTCAGGTGCCCTGCGGTTTCGGCCATCTCTTCGATTTTGTTCAGCAGCACCGTTTTGCCTACGCCACGCAGGCCAAGCAGCATCTGTGAGCGGCTGGGCTTGCCTATCAGCGCCCTTTGAATGGCTATCTGCGCGTCCTGAAGGATGGCATCTCTTCCGGCAAGCTCCGGCGGCCTGCTCCCAGCGCCCGGGGCAAATGGGTTTCTCACAGCATCCATGGCAATTCCTGTGGTCAGAATTCTATAGAGTTCTATGAAAGTATATCTTGATAAAGATATACATAACTAGACAAATCCAGAAGGTAGGACGTCACGTTTCCAGCCGCGGCCGACAACGCCCGCGTGCAGACCGACACCCTGATCGCGCTGCACGCCTTCCTGTCAGAGGCTGAGCGTTTTTCGGGCGTGTCCGAGCGACACCTCAAAACGTGCCCGATCAAGGCGCAAAGCACAGCCATAGCCAGGCTATGGCGCGTATTTGCAACGCCGTGCGGGTCCGTTTTGGGGTGGCGAGCGGGCATGAACGAAAGACTCTCAGCCTCTCAGACGGCCTGATGGCCGCCCCCACCGCCGTGGGCCGCGTGCGCCGCCGCGCCGTGGAGATCGGCGGCAGCGTTTACCTGCCCATGGCCCTGCCCCAGCGGCTGGAGGAACTGTTTGGCATCGTGGTGCAGATGGCCGCCGAGATCACCGACCCGTTCGAGCAGGCGTTTTTTCTGATGGTGCACCTGCCCTACCTGCAACCATTTGAGGACGTGAACAAACGCGTCTCGCGGCTGGCGGCCAACATCCCGTTCATCCGGCACAACCTCTGCCCGCTGTCCTTCATCGACGTGCCGCAACAGGCCTACGTGAACGCCATGCTGGGGGTGTACGAACTTAGCCGCGTGGAGCTGCTGCGCGACGTGTTTGTGTGGGCTTATGAACGCTCATGCCAGCAGTACGTGGCGATCCAGCAGACCCTGGTGCCGCCAGACATCTTCCGGCTGCGCCACCGGCAGGCCCTGGCCGAGGTGGTCGCCGCCATCGTGCGGCAAGGTGAAGCCGCCACCGAGCAGGCGGTGAAGAGCAAGATCCCGGCCTCGGTGCCACTGGCCGAGCACGCGCATTTCACATCGCTGGTGCTGGCCGAGTTTGGCTCGCTGCATGCGGGGAATGCGGTGCGGTTTGGGATTCGGCCGCTGGCATTTGCTGCGTGGAAGCGGGGGCACTCGGCGGGCGGTGAGTCAGGCTTCGGCTGACGGCTGACGGCTGACGGCTGACGGCCAGCGTATGGCGGCCGCGCGCATACCGGTCAGCCAGTCACTTTAGGCGTCGTGAAACTCAAGCGCGTAGTCGTCGCTCCTGCGATGTGACTTTAAAAGCCTTGCTCCTGGGAACCCGACCCTCAAGAGAGTTGTGAGCCGCGTTTGCACTTCTCGGTCCATACGACACCCAAAGTACACGGCTTTTAGTTCAGCCGGCCTGATCGGAATGAAGTCGTGATCTGTGGTGTCTGAGAATGGGTACCAAACTCGCCATTCCTGCTCGTATGCCCAATGGTTGCTCTTGACATATGCGTATCGCCGATAGAGCGACTGAACGTCAAGGCGCTTCAACGACAGCAGATCGTCTATGAATTCCTCTTCGGAGAAGAACGAGGGCGGACACGGACGGTACTCCACAGGCGCGGCAACAGAGAGCAGGTTGTCCTCCTCCGGAAGCGACCAAAACTCGAATACCGCACCAGTGTGGTTCTGGGCATAGTGAGCCCACATGAGCAAGTTATCGCGCACCTCGCTGACACAGAAAACCCTGGCGCCGGGCAAAAGCCTTGACCACCAATGCTCCTGATACTGCCTCTGGGTTTCGCGAATCGTGCGGACGATCCGTCGCAGGGGCTCTGCACCATAGGCGGTCTTCAGTACCGCAGGAATACCCCGCGAGGGGTAGTGCTCCCGAACCAACAAGACAAGTTTTCCCCACACATCCTCCGTATCTACTGTGGGTGGCAGCGGCGACATGGCCAAATCCTCAAGTCGGCGCAAGACCTTTCCGGGTAAGGAGTCTATGTCGAAGGAGAAGTGCAATCCAGCCTGTACGTCGAACGGGTCGTTGAATGTCAATGGTGATGAGTATTGAACCGTTCGAGATTCAGCCACGATGCATGCTGTCACAGGCGACATGTACTTATAGAACGGTCGTCGTCCGGGACTTTGACTGTGAATAGTCATTTAGCGATCTCACTTCTGGGGCCCAGACCATCACTGGCCGATTGGGACCGCTTGACCGAGGGCTCTCAATCTCCCCGCTGCAACTATCGAATGTTGGTCGGACCACGGAACTGAGGCTGAATTTGTTCAGTTGTGTAGCAACGCATTCCACCTGAGCCCACTGGTGTGTAGCGCTGCACCTTGCCGTCACGGATGTAGAAGATGTTGTTACAAGCCGCGAAGCGCTGTACGCAACTCGCAAACTGGTTATAGGAGGCGTAGCTCAACTGTTTGCCGTAAACGTTGCCACCACCGGAACACTGGCCTAAGTTGACGCCATTGACGAAATTCCAGATTTCAGTGCCATCTGAGAGAGTGAGAATTTTTCTCCCCCGCCTTCAAGCTGGCACGGTAATGGCTTGGTAGTGAGCATGACAACGCGCCCCGACCTCAACGCCACCGAGCTCGCGGTGGCTGGCCTGTTCGAAGACCTTCCGGTGCCAACT
>NZ_JAUSOO010000009.1 GCF_030656115.1 Hydrogenophaga sp.
GCCTTTGACATCTCCTTGTCCTCGGTCACTCACTCTCGTTCGGTCCTTCGCTCTTGCCTTGTGGCCTCAGCGGCCCCGGCTCCTGCTACGACGGCTTCTGCTGACTTCTCGCTCCGGCAGTACCGTCGCCCTTTCAGGCGCCAGGCGAGATCTCCCCAGGTAAGAACGCACTCCTTCATCACACAACCGCCACATTTACGCCGCCTGATCTTTGACCAAGAGAGCTTTGCGGTTTCATGCCCGCTCGCCCTGATCGGCAACGCCTTCTATGTGGTTCTTGTCCATCGGCTCATGATTTGCGCTCCACGCTTCCTTCCCACACTCGGTCGCCCTCATGCGGTTGCGCTTCGCTCGTCTTGGTCAACTTGCGGCGGGACTTGCACCCGCAGGAGTGCGCCCATGCTGGGCGCACATGAAAAAAGCCCCCGGCCGGATGGTCGGGGGCTTTTGAGGGGCAGGCGGCAATACTGCCCGCGTTGATCGATTTATTGCGCTTCGCTGGAGCTGGACACGTCGGCGTGGTCGGCCTGGTCGGCCGCCAGCGACAGCGCATCGGCTTCGGCAATGGCACGGCGCTCTTCGTCGTCCATCTTTTCCTTGACCTTGCGCGCTTCGTGGTAGGCCATGCCGGTACCAGCTGGGATCAGGCGGCCCACGATCACGTTTTCCTTCAGACCACGCAGCTCGTCGCGCTTGCCCATGATGGCCGCCTCGGTCAGCACGCGGGTGGTTTCCTGGAAGGAAGCCGCCGAGATGAACGAGTCGGTGGACAGCGACGCCTTGGTGATACCCAGCAACACGTTGCTGTAGGTCGCAGGGATCTTGCCTTCGGCGCGCAGCGCGTCGTTGGTGTTGAGGATCTCCGAACGCTCGACCTGTTCGCCAGCGATGTAGGTGGAATCGCCCACGGCGTCCACGATCACGCGGCGCAGCATCTGACGAACAATCACCTCAATGTGCTTGTCGTTGATCTTCACACCCTGCAGACGGTAGACATCCTGCACTTCGTCCACGATGTAACGCGACAACGCTTCGATACCCAGCAGGCGCAGGATGTCTTGCGGATCGGCCGGGCCGTCCACCACGCTCTCACCCTTGTTGACCACCTGGCCTTCGTGCACCAGGATGTTCTTTTCCTTGGGAATGAGGTCGTCCCAGACCTTGCCTTCGGGATCGGTGATCTGCAAACGAACCTTGCCTTTGGTCTCTTTACCGAACGACACGGTACCGGTCATCTCGGCCAGCATGCCCTTGTCTTTCGGGCTGCGGGCTTCGAACAGCTCGGCCACCCGCGGCAGACCGCCGGTGATGTCGCGCGTCTTCTGACCTTCAACCGGAATACGGGCCAGCACATGGCCTGGGCCGACTTCCTGGCCGTCGCGCACTTCGAGCAGAGAACCGATGGGGAAACCCACCGTCACCGAGTGGTCGGTACCGGGGATCTTCACTTCATTGCCCTGGCCGTCCAGCAGCTTGACCAGCGGACGCACCACCTTGGTCGAACCACGGTGCTTCGGATCGATCACCACCAGCGAAGAAAGGCCGGTCACGTCGTTGACCTGCTTGGCCACCGTCAGGCCCTCTTCCACGTTCTCGAACTTCACCTGACCGGCGAATTCGGTGATGATGGGTCGGGTCAGCGGATCCCAGTTGGCCAGCACGGCGCCGGCCTTGATGGCCTGGTCGGCCTTGACAGCCAGAATCGCGCCGTACGGCACCTTGTGGCGCTCGCGCTCGCGACCAATGTCGTCGTGAATGACAATTTCGCCGGAACGGGAAATCACCACCAGTTCGCCCTGGGTGTTGGTCACGTAACGCA
>NZ_JAUSOO010000024.1 GCF_030656115.1 Hydrogenophaga sp.
GACCCGTTTTGGCGAAGCCTCTGCAGGCTTTCAGGCGCACTCATGCCTGAGCGCCC
Organism: Hydrogenophaga sp.; assembly: GCF_030656115.1. Lineage (GTDB taxonomy): Bacteria > Pseudomonadota > Gammaproteobacteria > Burkholderiales > Burkholderiaceae_C > Hydrogenophaga. The sequence goes on from NZ_JAUSOO010000024.1 coordinate 57, forward strand.
ATCAATTTGTGACGAACCATCCACAGATTGGACAGCGCAAACAGCGTCTTGAGCTGCAAGGTGATCTTCTTCAGCCCCCGGTAGCGCACCTTCGCAAATCCAAACTGGCGCTTGATCACCCGAAACGGGTGCTCCACCTTGGCGCGAATACCGGCCTTGATCTTCTCGACTCGGTCGATCAGTGCATCGGACAGCTTGTTCTCTTTGTCCAATTGCTTGCGCTTGCCTGGGCGCATGGCCACATGCCATTGGTGGCTGGCCTTGGCATCCGGGCGCTTGTCTGCGCCCTGGTAGTCTGCGTCACCGAACACGTCTTTCTCCTGTCCGTGCAGCAAACTGTTGCCCTCGGCGACATCGGCGACATCGGCGACATCGGCTACGTTGCCCGAGGTGCCTCGCACGGTGTGCACCAGACCCGAGTCGGCGTCCACGCCGATATGGGCTTTCATGCCAAAGTGCCATTCGTTGCCCTTTTGGCTCGAATGCATCTCGGGGTCTCGCGCTTTGGCTTTGTTCTTGGTAGAGCTGGGTGCTGGGATGAGGGTGGCATCCACGGCGGTTCCCACTTTGAGCAGCAAGCCGCGCCGCTCCAGCAGTTCATTGACGGTGCTCAGGATCTGGTCGGCCAGCTTGTGCTTCTCCAGTCTGTGGCGAAACCGAAGAATGGTGCTCTCATCAGGCAGGCGAGCAAAGGCGCTCAACTGGGCAAATTCGCGGTACAGCGGTGTGTCGAAAAAGGCTTCTTCCATGGCCGGGTCCGACAGGTTGAACCACTGCTGCATGAAGTGCACACGCAGCATGGTTTCCAAGGCAAAGGGTGGGCGACCGTTGCGACCCTCGCTGTAGTACGGGGTAATGAGTTCAACCAAAGCAGCCCAGGGAACCACGGTGTCCATCTGCTGCAAAAACGCCTGTTTGCGGGTGCGCCGCGTGCTCAGGTTCAGGTCAAAGCTGCTTTGTTTCATGGTCACTGAGTGTGCTGCACTGGACTTACGTCTGCCATACCTCGGGGGTGGTTTTGCAGAGTTTCCTTAGGGCTCACGTGGCACCGTGACGGGAAAATGATTATCTCCACCTGCGCTGACCTTGGCTGAACGCTCACGACGCTGCCGCTCAGTGCGGCGCACGAGCCAGCGCCTCCGCGCAACGAGCGCCGGCGCGAAGAAGCGGCGGTACACGGACCTCGTGCCGACGAACAGCACAAAGGGCAGTACGAGCGGGACCGCCTCTTGCGCCTGGAAGTAGCCAGTGATGAACTCAAGATCTTCTTCATATGCGAAGGCAGCGGTAATGAGGTGCCACACGCCAAACGCTGCGCTCACGATTGATGCCGGCAAGACCCAACCGGACAACGCGTCCAACGAGGCACCGCCGAAGATGACCGGGCCAAGAAGAACGGCTGGAAGAACGAGCAGGAAGCCAACGCCGAACACTGCTCCGGCAAGGCGGCATTGGGCAGCAGGCGACATTCCTGTGAGCAACACTCAGCGTTTATCTACCGCACCAGCCAAGTCAGCCAGCGGCGATGTCGTCATTCGCGGTGGGTGTTCCATGTTGAGCTGAACCGCAGCAGAGGCGGTGGTGTGGAATTCTTCGAATAGGGGATTGATGATTTCACCCCCCGCCATGGGAAGTCATTATGGCTTGACTGGGCGCCTGCAAAGGCCTTTTTCGGGCCACAGTTCCGGTCTGTTGCGCGGCCACCGCCACATTTTCCCCAGCCCTTGAGCGGCGCAATCGGGCAGCCCAGCCAAGCGCCCACATCCGCCCCTGGCGCAACTGTTTGTTGAGCAGTTGAACCAGGGGTTTGAGGTGTTCACAAAGACAGCGATCACGATCACGATCACGGTCACGATCACGGCCCGTGCGCTGGTGGTGCCCGGCTGTTGGCTTTTCTGGTGCTGCCCTCAAACGGGTCTGGCAGGTGTTTCGCTCTCGCCAAGGTCTGCACCACACCCAGGCGCCCTTGCTGGCACACCGGGCATTGTTGGATGTTCACCCGGGCCACCCGCGCCATGAAGTCTTGCGCGCATTCC
>NZ_JAUSOO010000033.1 GCF_030656115.1 Hydrogenophaga sp.
CAGCTCGCGGTTGCCCTCGAACAATTCTTTGAGCGTGTCCAGAAACAAACTTTTGCCAAAACGGCGCGGGCGGCTCAAGAAATAATGACCGCCCTCCCGAATCAGACGCAGCGCGTAGGGGGTTTTGTCCACGTAATAACACCCCTCTTCGCGCAGCTTGGCAAAGCCTTGGATGCCGATGGGCAGATTCAGGCGCGTGGCCTGCTCGGGGCTGGCGGGCGAAGGGGGGGTGGGGGTCATGCAGGCATTTTAGGAGTGTGAAACCGATCGGGCGCTGGCGTGACCGTGACGCGCTCGCGGCTGCCTGTCTGTGGCGGTGGACACCCAACCGTCTGCGCAATTGGCCTCACCTGCAACCTCATCTGGCGCTATCGTGTGGGTCCAATCGGGCGGCGCTGTGGTGTGCTGCCCCCTTTTTTGAAGGACCGCGCCATGGCCATGGGGCAATTTGCATACGCCAACAACAGCAACCGTTTTTTGGGCGCCGAGCCGCTGACGGACCAGCCGTTTGCCATTGCGGGGGTGCCGTTTGATGGCGTGGTGACGAACCGGCCCGGGGCGCGCTTTGGCCCGCAGGCCATCCGCGCGGCCAGCCTGATGCTGTGCGACGGCATCCACCCGGTGTTTGATGTGTCGCCGCTGGCCCACCTGGGCGACGCGCTGGACATGCGCCTGCCCAACGCCTCGCCCTTGCCCGAGGTGCGCCGCCACATCGAGGCGCAGGCCGCAGCGCTGATGGCGCGGCACCACTGCGTGTTTCTGGGCGGCGACCATTCCATCACCCTGTCGCTGTTGCGGGCGGCCCAGGCGCAGTACGGCGGCGGCGAGCCGCTGGCTTGCCTGCACTTTGACGCGCATTGCGACACCTGGAGCGACCACTTTGGCGAGCCCTCCGGCCACGGCACCTGGACGTATGAGGCGCTGCAAGAGGGCTTGATCAGCCCGGCGCACACGGTGCAGGTGGGCATCCGCTCCAGCGGCGAGCGGGCCGCCCGCGAATACGTGGCCGACCAAGGCGGGCAGATTTTCACGGCGCGGGCGCTGCGCGGGCTGGACGGCGCGGGCCTGCAACCGGCGCTGGACGCGATCCGCCAGCGCATGGGGCAGAGGCCTTGTTATTTGACGCTGGACATCGACTGCCTGGACCCCGCCTTCGCGCCCGGCACTGGCACGCCCGAGCCGGGCGGGCTGACGAGTTCCCAGGTACTGACGTTTCTGGAAGGCCTGGCCGACCTGAACTGGGTGGGCATGGACTGTGTGGAAGTGGCTCCGGCCTACGACCACGCCGAGCTGACGACGAACGCGGCGGCCACGTTTGTGTGGACGTATCTGAGCGGCCAAGTGGCCAAACAAATGGCCAAACGCAACCGGAGGGGTTGAATATGTTCCAGCGTTCTTTGGTGGGTTCAGACACGCAGCTGAACCAGAAGAGTTACTACGAAGCCAGCGTCACGCGCCCCGAGCCTTGCCCGGCGCTGGAGGGCGCGGTGCAGGCCGATGTGGTGGTGGTGGGCGCGGGCTTTGCCGGCCTGAGCGCGGCGCTGGAACTGGCGCAGCGCGGCCTGAGCGTGGTGGTGCTGGAGGCCGACCGCGTGGGCAGCGGCGCCAGCGGGCGCAACGGCGGGCAGGCCATTGTGGGCTACGCCAGCGGGCAGGGGCCGTTTGAGCAGCAACTCGGCGTGGCCGACGCGCATCGCGCGTGGGACATGTCGCTGCAGGCACTCGACCTGATCGAGCAGCGCATGGCGGCGCACCAGATCGACTGCGACTGGGTGCGCGGCTATGTGTACGTGGCGGACTCGGACCGCAAGGCGCGTGCGCTGCGCGAAGAGGTGGACGGCTTGCAGCAGCGCGGCGTGGTGTGCGACTGGGCCGAAGGCTCGCAGGTGCCGCGCCTGATTGACAGCCCGCGCTACGTGGCCGCTGCCCGCGAAACCCGTTCGGGCCACCTGCACCCGCTGAAATACGCGCTGGGCCTGGCGCGGGCGGCGCAGGCGGCGGGCGTGCGCATTTTTGAACACTCGCCGGTAACGGCCTTGCAGCGCGGGGCGGCGCTGGTGGCCACCACGCCGCAGGGTTTGGTGAAGGCGCGCTTTGGCGTGTTGGCGGGCAACAGCATGCTGGCGCAATACGGCCCACAGGTGGCGCCCGACATTGCGCCACGCATCATGCCGGTGGGTACCTACATCGTGGGCACCGCCCCGCTCGACCCGGCCTTGTGCGAACGCCTGATACCCCGCAACGCGGCGGTGTGCGACAACAACTTTGTGCTCGATTACTTCCGCTTCAGCGCCGACCGCCGCATGCTTTTTGGCGGCCGCGTGAGCTACACCACGCAAACGCCGCGCAACCTGGAAGCGGTGATGCGCCAGCGCATGGGCGCGGTGTTTCCAGCGCTCGAAGACGTGCCCATCGAACACGTGTGGGGCGGTTTTGTGGACATCAGCATGAACCGCGCGCCCGACTTTGGCCGCCTGGGCGACAACCTGTATTACCTGCAAGGTTTCAGCGGCCACGGCGTGGCCCTGACCGGGCTGGCCGGCCAACTGGTGGCCGAAGCCGTGGCCGGACAGGCCGGGCGCTTTGACGTGTTCGCCCGCCTGAAGCACCGCGAATTCCCCGGCGGTGCGCTGCTGCGCACGCCCAGCTTGGCGCTGGGCATGTTGTGGTACCGGTTGCGGGATGTGCTGTAACCGAATAGCGACAGACACCCATGGAGATCACCTTTTTGTGCGCACAAATGGCGCACAAAAAGGTGATAATGGCAAACTTTTCAAAGCCCATGCAACCCTGGAGCCTGTTATGCCAACCACCCTTGCCAAAGACACGCGGCTACACATCCGCTGCGACCAAGACATGCGCCGTCTGCTGGACAAAGCGGCTGCCTATGCCCACATGAGCGTGTCTGAATTTGTGCTGCGGCACGCCGTGGTTCAGGCCCAGTCGGTGGTGCAGGCGCACGAGGCCATCACCCTGACGCAAAACGACTTTGCCGCGTTTTTGGACGCACTCGATGCGCCCGCCCCAGCCAACCCCGCCTTGCAACGCGCCCTGCAACGCCATGCCGAACAAGTTCAGCCGTGAATGGCATGGCCTATGCCATCCGCCCGCTGGGTACCGATGAGGACAGGGCCGGTTTTGCCTGCGGTGAACCGGCGCTGGACGACTACCTGCAACGCCACGCATCGCAAGATGTCAAGCGTGGGGTGGCCCGTGTGTTTGTGGCCTGCCCCGCAGACCAGCCACAGCAGATTGTGGGCTTCTACACCCTGAGCGCCGCCAGCGTGGCCGCCCAGACACTGCCTGAGGCGTGGCGCAAAAAGCTGCCGCGCTACCCTGTGCCAGTGGCCTTGCTGGGCCGCCTGGCCGTTAGTCAGCAGGCGCAAGGTACGGGGTTGGGAGGTATTTTGCTGGCCGATGTCTGCCAGCGTGTGGCCGCAGCCAGCCAGACACTGGCCGTGGTTGCCATCGTGGTCGATGCCAAAACCGAACGGGCCGCCGCGTTCTACCGGCACTTCGGGTTCACCGAACTGCCCGGCCAGCCTGGGCGGTGGATGCTGCCCAAAACGCAGTTCACCTGAAATAAGAGCAAATGATTCAACCCAAAACCGGGGCCAACGCCCCGGCGTGACAGGCAACACAGCACGCATGCAAAGCGTGACAAGATTTTGTTTTCATCTGAATAATCAACAGCTTATTCAAAAACCATTTTGTCAATAGCACCGCTGGTGCAGACGCTGACCCACCATGTGCTGACGGGCCAGCGCCCAGCGGACGCGCTGGCCAGCCTGTTCCTGCGCTGAACACGGATACGCTTTTCACATCCCGCCCAACCGGCCCCACCTGTAGACGGCTGTCAGTTTCCGCGTAAATCTGGCGGCGGTAAACGGTGGCGGAATTTGGTGGCGTAATCCGGTGTCCATTTCTGGTGGCGGATTCTGGGGGCAGTTTTCGGTGCTGGATGCACCAACGACAAGGGCCCCGT
>NZ_JAUSOO010000082.1 GCF_030656115.1 Hydrogenophaga sp.
GGGGATAGGCCCTTCACAAGGTGCGAAGTATGGAATACGCAAAAGGTTCCCCCGCGTGAGCGGGGATAGGCCCCAGCGGCGCGGGGCGTGACCACAAGAGCCTTGGGTTCCCCCGCGTGAGCGGGGATAGGCCCAGCAATAAGAAACAATGAAGAAATGAAAATAGGGTTCCCCCGCGTGAGCGGGGATAGGCCCAAATGTGCAGAACCCGGCTCCAGTTGGGGCAAGGTTCCCCCGCGTGAGCGGGGATAGGCCCGGGATCTGGACGTGTAACAGGAATTCGTGGTGGGTTCCCCCGCGTGAGCGGGGATAGGCCCCGGGGATGTTTGGTAATTTGGATCAGATAAGTGGTTCCCCCGCGTGAGCGGGGATAGGCCCAATCTACGCTTGACCTTGAAAACATCCGCATCGGTTCCCCCGCGTGAGCGGGGATAGGCCCATGACCACGGATCAGAAAGCGAAGCCGCAAGAGGTTCCCCCGCGTGAGCGGGGATAGGCCCTGAAGAAGGCGCTGGCGTCGATGGCCGCCAAGGGTTCCCCCGCGTGAGCGGGGATAGGCCCTCCGAGCAGTCCCGCAACCGCCGTTCAAACATGGTTCCCCCGCGTGAGCGGGGATAGGCCCGCGGGCGTTCAGGTCGTTCAGGGCGTATGTCGGGTTCCCCCGCGTGAGCGGGGATAGGCCCCCATGCCGGGATCAGCTCCGGCCACCATCAACGGTTCCCCCGCGTGAGCGGGGATAGGCCCGAGCGCCTGGCGCCCGTCTCGATCAGCGTTGCGGTTCCCCCGCGTGAGCGGGGATAGGCCCGCGGGGCGCCTGCCCTGCAACCCCGACAAAACGGTTCCCCCGCGTGAGCGGGGATAGGCCCACCGAGGCGGCCACCGCACAGCAGCTGGCCGAGGTTCCCCCGCGTGAGCGGGGATAGGCCCCGGAATGGGCCAGGATGTTGAAGCCGGTGGTAGGTTCCCCCGCGTGAGCGGGGATAGGCCCTGGTACGCCAGGCCGAACACGCACACCCAGCCGGTTCCCCCGCGTGAGCGGGGATAGGCCCCAAAGACGCATTCAGCTCGGCTACTGGGAGAAGGTTCCCCCGCGTGAGCGGGGATAGGCCCCCCCGCGCTGGCAGGGGCTGCAGGGTGGGATCGGTTCCCCCGCGTGAGCGGGGATAGGCCCATTTGCAGGCGCCTGGCCCTTCGCCGTGGCCCGGTTCCCCCGCGTGAGCGGGGATAGGCCCCTGGGGCCTGAAGCCAAGCGACTGCTGCAGGCGGTTCCCCCGCGTGAGCGGGGATAGGCCCTGGGGGTTGGGTCGGCCGGGGGTGAAGTTCTGGGTTCCCCCGCGTGAGCGGGGATAGGCCCGCGGGCGGCGGTCAGGCCCTTGGCTTTGATTTGGTTCCCCCGCGTGAGCGGGGATAGGCCCGGACGGGCGAGGTGTCAAATCAGAAATAGTGTGGTTCCCCCGCGTGAGCGTGGATAGGCCCGCGGACGATGTGCTGCTGGGCGAAACGCCGCTGGTTCCCCCGCGTGAGCGGGGATAGGCCCCGTATAAACGATATACACCGTTTCATAAGCGAGGTTCCCCCGCGTGAGCGGGGATAGGCCCGTGCTAAATGATCCTTCGCCCAGTTCCTCACGGGTTCCCCCGCGTGAGCGGGGATAGGCCCAATGCGCTGTGCCTGAGCCCGGCTCACACAAAGGTTCCCCCGCGTGAGCGGGGATAGGCCCGAGCTGAGCCGGCGCACGGTGATTGGCGCGCTGGTTCCCCCGCGTGAGCGGGGATAGGCCCAGCGACGCCCAGGCGGCCGCGCTGGAGAAGGAGGTTCCCCCGCGTGAGCAGGGATAGGCCCACGGTTCCCAGCACCGCCAGGCCCGCCCAGGTGGTTCCCCCGAGTGAGCGGGGATAGGCCCGGCGCCCCCATCTTGATGCCCAAGGCCTTGGCGGTTCCCCTGCGTGAGTGGGGATAAGCCCAAGTTGCCTGTCTACAGCCAAACGCCAACAGCAGGCAGGCTAACCTTCCCCCTCAAGTACCGTCAGCTAAAAAAGCTCTTCGCTTTCTCAAACCAACCCTGGTCGTTCGGGCTGTGCTTGTGGCCGCCTTTTTTGAACGAGTCGTCCAGTTCTTTCAGCAGCTTGCGCTGGTGTTCGGTCAGTTTCACCGGTGTTTCCACGGCCACGTGGCAATACAGGTCGCCGGGGTAACTGCTGCGCACGCCTTTGATGCCTTTGCCGCGCAGGCGGAAGGTTTTGCCGCTTTGCGTGCCTTCGGGCAGGTCGATGGTGGCCTTGCCTTGCAGCGTGGGCACGTCGATTTCGCCGCCGAGGGCGGCGGTGGTCATGCTCACGGGCACCTGGCAATGCAGGTCGTCGCCCTCGCGTTCAAAAATGTCGTGCTTGCGCAGGCGCACTTCAATGTAGAGGTCGCCCGACGGGCCGCCGTTTTGGCCGGGTTCGCCGTTGCCGGTGCTGCGGATGCGCTGGCCGTCGTCGATGCCGGCGGGGATTTTGATTTCCGGCGTTTTCTGCTTTTTGATCTTGCCCTGGCCGTGGCAGGCCGTGCAGGGGTCGGGGATGATCTTGCCGCTGCCGTGGCAGGTGGGGCAGGTTTGCTGCACGCTGAAGAAGCCCTGGCGCATCTGCACCTGGCCCTGGCCGTGGCAGGTGGAGCATGTCTTGACGCTGGTGCCGGGTTTGGCGCCGGTGCCTTTGCAGGTGTCGCAGTCGTCCCAGCTGGGAATGCGGATCTGGCTGTCTTTGCCAGCGGCCGCTTCTTCCAGGGTGATTTCCATGGCGTACGACAGGTCGGCGCCCCGGTACACCTGGCGTCCGCCGCGTTGGCCGCGTGCACCACCAAAGATGTCGCCAAAGATGTCGCCAAACGATTCGCCGAATCCGCCAAAGCCTTCGGCGCCACCGGGGCCGCCGCGCATGTTGGGGTCAACCCCGGCGTGGCCGTATTGGTCGTAGGCCGCTTTCTTTTGCGGGTCCGACAGCATTTCGTAGGCTTCTTTGGCTTCTTTGAAGCGCTCTTCGGCGGCCTTGGCCGCGTCACCCTGGTTGCGGTCGGGGTGGTGCTTCATCGCCAGTTTGCGATACGCCTTCTTGATTTCTTCGTCCGATGCGTTTTTCGGGACGCCCAGCACTTCGTAAAAATCTCGTTTAGCCATGGTGTCGTGCAGTTCTGTTGGAACACAAACGCCGCGGACGGGCACTTTTCAGTGCCCGGACGCGGCGGCTGATCGATTGCATGGCCCATTGCGGAGCCACAGAAATCGCTCGTGGGGTGGCGATCAGCCCTTTTTGACTTCTTTGACTTCGGCGTCAACGATGTCGTCGTCGGCCGCTTTGCTGGCGCTGCCCTGGCCTGCGCCTTCGGTGGCGCCAGCGGCAGCTTGCTCGGCTTGTGAAGCGGCGTAGACCTTTTCGCCCAGCTTCTGGCTGGCCGACATGAGGGTTTCGGTCTTGGCTTCAATGGCGGCTTTGTCGTCGCCCTTGAGCGCTTCTTCCACGTCTTTCACGGCGGTTTCGATGGCTTCTTTTTCAGCCGCGTCGAGTTTGTCGCCGTGTTCGGCCAGGCTCTTCTTCACGCTGTGCACCAGGGCTTCGCCTTGGTTGCGGGACTGCACCAGTTCGACCTTTTTCTTGTCGTCGGCGGCGTTCAGTTCGGCGTCTTTCACCATCTGCTGGATCTCGGCCTCAGACAGGCCCGAGTTCGCCTTGATGGTGATCTTGTTTTCCTTGCCGGTGCCTTTGTCCTTGGCGCCCACGTGCAGGATGCCGTTGGCGTCGATGTCAAAGGAGACTTCGATCTGGGGCGTGCCGCGGGCTGCAGCCGGAATGCCTTCCAGGTTGAATTCACCCAGCAGTTTGTTGCCGGCGGCAATTTCGCGCTCGCCCTGAAACACCTTGATGGTCACGGCCGGCTGGTTGTCTTCGGCGGTGGAGAACACCTGAGCGAACTTGGTCGGGATCGTGGTGTTCTTCTGGATCATCTTGGTCATGACGCCGCCCATGGTCTCGATACCGAGCGACAGGGGGGTCACGTCCAGCAGCAGCACGTCTTTGCGGTCACCCGAGAGCACCTGGCCCTGGATGGCAGCACCCACGGCCACGGCTTCGTCGGGGTTCACGTCTTTGCGTGGCTCCTTGCCGAAGAACTCTTTCACCTTTTCCTGCACCTTGGGCATGCGGGTCATGCCACCGACCAGGATCACGTCGTGAATGTCACCCACGCTGATACCAGCGTCTTTGATGGCGGTGCGGCAAGGCGCAATGGTGCGCTCGATCAGCTCTTCCACCAGGGCTTCGAGCTTGGCGCGCGTGAGCTTGATGTTCAGGTGCTTGGGGCCCGAAGCGTCGGCGGTGATGTAGGGCAGGTTCAGGTCGGTGGCGGCCGAGCTGGACAGCTCGATCTTGGCTTTTTCAGCGGCTTCTTTCAGGCGCTGCAGGGCCAGCACGTCTTTCGACAGGTCAACGCCTTGTTCTTTTTTGAACTCGCTGATGATGAAGTCGATGATGCGCTGGTCGAAGTCTTCGCCGCCCAGGAAGGTGTCGCCGTTGGTGGACAGCACTTCAAATTGCTTCTCGCCATCGACGTCGGCGATTTCGATGATGGACACGTCGAACGTGCCGCCGCCCAGGTCGTACACCGCAATCTTGCGGTCGCCCTTTTCCTGCTTGTCCAGGCCGAAGGCCAGGGCCGCAGCGGTGGGCTCGTTGATGATGCGCTTCACGTCGAGGCCGGCGATGCGGCCAGCGTCTTTGGTGGCTTGGCGCTGGGCGTCGTTGAAGTAGGCCGGCACGGTGATGACAGCTTCGGTGACGGGCTCGCCCAGGTAGTCCTCGGCGGTTTTCTTCATCTTGCGCAGAATGTCGGCGCTGACCTGCTGGGCCGAGATCTGCTTGCCGCGCACTTCCACCCAGGCGTCGCCGTTGTCGGCGGCCACGATGGAGTAGGGCATGAGGTTGATGTCTTTCTGGACTTCTTTCTCGGTGAACTTGCGGCCGATCAGGCGCTTGATGGCGTAGAGCGTGTTCTTGGGGTTGGTCACGGCCTGGCGCTTGGCGCTGGCGCCAACCAGCACTTCACCGTCTTCCTGGTACGCCACGATCGACGGCGTGGTGCGCGCGCCTTCCGAGTTCTCGATCACCTTGGTGGTGTTGCCTTCCATGATGGACACGCACGAGTTGGTGGTGCCCAAGTCGATGCCGATGATTCTTCCCATGTTGTGTGCTCCGGATAGATAAATGAATTGGTGAAAAGGATGTTCAGGATGTGTGGATAAGACCCCCTGTTTCAAGGGGATACCCACACAAAAGACTTATTTGGGGGCGGCCACCGTGACGAGGGCGGGGCGCAGCACGCGGTCGGCGATCAGATAGCCTTTTTGCAGCACGGCAACCACGGTGTTGGCTTCCTGGTCGGCGGGCACCATGCTGATGGCCTGGTGCTGGTGGGGGTCGAATTTGCTGCCACTGGCTGGGGCAATTTCCAGCACCTTGTGGCGCTCCAGCGCGCTCTTGAGCTGCTTGAGCGTGGCTTCTGAGCCTTCGCGCAGCTGTTCGCGGGTGGCTTCCTGAATGGCCAGACCAGCTTCCAGGCTGTCGGCCACGGCGAGCAGGCTGTCGGCAAAGCTTTCCACCGCAAATTTGCGCGCCTTGCTCATCTCATCTTCGGCACGGCGGCGGGTGTTTTCGGCCTCGGCTTTGGCGCGCAGGTACTGCTCGGCCAGGTTGGCGTTTTGGGCTTTGAGGGTGCTGACTTCGTTGGTCAGGGCTGCCAGCGCATCGGCTTCGGCCACAGCGGCTGCGGCCAGCGCTTCTTCCGGGCTGATGGGCGCGGTGTGTTCAGGGCTGTGGCTTTCGGCGGGGTGGGGTTGTTGGCTCATGGGCGTTGGTGGTTTGACGTGAATTCAAAGGCAAAACTGCAAAGGCAAAACTGGCTCGGCAAAAACGTGGGGGCGTGTCGCGCAAGTTCAAGGGTGGGCGGTGGCAAATGGCGCAATTCAGGGGCGGGCGGGTGTACATCGGGGTTTTTCCACCGAACCCCGCCCATGAAACGCTTTCGCCACGGCCCGCAGGGCGCAGCAAAACCCGGTTTGCTGGACGCCAGCGGCGCGCTGCACGACCGCGCTGGCGTGATCGCCGACATCACCCCGGCCACGCTGAGGCCCGATTCTATGTCTCGCCTGGCCACGCTCGACCCGGCCACTTTGCCGCTGGTGCCTGCCGGTGCCTGCCTGGGCGCTTGCAGTTCGTGAGCGGCTGGGCTGCCCGTTTGCCAGGGCGGTCAGGCCGGCGGCTGGGCTTGTTCTGCTTTTGCCGCTTTTTCGGCAGCGGTGGCCGCTGCGCGGGCCTGCTGCTGGCTCCACTTGGGGGCGAACTGTTGCACCTCCTGCAGGCGGCGCGCCAGATCGGTGCCCTGTGTGGTGAGGCGGTAGCCGTCGCCGCTGTGGTCCACCAGGTGGGCGGCGCGCAGCTCTTTCAAGCGGGTGTTGAGCGTGTTGGGGGTAACGCCGCCCACGCTGTCTTGCAGCAGGCGAAAGGTTTGGGGATGGCCGTCGCTCAGGGCCCAGATCACCCGCAGGGCGTAACGCGATTCCAGCAGATCGAACAGCCGGATCACAGCGGCGTTGTCTTTGGCACTCATGCGCGTCTCCGGTGGCGGTCGGGTGAGAGGGAGAGGCCACCGCGCGGTGCGGTTGGCCCCTGCTAGCAGTTTGCTAGCTTCGGCCAATGTACCAATGAGGCCATGCAATCAGCGATTGGGACTTACCCCAACGCCCCCCGGGAGACCGAAAACACGTTGAGAGAACGCTGGGGTGGCGCAGGTGCTCAGGACTGGTACACCTTGCGCAGCAGGTGGTTGAGCGTTTGCAGCTCGTCGGCCGTGAGGGCTTTGGAGACGTCTTGTTCCAACTGGGTGGCCGTGGTTTCGGCTTCGCGCTGCAGGCGTTTGCCAGCGGCCGAGACGTGCAGACCTTGGGCGCGGCGGTCGGTGGGGTGGGCGCGGCGCTCAATCAGGCCGCGTTTGTCCAGGCTTTTGATCATGCCCACCAGGTTGGGCGGCAGGATGTCAAGCGCAGTGCAGATCTGGCGCGAGGTGATGCCGGGGTTGTGCGCGATCAGGGTGAGCACCGAAAAATCGACCGGGCGCAGGCCATAGGGTTCCATGCGCTGCAAAAACACCGCAATGACGGACAGCGCGGCGCGGCGTGCGTTGTAGCCCAGCAGGGTTTCGAGGTAGGCGGTGTCCAGCTCGCCAACGTGGGTGCTGGTGGATTCTGCGGCGGCCTCGCTGTGTTGGCGAGCGGCCCGCGGGCGGCGCAGGGTGTTGGCAACGGAGGTTTCAGACATATTCTGAGCATATCTTGTCCGCCCTCGGGCTGGCGCTGACCGCGCTCAAGCCCGGTCGGTGGCCGGTATTTGCACGTGTCACGCCGCGTTCAGGCTGGTGCCCATGATGGCCATGCGGGTGTCGAATTCGGGCCAGACCCAGCGCCAGAAACCGGTGTGGGCATCTGTCCAGCGCGGGCCGCTGGCTTGCGGTGCGGCCGCCACGCGGCTCCAGGCCCAGGCCATCAGCAGCATGGCCAGGGCGCGCAGGTAGTCGTCGGCCAGCCAGAACGGCAGTTCGGGCGATGCGCCCGGTGCGCGGGTGGCGGCCAGCAGGTGCTCGGTGGTGAATTGTGCAAAGCGGGTCATGGCCTGGCGGGTGCGCTCGGCCTCGGGGCTGTCGCCCAGCTCCGTGGCCAGTTCGGTCAGCAGAGCGCTGAGTGCGGTGCCGCCGTCGGGCAGCACTTTGCGCACCAGCAGATCGATGGCCTGAATTTCGTTGGTGCCTTCGTAGATCATGGCCACGCGGGCGTCGCGCACGATCTGCTCAATGCCCCATTCGCGCACGTAGCCGTGGCCGCCGAACACCTGCAGGCAGGCGCTGGCGCCGGTGAAGGCCTGGTCGGTCCAGGCCGACTTGAGCACCGGCGTGACCAGGCTGCACCAGCGCGAAGCGGCTTCGCGGCGGGCCGCATCGGGGTGCTGTTTCATGATGTCGAGTTCGAGCGCGGTGCGGTAGGCCACCACGCGACCGGCGTCCACCCAGGCGCGCTGCGTGTCCAGAATGCGGCGCATGGCCGGGTGGGTGCCGATCAGGTCGGCCTGGCCGGCCTTGCTGGCGCTGCCGGGGGCGCGCATCTGGCGGCGCTCCTGGGCGTAGGCGTGGGCCTTTTGCCAGGCGGCTTCGAGCAGGCCAATGCCTTGCAGGCCCACGTGCAGGCGGGCGGCGTTCATCATGACGAACATGGCGTTCAGCCCTTTGCCGGGCTCGCCCACGATCCAAGCGGGCGCGTCGTCAAAGCGCATGACGCAGGTGGGGCTGCCGTGCAGGCCCATTTTTTCTTCGATGCGCTCGCAGACCGCCGCACTGCGCGTGCCGTCTGGGTAAAACTTAGGAACGAGGAACAGCGACAGCCCCTTGGGGCCGGGGGGGCTCTCAGGCAGGCGCGCCAGCACCAGGTGCACGATGTTGTCGCTCAGGTCGTGTTCGCCGCCCGAGATGAAAATTTTGGTGCCGCGCAGCGCGTAGCGTCCGTCTTCCAGCGGCACGGCGCGGGTGGACGCCAGGCCCAGGTCGCTGCCGGCGTGCGGCTCGGTCAGGCACATGGTGGCCAGCCATTCACCGGTGGCGACCTTCTCCAGGTAGGTGGCTTTCAGTTCGTCGGATGCGTGGTGTTTGATGCATTCGTAGGCGCCGTGCAGCAGCCCGGGCGCCATGGTCCAGCCGTGGTTGGCGGCGCTCAGCATTTCATACAGCATGGCTTCGAGCACAGCCGGCAAGCCCTGCCCGCCGTCTTCGGTGGCGCAGGCCAGGGAGGGCCAGCCGGCTTGCCAGAAGGCTTGGTAGGCCTCGCGAAAACCGGGCGGCATGGTGACCGCGCCGTCTTTCCATTGCGCACCGATTTCGTCGCCCTCGCGGTTGAGCGGCGCCACGGCATCGGCCACGAATTTGCCGGCTTCTTCCAGCACCTGTTCCATCAGTGCGGCGTCGGTTTCGGCATGGGCGGGCAGGGTTTGCAGCTGTGCCGGTGCCTGAAGCACCTGCTGCAAAACGAAGAACATGTCGGCGGTGGCGGGCTGGAAGTGGTTCACGGTGGGCGCGTTCAAAAGAGAAGGAGTTAGCGGCTGCCGGTGGCGTCTTGCGCCTTGTCGGGCGAGCCTTCGAGGCCGGCGAGCAGGGCCTTGCTGTTGCCGGGAATGACCATCTGGAACTTGTTGTCCACGGTGGTGTACTCGTAATAGCCCATGCGGGCGATGGGTTGCATCTTGAGCACATCGACCATGCCGTTGCCGTCGATGTATTCGTCATCGATGTGGATGCCGACCACCCGGCCAAACACCACGTCCACCGTGCCCATGGGCGGGCGGCCCGGGAAGCGCACGGTGTTGAGGTATTCGCACTCGAACTGGATCGGTGAGCCTTTGACGCGCATGGGTTTGACGAGGCGGCTTTCCAGCTTCTCCAGCCCGGCGCGTTCGAACTCGTCCACGCCATGCGGCAGTTCTTCGGCGCTGATGTTGACCGCCTCGCGCAGCGCAAAGGTGGCCATGTTCCACACGAACTGGCCCATTTGCTCGACGTTGCGCACCGAGTCTTTGCGCTCGCCCTGGGTGGTCTGGTTGGCGCTGAACATGACGATGGGCGGATCAAAGGTCACGTTCTGGAACTGGCTGTAGGGCGCCAGGTTGTCGCGGCCCTGCGCGTCCACGGTGGAGATCCAGCCGATGGGGCGCGGCACCACGCACGACTTGAACGGATCGTGCGGCAGACCGTGGGGGGTTTTGCCGGGTTCGTAGTACATGGCGGTTCCTGTGGGGGTCAGCGGCAGCTGAAGTGGGCAGCGTCTTCGATATTCCCGCTGCCGTTGTAAGTGGCCACGGTGGGGTAGGCGCAGAGCGGGCGGCTGCGTTGGGCCGACCAATGGGCGGGCAACTCGGCGTTCACGCCCCCGGGGTTGCCGGCGCCGCGCGCGGTGGCCACCACGGCCTGGGGGGCCAAACCTTCTTCAACCCACTTCACGAGCGGCGAGAGCAGGTCGAACTGATCGGTGGACAGGCCGCCGCTGCAGTGCGCCATGCCGGGCACGGGGAAGTAGCGTGCGAAGTGGTCGGCCTTGCCGTTCATGGCCTTGTCCAGACGGTGCATCCATTGGCGGGTGTCTTCAGCGGAAAAAATCGCGTCGGCCACGCCGTGGTAGATCACCATCTTCGCGCCACGGTCCTTCAGCTGGGTCAGGTTCACCGGGTTCTCGTGGCCGGGTGGCGTCATCAGAGACATGCCCGATTCGCGGTACACGTCGTTGGTGGCGCTGAACAGCGGCAGGCGTGCGTTGACATCGACCTTGAGAGGGTCAACCGGGCCAGGCGGCACGCTGAACACGGTACCGACCGACAGCGGATCCAGGGCCACCGAGTTGGCGAATTTCCAGGTGGCCCAGTTGTCGCCCGCCAGGCCCGGGTCGTAGTTGAAGGCCGAGTAGATGGCCTGGCCGTCGGTGGTGCGCGCGCCGGCGAACACGTTGGCGATCACGGTTTTCTGCGCCGCGCTCAGGCACTGGCCGTTGCGCTCTGCGGTGCAGGTGGGCACGTCGGTGTTGAGGTTGAACGCCGACTGGCAGGCCTGCGTGGCCTGGACCATGCCGTCTTTGGCGCCGTCCAGTGCGTCGCACTGGTTCAGGATGGCGTTGGCCACCCGTTGCCGCTCGGTCTTGGTGAAAGCGCCGCTCAGGTCCGGGATCATGGCCGTGGGGTTGAGCGGATGTTTGGTGGTCGCCCCGGCCACGGCCAGCGGTGCCCACTGTTGGGCACCCCAGAGCTGGGCCAGTGCCGCGTTGGGCAGGCGGTAGCCCGGTGCGCCCACCAGATAGCCGTCGTAGGCCTGCCCGCGCGCTGCTTCCACCATGGCATGGCGACCACCGTTGGAACAGCCGCCCAGGTAGGAGCGGTCCGGGCCCTTGCCGTAGGCCGAAGCGATCAGGGCCTTGGCCATGGGTGTGAGTTTGGCCACCGCCTGGTAGCCGTAGTCCAGGCGCGACTGGGGTTCGGCGCCAAAGTAGGGCGACTGAGCCCCGGTGTGGCCTGCGTCGGAACTGAGGACCGCAAAACCCTGATGGAGCGCACCGGTCAGCGGGCCGCCACCCAGTGCACCTTCGGCGGGTCGCACCGCGCCGTCCAGACCACCGTTGCCTTGGTAATAGAAGCGGCCGTTCCAGGCCTGGGGCAGGCGCATTTCAAAGCCAATGGCGTAATCGCGGCCATCGCGGCCTTTGCGCGGGTGCATCTGTCCCTTGACCAGGCAGTGTGCGCCCACCTCGGCACCTGTGGGCGTCAGCCGACCGGGTGCAACCACGGTGGCCGACTGCAGTTGAAGCTGGTCGAACCGGAACTGCCCGGTCAGGCTGGCGCAATGTTGCAGGCTCGCGCCCACGGCAGGGGCCAGCGTTTGGGCGGCAGTGCCAGAGGAAGAAGCCCCAGGCAAGGTGCTGCAGGCCGTGACCGCAAGGCAGACGGCAGCAGGCAGGGCGAAGCGCGTGGTGTGGGCAAAGCGGGTGGGCATGTGTGTCTCCTTGGTGTGGGCGGTTGGCAGAACAGATGGGGTGCAGGACGCCCAGCGGCTTTCAGGCCGGCTGGCGCGCGCTGCCCAGGTAGGTCTCGATCACGCGGGGGTCGTTGGCCAGCTCGCTGGCGGGGCCCTGGGCGCTGAGTTCGCCCATTTCCAGCACATAGCCGTGGTCGGCCACCTGCAGCGCGGCGCGGGCGTTTTGTTCCACCAGCACAATCGTCACACCGGTCTGGCGCAGGCGCTCAATGATGGAAAAAATCTCGCGCACGATCAGCGGCGCCAGGCCCAGGCTGGGCTCGTCGAGCATGAGCAGCTCGGGGCCGGACATGAGCGCGCGGCCCACGGCCAGCATCTGGCGCTCGCCGCCCGAGAGGGTGCCGGCGAGCTGGGTGCGCCGCTCTTGCAGGCGCGGGAAAATGTTGTACACATCGTCCAGCTTGCTGCGCCACTGCGCGTTGCCCAGGCGCATCTGGCGAAAGCCGCCGAGCAGCAGGTTGTCTTCCACCGGCATGGTGCTGAACAGCTCGCGCTTTTCGGGCACCAGGGCCATGCCGTTCATCACGCGCTCTTCGAGCGTGAGGGTGCTGATGTCCTGGCCGCGGAATTCGATGGTTCCCTTGCCGGGCAGGATGCCCATGACGGTGTTGAGCAGCGTGGACTTGCCCGCACCGTTGGGCCCGATGACGGTGATGACGCTGCCTTTGTCGGCGTGCAGGTCGATGCCGTGCAACACCTCGGCGCGGCCGTAGCCGGCGCGCAGGCCTTTGAGCTGAAGAAGGGGTGTGGTACTCATGTCGTCTCACCAGTCGGTGTCTTTGGGTGCGCGTGAAAGGGTTGAGGCCAAGGGCACCGCCGGGCCGGCTTTGCCGGACGGCCCGTGCCGTCCCCTTGAGGGGGTGACGCCAAAGGCGGCGCGGGGGTGTTCCATGCTCTAGTGGTCGGTGCCGAGGTAGGCGGCACGCACCTTGGGGTCTTGCTGAATTTGTGCCGGCGGCCCTTGCGTGAGCAGGGTGCCGAACTCCATCACCACCAGGTGGTCGCAAATCTGCATCACCAGGTCCATGTCGTGTTCCACCAGCAGGATGCTCATGCCTTCCGACTTGAGCTGGCGCAGCACGCCGGCCAGAGCCTGCTTTTCCTGGTGGCGCAGGCCAGCGGCAGGCTCGTCCAGCAGCAGCAGGGCCGGGTCGGCGCAGAGCGCGCGGGCAATTTCCATCAGCCGCTGCGGGCCCATGGCCAGGTTGCCGGCCTGCTCGTGCAGGTATTCGCCCATGCCAATGCGCTCCAGCTGGCGCTGCGCTTCGCGGAACAGCTGCTGTTCTTCGGTGCGGTTGGCGCGCAACATGGCCGAGAGCACGCCTTTGCGGCCCCGGGTGTGGGTGCCCAGCGCGACGTTTTCCAGCACCGTCATGTCGGGGATCATCTTCACGTGCTGAAAGGTGCGCGCCATGCCTTGGCGGGCGATGTTGCGCGAGTTCAGTCCGCTGATGGGGGCTCCCCGGAAATCCACCTCGCCGCTGGTGGCGCGCAGCACACCGGTGATGAGGTTGAAGGTGGTGGACTTGCCGGCGCCGTTGGGCCCGATCAGGCCCACGATCTGCCCGGCGCGAATCTGGAAGCTGATGTCGTTCACCGCCACCAGACCGCCGAACTGCATGCGCGCCTTGCGCACATCGAGCACCAGCGCGCCGGTCTCGGGCTTGTCGCGTTCGGGCAGGGCGGCGGCGTGTTGCCAGTCCACCGGGCGCGGGCGCTTGGGCAGGTGGCGCCCCACCAGCGACCACAGGCCATCGGGCAGGTACTTCAGCACCATCACCAGTGCGATACCGAACACGATCACTTCGTAGCTGCCGCTGGTGCCCATGAGCTTGGGCAGCAGCACCTGCAGCTGGTCTTCCAGCACGCGGATGAGGCCGGCGCCCACGATGGCGCCCCACACATGGCCCACGCCGCCCACCACCGCCATGAACAGGTATTCAATGCCCATCTTCAGACCGAAGGCCGACGGGTTGACCGTGCGCTGGAAGTGCGCCAGCAGCCAGCCGGCCACCGAGGCAAACAGCGCGGCCAGCACGAAGATGGTGACCTTGTAGCGGAAGGTGCTGATGCCCATGGCCTCGGCCATTTGCGAGCCGCCTTTGAGCGCCCGGATGGCGCGGCCCGCGCGCGAGTCCAGCAGGTGCAGCAGGGCCGCGGCAAAGGCCAGCAGCAGCACCCAGGTGAGCACAAAGAAAGCGCGGCCCTGGCCAATGTCGAATTCGCCAATGCTCAGGCTCTTGATGCCCAGCAGGCCGTCGTACTTGCCCAGCGCGTCCAGGTTGCCCATGAGGTAGTACAGCGACAAACCCCAGGCTATTGTTGCCAGTGGCAGGTAGTGGCCCGACATGCGCAGCGTGATCAGCCCCACCAGCAGCGCGCTGCCGGCGGTCAGGCCCATGCCCACGAACAGCGTGAGCCAGGGCGACATGCCGGTGTTGAGCGTGAGCCAGGCGGTGGTGTAGGCGCCAATGCCCACAAACGCGGCCTGGCCGAACGAGGTGAGACCGCCCACGCCGGTGAGCAGCACCAGGCCCAGCACCGTCATGCTGTACATGCCGATGTAGTTGAGCTGGGTGATCCAGAAATCGGGCAGGGGCAAGACCGCGATCAGCGGTATGGCGGCGGCCAGAACGAGCAGGCCCATGTTTTGAAGGTTTTTCATATCAGTGGTCTTCGTCCGAATGGCCGCTGCGCAGCGAACGCACCAGCAGCACCGGCAGGATGAGTGTGAACACGATCACCTCTTTGAACGCGCTGGCCCAGAACGAGCCGAACGCTTCGATCACACCCACAAACAGCGCGGCAATGAGCGCGCCGGGGTAGCTGGCCAGGCCGGCGGCCACGGCGGCCACAAAGCCTTTCAGGCCAATCAGAAAGCCCGAGTCGTAGAACACGGTGGTGGTGGGGCCGATGAGCAGGCCCGAGAGCGCGCCAATGAAAGCGGCCATGGTGAAGGTGAGCTGGCCCGAGGCTTGCGACGAGATGCCCATGAGGCGTGCGCCGGTGCGGTTCACGGCGGTGGCGCGCAGCGCCTTGCCGCGCAGCGAGCGCTCAAAGTACAACCACAGCAGCACGATCAGCGCGATGGTGGCCAGCGCGGTGATGATGGCCTGGCCCGAGAGCATCACCGGGCCGATGTTCAGGCGCAGGTCCCAGAACGCGGGGTTGCGGAAACCCTCGGCGCCGAAGAACACCAGGCCCAGACCGGTCATGGCGAAATGCACACCCACCGACACGATCAGCAGCACCAGCGGCGTGGCGCTTTCCAGCGACTGGTAGGCCACGCGGTACACCAGCGGGCCGTACACCGTGACCACCGCCACGCTGAGCGCGGCCTGCACGGCCAGCGGAAACTGCTGCGGCGCTGCCCAGATGGCGATGCCCGCCACCACCAGCGGCACGATCAGCATGCGCCCGGCGGCTTTCAGTGCCACCAGCGCGTTGCGGTGGTGCTGCCAGCGGCCTGACAGCTCCATGAGCGCGGCCACACCGGCCAGCAGCAACAGCAGCCAGACGGTACCCGGCACCTGGCCGGTTTGAAATATGGCCAGGGTGAGCGCGCCATAGGCCACGAATTCACCCTGGGGAATGAAGATGACCCGCGTGACGGTGAACACCAGCACGGTGGCGAGCCCGAGCAGGGCATACACCGCGCCATTGGTCAGGCCGTCAAGCAACAAAATGCTGGCGATCGAGAAGTCCATAAAAGCCTAACGAGAAAAGAAATGGCTGAAAAAACCCAGGCGGCAACGCGCGAAATGTCTCCCTCCAGAGGCATCCAGGGTCCGGCTCTGCCGGCCCGAGATGCCGTCCCGCCTCCCAGCGCCGAAGGCGCGCCAGAGAGGGGGAAGCCGCGTCAGCGGCGCAGGGGGGTGCTCCGAATCACTCCACCTTGAACTTGCCGTCAGCCACCTTGAGCATCACGCCGGTTTCCAGCGTGTAGCCCCAGTGGTCGGTGGCCGTCCAGTTCATCACGCCGTGCGAGAAGATGGTGCGGCCCATGGTTTCCATGGCATCGCGGATGGCTGCGCGGAACTCGGGCGTGCCGGGTTTGGCTTTCTTCAGCGCCACGGGAATCACCTTCTCCAGCGTGATCTGTGCGTCGTAGGCATGGCCCGCAAACTGGTTGCGCAGGCCGGCGCCCACGGCGGCTTCGTACTTCTGCACGAAGTCGATCGCCACCTTCTTCGACGGGTGGCTGTCGGGCAACTGCTCGGCGATCACGGCCGGGCCGGACACCACGAACGCGCCTTCAACCGCTTTGCCGCCCACGCGCATCAGATCTTGGGTGGCGGCGGCGTGGGTCTGGTAGATCTTGCCTTTGAAGCCGCGATCGACCATGGCCATGTGGGGCATGGCAGCGCCAGAGCCAGAAGCCACAATCAGCACCGCGTCGGGGTTGGCGGCGTTGATCTTGAGGGCTTGCGGGGTCACGCTGGTGTCGTTGCGGGCAAAGCGCTCGGTGGCCACGATTTTGATGCCGGCCTTGTCCAGCAGCGGTCCAATTTCTTTCAGCCACTGCTCGCCGTAGGCGTCGGTGTAGCCCAGGAAACCGATGGTTTTGACGCCCTGTTTCTTCATGTGCTCGACCACGGCGTGGCCCATCACCGTGTTCGACTGCGGCAGGCGGAACACCCACTTGTCTTTGCCGGGCGGCAGGCCCACGGGCGAACCGGCCAGTTGCACCGTGCCGGCCTCAGAGGCGATGTCGCTCATGGCCGCGGCCACGGCGGTGATGCACGAGCCGATGATCATGTCCACCTTGTCTTCGGTGACGAAGCGGCGGGCGTTGGCCGCGCCTTTGCCGGGGTCGGTCGCGTCGTCCAGGATGATCAGGTTGACTTTTTCACCGGCGATGGTCTTGGGAAACAGCTTGAACTGGTTCTGCATGGGAATGCCCAGGCCGGAGCCGGGGCCGGTGAGCGCGAGACTGACGCCGATGTTGATGTCGGCTTGGGCGGCGGTGCTGGCCAAGGTGGCGATGGCAACGGCAACCAGGGTTTTGATGGCTTTCATGGACTGTCTCCTGTTCAGGGGTGGGGGGAAGCGGGCTGGGAATCGGTGGGGGGAATGGCAGGCGTCTTGTGCGCCCTTCGCGGATGACTTCGGGGGAACGCTCAGGCGGTGCACAGCGCCTTGATGTCGGCGGGCACCGGAATGGCTTTGATGCGGTCCGGATCGTCGGGGTGCCTGATGCAGAAGGCGCGGGTTTCCAGGCCCTCGCACAGCACCACATCGCCGCGCATGACCACGTGTTTCTGGATCACGACCTTGTCGCGCCATTCCTGGATGCTGGTGTGGATCTGCAACCGCTCGCCGTAGGTGGCCGGGCGCATGAACTTGGTGTTGATCTCCAGCAGCGGGGTGCCGATGATGCCGGTCGTTTTCACCAGTTCGCGCCAGGGCGGCACGCCGCACTTGACGAAGAAATTCAGCGACGAGGCGTCCATCCACTTGCTGAAATTGGGGAAGAACACGATGCCGGCGGGATCGCAGTCGCCGAACATCACATCCACTTCGTACACAACGGTTTTGCTCATCGGGTGCTTTCAGCGTGGCGCCATACGCAGAGCACCGTCGAGGCGGATGGTTTCGCCGTTCAGGTGGCCGTTGGTGACGATGTGCGCCGCGAGTTGGGCGAACTCTTCGGGCTTGCCCAGGCGGTTGGGGAAGGGAATGCTGGCCGCCAGCGACTGCTGCACCGGCTCGGGCAGGGTTTTCATGAGCGGCGTGAGGAACAGGCCCGGGGCAATGGTGCACACCCGAATGCCGTGCTGCGCCAGGTCGCGCGCCATGGGCAGCGTCATGCCGGCCACACCGGCTTTGGAGGCGCTGTAGGCCTGTTGCCCCACCTGGCCGTCGAACGCGGCCACGCTGGCGGTGAACACCATCACGCCGCGCTCGCCGTCTTCCATGGGCTCCAGCTTGGCGCAGGCGGCGGCAAACAGGCGCGCCGCGTTGTAGGTGCCAATCAGGTTGACGTTGATGACGCGGGCGAAGTCTTCCAGCGGGGCGGCGTTGCCGTCTTTGCCGACCACGCGCTTGGCGCTGCCGATGCCGGCGATCTGCATCAGGATGCGCGCCGGGCCGTGGGCGGCGGCGGCGGTGTCGATGGCGGCTTGCATGCTCTCGGGGTCGGAGACGTTGCACTGCACAGCGACCCCGCCGATCTCGGCCGCGACGCGCTGGGCGTTCTCCAGGTTCAGGTCGAGCACCGCGACCTTGGCGCCCAGGCGGGCGAGTTCGCGGGCGGTGGCTTCACCGAGGCCGGAGCCTCCACCGGTGACGAGGGTGGCGTGTCCTTGTATGTTCATGGTTGGGTCCTTGAGGAATGGAGGGGCGGTCGGGGTTCAGGCGGCTTGCGGGTTTTCGATCAGCAAGGCAATGCCTTGGCCACCGCCCACGCAAGCACTGGAAATGCCGTAGCGCAGGCCGCTGCGCTGCAGTTCGCGCGCCAGCGTGAGCGTCAGGCGCACGCCGGTGGTGGCCAGCGGGTGGCCCAGCGCAATCGCGCCGCCGTTGACGTTGAGGCGGCTCAGGTCCAGTCCCAGTTCGCGGCCCACGGCCAGGGTTTGCGCGCCCTGGGCTTCGTTGATCTCGAAGCGACCGATGTCGGCCAGCGTGAGGCCGGTGCGTTGCAGCAACATGCGAATGGCCGGTGCCGGGCCGATGCCCATGATTTCGGGCGGCACGCCCACCGCAGCGCAGGCCACCACGCGGGCCAGTGCTTGCTTGCCGTGGGCTTTCGCATAGTCGCCGGAAGCCACCACGCAGGCCGCCGCCGCATCCACCAGCGCAGCGCTGTTGCCGCCGGTTTGCACGCCGTCGTCAAACACCGGGCGCAGCTTGGCCAGCACCTCCTTCGGCGAAATGCGCGGGTGCGTGTCGGTGGCGACTTCGGTGAGCTTGCCCTGCAGCTTGATGCCGCGCGCCTTGTAGCCCGCCAGCTCAAATTTTTCGGAGATCACCGGCACGATCTCGCCGGCCAGAAAGCCGCTGGCCTGCGCGGCCACGGCCTTGGCGAACGAGTCGGAGGCGAATTGGTCCACCTCGTCGCGGGTGATGCCGTATTGCTTCGCCAGGTTTTCGGCGGTCTGGATCATGTTGATGCCCGCCGCCGGGTCTTTCAACGCCTCCCACATGTAGTCTTTGAAGCCCACGGGCGCGCCGAGCTTGAAGCCGGTGCGGTGGTCGAAGGCGGCAATCGGGTTGCGCGTCATGCTTTCGGTGCCCACCACCAGCGCGGCGTCGCAGGCGCCGCCCTGGATGTGTTCGCCCGCCTGGCGAAACAGCTCGAAGCCGGTGCCGCAAATGCGCTGCGCCATGATCGCCGGCACTTCCACCGGCACGCCGGCGTACAGGCCGATGTGGCGCGGCAGAAAGAACTGGTCGAAGTCGCCCGGCGCCATGTTGCCGGTGACCACCGAACCAATGTCGCTGCCCGGCACGCCCGCGCGCTTGAGCGCTTCACGCGCGGCCTTGATGCCCAGGTCGGTGGGCGATATATGGCCCAGCGCACCGCAGTAGTCCACCATCGGGGTGCGCACGCCGTCCAGGATGTGCACGTCGTGGAACGCGTTGAAAAAACCTTTGGTTGCCATGTGATGTCCTTTGTTTTGCTTCAAGGTGTCCGAAGTGCGGGCCTGAATCCAGGATGCGGCGGAACCGGCTGTGCCGGGCGCTCGCATCGCCCCCGGGGGGTGACGCCGCCAGGCGGCGCGGGGGGGTTATTCCGGCCTCAGGATGTAGTGCAGGCCGTCGCTGTGCAGCTTGGCCACGGTGTCGGCCCGGTGCGTCAGCACGGCGCGCTGGTTGATGGAGCCTTTGTCGGTGATCTCGCCGCGGTCGATGGTGGGCGGGTCGGCCAGCAGGCACATGCGGGCGATGCGGTTGGCGCTGCCGGTGGCGGCGGCGGCCAGGTCGTTCACCACGGTCTGAAAATGCGCCAGCACAGCGGGGTGGTCCAGCACCTCGTGCATCGACGCCTCAGCGCCCAAGCCGCTCAGGTTGCGCACCGCGGGGGTGGGGAACACCATGGCGCCCACCTCTTTCAGGTTGATGCCGGTGAGCACCACGTCCTGAACGAAGGGCGCGCCGGCGGCAATGATCTTGGCGCGCAGCGGGCCCACACTCACAAAGGTGCCGGTGGCGAGCTTGAAGTCTTCGGCAATGCGGCCGTCGAACTTCAGGCCCTGGTGGATGTCGGTCTCGTCGATCCACTTCACCGCGTCGCCGGTCTTGAAGAAGCCTTCTTCGTCGAAGGCGTCGGCGGTCTCGGCCGGCATGCGCCAGTAGCCGGGCGTGATGTTGGGGCCCTTGTAGCGGACCTCGGTCTTGCCTTCGG
>NZ_JAUSOO010000085.1 GCF_030656115.1 Hydrogenophaga sp.
TCGGCTCATGATTTGCGCTCCACGCTTCCTTCCCACACTCGGTCGCCCTCATGCGGTTGCGCTTCGCTTCGCTCGTCTTGGTCAACTTGCGGCGGGACTTGCACCCGCAGGAGTGCGCCCATGCTGGGCGCACAAGAAAAAAGCGCCGACAGGCGCTTTTTTCTTTGCCTGAGCGGGATACGGCCATCCCGCCAGCGGTTTACATCCAATACACAAGGATGTACAAACCCAGCCAGACCACGTCCACAAAATGCCAGTACCAAGCAGCGCCCTCAAAGCCAAAGTGGCTCTTGGCGGTGAAATGACCCTTTTGCAGACGCAGCGTGATAAACAGCAACATCAGCATGCCCACAAACACGTGGAAACCATGAAAACCCGTCAGCATGTAGAAGGTGGAACCGAAGATACCTGATGACATCTTGAGGTTCAGGTCGGCGTAGGCGTGCGCGTATTCGTAACCTTGCACAAACAGGAAAATGACGCCCAAGATCACCGTCATCCACATGAACGCTATCGTCTTGCCTCGGTTACCGGCCTGCAGGGCGTGGTGAGCAATGGTCAAAGTGACACCAGAGGTCAACAGCAACGCGGTGTTGATGGTGGGCAACCAGAAAGGGCCCATGGTCTGGAAGGGCTCAACGATGCCGGCAGGCGATGCGGTCACTCCGGCCTGCATGCTGGGCCAGATCGACGTGAAGTCGGGCCAGATCAGGGCGTTTTCAATGTTGCCCAGCGCGGGAACCGAGTGCACACGTGCCCACCACAGAGCAGTGAAGAACGCGCCAAAAAACATCACCTCGGAGAAGATGAACCAGCTCATGCTCCAGCGGTATGACAGGTCAATCTTGTGACCATACAGCCCACCTTCGCTCTCGTTGACGGCATCGCGGAACCACTGGAACAAGACGATCAGCCAGAAGGCCATTCCAAACGCCAGCGAGTACATACCCCAATCGGCGCCGTTGATCCATTGGCCTGCGCCCAGGATCACGAAAAACAGACCAATGGCGGCCATCACCGGGTGACGCGATGGCCCGGGTACGTAGTAATAAGGCGTCGTGCCGTGTGTTGCTGCTGACATGCTCACTCCTAGTTGCTTTCGCTTGTATGAATATCGGAAAAATGAAAATCGTGATGCTGTTGATGCCGTTCGCTCAGGCCACAACCCAATTGACGAGCAGGATCAAGGCGAGAACAAACAGCAAGGCCATGAGCACACCCACCACCATGATGTGGATCGGGTTGAGCTTGGCAACATCATTTTGGTAATCGGCATTGCGGCGAACACCCAGAAAGCCCCAAAGCACAGCCTTAACCGTGCCAACCAAGGAACCTTTGCGTTGGTGCAGGGGGTCGGTCATACCGGATCAGCTCCTTTGGGCAACACCACAGCAGGTGCCTGAACCGCAACATCCTGTGGCGCCTGCGGCACTTTGCCACCCACCTCAAAGAAGGTATACGAAAGTGTGATGGTGGTCACATCTTTGGGCAGGCGCGGATCGATGATGAACGCCACCGGCCACTCTTTCTTCTCGCCAGCCGCCAAGGTGTACTGCGTGAAGCAGAAGCATTCCAGCTTGTTGAAATGGGCCGCCGACTGCTTGGGCGCGTAACTTGGAATGGCTTGGGCAGCCATGGTCCGGTTCTGGATGTTCTGGAACTCGTACACCACGGTACTCAGTTCACCCGGATGAACCTCCATGGAGCGCACCGCAGGTTTGAAATGCCAAGGGCCCCGGGTGTTCACATCGAATTCCACGGTGATGGTTCGCGAGCGGTCCACCTGGGTGTTGGCTGGCAATTTGGGGCGTGCACCGGGCACTTCACGCTCGGACAAAGCGAGTATGTTGATACCGGTCATTTCGCAGATGGCGTTGTAGATCGGCACCAGCGCATAGCCGAAGCCGAACATGCCCAGCGTGATCACGCACAGCTTGCCCACCATCTTGAAGTTTTCGCGACGCAGTCCCATGGGTGCCACTTTTGAGTTTACGTGTCGGGGCGGCCGTTCAACCGCCGAACAACACCAGCTTGCCCACGAAGCCCAGGAAAAAAACCAGCGCCACAGAACCCAGGATCAGGCCCAGGCGCAGGTTGTTCTTTTTTTGGTCAGGCGTCATGTTTTGAACCGATGCAGACAAGATCAGCCAATCACTTTGGTGGCGGTGGCATCCAGCTTGGGTGGGTTTTCAAAGGTGTGGAAGGGAGCCGGCGAAGGCACTTCCCACTCCAGTCCCTCGGCACCTTCCCAAGGCTTCTGCGGGGCTTTCTCACCCTTGCCACGCATGGCGGGGATGATCACAGCGACAAAGAAATAGACCTGGGCAATACCGAAGGCAAAACCACCCACCGAAGCGATGGCGTTGAAGTCGGCGAACTGCATCGGGTAGTCGGCGTAGCGGCGTGGCATGCCGGCCAGACCCAGGAAGTGCAACGGGAAGAAGGTGACGTTGAACGAAATCATCGACCACCAGAAGTGGATCTTGCCGCGTGTTTCGCTGTACATCACACCGGTCCATTTGGGCAGCCAGTAGTAGATGCCGGCAAACATGGCAAACAGCGAGCCTGCCACCAGCACATAGTGGAAGTGAGCCACCACGTAGTAGGTATCCTGCATCTGGATGTCGATCGGAGCGACCGACAGGATCAGGCCAGTGAAGCCACCGATGGTGAATACGAAGATGAAGCCAACGGCCCACATCATGGGCGTTTCGAAGGTCATCGAACCCTTCCACATGGTCGCGATCCAGTTGAAGATCTTCACGCCTGTGGGCACGGCGATCAGCATGGTGCTGTACATGAAGAACAGCTGGCCGGTCACCGGCATGCCGGTGGTGAACATGTGGTGAGCCCACACGACGAAAGACAGAATAGCGATGGAGCCGGTGGCATAAACCATGGAGGCGTAGCCGAACAGCTTCTTGCGCGCGAAGGCGGGCACGACCTGGCTGATGATGCCGAAGGCCGGCAAGATCATGATGTAGACCTCGGGGTGACCGAAGAACCAGAAGATGTGCTGGTACATCACCGGGTCGCCGCCGCCAGCGGGGTTGAAGAAGCTGGTGCCGAAGTGGCGGTCGGTCAGCGTCATGGTGATGGCGCCGGCCAGCACGGGCATCACAGCGATCAGCAGATAGGCGGTGATCAGCCAGGTCCAGCAGAACATGGGCATCTTCATCAGCGTCATCCCGGGCGCGCGCATGTTCAGGATGGTGACGATGATGTTGATCGAGCCCATGATCGACGAAGCACCCAGGATGTGCATGGCGAAAATGCCGGCGTCCATGGAGGGGCCCATCTGCAGCGTCAGCGGTGCGTACAGCGTCCAGCCGGCAGCGGGTGCGCCACCAGGCATGAAGAACGAGGCCACCAGCATGAGCGCAGCAGGAATCATCAACCAGAAGCTGAAGTTATTCATGCGGGCAAAGGCCATGTCGGATGCGCCGATCTGCAGCGGAATCATCCAGTTCGCAAAGCCCACGAAGGCCGGCATGATGGCGCCGAACACCATGATGAGGCCGTGCATGGTGGTGAGCTGGTTGAACAGCCCGGGGTTGACCAGCTGAAGGCCGGGCTGGAACAGCTCGGCGCGGATCAGCAAGGCCAGCATGCCACCCACCATGAGCATGGTGAAGGCAAACAGCAGGTACAGCGTACCGATGTCTTTGTGGTTGGTGGCGTAGACCCAACGGCGCCAGCCCGCGGGGGCGTGGTGGTCGTGGTCGTGTCCATGTGCGTCGTGGTGGTCAAGAACTGCACTCATGATCGATTCCTTTGATGCTCAATATTTATCTGCAAACAGATCACTTGCGAGCGGCCACCACGTCGGCGGGCTGCACGATTTGCTCGGTTTTGTTGGACCAGGTGTTCTTGGCATAGGTCATGACCGCAGCCAGTTCGGTATCAGACAGCTGCTTCCATGCGGGCATGGCCCCACCAGCAGCGCCGTTGAGCATGACGTTGATCATGAGTCCGTTGTTGGCGTCGGTCACCAGCGCAGAGCCGTCCAGCGGCTTGATTGGGCCAGCGCCTTTGCCGTTGGCTTGGTGACAAGCGACACAATTGGCGGCATAGACCGACTCGCCACGCTTGACCATGTCCGTCAGAGCCCAGACTTTGGATGGATCGTCAGCGGCGGCGGCCATGGCCTTTTGCTGCTCACCCACCCAAGCGGTGTATTCCTCGGCCGACACCACTTTGACGTGGATGGGCATGTAGGCATGCTCTTTGCCGCAGAGTTCGGCACACTGGCCATAAAAGTCGCCCGTTTTTTCAGCACGGAACCAGGTGTCGCGCACGAAGCCGGGGATAGCATCTTGCTTGACACCAAAAGCCGGCACCATCCAGGCGTGGATCACGTCGTTGGCGGTGGTGATGATGCGGATTTTCTTGCCCACAGGCACCACCAGCGGATTGTCGACCTTGAGCAGGTAGTTGTCGGTGGGCGGGGGGTTGCCGCTGTTGGACATTTCGCGGTGGCTGTTGTCCAGCGTGGACAGGAAGCCGATGCCCTCGCCTTCACCCTTGATGTAGTCGTAGCCCCATTTCCATTGCATGCCCGTGGCTTTGATGGTCAGGTCGCTGTTGGTGGTGTCTTTCTGGGCCACCAGCACTTTGGTGGCGGGCAAGGCCATGCCAATCACGATCAGCAGCGGCACGATGGTCCACCCCAACTCCACCCAGATCGGCTCGGCCAGCTCTTGCGATTTGTGGCCGACCGACTTGCGGTGCTTGAGGATGGAGTAAAACATGACGCCGAACACGACGACGAAAATGACGGCGCAAATGCCCATCATGAACCAATGCAGCCAGTGCTGCTCTTCGGCGATGCGGGTTGCCGCAGGCGCAAAGTTGAGTTGGTTGACGGCAGGACCACCTGGCAGATCGTTCACCTGAGCCCCCGCAGTCACCCAGACACCCGCACCCAGCGCGGTGCTTGCTGCGCGCAGCGTTGTCAGCCGTTTTCGCATGAAATCACCCGTTTTTTTCGTCGTACTCACGTTAAGCGCCTCAAATATAAGTATTGATTTATATCAATGCAGATTAGAACAAATTTTTTCAGGGCCGCCCACCCAGGGAATACCCAACCCCCTACCCTCACACCGAATTCAAAGCCTGCCGAATCTCGTGTGCCAGCACAGGGCGCAGCTCTGGCCGAAGGTAACGGCCCACCTGCACCGACAGACCACCGCCGCGAACCTCAACCAGGTTTCCACGGGATCGTGGCTCAATGCGCACCCACGCCCTCACGAACTCACTGCGCCTGACACTTCCAGCTGTTTCCAACTCCACAATCAAGCGACCACCCTGCAAACTGACCCGCTCACTGTCGGCTGCATGGCGCGCATACACCACAAAAGCGGTGGCCAGGGCAACCAATTCCAGCAAGGCAAACGGCAACACCAACACAGCACCTTGAAACCAGAAAAAACCGGCCACACCCAACGACAAAGCACCCAGCGCAAAAAACGTTGCAGCCAACTGCCCGGGAGTGACCGAACAGTTGCGTCGCAAGGTCCAGTGCAACCCTTCTGCAGACATCGTCGCCAGTCGAAAAGCGTTGTTGGTTTGACTCACCATCCACCACCGATCAGGTCCACCACCGTCCATGGTGGCCGGCGCGAATGAGTAGGGGAAAATACCCAGAAGGCTTTGATTTATGTCAATTGTAGCGGCGGCTCAATGGGGCTTCCCTGACAAAACCGCCACATCCGACTGGGACAAGGTGGCTTAGGTCACTTTCGATCCAACGGGTGACGGCTGCAGTGCTCGTCAGAGACGGACCGTTGTCCTGGCACAACGGCATGCAAGGCGCGAAAGGCGCGGCTCAGAGGATGAGCGTTTTTCGGGCGCGTCCGAGCGGCGCCTCAAAACGTGCCCGATCAAGGCGCAAAGCACAGCCATAGCCAGGCTATGGCGCGCGTTTGCAGAGACTAGCGGGTGCGTTTTGGGGGGGGCGAGCGGGCATGAACGAACGACTCTCAGCCTCTCAGCGCCGCCCCGAACGGAGCATGGCACGCATGTCGTCCACAGAGACCGCTGTGGTTGTATCCCCTCTTGCGCGAGGTACCGGCTTGAAAGCGTGCCCGTAAATAATTTCCAGGGTCAGCAACAGGCGACCGTCCGGGGAGCGGGGAAACCCGGCTTCGATCGCTTGATACAAGCGCGCACGCCAAGCCCGGGAACGCAAACCGGCAAACCGATGGGTATGCAGATTTCGGCCCAGCAAACGAAGGTCTTCCAAGAGCGGCTGAGCGCCACTGTAAGACAGGGTGATGCGCTCCATGTCCATCACGGGCTCGGCAAATCCGCTCTGGACCAACATATCACCCCAGTCGTGCATGTCGGTAAACGGATGGGTGGGCTCAGGCCACGCCATGCGTGCGTAGACGGCTCGCAGTTCACGCAAGGTGTCTGGCCCAAGGCAGGAAAACATCAAAAAACCATGGGTTTCAATGTGCTCATACCAACGCCGCAAAAGAGCTGCCGGGCGTGTTTCCAGGTGAAGCGCCATGTTGGCCCACACCATGCCCACCCGCGTACTTTCGCTGACTGGGGCAGGCACTTTTCCCCGCAACCAATGCTTGGGATTCCAGGAGGACGCAGGCGGCTCACGCGTGGCGTCCAAGGCCTGCTGCAACTGCACGGCCGCCACATGGCAATGTGCGCCAGGCAAAACCGAGCGGATACGCTCGTGCGCCTGCAAGCCACCCATCACAGGCTCCCAATGCAGCCAGCTGGTGGGTTTGTCACGAAACCACTGAAGGCGCTCGGCCATGCGAGAAGCCACCTCCTCATGCAGCCAGGGGCTGGTGTTGCGCGACTGCAGTTGCCAGCGCAGGGCAGCCCGAGGGTCCAGACCAGGGACAGCGGATTCGTCTTCGGGCGCGTTGTTCACATCAGGTAAAGGGCTTGAATCGCTTTCAGCGGCGGCCAGGATCGGACGGACAGCAAAGCGGCTCAGCAGTATATTGGGCCGATGTCAATCCACGCATGGCGACGGCTTTCAGAACAACTGCCCAGCAGTTGCCAGGTGTGTGACCGCTGGCCCGCGCAGCCTGTTTGCACCGTCTGCGAGAAGCGTTTTGCCCCCCTGCGACTGCGCTGTCGCACCTGTGCCATCAACTTGGGCACAAGCGCCGCTGGAGCGGATCTCTGTGGTGCTTGCCGAACCCGCACCACACCAGCGCTGGTGCGGTCTTGTGTGGCGGCTGTGGACTACATCTACCCGTGGGACGGACTGATTGCCCGCTTCAAATTCCGGGGTGAGCCGGGGTGGGCCGGACCTATGGCAGCGCTGCTGCTGAGAAACCCGGAAGCGGTGGCTTTGTTGCAGACGTGCGACCTGACCGTTCCCGTGCCACTGACACCCGCGCGGCTGGCCAGCCGTGGCTACAACCAATCCTGGGAACTCGCCAAAGCCTTGCGCCGTGCGGCCCCCAACGCATCGGGGCGCCACAACAACACCCTGCCTGATGCACTGGTCCGCCTGGGAGAAGTCCCAGACCAGCACAGCCTGACGCGCGAACAACGGATGCGCAACCTGCAGGGTGTTTTTGCGGCACACCCCCTTCGAACGGCGCAGTTGGCTGGCACGCACGTGCTGCTGGTGGACGACGTGACCACCACCGGTGCAACCTTGCACAGCGCAGCCCAGGCGCTTCTGCAAGCCGGCGCACAGCACGTCAGCGCCCTGGTGTTTGCACGCACGGCATCCGATTGAAGAGGTCGGTTGAAAGACGGCCACGGGATCACCACAAAACATCCCCATAAACACCGAAAATCCCACGCCAACCACCTGCCTTCAAGGGGGTTGACCGCACGCGGTTCGTCGCTGGAACGCTCCACCCTTTGCCTCCTGCAACAAGCAGGTCTTTCGCTATGTTCAATATTGTTCTTGTTGCGCCCGAAATACCCCCCAACACCGGCAACGTGATTCGGCTCAGCGCCAACACGGGCTGCACACTGCACCTCATCGAACCCCTGGGTTTTTCAATGGACGACAAGCACATGCGCCGTGCAGGGCTGGACTACCACGAGTACGCCCAAGTGCGCCGCCATGCCAATTGGACCGAGTTTCTGAGCGCCGAGTCGCCCGCCGCCGATCGGCTGTTTGCCTTCACCACACGGGGGAGCCAGAGCGTTTTCGACAACACGTTTCAGGCGGGCGACTGGCTGGTTTTTGGCTCTGAAACCCAGGGACTACCGGCCGATGTACGCGAGCGCTTTCCGACACATCAGCGGTTGCGCCTGCCCATGGTGCCAGGCCAGCGCAGCCTGAACCTGTCCAATGCGGTGGCCGTGTCGGTCTTCGAAGCATGGAGACAAATCGAATTCAAGACCGCAGACGCGTGAACATCAGGCATGGGCTCAGGGGTAGCACCTGACCAACGCTTCGGCCACACACACCGGCTTTTCGGCGCCCTCACGCTCCACCACCACCGACCAGGTCATCTGCAGACCGCCTTGTTCAATGGGTTCGGCGGCCAACAGCGTCAGCCGCCCGCGCACACGGCTGCCCACCGGCACCGGTGCGGTAAAGCGCACCCGGTTGAGCCCATAGTTCACACCCATGCCCGATTGGCGAATGTCAAAAGACGACTCCAGAAACACCGGCAGCAAGGACAGCGTGAGAAAGCCGTGGGCAATCGGTGCGCCAAAAGGACCGGCTCGCGCTTTCTCCACGTCCACGTGAATCCACTGGTGGTCGCCCGTGGCCTGGGCAAACTGGTTGACTTGCTCCTGGGTGATGGAGAGCCAGTCGCTGACCGCAATTTCCTGGCCCACACAGGCCGCCAAGTCGGCCAAGGTTTCAAAGGTTTTCATGCGTGCAACTCTATCGAGCGACGGCGCAACAGGGTGTCGGCACCGCGACAAGCCACGCGACGGTGTTTACCGAAAAGCGTCCCACACCAACTTGATGCCCGTGAGAAACATGCCGGCGTACACCATGCGGTAAAACAGCAGCGGCTGGATGCGGTGCGCAATGCGCACCCCCACCCACACGCCCACTGGGGCCAACGGCAGCAGAGTCAGTGAGGTGGTCATGTTGCGCACGTCCAGCAAGCCCAACCACGCATACGGAATCCACTTGGCGAGATTGATGAAGAAAAAGAAAAAGGCCATGGTGCCGGTGAACAGCAAAGGCGACAGGCGCAGCGGAATCACATAGGCGTTGATCGGCGGGCCACCGGCATGGGCAATGAAGCTGGTGAAGCCCGAGGTGAGCGTGAGCAAAGCACCCAGCCACTTCGGCGGCGGTGGGCTGTCGGGCTGCGGCGGAAACAGCAGGCGCTGCGCGAGAAACAACAGCGTGAACCCGCCCACGATGCCCGCGACCACGCGCGCATCCAGCACCTTGAACAGCAAAGCGCCAACGCCAATGCCCAGCAGGCCAAAGGGGATCAGAAAGCGCAGCAAACGCCGGTCCACGTTGTTCCGGAAAGCCGCCATCCCCAGCAAGTCCATCAGCAGCAGCACCGGCATCAAAATGGCCGCCGCCTCGGGCACCGTCACCG
Source organism: Hydrogenophaga sp. (assembly GCF_030656115.1). Lineage (GTDB taxonomy): Bacteria > Pseudomonadota > Gammaproteobacteria > Burkholderiales > Burkholderiaceae_C > Hydrogenophaga. The sequence goes on from NZ_JAUSOO010000085.1 coordinate 9,519, forward strand.
CCAGCGCCATCATGGGCACCGCCAAAGAGCCGAAGCCAGCGCCAAAACCGCTCTTGCTCACGCCCAGCAGCAGCACCGCCGGAATGGCCACAGCGTAGAAAAACGGGTCGGTGATCAAGGGCATGGGGTGACAATTCGACGATGCAAAACGTTCAATTCTGGGGCGAAACCCTGCGCTTGCTGGTCGAGCTGGCGGCCACGGCAGCCTTTGCGCTGGCGGGCATCATGGAAGCTGCGCGCAAACGACTGGATGCCGTCGGCGTGTGTGTGGTGGGCTTTCTGACCGCCTTTGGCGGCGGTACCCTGCGCGACCTGCTGCTGGACCAGCGGCCTTTTTTCTGGGTGCGTCATGTGGAGATGCTGTGGGGCGTGCTGGCGCTGTGTGTGCTGGCGATGCTGTTTTTGCGCCACCGCCATTTTGACCTGACCGAGCGTGCGATCCAGTGGCCCGACGCACTCGGCCTGGGCCTGTTTGCTGCCACCGGCGTGCACCAGGCCCTGCTGCTGGAACTGCCCGCCGTGGTGGCCGTGATCATGGGCCTCATCACCGGCGTGTTTGGTGGCGTGTTGCGCGACGTGGTGTGCAATGAAATACCCAGCGCGTTTCACGACCACCGGCCCTATGCCGTGTGCGCGTTTGCGGGCGGGTGGGTGTACGTGGGTCTTTGGCAGGCCGATGCGCCAGGCTGGATGGCGTTGATGGCCTGCGTGGCGGTCACGGCGGGACTGCGTGGGATGGCCTTGTGGCGCAACTGGGAGCTGCCCGCGTGGCGGGAATGAAACGGAGATAGCCCCCACGCTGCGCTGCTGCGCAGTGTGGGTGGGCCCTGTGTTCAGACCCGCTCGATGATCAGCGCAATGCCCTGCCCCACGCCAATGCACATGGTGCACAAGGCGTAGCGCCCGCCGGTGGCGTGCAGGCGGTTGACCGCCGTGGTGGCCAGGCGCGCACCGCTGGCACCCAGCGGGTGGCCCAGCGCAATGGCGCCGCCCCAGGCGTTCACGCGCTCGTCGTCG
>NZ_JAUSOO010000095.1 GCF_030656115.1 Hydrogenophaga sp.
AGATGCGCATCGCCGGGGTCACATGGTCTAGAAAGGTGTCGGGCATGAGCGTGGTGTCGGCATTGCCGCCGCAGGCAAGCTTGGCACCTTTGGCCAGCGCGTCGTCGATGAGTTGATTGCAATGGTTGACCGAGCCCATGCCGATCACCGAGCCGAGCACCACCGGCTCGGGTTTGCGCGGGTCGCCCAGCGGCAGGTGTTTGGCCTTGTCGGCGAACTTCTTCACAAAGGCATCGGCGATCTTGCTGTCCACGATGATGCGCTCGGTGCTCATGCAGATCTGGCCGCTGTTCATGAAGCAGCCGAAGGCTGCTGCGTTGACCGCATCGTCCAGGTCGGCGTCGTCCAGCACCACCAGCGGCGCCTTGCCTCCCAGCTCCAGCACCACCGGCTTGAGGTATTTCGCGCAGGTGGCCGCGATGATCTTGCCCACCTTGGTCGAGCCGGTGAAGTTCACGCGGCGCACGGCCGGGTGCGCCACCATGGCTTCGACCACGGCTCCGGCGTCGGCCGGGGCGTTGGTGATGTAGTTCACCACGCCGGGCGGAAAGCCCGCGTCCTGGAACGCTTCGATGATGAGCTGGTGGGTGCGCGGGCAGTTTTCGCTGCCTTTCAAGATGACGGTGTTGCCGCAGGCCAGCGGCACGCAGATGGCGCGCACGGCCAGGATGATGGGCGCGTTCCAGGGCGCGATGCCGAGCACCACGCCGGCGGGCTGGCGGATGCCCATGGCCAATGACCCGGGCACGTCGGAAGGGATCACCTCGCCGGCCACCTGCGTGGTGAGCGCGGCGGCCTCGCGGATCATGCCAGCGGCGAGCATCACGTTGAAGCCGCCCCACATGCCGGTGGCGCCGGTCTCGGCCGACACGGCTTCGATGAACGCGGGTGTCTTGGCTTCGAGCGCGTCGGCGGCCTTGAGCAGCAGCGCGCGGCGCTGGCTGGGGCCGGTTTCGCTCCAGGTCTTGAAGGCTTCGGCAGCTGCCTCGACTGCCATCACGGCGTCGGCCGTTGAGGCGGCGGGCGCGCGCGTGGCCACGCTGCCGTCGAGCGGGTTGCGGCGCTCGAAGGTGGCGCCTTTTTCGGCGGTGACCTTGAGGCCGTTGATGAGCATGGACATGTCGG
>NZ_JAUSOO010000127.1 GCF_030656115.1 Hydrogenophaga sp.
TCTTGGGTCAGTTGGTTGTCGTGCAGCCAATGGATCAGGAACTCATGCCCAATACCGCCCGCCTGCTCGGTGGCCAGATGGCGCAGGTTGTCCGTACCCATGTCGATGGCATCGTCAACCCACACCACCGAGGTGCCACACCTGTCCCGTTTGGCTTGGGCAAACAGGGCGGCATCTTGCAATGGCTTGAACAAACGGGGGTCTTAATCCAGCCAGACAGGTTGCGTGTTAATCGCATGTGCGGATTGACGCGCCGTTGAAGGCGCCATAGTCTGAGCGCATGGGCACCCTCGCAATCGTCAGCCGCAAAGGCGGCAGTGGAAAAAGCACGCTGGCCACCAACCTGGCGTCGTACCTGGCACGCCGCAACGAATCGGTGACGCTGGGCGATCTGGACCACCAGCAGTCGATGCGTGTGTGGTTGTCGCGCCGGCCGTCGGCGGCACCCCGCATCGTGGGCTGGGTGGGTGATTCGGGTGGGCTCGCCCGCCCGCTCATCGGAACGCAGCACCTCATTCTTGATACGCCGGGCGGGTTGCACGGGCTGGGTCTGGCCAAGGTGGTGATGGCGGTTGATGCCATTGTGCTGCCCGTGGCTGGGTCGGTTTTTGACCGCGAATCGGCCTCGGATTGTTGGAACGAGTTGCGTGCACACCCCAAAGTCGCCTCGGGGCGGTGCCGGGTGGCCGCCTTGGGCATGCGGCTCGATGGCCGCACGGGCGCGGGTGAAGTCACCGAGGATTGGGCGGCCAGCGTCGGTCTGCCTTACATCGGTGCGCTGCGTGCCGCGCAGGTCTATGTGCGTGCGGTGGAGAACGGCATCAGCATTTTTGACATGCCCGAAACGGTGACCCAAGCCGACCGTTTGCAGTGGTTGCCCATTTTGGACTGGGTTGAACCGGTGTTTGGCCAAGGCTTGGACGCCGGTGCCTCGTTAGATACTGCACAGGCTGCGGCCAAGGTCATTCCGTTGCGCCCGATCACTGCAGCCAAAGCCACCACCGTGGCGGCGGCAACTGGCAACGCAAACCCGGTGGGTGACAGCGGCGCAGGCAGCGGCCCGCTGTGGTCGCGCTGGTTGCCCGGGTTTCTGACGCGGCGGCGCTGAACGGGCTTATCCAGCGCGCTCAACGGGTTCAGCGCCAGGCCAGCCACGCCACAGCCAGCACCAGCGCCGCCGTACCCCACAGCAGCATGCGGGTGCGCAGCCGCAGCACTTCCACCGCACTCACCAGGCGTGCGTTTTGTTCGGCCAGTTCGGCCAGCGTCTGGGTGAGTTGTTCTTGCATCTCGGCCTGGCGGTCCAGCTGCACCTGGGCGGCGATCAGCCGGTTTTTGAGCTCACCCAGGCTGGGCAGGGCTTCGCTCACCAAGTCGGCGGTGGTGGTGGTGGTCACGGCGGGCGCGGGTTCGGTGCGCTGGCGGTCCATGAGCTTGCGCGCTGCGTTGAGCACCTTGGGCGCGTGTTCAATCACGTCGCCCCATGGAATGACTTTGAGGGCCAGCAGCCAGGGAATGGCCATGGAGCGATCCTTTCGGGGTTCAGGGAAATGCCGGGTTGGAGCTTACCCGGTTGAAAACGTTGCATGGTGTTTGTTGAAGATCAACCCGACCGGTGTGGTGCGGCGTAACATCCGCCAATACGCATATACAAATAACTGGAGCCGCGATGGACTGGACAGGCTGGATTGAAAGCCGGGGCGAACCTGCCGTGCTGGCTGTGTTGGGCCTGTTGGTGGGGCTGGGTTTCGGCTTTTTTGCCCAGCGCTCGCGTTTTTGCCTGCGCGCGGCCGTCATCGAGTTCTGGCACGGAAAGTTTGGCGACAAGCTGGCGGTGTGGTTGTTGGCGTTTGCCACGGCGGTGGTGGGCGTGCAGTTGCTGGTGGTGTCGGGTGGGCTGGACGTGAGCACGGCCCGGCAGCTGTCGGCGCAGGGCAGCTTGTCGGGAGCCCTGCTGGGGGGCCTGATTTTTGGCGTTGGCATGGTCATGACGCGCGGTTGCGCCAGCCGCTTGTTGGTGCTGTCGGCCAACGGCAACTTGCGGGCCTTGCTGTCGGGGCTGATTTTTGCCGTGGTGGCCCAGGCTTCGCTGGGCGGCGTGTTGGCACCGCTGCGCGAGACCATGGCCAGTTGGTGGGTGGTGGACGGTGGCCCCGCGCGCAGTGTGTTGGCGCTGGTGGGCGCAGGCCCGTGGGACGGGCTGGTGTTTGCGGCGGTGTGGCTGATCACGGCGCTGTTTTTTGCACACCACAGCGGCTGGAGTTTCTGGAAATGGGCGGGTGGTATCGGCACCGGGCTGATGGTGGCCCTGGCCTGGGCCGGCACCTACCAGGTGATGGCGAACTCGTTTGAGCCGGTGCAGATTCAGGGCCTCACTTTCAGCGGCCCGTCGGCCGAGTGGCTGATGCGGGTGCTGAGCGAACCCGGCGAGCCATGGACCTTTGGCCTGGGGCTCATGCCGGGTGTGTTTCTGGGCTCTTTGGTGGGTGCGCTGGTGGGCGGCGACTGGAAGCTGGAGGGTTTTGGCGGCAGCTACACCATGCCGCGCTACATCGTTGGCGCGGTGCTCATGGGCTTTGGTTCCATGCTGGCCGGGGGCTGCGCGGTGGGTGCTGGCATGACCGGCGGCGCCATCTTCGCGGTGACCGCCTGGTTGACGCTGCTGGGCATGTGGGTGGGTGGCGGCCTGGCTGACCGAGTGCTGGACCGCCCCCAGCCGCATTTGGCTGAGCCGACGACGGTGGTGTCGGCCACCTCATCGACCGCGCCCTGACCCCCGCCACAGCAGCCAGCAGCCCACGCTGGCCACGCCCATGAGCAGTGCCGGGAAGCCCAGCGTGGGCGCCCATTGCAGCGCGGCGGCGCCCAAGGCAGGTGCCAGCACACCCCCCAAGGTGTATGACAGCACCAGCACCGCCGTGCTGTTGACCAGGGTAATACCCTCTTCGCGGGAGCCGATGTCAATCATCACCATGGTGTAGAGGCAGCCGCCCGCACCACCCCACAAGAACGCCACGGGCGCGGCCAGCCACGGCAGGCCTGCGACAAACGGGATCACCAGGGTAGCGACCAGCGTGATGCCGGCGCAGGCCTTCATGATCAGGTGCCGTGCGGCAAATTCGTCGCCAAAGCGCTGTTGCGGGTGGTGTGCCAACCGGTCGGCCAGCACCCCGGCGGGCAGCATGGTGAGTGCGCTGCCCAGGCCGCTGCTGGCCACCAGCAGGGCTGCGGCCGCGGCACCCAGGCCCAGCGCCAGGCCATAGAGCGGCAAAATGGACGTGATACCGCTCTCAAAGAAACCGCCGATGAACCCGATGGCCATGGTCAGCGGGTGGGCCAGGAACGCGTGCCACACGCCGTCCAGTCCAATGCGTGCGCTGTGCGCGTCGGCGGCGGCTGGCAGGCGCGGAATGGCCAGGCTCCAGCCCAGCCCCACGCCCATGAGCCCCAGCGCCAGCCAGACCGCTGCGCTGTGGTCGGCGCCCACCCAGGCCAGCAGCGCGGGGCCGATGACAAAGGTGGTGCCGACCATGGTTTCAAAAATGCCGATGGTGCGACCCCGCTGGCCGGGCGGTGCAAACTCGGCCACCACCGCCTCGGCCAGCACCCAGCGCAGGCCTGACGCCATGCCGCCCACCAGGTTGAACGCAAACCAGGCGGGCAAGGCGGCGGTGGACAGAAAGCCGACCGTCGTCAACACGGGCACCGTGGCAGCCAGCCAGAGCGTGGGGCGGCGGCCCAGGCGCTGCGTGATGGCCGATGCAAACGGGGTCATCAAAAAAATGCCCAGCCAGCCCGTGGCGGCAAACAGGCCCACCACCGCCGTCGACACGCCGTCGCCATGGAGCCGCAAGACCAGGAACGGGGTGAGCATGAAATAGCCCACCAGTTCGAAGAAGGTGGAGCCAAAGATGGCGTACAGGCCCAGACGGGGTGGTACCGCATCGCTGCTGGGGCGGTCAGCTTCGGGCCCGGGTGGCAGCGGGCGCTCGCTCATGCGGGCCTCCAGGCGGCCAGCAGCGTGTCCACCACCTGGGCAAACCCGGCGCCGCGCTCGCTGGGCGTCACATAGCGGGGCCGGTGTGCAAGCTGGTTCCAGAACCGCGCCACATTGGCCACGCCCACGCTGTTCGCCAAGTGGCCAAACATGCGTGCATCGTTGGTGGAGTCGCCGACGTACACCCAGCGGTCCAGTTCGTTGTCCAGCTCGCGGTTCAGTTGTGTGCGCACGATCCAGCGGGCACCCGCCAGCTTGTCGTGTTCCCCGATCCAGCCGTTGATGTGGATGGAGCTGACCGTGGCGTTGAGTCCGTGGCTTTGCATCAGACGCACCACCCGCTGGATGTCGGCGTCGGGCAGGTGGTGGTGCTCGCTGTGGTCAATGGCGATGTCGGTTTCGCGCCCTGCGCTGTCTTGCGCCAGGCGGGCGTGGGGCAGTTCGGCCAATATCTGCGCGGCCACCGCTTGCAGCCGCTGGTGGTTGGCGTGGCGTGTGGCGGCGTCTTGCAGGTAGTCGCGGCGCAGTGGCCCGGCAGGGCTGCGCCACAAGGCCACGGCGCCGTTTTCTGCCACGATGGCGTTCACCGGCCAGGCCAGCGCAAAGGGCTCGCTCCAGCCCGCCGGCCGCCCGGTGATGGCGAACACCGGCAGGCCCGCTGCCCGCAAGCGGTGCAAGGCGTGCAACGCGTCGGGCGTGATGGCGCCCTCGGTGGTCAGGGTGTCGTCGATGTCGGTCAGCACGCCGAGAATGTGCTGGCGCGCCGCGGCGGGCCAGTGGGAAAGCGGTGTTGGGGCAAGCTCGGTCATGGTGGCGTGGCAGTTTCGCACACCCATGCGACAGCAGGCCTGAGCGGGCTGCGCTAGAATCCTCGCATCCGAGGAGCGTTGCAGCGCACCCCTGACCCCTGGTCAGCGCGGGGCGTGAGGCTCGGAAATCCATGCAACGACGCTCATCCACCTTCGGTGCGATGGGCTTTTTTTTGCCCATTCGTCGCGCCCAAGGGGGTCAACCCAACCACCACTGGAGCGAAACATGAACGCACGCATTCCCACCACCGTCAACGCCGACTGCGTTATTGCCGACATCGGCCTGGCCGACTGGGGCCGCAAAGAAATCAAGATCGCCGAGACCGAAATGCCCGGCCTGATGGCCATCCGCGAAGAGTTCGCGGCCAAGCAGCCCCTGAAGGGCGCGCGCATCACCGGCTCGCTGCACATGACCATTCAAACGGCGGTGCTGATCGAGACCCTGCAAGCCTTGGGCGCGCAGGTGCGCTGGGCGTCTTGCAACATTTTCTCGACGCAAGACCACGCCGCCGCGGCCATTGCCGCCGCCGGTACGCCGGTGTTCGCCACCAAGGGCGAAACGCTGACCGACTACTGGGACTACACCCACCGCATTTTTGACTTTGGCGCCGCAGGTACCGAAGGCGAAGGCCCCAACATGATCCTGGACGATGGCGGCGATGCCACGCTGCTCATGCACCTGGGCAAGCGTGCCGAAAAAGACGCCAGCCTGCTGGACCACCCCACCAGTGAAGAAGAAACCTGTCTGTACGCCGCCATCAAGGCCAAGCTGGCCGAAGACGCTACCTGGTACAGCCGCAAGAGCGCGCAAATCATTGGCGTGACCGAAGAGACCACCACCGGCGTGCTGCGCCTGAACGAGATGAGCGTCAAGGGCACGCTCATGTTCCGCGCCATCAACGTCAACGACTCGGTGACCAAGAGCAAGTTTGACAACCTGTACGGCTGCCGCGAGTCGCTGGTCGACTCCATCAAGCGCGCCACCGACGTGATGATTGCCGGCAAAGTGGCCGTGGTGGCCGGTTATGGCGACGTGGGCAAGGGCTCGGCCCAGGCTATGCGCGCTCTGAGCGC
>NZ_JAUSOO010000128.1 GCF_030656115.1 Hydrogenophaga sp.
TTGACGGCATGGAATTCGTCACCAAGCTGGTCGAGGGCAAGTTCCCCGACTACAACCGTGTGATTCCGCGCAACCACAAAAACATCATCACCCTGGGCCGCGTGCCGCTGCTGGCTTCGCTGCAGCGCACCGCCATCATGACGAGCGAGAAGTTCAAGGGCGTGCGCCTGAACATCGAGCCCGGCGTGCTGCGTGTGGCGTCGAGCAACGCCGAGCAGGAAGAAGCGGTGGACGAACTCGACATTGACTACGGTGGTGACCAGATCGAAATCGGCTTCAACGTGACCTACCTGATCGACGCGTTGCAAAACATGTCACAGGACATGGTGCGCATTGAACTGTCCGACGGCAACAGCTCTGCGCTGGTGACCAACCCCGACGACAACGCGTTCAAGTACGTTGTCATGCCGATGCGCATCTAAGGCACGCCTTAAAAGGCATCTGCACCCCAAACCCGCGAGTCCCGCGGGTTTGGCATTTCAAGCGTTAGAGAAATTTCAACATGTCCGAAGCCAACAAGCCCGCAGATTCCGTCAACACCGGCGAGGTCAGCACGGAAAGCTCCAACTTCCAACCCGTGATCGACGCCCATCAAGCCGGGGCCAGCGAAGGCTACGGCGAAGGCGCCATCCAGATCCTGGAAGGCCTGGAAGCGGTACGCAAGCGACCGGGCATGTACATCGGCGACACGTCCGACGGCACCGGCCTGCACCACCTGGTGTTCGAGGTGGTGGACAACTCGATCGACGAGGCGCTGGCCGGTCATTGTGACGACATCATGGTCACCATCCACACCGACAACTCGATCTCGGTGGTGGACAACGGCCGCGGCATCCCCACCGGCGTGAAGATGGACGACAAGCACGAGCCCAAACGCAGTGCCGCCGAAATTGCGCTGACCGAACTGCACGCCGGCGGCAAGTTCAACCAGAACAGCTACAAGGTTTCGGGTGGTCTGCACGGCGTGGGCGTGAGCTGCGTGAACGCGTTGAGCCAATGGTTGCGCCTGACGGTGCGCCGCGAAGGCAAGATGCACCAGATCGAATTTGCGCGCGGCTTCGTGCAAAACCGCATCGTGGAAACGCAAAATGGCGTGGAAGTCTCGCCGATGAAAGTGACCGGCGACACCGAAAAACGCGGTACCGAAGTGCACTTTCTGCCCGACTACGACATCTTCAAAGAGAACTCAGACTTCCACTACGAAATCCTGTCCAAGCGCCTGCGCGAACTGAGCTTTCTGAACAACGGCGTGCGCATTCGCCTGAAGGACGAACGCAGTGGCAAGGAAGACGATTTTTCGGGTGCGGGCGGTGTGCAAGGCTTTGTGGGATTCATCAACAAGGGCAAGACGGTGTTGCACCCCAACATCTTCCACGCCACCGGCGACCGCGCCAGCGACCAGGGCACCAACATCGGTGTGGAAGTGGCCATGCAGTGGAACAGCGGCTACAACGAGCAGGTGCTGTGCTTCACCAACAACATTCCCCAGCGCGACGGCGGCACCCACCTGACCGGCCTGCGCGCGGGTATGACGCGCGTGATCAACAAATACATTGAAGAACACGAGTACGCCAAAAAAGCCAAGGTGGAGGTGACCGGCGACGACATGCGCGAAGGCCTGTGCTGCGTGCTGAGCGTGAAAGTGCCCGAACCCAAGTTCAGCAGCCAGACCAAAGACAAGCTGGTGAGCAGCGAAGTGCGCGGCCCGGTGGAAGACATCGTTTCGCGCCTGCTGGCCGACTACCTGCAAGAGCGCCCGAACGACGCCAAGATCATCTGCGGCAAGATCGTGGAAGCTGCCCGCGCCCGCGAAGCCGCCCGCAAGGCCCGCGAAATGACGCGCCGCAAAGGCGTGCTCGACGGCATGGGCCTGCCCGGCAAGCTGGCCGACTGCCAGGAAAAAGACCCGGCGCTGTGCGAGATCTACATCGTCGAGGGCGACTCCGCCGGTGGTTCCGCCAAGCAGGGCCGTGATCGCAAATTCCAGGCCATTCTGCCGCTGCGCGGCAAGATTTTGAACGTGGAAAAGGCGCGCTATGAAAAGCTGCTCACCTCCAACGAAATCCTGACGCTCATCACCGCTTTGGGCACCGGCATCGGCAAGGCCGGTGGCGAAGGCGCCAACAACGACAGCAAGGACGACTTCAACGTCGCCAGGCTGCGCTACCACCGCATCATCATCATGACCGACGCCGACGTGGACGGCGCCCACATCCGCACCCTGCTGCTCACCTTCTTTTACCGGCAAATGCCCGAACTGGTCGAGCGCGGCCACATCTACATTGCGCAGCCGCCGCTGTACAAGGTGAAGGCGGGCAAGGAAGAGCTGTACCTGAAAGACGCACCCGCGCTCGACGGCTTTTTGCTGCGCATTGCGCTGAAAGACGCCAAGGTGTTCACTGGTGGCGCCAGCGCCGCCACGCTCGAAGGCGACACGCTGGGCGAACTCGCACGCAAGCACCAGACGGCCGAACACGTGATTGCCCGCCTGTCCAACTTCATGGACGCCGAAGCCCTGCGCTCCATTGCCGACGGCGTGTCGCTCAACCTCGATAGCATGGAGCAGGCCGAAGCCAGCGCCGTGGCGCTGCAAGCCAAACTGCGCGAACTCACCACCACCGGCGTGCCCGCCGAAGTGGCCGCCGAGTTTGATGTGCGCACCGACAAACCGATTTTGCGCATCAGCCGCCGCCACCACGGCAACGTGAAAAGCAGTGTGCTCACACAAGACTTTGTGCACGGCGCCGACTACGCCGCGCTCGCCACAGCCGCCGACACCTTCCGCGGCCTGCTGGGCGACGGCGCCAAGGTCATGCGCGGTGAGGGCGACAAGCAAAAAGAAGAAAAAGTGGCCGACTTCCGCATCGCCATGCGCTGGCTCATCGCAGAAGCCGAACGCACCACCAGCCGCCAGCGCTACAAAGGCCTGGGCGAAATGAACCCCGCCCAGCTCTGGGAAACCACCATGGACCCCACCGTGCGCCGCCTGCTGCGCGTGCAGATCGACGACGCCATCGAAGCCGACCGCGTGTTCACCATGCTCATGGGCGACGAGGTGGAACCCCGGCGCGATTTCATCGAAACCAACGCGCTGCGGGCGGGGAATATCGATATTTGATGGACCGGGAACAGGCGTCGGGCGCCGAATGATTTGCGACCCGCGCCACAGTGCTGCGACGGTCTGGAGCGGGTTGGTGCGACCGACCTGTCGTGCGCCCACTCACAAGGTGCGCTTGCTCGTGGGCAAAATTCTCGGTTTTCACATGCATCTCCAGCAGTTAGAGCGCGGTCAACAGCCGTTTCCAGGTTAAACCTTGATCCGGCAGTTGATCGCCCCTGACGGGCTGTTGAGCCAGCGCTGGTGCCGGCCCAGCGCCAGGCCGAGTACCGCGCCCCAGAAAGCGCCGGTCAGGTGGGCGGCTTGCACCACCGACATGTCGTTGCCCGCGTCCCACACCACCGGGTACGACCAGCCGCTTTCCAGCACCAGCTTGGCCAGCAAGCCCAGCGCCAGCAAACCACCCCAGCGGCGCGCTTTGGGCACGGCGATGCGTTTCAGCATCAGGTGCACCGCCAGCACCATGGCGCCCGCGTGCAGCAGGCCCGACAGGCCCACGGCGTAACCGATCTGTGGCCACAGCAACAGCGAGAGCTGCATCAGCGGCCAGGCCAGCAACCAGGCCAGGGCGCAGGCCAGGGTGGGCCGAACCGTCCAGGCAAACGCGGCCATCGCACCCAGGGCCACCTGGTTGCCGATCAGGTGCGGCGTGTTCATGTGCACCCACGGGCTGGTCCACAGCGTCCAGGGTTGTTGCAACCAGCCCTCGGCGCGCCAGGTGAGCGCGTCCACCACCGGGTCGCCCGCCCACCACACCAGCATGCTGGCCACGCCGTGCAGCGCGCACAGTGCCAGCCAGGTGCGCGAGGCCTGGTTCATGCGCCAGGGGCGGTGGCTTGCGGCCTGCCCAGCACGTGTTGCCACAGGGCTTGCACGGCAGCGGCTTCTTCGGTGACCCGCGCTGCGTCCACCTGGGTCGGGGCTTCGTCCAGCCGGGCGCGGTGCTGAATCTGGCGCAGCACGCGGTACGCGCGGGCCGCTGCAGTGCCCATGCCGGGCAGCAGCAGACCCGCGCGTTCGGCGCGCTCCAGCAGGTTGATGTTGCCGGTGTTGGCACGCAGTTCGGGGTGTGCCTGCGACTGCGACAGCACCAGGTACTGCACCACAAACTCCACGTCCACCATGCCGCCCACGCTGTGTTTCACGTCAAACTGCGTGCCCCGCACCGGGTGCGCGGCGCGCACCTTCTCGCGCATGGCCACAATCTCGGCCGCCAGCGCCCGTGGGTCGCGTTCGGCCGTCATCACGGCTTCGCGCACGGCGTCAAAACGGCTGGCCAGCTCGGGGCTGCCCATCACCAGACGCGCCCGCGTCATGGCCTGGTGCTCCCAGGTCCAGGCGGTGTTGCTGCCACGGCGTTCCTGGTAGTTGGCGTAGGCGGTGAAGCTGGTCACCAGCAGGCCCGAATTGCCGTTGGGGCGCAGCGCGGTGTCGATTTCGAACAGATCGCCTTCGCCGGTTTTCACCGTCATCCAGTTGATCATCTTGCGCACGAAGGCGGCGTAGATTTCCGACGCGTTTTCGTGCTCGTCTTCGTACACGAACACGATGTCCAGGTCGCTGCCGTAACCCAGCTCTTTGCCACCGAGCTTGCCGTAGCCAATGATGGCCAGCGCAGGCGTTTCGCGGTGGCGGTTTCTCAGCCGTCCCCAGCACCAGCGCGCGGTGGTGCGCAGCACCGCATCGGCCAGGGCCGACAAATCGTCGGCCACCTGCTCCACGCTGAGCACCTGCTCCAGGTCGCGCGCCAGCGTGCGGAACACCTCGGCATGGTGGGCGCGGCGCAAGATGTTCAGCAGCGCTTCTTCGTCGTCCTCGCCGGTGGACTGCAGGGCTGCGCGCCGGCCTTCCAGCTCGGCTTCAAACTGCACCGGGTCGAAGCGGTCGGTCAGCAGTTGCTGGCTGGCCAGCTCGTCGATCACGCCCGGGTGCTTGAGCAGGTAGCGCGCGGGCCACTTGGCCGCGCCCAGCAGGCGCAGCAGGCGCTCGTGTACCGACGGCCGCTCCTGCAGCAGCGCCAGGTAACTCTCGCGGCGCAGCAGGGGCTCGATCCATTCGGCCATGCGCAGCGCTGCCACCTCGCTGACCCGACCCTCGTCCAGCCAGGCGCCGGTGCGCTGCACCAACCGCACCAGGCGCGCGCGCGCGTCTTCGCGCAGGGCCAGCACGCGCGGGTGCTCGCTCCAGTCGCGGACTTTGGCCGCAAAGGCTTCGGGCAGTTGCAACAGCACGCTGTGCAGGTCGTCGGCCGGTGCCCGGCCTGCGCCGTTTTTGCCGTTGCAGCCCTTGCCGTTGCAGCCGCCGTTCCTGGGGCCGCCCAGCAGGGTGTCAAATTCTTGAGCCACCACCTCGCGGTGCCCGTCCAGTGCGCGCAAAAACGCGCACACATCGGCGCAGCCCATGCTGGCGGCGATCCAGTTCAGGTCGTCGTCGCGCGTGGGCATCACGTGGGTCTGCTGGTCGTCCAGGTACTGGATGCGGTGCTCCACCCGGCGCAGAAAATCGTAGGCTGCGGCCAATGCGCTGGCCGTGGCCGGGGGCATGAGATTGGCGCGGCACAGGCGGGTCAAGGCGTCCAGCGTGGGGCGGGTGCGCAGCTCGGGAAACTGCCCACCGCGCACCACCTGCAACAGCTGCACGGTGAACTCAATTTCACGGATGCCGCCGCGCGAGAGCTTGACATCGTTGGCCCGACCCGGGTTGCCGGCCGCGCGCTTGGCCGCGTGTTCGCGGATCTGGCGGTGCAGGGTGCGCAGCGCGTCGAACACGTTGTAGTCGAGGTACTTGCGAAACACAAAAGGCAGCACCGCAGCGCGCAGCGCGCCGGCACCCTTGTCGTGCACGCAGGCGGCGGGCGCAATCACCCGGCTCTTGAGCCAGGCAAAGCGCTCCCACTCCCGGCCCTGCACCAGAAAATACCCTTCCAGCGCACCCAGCGACACCGCGCTGGGCCCGGAATTGCCGTTGGGCCGCAGCGCCAGGTCCACCCGGAACACCTGGCCGTGTTCGGTGGTGTCGCCCACAGTGTTGTAAATGTGTTTGACGGCTTTGCCGAAATACTCGTGGTTGCTGATCTTGTTGCGGCCCTGCGCGTTGCCCGCGGTCTCGCCGTCGGCGTCGTACACATAAATCAGGTCGATGTCGCTCGACACATTGAGTTCGCGCGCACCGAGCTTGCCCATGCCGATCACCCACATCTGGGCCCGCACCGGTGCCATCGCCTGGGCTGCGGCCTCCACCTTCGCGGCTTCGCCCGGTTCGCTGGCGGTCCTGAGCCGCACCGGCAAGGGTTCCGGCGCGTCGGCCAGGGGTACGCCGTACACCTCGTCCAGTTCGGCAAACGCGAGGGTGCAGGCCGCGTCCAGCGCCAGCTCGGCCAGTTCGGTCACCGCCCGGGTCACGGTGGTCAGCGAGGCGCCTTGCTCGCAGTCCAGCACCACCAGCCGCTCCAGCACCAACTGGCGCAGCACACGCAGCGCGGCCGGCATGGGCAGGCCGCGTTCGCGCAGCCGCGCCAGGCACAGCTGCATGCTCGCGTGCACCGGTTCGCCCGGGGGCAGGCAGTCCAGCTCTTGCGGGTAGCGCCGGCGCACGCGCTGCACAAAGCGCGAATAGTCGGCCTGGCGGTCAGCGGCGGTGAGCGGTGGGCACGGGTTGGACGGAGGATTCACGTGGTTTGACAAAGCGGCATCGTTCGCTGCGGAACCTGGGGTGTGGCTGGCCGTCATAATTTGGTTGGACATGAATCAAACCCCGGCGCCGATCGCATCAGCCACGCGAACTCTCAAAACACTTGCCGCCGTGACGCGGCTGCTGCTGTGGGTGGTTTTGGCGGCTTGGGGGCTGTTTGCATTGACCTGGGGAACCTTGCACTTCTTCATTGTGCCGCGAATCGGCGAATGGCGCCCCGAGCTGGAGCGCTGGGCCAGCGCCTCGGTGGGGGTTCCGGTGCGGGTGGGTGAGATCCGGGCCGAGCCCCGTGGCGACGCGACCGGCTGGCTGCCCACGCTCATGCCCAGCTTGGCCTTGCGCGACGTGCAGCTGTTCGACCCCCAGGGGCGCCCAGCGCTGCAACTGCCGCTGGTGCGGGCCTCGGTGTCGGTGGGGTCGCTGTGGCGGCTGGGTTTTGACCAAGTGGTGATCGACCAACCCGTGCTCGATGTGCGGCGCACCGCGCAAGGGCGCATCGAGGTGGCGGGTCTGGACTTGTCCAACCCGGGCGGCGACGGCAGCGCTGGGGCCAACTGGTTTTTCTCGCAAAGCGAATTCGTCATCCAGGGCGGCACCGTGCGCTGGATCGACGACCTGCGCAGCCAGCCACCGCTCGCACTGAACGCGCTCACCCTTGTGGTGCGCAACACCGCGCGCACCCACCACATCCGCCTGGACGCCACGCCGCCGCCCGACTGGGGCCAGCGCTTCAGCCTGCGCGCCCGCCTGCGCGAGCCGCTGCTGAACCTGGGGCGCAGCCGTGCCCCCGGGCAGGTGCCCTGGCAGCGCTGGGACGGCGAGCTTTACGCCGACTTTGAGCACGTGGATGTGGCCCAGCTGCGCGCCTATGTCGATTGGTCCGACTGGGGCGTGGAGGTGCGCTCCGGGCAGGGCGCGCTGCGCGCCTGGGCCGACGTGGCGCGCGGGCAGGTCGCGGGCGCCACCGCCGACCTGGCCTTGCAGGGCGTGGCCGTGCAGCTCGGCCCCCAACTCCCCGCCCTGCTGCTGGACGACTTGGGTGGCCGCCTGGCCGCGCAATGGGACGCACAGGGCTTGGGCCTCACCACCCACAACCTGCGTTTTCGCACCCGCGAAGGCGCGGTGTGGCCCGGCGGTGTGTTGCACCTGAAGCACACCGCCGGCACCGCCCAGCGCCCCGCCAGCCTGGCGCTCACGGCCGACCAGCTCGACCTCTCCGCCCTGACCGCCATCGCCACCCGCCTGCCGCTGGCCAGCACCACCCACCAGCTGCTGGCCAGGCTGCAACCCGCGGGCCGGGTTGAGGGCTTGTCGGCCAGTTGGCAAGGCGCCAGCCCGCTCGCGGCAGCGGCAGACCCGCTGCCCGACGCCACCGCAGCCCACTGGCCCAGCGGCACCTACCAAGCCAAGGGCCGCGTCACCGGGCTGGCACTCACCAGCGAGCCCAGCGGCCAGATGTCGGCCTCGGGCCTGTACCCCTTGCCCGGGCGCCCCGGCCTCACGGGCGCCACGGTGGACTTTGACCTCAACCAGGCCGGGGGGCGTGCCCAGTGGACCCTCCTGAACGGCGCCATCGACCTGCCCGGCGTTTTTGAAGACACCCGCTTGCCGGTGAACCGCCTCGAAGCCGACACGTCCTGGCGCATCGCGGGCGAACGCATCGACGTGGAGGTCAACCGCCTGCGCCTGGCCAACGCCGACACCGAAGGCACCGCGCAGTTGCGCTGGCACACCAGCGACCCCGCGCGCAGCGCCTCGGGCTCGCGCTTTCCCGGCGTGCTTGACCTCACCGCCACCCTCAGCCGCGCCAACGCCACGCGCGTGCACCGTTACCTGCCGCTCACCATCGGCCCCGAGACCCGCCGCTATGTGCGCGAAGCGGTGCGCGCCGGCGCCGCCCGCCGGGTGGACTTTCGCCTGCAGGGCGACGTGTACGACATGCCGTTTGATGCCCCTGGCGCCACCGGCGTGTTCCGCATCGGCGCCCAGCTGCAAGGGCTGGACTTTGCCTACGTGCCCCCCTACCTGCAAACGCCGGGCGACGTGGCCTGGCCCAGCCTGCGCGGCGTCACCGGTGAACTCGTGCTCGACCGCGCCGCGCTCAGGCTCACCGGCCTGCAAGGCGGCATCGACGCTGCGCCCAACGTGCAGCTGAGCCAGGCCGACATCCGCATCGACGACCTGGCCCACCAGTCCACCCTGGTGGTCAACGCCCGTGCCCAAGGCCCCGCCAGCGAGCTGCTGGGCTTTGTGCGCAACAGCCCGCTCAATGCCATGACCGGCCAGGCGCTGGCCCGGACGCGCATCGGCGGTCCGGCCAACGTGCAGTTCCAGTTGAGCCTGCCCTTTTTCGACATGCCCGCCACCGCCGTGGCCGGCACGGTGCAGTTCAGTGGCAACGACGTGCAGATCAGCCCCGAATCACCCCTGCTCGGGCGCGCCACCGGCACGCTGCAGTTCAGCGAAAAAGGCTTTAGCGTGGCCGCCGCCCAGGCCCGGCTCTACGGCGGCGAGGTGCGGTTTGAAGGCGGCATGCGGCCCGACGCCAGCGGTACGGCGCGCATCCAGTTTCGCGGCCAGGGCAGCGCCAGCGCCGAGGGCCTGCGCGACGCCGGCCTGGGCTTTGTCTCGCGCCTGTTCCAAAACGCCCGTGGCAGCACCGCCTACACCGCCCAGCTTGGGTTTCGCGCCGGCGTGCCCGAACTGCAGGTCAGCAGCAACCTGCAGGGCATGGCCATCAACCTGCCTGCCCCGCTGGACAAGTCCGCCGACGCCAGCCTGCCGCTGCGCTTCGAGTCCAGCGTGCTGACGGTGGTGAACGAAGAAGCCCACACCGACCGCCTCGCGGTGCAACTCGGTGCCCCCGCGAGCCTGCTGGCCAGCCTGCAGTACGAACGCGACATCCGGGGCAACGAGCCGCAGGTGCTGCGCGGCAGCGTGGCCGTGGGGCTGAGCGGCGGTGAGACCGCACCGCTGCCCACCGAAGGCGTGCTGGGCAACATCCGGCTTGACCGGCTCAACGTGGACGCCTGGGAGCGTGCGTTTGCCTCCGCCACCGGGGTCGATGTGCGCAGCCCCACACCCGCCCTGGCCCCGCGTGCCGACGCCGTCCCCAGCACCAGCCTGGGTTACCTGCCCACCACCCTGGCCGTGCGCGCCGACCGCCTCACCGTGGCTGGCCGGGTGTTCAACGGCGTGGTGCTCGGTGGTGTGCGAGAAGGTGCGCAGTGGCGCGCCAACATCGACGCCGACGAACTCAACGGCTACGTGGCCTACCGCCAGCCCGGCGCCGGCACGGCCGGCAGCGTGTTTGCCCGCCTGACGCGGCTCAACCTGGCCCCCACGGTGGCCACCGACGTGGAACAACTGCTGCAGCAACCCGCCAGCGTGCCCGCGCTGGACATTGCCGTGGACGAGCTGCAGGTGGCCAACCGTCATCTGGGCCGGATCGAAATTGAAGCCGTCAACCGCGCAGGCAGCGCCCGCAGCAGCGAATGGCGCCTGATCAAACTCAACCTCAGCCTGCCCGAAGCCCGGCTCAGCGCCACCGGCAACTGGGCCGCGCAAGAGGCCCCCAACGGCGCTGGCACCGCCCTGCAGCGGCGCACCGCGTTGAATTTCCGGCTCGACATCGACGACTCCGGGCAACTGCTCACCCGCTTTGGCCGCGAAGGCCTGGTGCGCGGTGGCAAAGGCCGCATGGAAGGCCGCATCGGCTGGCTCGGCTCCCCGCTGGCGCTGGACTACCCCAGCCTCTCCGGCCAGCTGCAACTGGAAATTGAACGTGGCCAGTTCCTGAAAGTGGACCCCGGCGCCGCCAAGCTGCTGGGTGTGCTGAGCCTGCAGGCCCTGCCCCGGCGCCTGGCGCTGGACTTTCGCGACGTGTTTTCCGAAGGCTTCGCATTCGACTTCGTGCGCGGCGACGCCCGCGTCGATCAAGGCGTGGTCTTCACCAACAACCTGCAAATGAAGGGCATCAACGCCGCCGTGCTGATGGAAGGCACCGCCGACCTGGCGCGCGAACAGCAAGACCTGAAGGTGGTGGTGGTGCCCGAAATCAACGCCGGCACCGCCTCGCTCATTGCCAGCGCCATCAACCCCGCCGTGGGTCTGGGCAGCTTTCTGGCGCAGTTTTTGCTGCGCCAGCCGCTGCAAAGCGCCGCCACGCAAGAATTCCACATCACTGGCGGCTGGGCCGACCCCCAGGTCGAGAAAATCCAGCGAGCGCTGCCCGCAGGACCCGAGCCCAAACCATAGCCGCGGCTACATTTCCATACGATCCCCAAGTGCCTTCCCGCTGACCCGCAACCCACCCACAGGAGCCACCATGAAAGTCGCCGCTATTCAAATGGTCTCGGGCATCAGCCTGGACGCCAACCTCAGCGAAGCCCTGCGCCTGCTGCGCCAGGCCGCCAGCGCCGGCGCCGAACTCGCCGTGCTGCCCGAATACTTCTGCTTCATGGGCCACCGGGACGAAGACAAGCTGCTGCTGGCCGAAACCCCCGGCCTGGGCACCGTGCAAGACTTTTTGTCCGACGCCGCGCGCGACCTCAAACTCTGGGTGGTGGGCGGCACCCTGCCCATGGCCACCGACGACCCCTTGCACGCCGCCAACGCGTCGGTGGCTTACAGCCCCAAAGGCGAGCCGGTCAGCCGGTACGACAAGATCCACCTGTTTCGCTTCGACAACGGCCGCGAAAGCTACGACGAAGCCCACGTGCTTGTGGCCGGCAACACCCCCACCACCTTCGACTGCAAAACCCGCAGCGGCGAGAGCTGGCGTGTGGGCCAGAGCGTGTGCTACGACCTGCGCTTTGGCGAGCTCTACCGCGCCCTCGCCGCCGACCTGCTGCTGGTGCCCTCGGCCTTCACCCACACCACCGGCCAGGCCCACTGGGAGGTGCTGCTGCGCGCCCGCGCCATTGAAAACCAGGCCTACGTCATCGCCAGTGCCCAAGGCGGTGTGCACGAAAACGGCCGCCGCACCTGGGGCCACAGCATGGTCATCGACCCCTGGGGCCAGGTCATGGCCATGCAAGCCGAAGGCCCCGGCGTGGTGCTCGCCGACATCAACCACGAGCGCCTGCGCAGCGTGCGCCAGCAGTTGCCCGCGCTGCAACACCGGCGGCTGTGAACAAAAGCCCCCAGGCTGCGCCGCTGAGCCAAGTTCTGCGCTCGCGCCGCTGGCTGCTCTGGGGCGCCCTGCTGGCGCTGGTGCTGGCGCTGCTGGGCGTGCTGGTGTTTCTGGCGGCCGAATACGAAGAGGGCCGAGACCAGACCGTGCTGGAGCGTGATGCGGCTCAAGTGGCCAGCGACATCCGCAGCGAACTGTTTCGCAACGTGCAAACCCTGCAGTCGCTGCACAGCGTGGCGCCCACCGCCGATTCGTGGGCCGCCCCGGCCGCCGAACTGTTGAGCGCCCACCGCGAAATGGTGCGACTGGAATGGCGCAGCAGCACCCATGCCCTGCTGGCCTACCGCGACACCCCCTACCTCGCCAGCCTCTCGGGGTACCTCAACCGCGAACAAGCCCTGCCCGATGTGCGCCAGGCTTGCGACAACGCCCGGCGCTTCTCAGGCCCCGCGTTTTCTCCCAGCTACTTCTGGCCCATGGTCGGCGGCCAGGGGCTCGAACTCATGGAAATGTGCCTGCCGGTGGCGCGCGCCGGGGTGCCCAACGGGTTTCTGGTGGCCACCTACTCGCTGCCCGGCCTGCTCAACGAACTCACCAACAAAGCCATGCTGCGCGGCCGTGGCCTGGCTTTCACCGAGCCCGACGGCACCCGCCTCGCCCTGCACAGCACGGTCAGCAGCAGCAGCAGCCGGCGCCGCACGCTGCAGGCCAGCACCCTGCTGGACCTGCCCGGCCACACCCTCATGCTGCGCATGGAGAGCCCACGCCAGGTGGTGGGCCTGTTCCCCAACGTGCTCACCGCCGTGGTCGGTGCGCTCTCGCTGGCCTTGCTGGCGGTGCTGGCCCTGCTCGGGCGCGACATGCGCCGGCGCCAGCGCGCCGAACTCGAAGTGGCCGACGCCCTGGCCTTTCGAAAAGCCATGGAAAACTCCCTCGTCACCGGCCTGCGCGCCCGTGGCATGGACGGGCGCGTCAGTTACGTCAACCCCGCGTTTTGCCAAATGGTGGGCTACAGCGCCGAACAACTCATCGGCACCGGGTTGCCAGCCCCCTGGTGGCCCCCCGAACTCATCGACGAATACCAGCAGCGCCAGGCGGTGCGGCTGGCCGGGCAAACGCTGCCGCGCGAAGGCTACGAGTCGGTGTTCCAGCGCAGCGACGGCACGCGCTTCCCGGTGCTCATCATCGAAGCCCCGCTCATTGACGCGCATGGCGTGCAAACCGGCTACATGAGCGCCATTCTCGACCTCACCGAGCAGCGCCGCGTAGAAGACATCAACCGCGCCTCGCAAGACCGCCTGCAAGCCACCGCGCGCCTGGCCACCGTGGGCGAAATGGCCTCGCTGCTGAGCCACGAACTCAACCAGCCCCTGGCCGCCATCGCCAGCTACGCCACCGGCACGCTCAACCTGCTGAACGACACCACCCAAGCCCCGCCCACCGCCGACCTGCAGCTCGCCATGCTCCGCATCAGCGAACAGGCCGAGCGCGCCGGTCGCGTCATCAAAAGCGTGGCCGACTTCGTGCGCCGGCGCGAGCAGGTGCGCGAACCCGTGGCACCGCAAAGTCTCATCGACGCCATTTCCCCCCTGCTGGGCCTACAAGCCAAAAAGCAGCGCATTCGCGTGCACATCGACATCGCACCCGACCTGCCCCCGGTGTTGTGCGACCGCACCATGGTCGAGCAGGTGCTGCTCAACCTGGCCCGCAACGGCATGCAAGCCATGCCCGAAGGCGACCCACCCGCCCCCGAGCGTGTGCTCATGCTCTCGGTGCTGCAGTCGCGCCTGCAGTCGGGCGTGTCGGTGGTGGGCCGAGCCCCCAAATCCTGGGTTGAATTCACCGTCACCGACCGCGGCCACGGCCTCAGTGCCGGCGTGCAGGCCAAACTCTTCACCCCGTTTTTCACCACCAAACCCGAGGGTATGGGCCTGGGCCTGAGCCTGTGCCGCACCGTCATCGAACAACACGGCGGTGCACTCACCTTCGAACCCCACCCCCCGCGCGGCACCGTGTTCCGGTTTACGTTGCCGGTGGCGTGAGTGGGAGGCCGCGCTCGAAGGCTTCCTGCATTCGCCCCTTCCCTCGCTGGGGGACGGTTGGGATGGGGGCCGCGTCCCGACCTGCATAGCCCATAATGAAACGCTGAGAATTTACTCAGTTCAGCATGAAAAACACCGCGACGGAACCCACCCAGCGCCTGAACGTTGATCTGCCCAAATCACAGCACTTCGCGCTCAAGTCGTATGCCTTGCATCACGACACGACGGTGTCGCAATTGGTGCGTGATTCGGTGCGCAACATTGTGGAGTACGACCTTTGGTTCAAGGACAAAGTCACCACTGCTTTGGCCGACCAGCGCCCCGCCGTCGCTTCAGACGACTGGAATGCCATCCGCGCCAAGAAACTGGCGCAGCGTGATGCCCTGCAACACAAGCCGTGAAGGTGCTGCGCAAACCGCGGTACTGGGAAAGCCTGCAGGCAATTGAAGTTCTGCATGTGGCGCGTCAGTACCCGTAATGCTGTCCTTTGCGCCCATGGGTCATGGCTGCTCAGCAGCCGTATCATCCGCCCATGACCGCACACCCCGACGCGAAAATTTTTCTGGTGGACGACGATACCGGCGTGCGCGATGCGTTGGCCTGGCTGCTGCGCACCCGCCGCCTGCTCAGCGAAGGCTTTGACAGTGCCGAGGCCTTTCTGGCCGAAATCGACAGTTGGCCGCGCGAGCCCCAGGTGCCGTGCTGCGTGTTGCTCGATGTGCGCATGCCCGGCATGAGCGGGCTGGCCCTGTTTGAACACCTGCTCACCTTGCCCTGGCAAGCCGCCATGCCGGTCATTTTTCTCTCGGGCCATGCCGACGTGCCCACCGCCGTTGACGCCGTCAAGCGCGGGGCTTTTGACTTTTGCGAAAAACCCTTTTCTGACAACGCCCTCGTTGACCGGGTTGAGCAAGCGCTGGCCCAGTCGGCCCAGGTGCTGGCGCAACGCCAGGCGCAACGCAGCATGCAGCAGCGGGTCGACAGCCTCACCGAGCGCGAACGCGCCGTCATGGACCTGGTGGTGGCGGGCCTGCCCAACAAACTGGTGGCCGATCAGCTCAACATCAGCGTGCGCACGGTGGAGGTACACCGCTCGCGCGTGTTCGACAAAATGGGCGTGAAATCGGCCGTGGAACTGGCCAACGCCCTGCGCGCCTCATGAGCCTGGGCCAGCTCGGTTTCCGCTTCAGTTTCCGTCTTTCGCGCCCTTGTCCTTCGTTGCCGGCTCATCGCCCTTGGCGCTGTCGGGCAACTCGCCATTTTTTCGGCCTGAAAACATGGTCCACCACACGATGAACACCAGCAACACCAGTGCGCCCAGCGCTTCAAGCAACAACAAAGTCATGGATCGTGTCAGGGGTTGGGTCAAACAAATGCGCAGCGCCGTTCCCACCGTGCTCCCGCTGCGCAGCAAGGCAGGGCGGGGGCTTCGGTGGGCGCTGGTGGCGCTCATTGTAGGAAGCCTTGCCGCCTGCGCCACCGGACCCAGCCCATACCCCCAGCCCACGCCGGGCACCCCGGCATCCACGCCCGCACCGGCCCCCGACGAGCCCCTGCCACCCACTCTGCAGCGCGGCAAAAGCCGCTGGACCCCGGTGCGCTGGGCTGAAGTGCCCGGCTGGGGGCAAGACAGCCTCCACGAAGTCTGGAATGCCTGGGTGCGCGGCTGCGAACGTCCCGCGCCTGGCCAGGCCGCGCTGTGCGCCGAACTGCGCCAACTCGCCATCGCCACCCCCGCCGAACAACACGCCTGGGTGGTGCGCCGCTTCGTGCCCTACCGCGTCACCGAGCCCGACGGCACCGAACCCCCCGGCCTGCTCACCGGCTATTACGAACCCATCATGGCCGCCAGCCGCGTGGCCACCGCCACCCACCGCACACCGCTCTACGCCCCGCCCGCCGGCCTGCGCGCCGGCCAGCCCTGGTACAGCCGCCAAGACATTGACACCCTGCCCGCACCCCAAACCGCGCTGCAAGGCCGCGCCATCGCCTGGCTCGCCGACCCCATCGACGCCCTGATTTTGCAAATCCAGGGCTCCGGCCGCCTCAACATCACCGAAACCAATGGCAGCCAGCGCCAGGTGCGCGTGGCCTTCGCCGCACACAACGGCCAGCCCTACAAAAGCGTGGGCCGCTGGCTGCTCGACCAACGCGCCATTCGCGAAGCCTCCTGGGACGCCATCAAAGCCTGGGCCGCGCAAAACCCGCAGCGCCTCAACGACATGCTCTGGAGCAACCCCCGCACCGTGTTTTTTCGCGAAGAAGCCCTCAGCGAATTCGATGCCCAGTTTGGCCCGCGCGGCGCCCAGGGCGTGCCGCTCACCCCCGGCCGTTCCATCGCCGTCGACCCCCAAAGCATTCCCTACGGCACCCCCGTGTGGCTCGCCACCCAAGGCCCCACGCTCAACCTGCAACAACTCGTCATGGCGCAAGACACCGGCGGCGCCATTGTGGGCGCCGTACGCGCCGACCTCTTCACCGGCTGGGGCAGTTGGACCGATTCGGCCTACACCGTCGCAGCAGCCCTCAAGCAGCCCCTGCAGCTGTGGGTGCTGTGGCCGCGTTGAATGGGCAAGCCACAAGGCAAGCCGGCACGACACGCGAACCTGGAGCGTGTTCGGTTTGACCCGCGTGCGCGCGGGTGGGGCAGGGGCGCTCCCAGGCCTTGAGATAAAATGGGTGTGGTGGTGTGGCTAAACAGCAACTATCTCAGGCGATCTTTGACCAAACATCCCCTTGAATGACGCAACCCCCCAGCAGCCTGGCCCAAGTTTGCTTACAGTAAGGGGGCTGTTTGTCGGCCAATCAGATTCCCTTACCCTGCGGGATAAACCCTTTGCCGATGTGTTCAATGTCTCACTTTTTAAAGGACGGAAAATGAAAAAGTCTCTCATCGCCATCGCTGTACTGACCGTGGCCGGCGCAGCCTCTGCTCAATCCAGTCTCAACCTGTACGGCGTGGCCGACGTCTGGATCGGTAAAACCAAAAACGGCGATGCCAACCTGGGCAGCGGTGGTCTGGCCGGCAGCCGCTTGGGCTTCAAAGGCACCGAAGACCTGGGTGGTGGCCTGAAGGCCCACTTCACCCTGGAGCAAGGCGTCTCTCTGGACACCGGTGCAGCTGCAGCCGCTGGCGTGGCCTTCAGCCGCCAAGCCAACGTGGGCCTCAGCGGTGGCTTCGGCTCCGTCAAGCTGGGCCGCAGCTTCACCGCCCTGGACGACATCAACGGCGCCGCCAACAGCGGTTTTGACTCTGCACTGTCTGCCACCAACAACGTCTGGGTTGCGTACACAGCCAGTGTCAACGACCAAATCTACTATTCCACCCCGGACATGGGCGGCCTGAGCGGTGCAGTCGGCTTCAACCTCAGCGGCGATGCTACCGACATCACCAGCATGCACGTCAAGTACAGCAGCGGCCCCATTTACGTGGGCGTTGCTTACCAAGACGACAAGTCCACCACCGTTGGCAAATCGATTGAGCACATGTTGATCAACGGCACCTACGACTTGGGCATGGCTGTTGCCAAAGCTTCTTTCAGAACCGTGAAAAACCCGGTGGGCGACCCTTTCATCAACCCCAAAGCCACCGAATACCATGTGGGCCTGGACTACCCTGTCAACAGCAACCTGACCCTGTCGGTGGGCTACGCCAACTCTGAAACCGAAGCCAGCAACGGCATCACCACCGGCAAGTCCCGCAAGTCTGCCGGCTTCGACTTTGCAGCCGGTTACAGCCTGTCCAAGCGCACCATGCTGTACGGTGGCTTCAACAGCACCAAAACCAACGGCGTGAAAGACAGCTTCGTTGCCGCAGGTGTGAACCACGCGTTCTAAGCATTTTTTCAACACCCTCCTTGTTGTGGGGGGCTTGGAAAAATCAAAAATTGGCCTCAATGAGGCCAATTTTTTTGTCCATTTCATGGGCAAATTGCGCTGTATTGGTCGAAAACCATAAAAAAAGCTTGCTCTTGTGACAGAGCAAGCTTGAGACAGCTTGTTTAGCGAGGCGAATACCGCCTCGTTACGCAAGAGCTTTAGATGGGCTGGCCGCCAGTGATCGGCTGGCCACCCGTGGTGCAAGCCAGTGAGGGAAGATTCACGTTGTTCACAGTGGATGGAGCGTTCACAGCAAAGTTGTTCGTGACAATGTAGCTGCTGGTAAAGCGGTTGTACACATACAAAGTACCCGTAGAACCACTCTCAATGCCATTGAGGGTCAAGGTGCCGTTGCCGCTGTAGCCCGAACTCCAATTGCGTGCCACGTTGTCGTAGAAGTAAACCGATGCCGGGGTGGCACGCTTACCGCTCACGCCATCGCGGCAAGACTCGGTCACGTTCACCGTCAGCGGTGCGAACGTGACTGTCGGCAGCGTGACCGCAACAGTCTGGCCTGTGGCGCAGAGGTTCATGTTGGTTTTGGAGCCAACAACCTTGTTCTTGCTGTCTTTGACCGTGATGTTAACGAGGGTACCTTGTGGGTAGAGTGCCAGTCCCAACTGCGAGTCGGAGATGGTGCCCGAGCGCCAGAAGCGCTGGCCTGCAACACCCACGAGTTCAATGGTCAGGGGGCGGGTATCGCCTGTGGGGCGTCCCGTGATGGCCACGTTACCGGTGCAGGTGCTTCCATAGAAGTCCAGGTTCCAGTAAGACAAGTGGGTGGAAGTGAACTCCACTTCAAAGTTTTTGGGGTCAACCGGGGTTTTCTCTTTCACCGTACCGTCGGTTTCAAAAACCCACTTGCCCGTGTCTTGGTCAAAGCTCCAGATGGGGTAGGTGTTGCCCGCCACGATGTCAACGCCAGCCAGATTCTTCGAACCTTTAGGCAGGTCAATCTTCAGCGTCAGCGGCGCATCAAAGGTCTTCAGAGCTTGGCCAGTGGTATTGTCTGTGACGTTGAACTGGGCAAAGCCACCAGAAATGAAGGCGCCCGTGTCAGCCGTTGTACCTGCAGGAATAGTTCCGGCCGGTGCGGTGCTGGGAACAGTAACCGAAGGAACAAAACCACCTGGGAAGGCAGAAAGAGCCGCTACTTCGTTGTTCGAGTATTTTGTCACCGACACCGTCACGCCAGCGGTCGAGTTGATCGGAGCACCGGCTGCATTGGTGGCTTTGACACCGGCAGGAAACGTTACGCTGGCTACACCCACGGGCTCGGTCGTGCCTTCAGCCGTTTTCGCGTCCTTGGATGCTGTTGCCACTGCCGTGGCGGCAGCTGTAATCACGCCGCCAGCGGCTGCAGGAAGCGCATCCACTTTCATGGCCAAGCCCAGCGTGGTGTCTGCGTTCACAGCGGCCACGGCGGCGGGTTTGGTGTTGGTCAGCTTGATAGTGACCACCTGGTCGCCCACCTTGGAGGTGGTTTTCGTCAACTGCTGACCCGATTCGTTCCAGCCGGCACTCCGGTTGCCCGCAATCACCGTGAACACGTCTTTTGCTGTGGACTTGTCAAAGTTGGCAGCCACCAACAGCACACCGTTCTTCACGGTGAAAGTTTTGCCTTTGACAGAGGCGTTGTCCTGGTCAACAACCTCGTCACCTGTGACGGCGTCACCCAGGAGGGTCACGGTCAAGTCGTCGGTGATCGGCAAACCAGTACCTGCATCCACAAAGGTGAGCGCGTACTTGTATGCAGCCGTAACAACTTCAGCACGGGGGGTTGCCACATCCAGGGTAGGGTTGCCACCGCCACCACAGCCAACCACTGCAGCTACGCTACCAGCCATCACCAGGCTGGCCGTCAGTTTGTTCAATCGAAGTTTCATAAGACATTTCCTCTATCAAAAAATTGAGCCAAGGCCGGAGCAGCCCTATGCATCATATTAACGGCACCAACTGTTTTCATGTACAAGTCAAGTAAAAAATATCCTCGGATGTGCGCATTTTTAACCAAAAACAGTTGGTTTTTCTCTACTTTGCACCAACTTGGCACAAGTTGTCATCGCGGTTTTTAAGGCTTGTCTTGCTGCAGTGCAGCACGCATGGCGTGGCGGTTGGCCCACATGTCTACCGGGCCGCTGCGGTCGTAGCTGGTGATGTCGCTCCACACACCATGGCGTGGCCGTGGTACTTCGGCATACCCAAAGGTTTGTCTGTTGTTGTCCTCTCCAATTTTGGTGGCTATACCCCAAGCCATACGGTCTTGGCCACGCACATTGCCCCAGCCAGTGTCTAGGCTGCCTTTGGGCCCCAGAGGCACAGAGAGCTGAAACCCTGCGAACCGCCGCTTGGGCATGGTGACTGTGTTGCCCTTGCTCTCGTTGATGAAAAAGCTCAGCCTGTAGTCACCAAACCAATGGTGGCTGGCGGCCCTGAAGCCCATGTCGCCGCCCATAAATTTGCCCACTGTGCCTTCTAGCTGCCAGTTGCCTGCCAGCGCTGAGTGGCGCACACTCATCAAGGCTGGGGTTTGAGTTTGGCGTTGGCCTGTTCCGGTGTCGCGGCTGTAAGCGCCCAATGTGCCGCCCACACGCCAGTTCCCCACAGGGTTGAGCCAGATCGCATCCAACTGGCCGCCCCGGCTATAGCTGGTAATTGCGCCTGCGGATACCTGAAGCGCTACGTTTTTGGCAATAGGCGTGTCTACGTAACGCATGTAGCTCAACAGCGCCTGGCCTACCTCGGCTCTTGGGTGACCAACCTGGTAAAACGGACCGCCTTTGTCAAAGTCTTGCGAGCGGGCCACCGGCACCAGCACATTGCCTTGCCACATCCAGCCTTTGCCCCATTCGCCCAGCGGGCTCAAGTCGCCCAGTTGCATTTGGGCGCCCACATCCAGCGCGGCCGAATAGTCGGTTAAGCCGTATTCGGTGCCAATGGTGGAGCGGATGTTGGCCCCCAACTCAAACTGCGGCTTCCAGGCGTAAGGCGCGGCGTTGCTGACCAGGGTGTCTATCTGGCGGGCCTTTCTGGCGGTTTGCAACCGTTTGGGCAGCGTCGGGCCGCTGAAAAACCGCAGCGCCAAGCCGTTGGCGCACCTGTCCTGGCCCATGGCAAAGCTGTTCAGGCAGTTGCGGCTGGTGTGCACGCTGGTGGTGGGTTGCCCCATGTAGGTCAGGCTCAGCACCACCTCGGCATCGTCCACCTCCTGGCCCAGCATCCACTGCACCAGGCCCGCGCCCAAGGCCTGCTGGTGGTCTTTGCGCCAGCCCACCGGGTCGGCCTGCACCCACCACAACACGGGCTGGCCATTGGCCGCAGGCAAGGCTGCAATGTGAATATTGGCAAACCCGTTTTCTGCCAGGCGGCTTGAGAGAGCCAGCGCCCGCTGGTCCAGCGTGGCGGGTGTGGCTTCGGTTGGGCTGGCCCCCCAGGCAGGCTGCTGCTTCTGGCTGGCCAGGCGCAGCTTTTTGTCCATTTGAAAGCGCAGCGCTGCGGTGAACTGGTTGCTTTGCTGGTGCGCCGGGCCGCTCAGTTTGTGGCTGTAGCCCAACTGCAAGTCCATGTCGCGCGTCAGCGGCTGCAGGTAGTGCGCGCCCAAACGGCGGGCTTGCGTGTCCGACTCCAGCACCACGGCCAGCTGGTCGTTCACGCGCATCGTCAGGTTGCCAAACACGCCGTCCATCAACGGCGTGCCCTTGCTGCCTTTGCTGATGCCCAGTGAGGCATCAAAAGGCCCCATGCTGCTCGTGCCCACGGCATACAGTTGCCGGTAGTAGACGGCTGCTGACCCCCCGTAATCCGTAAAGCCCACCGCCATGCGTGTTTTGTAGGGCAGGGTAAAGGGCAGCTGGTACTTGCCGCTCAGCGACAAATCACGTCCCGTGGTGGGGCAAATTGTTTTGCTCAGAAATTCATTGCATTGCACATTGCCGTCGTAAGTCAGCCGCCCCACCAGCTCCAGCCCGGGCAACACGCCAAAACCCCAGTTGAGTCCACCAAAAACCCCTATACCCGGGTACTGGCGAGCCCGCTCAGGAATGCTGTTGGTGATGGCAAACGCCGTGCTGTTGAACGGCAGCACATCGGCCGTGGGCGTGTTGATAGCCCCGCTGTAGCCCGATGGTGACATTTGGAAGGTGTCTGGCAGCGACGTTCCGGCGGCTGCGCCGGTGGCCGTGGCGGCGGACATGGTCAGCACCGCCCAGGCCACAGCGCTGTAACGGTTTGGGTGGGCTGCGCGCTGTTGGGTGCGGTGGGTGGGGCGTGAAGTGCTGAAGGCCATGTTCAATGCGGTGGGTTAATGGGGTAAGCCAGTGTTTGCCAAGTGGCCACCATGCGGTAGCCACGTGGTTGTTGCTTGGTTATTGCTTTGGTTGCCAAATGTTTGCTATCACTTTGTGTGTCAGGGGTCAATGCTAGACTTGATAGGTGATCCGAAACGCAAAGAAACGCAAATTCAGACCGAAGTTTGTCACGGTTTGGTCTACTCATCACAGTCGCTTGAACGGTGTGGAGTGTTTTTAAAATCACGCTACAGCATAATCTGGCTACCCCAAGTGGGTTCAGATAGCCATAACTCCTCGATCAACCCCACGATCCAGTCCATGATATTTCCACGTTTTGCCTCCAAGGCCCTGGCCGCCAGCACCCTGGTGCTGACTGTGGCGGGGTGTGCGTTTTCACCCGGGCCCCTGTTTGGCCCCGCACTGCAAGGCCAAACCGCATCCGCTGAACCAGAAGATGCCCCCAGCACCCTGGTCCGCTTGTTTCAAGGCAAAAGCAGCACCGTGGTCACCGGCGCAGGCAGCGGCACAAGCGCCCCGGCCACGCAAGCCAACGCCAACCAGTCCGACACCCCGCCCCCCGGCGTGCTGCGCCCCATCACCCCCGAGCTGATCCAGTCCATTCAGCGCGAAGTGCGCCAGGCCAATACCCTGGCCGCGCTGCAACCGCTGTTTGGCAAAGCCGGGGCCTACACCATTGGTGCGGGTGATGTGGTTCACATCAACGTGTGGGGTCACCCTGAGTTGGTGCTGCCACCAGCGGGCACTGTTACAACAACTGGCGCTGAAGCCATCAGCCAATCGGGCGTTACCAACGGTTTCAACGTCAGCCCCGACGGCTTCATCCAGTTCCCCTTGGTGGGCACGGTCAAAATCGCCGGCCTCACAGAAAACCAGGCACGCTTGACGCTGGGCGAAGCGCTCAAGCGCTACATCGTCGACCCCCAAATCACCCTGCGGGTGCAGTCTTACCGCGCTGGCCGCGTCTATATGGATGGCGAAGTGCGAACTCCTGGCCTGCAAGCCATCAACGACGTGCCCATGACCCTGCCCGAAGCCCTGAGCCGCGCCGGTGGCCTCACCGCCACGGCCGACCGGTCCCAGGTCTTCATCACCCGCGAAGGCATCACTACCCCCATCAATTTGCTGAGTCTGTCGCAGCGCGGCATCAACCCCGCCCAAATTTTGCTGAAAAACAACGATTTGGTGCGCGTGGCCCACCGCGACGATGCCAAGGTCTACGTGATGGGCGAAGTGGTTCGCCAAGCCGCCTTGCCCCTGCGCAACGGCCGCTTGAGCTTGAACGAGGCCCTGGGCGAGTCCGGCGGCATCAACCCCACGTCGGGCGACCCCAAGCAGATTTTCGTTATTCGCAGCCGCTCCAGCCAGCCCGCCGACAGCGTGGGCGGCCAGTTGCCAGAAATTTTCCATCTTGACGCCCGCAGCCCCATGGGCTACGCCCTGGCAGAAGGTTTTGAGCTGCAGGCGCGCGACGTGGTTTACGTCGACCCCGTGCCCCTGGTGCGCTGGAACCGTGTGGTCAGCCTCATTTTGCCCAGCGCTCAGGCCGTCAACGTGACGCGTGACGCCCTGAACTAATCTCATGTCTCGCAACCCAAGCCCCGTATTCTTTTCTGCATGAGCATCCAAAACGTCATGACCGTGTGCGTGGGCAACATCTGCCGCAGCCCCGTGGCTGAAGGTCTGTTGGCCCAGTCTCTGCCGCAATGCAAGGTATGGTCGTCGGGCTTGCATGCCGTGGTGGGTTCCCCCGCCGAGCCCACCGCTCAAGCTCTGGCGCTGCAGGCCGGTGTTGACATCAGTGCCCACCGCGCCCAGCAGGTGCAAGCCTGGATGTGTACCCAGGCCGACCTGATTTTGGTCATGGAAGCTATCCACCAGCGCGAGTTGGCCCAGCGCTTCCCCCTGGCGCGCGGCAAAATCCGCCTGCTGGGTGAGTTTGGCACCGAATATGCTTCCACCCCTTACGACATTGCCGACCCCTACCAGCAACCTCTGGCTGCATTTGAAGCGGCCCACACTGCTATAGCCCTGGGCGTGGCCCAGTGGGCCCACCGCATTCGCCTTATTGGTTAAAAGCCCAACAACGTATAAGCCCACAAGCCCCACGCAGGCTTTGACCGAACCCATCTTCTGTTGCCGTTATCCATGACACCCAACACGCCCCCTCTGCCCATCGCAGCTCCCGCCAACGAAGACGAGATTGACCTGCTGGGCTTGCTCGATGTGCTGCTGGAGGCCAAATGGCTGGTGGCCAGCGTGACCGCTGCTGCTCTGGTGCTGGGCGGTAGTTACGCTTTTTTAAGCCGCCCGGTGTACCAGGCCAACACCCTGCTGCAGGTGGAAGATTCCGAAGTGGGTGCCGCAGGCGCCTTGGGAGCAGCATCCAGCCTGTTTGAAATCAAAAGTCCCGCCAGCGCTGAAATCGAGCTGTTGCGCTCACGCTTGGTGGTGGGTAAGGCGGTGGACGACTTGCAGCTCTACATAACCGCCGAGCCCAAACGCTTTCCGTTGTTAGGTAACTGGCTGGCCAGCCGAGCCACCGAACTGGCCACACCCGGTTTTTTGGGCATGGTCGGCTATGTGCACGGTACAGAGAGTATCCGTCTGGGCCTGCTCGAAGTACCTCCAGCGCTGGAAGGTAAGCCCCTTACCCTCATAGCCACCGCCGGTGGTTATGCCTTGCATGGCCCAAATGGTGAAACCTTGGCCGAAGGCAAGGTAGGCGATACCCTTAATTGGGGCGAAGGCGGTAACGCAGGCCGTATGGCGGTTCACGTGCTTGAAGCCCAACCCGGTGCTCATTTCAAGTTGGTGCGCCAAAGCCGGCAAGAAGTAATTGAATTGTTGCAAGCAGACTTGAACATTGCTGAAAAAGGCAAACAGTCAGGCGTCATCGCCATCACTCTGCAAGGCAATGACGCTGAAGAAATCACCCAAGTGTTGCGATCGGTGGGCAACAATTACGTGCGCCAAAACGTAGAGCGCAAAGCAGCCGAGGCTGATAAAAGCCTGGGGTTTTTGAACGAATTTTTACCTACTCTTAAAAAGCAGTTGGAAGGCTCTGAAACCGCCTTCAACCAGTTTCGCAACCAAAAAGGCACTTTTGACCTGAGTACTGAAGGCCAGTTGGCCTTGAAATCATCGGTTGAATTGCAAACCCAGTTGTTGGCGTTGCAGCAAAAGCGCCGCGAACTCAGCAGCCAGTTCACCGCGTCGCATCCCAACGTTCAGGTTATTGATTCTCAAATTGCCACCCTGAACAAAGAAATTGCCGGCATCAGCAATCGCGTCAAGGTGCTGCCCAATGTTGAGCAAGAACTGCTGCGTTTGACGCGCGATGTCAAGGTCAACAGCGAACTCTACCTGAACCTGCTCAACAGCGCCCAACAATTGCGCTTGGTGCGCGAAGGCAAGGTGGGCAATGTGCGCGTGGTAGACCAGGCTGTAACCCAATACCAACCGGTGGCCCCCAAGCGCCGGCTGATTGTGGTTTTGAGCGCCATGCTAGGTCTATTAGGCGGCGTGGCTCTGGCTTTTGCCCGCAATGCCATGAATTCCGGCATCAAAGACAGTGCCGAAATTGAAACCCACACTGGCCTGAACGTGTTTGCCACCGTGCCCCACAGCGCTGTACAAAGTAAATTGTACGAAAGCATCACCAACAAAGCGCCCGGTCAGCATTTGCTTGCTATTACGAATGCCGAAGACCCCGGCATTGAAAGTCTGCGCAGCCTGCGCACCGCGTTGCAGTTTGCGCTGCTGGATGCGCGCAACAACGTGGTGCTGTTCACCGGCCCCACCCCCAGCATCGGCAAGTCGTTCGTGTCATCCAACTTTGCCGCTGTGCTGGGCGCAGGCGGCAAGCGCGTGCTGCTGATGGATGCCGACTTGCGCAAAGGCTACCTCAACCAGTACTTTGGCCTGAGTCGTGGCCCTGGCCTGAGCGAATTGGTAGCTGGCAGTAAAACGTTTGAAGAAGTGGTTCAACGCAACGTGGCTCCAGGTGTGGACATGATCCCCACCGGCGCCCTGCCACCCAATCCCGGCGAACTGCTGCTGTCGCCCACCACGGTGGAGCTGATTCAAAAACTGTCTACCCAGTACGACCTGGTCATCATCGACACCCCGCCCGTGCTGGCCGTCTCAGATACCCAAGTCTTGGCCCCCGTGGCCGGTACCGTCTTCCTCATTGTCAAAGCCAACGTCACCGCCATCGGCGAAATTCACGAATCGGTGAAGCGCCTGCAGCAATCGGGGGTCGCCGTCAAAGGCGTGGTGTTCAACGACTTCAAGGTCGACAAACGCCGCTACGGCGGTTATGGCTACCGTTACAGCCGTTACCGCTACACCAACTACAAATACGGCCAAAGCTAAGTCCCACTCCCCCGGTCTTACTCCTTCCCCCCCTGGGGGAAGGCAGGGATGGGGGCTCTTCAGCGTACCCGTAACCAATCCACATAAGCCCGCACCCAGCCGTGTACCCTTTGCGCAGCCTCTTCCAGCGGCATCCACAGCCACTCCCCATGCTGCTCCCCCAAAGGCAAACGCAGCGCAGCCACCTCATCACCCGTCAGCGCTGCCCAATGCGGCAGATTTACATAATGTGTGGGCACCGTGGGTGAAAACGCCGCATCAGGGTAAAAATGGTCCCAAGCGCCCATCAGCCTACCGCGCTGTACCAGCGTCGCAGCCAGCCCAGGCGGCGCGCCCAGCTCTTCTTGCGCCACCCGGCCCAGCGCCACGGCCAGCGCTTCGCCCTTGCGAATGCGCCCACCTGGCGTGAACCAGGCACCGCGCGCCGGTGCGTTCAAGCGCTGCCCGACCAGCAACTCGCCCGCCGGGTTGGTCAACACCCAGTCTACCGACACCAGCGGCAAAGCCGCTACCGCCTGTTGAAACTGCGCCAAAGGCAGCAAACCCGCTGCAGGCCCATTGCGATGGCTGTTGGCCTGCGCTGGCGTCATGCCCGCTCACCTTGCGCCACCAGCGCCTGCAAATCGGACTCGAGCTTGCCCAACACCGCTTCGCTGTCCAAATGCGCATGGGCGTATTCGTAACCGGCTGCGCCCAGGGTCTCGCGCATGTTTTTGTTGTTAACCAAGGTGTTGATAGCCTGTGCCATGGCATCCGGGTTTTCTGGGGGAACCACCACACCACAGGTTTCAACCACCGTGGCCAAGTCTGTGCCTGTGTGGGCTGTGGCCACCACCGGGCGGGCGCTGGCCAGCATGCCCGTGAGCTTGCTGGGCATCACCAAATCGGCCGCATCGGCCCGCTGCGGCAGCAAATGAATATCGGCCGTGGCCAGCAAGTCGGGCAACCGAGACACGGGTTGCAAATCCAAAAACCGCACATTGGGCAAACCCTTGCAGCGCTCCAGCAAGTCGGCCCGCCCTGCGCCATTGCCACAAAACACAAAAACCAAGTGGGTCTGATGAACCAACAAGCGTGCCACATCGGCCAATATCTCCAGCCCCTGCTTGCCGCCCATGTTGCCGCTGTACAGCGCCACCACCTGGCCCGGGGCCAGTTGCAGTTCTTCCCGGTAAGCGGCCACGCCGTCGGGGCTGGGCAAGGCAAAGCTGGCCATGTTCACCCAATTAACCGCCAGATTGGCCTGCACAGGGTCAACCCCCTTGCGCAGCAACAGCTCGTGCATGCGCCGCGAAATGGTGCTCACCACATCAAAGCGGCGCATCAGCCAAGCTTCAGCGCGGGAGGCCAGACGGCGCAAGCGTTCACCGCGCAGTAAACCCATGCTGAAAGCGGCGTCCAGCTCAAAGTCTTGCACATGTAACCACGACTTGGCACCGCACAAATGCGCAAGCAGCACTGCACTGGGTGCGCAAAACAGCGCCGGTTCAACCACCCACACCACTTGCGGGCGCCACCACACCTGCGCCAGCAGCGCCGGCAGGGACGACAGCGCAAAGCTCATCAAATGCACCAGCCGTTTCAGCCCCGTGGGTTGGCGCGGCACCCACACCGGGCAGCGCAGCACCCGCACTCCCTGCCAAGCTTCGGTTTTGTAGCGCCACCCGCTGTAACCCTGGCCCACCGCCCAATCGGGATAATAGGGGGGCGCGGTGACCACGCGCACCTCGTGCCCATTAGAAGCCAGCCATGCGGCCATTTCGCCCGTGTACTTGCCAATGCCGGTGAGTTCGGGCGAAAAATTGATGCCGTATAGAAGAATTTTCATGGGTTGAATAATTAGCTAGGGCAGTATAGGTAGCTCAATTGCGGGTGGATTGAATCATTCAATGCTAAAATAAAATATGTAACTTTTGGGTTTTGGTTAAGTGCCTTAGTGCAACCAATTTTACTTTTGGAGCCACGTAATTTATTGATTTATATGGAAAATGTGAAGCTCAAATTTATCATCGATTGCAGCTGCATCCTTAAGAATGCTACGCAGGCGTAGCACATTTTTTGCTATTGATGACGTATTTGAATGCTTCCTCAAAGCCTGACATTTGCTTGTTAATGCCAAGATTGGCAAGGGCATATAAGTTGCCAGACGCCCCCATTTTTGTGCGCAATTCAGGATTCTTGATTAAAGTTCTAATGCCATCAATGAATGACTGATTGCTGTTCTTGGTAATTATTCCGTTCACATTGGAAATTAAGTATTCTATTTCAGGCGAGTGAAGTGGGCTCTCAATAGTGACGTATGGAACACCGACGGCAAAAGAGTGAACAATCGCTAAACCCGTCATGCCAGGCATAACCGAAATATCTGAGGCTTTTAAAATTGGTGTCACTTCTGAAACAGAAACTCTGCCAAGTAATTTAATAGATGATTGAACATCTTCCGATTCACCGAGAAGGCAACTTCGTAGCTCTTGCAAGGCAGGTCCATCACCTATAAACAATGCTCTTACAGAAAAACCTTCATGCCGAAGTTCGCGTACAGCTGAAATGACAAATTGAGGATTTTTCTCATTTGATATCCTTCCAACAAAAGCAAGTACTACATCATTGAGTGAAAATCCCCAAGAAGTTCGCATCTTTAAAATTTCATTACGACTAATACTTAAAGCAGTTTCATGAATTGAGTTTACATCAAGGGTATTGAGAGCAACAAAAACTCGACCAGCCATTGCTGGGTTAGATCGGACAATGAAGTCTGCACCCGTTTGGCTGTACGTAATGACCAACGCAGCTCTACGGTGAACCAGTCGTCTAACTACTTCAAGTAGTTGTCCTAATATCGATTCCTTACGTTGGTGATTAAACCCATGTGAGTAGAATCCAACCGCTGTTCCAGCAAAAAAGGCGCGAAGCATTAGTAAGTAATTGGAGAAATAAAGAACTCCTTCTGGCAGAATAATTAAATCATAGTTTCTTGGGTTAATGTGTTTATTAATCGATTGCCAAACAAACTGCAATCCGAATATCTTCAGAATAAAATTTCGAATTAACAGATGCTTTAGGCCACTTAAGTCGCCGTTGGGTGCATGTCCACTAGGATGTCTGTCGCCTATGAATAAATTAATATTGACGCTTGGCAAAGCTGCAATGTTTTCAAACATTTCACGCTTGTACGATGGACAACCAAGTTGAACAAATGCAAGGCGAAAAGAGTATTTTTCTAATTCAGCGGATTTCATTGTAAAAATTTTCAATTTTAGATGCGTACAACTTAGTATCGCTCAAGGCTAATGCTCTGTTTCGAAGTGCTATGCCTAATTCATCAAGGTGCTCATGTGAATAAGCCAATACCCGATCCAATGTCGCAGCTAAATCAGCTGAATTACCTGCTTTAAATACCAATTCATGATTGTCGACCAACAATTGATTTCCACCACGGTTGCCAACGATGACGGGCCGACCTAATAGCATACCTTCCCAAACCGTATACTCTTGTGTCACCAGCCATTCAGATGGAACAACGAGCAAACTAGCACGAGCCAACTCACCAAAGAGTTCCTCGCCATACCGAAGGTTATCAACAATTTTCAAGATACCCTTTGCCTCTAGTTTTACAACCTTATCGCGGAGAAAATTCGAGGCTGCATGTACATCTTTTGCATAAATTTTTAACGTTATTTTGTTCGACATCAATTCTAAGGCATCAAGCAGTGTGCCAAAACCTTTCATTTCTGCAAATGTTCCCCATGCCGCAATGTATCTATTGCCTACACTGTTTGAGCGAGCCTTTTCAAAAGGGAAATCTTTGGTAATGAATGGGTTGTCTATTACTAAAATGCGCTCGCATGGCAGTCCAAGTTCGACAAGAAGATTCTTGATTTCATTGTTTGGCGTGGTAAATCCAGCTATCTTTTTGAGTATAGATTTTTGTGTTGAAATATACCGCGAGAACGTTGTTAATAACGAGCCTGGTAGGCTATTATTGAAACAACGATGACGAACACCTTGTAAAACTCCTGATTCAATGCAGTCATAACATGGTGAGCCATTTCGGAAGAAGTGTGATTGTATGCAGAAATGTGAAAAGTCATGAAGCGATTGTACAACTGGAATTCCACTATTAGTTGCAGCTTCTAAAACTGAAGCAGACAACTGATGGTAAATATTGTGTGCATGAATAATATCTGGTTTAAAGTGGTTAATTGCTGAATTTAATTTTCGAGCAGCACCGGTATTCCATACAACGGATGAGGCAATCGAAATTTTATTAATTGCCCCTGTTTTGCTTAACTCTTGAAAATCAGGGGATGGAGGTGCGAAATAGCTTTGGCTAATAGAATTACCGCGGTTGCCTGAATACTCAGCTGACCAAGGTATAATTAAATGACCTTGTGATGACATTATTTTTTCATGATTTAGATAGTAGCGTCCAGCCCCACCGCTACCACTGTCCCATTTGTGTATGTTCAGTATCTTTAATGACATAATATTTACTAAAAAATTAACAAAGTGTCAAGTTCCGCCTGTTTATAAACACGCTTATTGAAGAGTTCCGGCTTTTTCTTGCTCCAGGCCTTGAGAGCATCGACCGGCGAGAGATGTCCCAGCGAGCGCTGTGGGATGTGGTGGTTGTAGGTAAACATGTAGTTGTTCAAAGTCGCATCGAGTTCGGCACCCGAGGCGAACCGGGTTTGTTTGACAACCTCACTGATGCGGCCATTGAAGCGCTCAACCATGCCATTG